>JAWOJJ010000034.1:0-37847 GCA_046481675.1 Bacteroidales bacterium | reverse complement strand
GAGAGTCACCCTTTTTTATTCGTGAGACTCAAATTTCAGGAGTGAGCGAACTGAAATTTGTAAGTCGAACAATCCCGACGAAGTCGGAGGGTATAATACCCCGCAGCTCTGCTGCGGAATTAGTTTTCAAAGCTTGCTTTGGGGTTTCATACCCGTGATTTTACAGGTATCTGTTTGCCATTATCTGATCTTACTGCCCACCAGCGCAAAGAATGCAATGTAGGCATAGCAGATTATCGGCAGGATAAAGGCAAATTTAACACCAAAGTTATCGGCAACCGCACCCATCAATACAGGTACAATGGCGCCACCCACAATCAGTGTGTTGATGATACCAGATGCTGTACTCAGTTCACCCTTGTCCAGACCTTCCACACCCAGTGCGAAGATATTGGGGAACATGACTGAGTTAAAGAACCCGATTGAGCAACCTACCCAAAGGATCAGGTTTGCAGGTACCAGCATGGTGGCCATCGCCAGAATAGCTGCCATACCTGCAAAAACTGCCAGTGTTTTATTAGCCTTGCCACTGCCAAGCTGCATGGCCAGGTAATTCACAAATGCTATTCCTACGAATATCAGTCCGTCGGTAACATTGCCCCTTACATACCAGCCCACTACAAAGGCCAGGATGAGTACCAGCAATGAGTACAGGTATTTCTTGTTTTTTTCAACATTCGACAGCATAAAGGAAGCATAAAAACGGCCAATCATAGCGCCTCCCCAGTAAAGTGCTATCATTTTAGCTGCCATGGTTCCGGTAATATTCGGATCAATTTCCTGAACATAACGCTGAATAAGCGCAGCACTTCCCACTTCGGCACCTACATAAAAGAATATACCCAAAGCACCCAGTATTACATGGGGGTATTTCCACACACTTTTTTTCTGCACCCCGGTTGTGGAGATCACAGGAAGTTTCAGCACAAAAATCACAACAGCAATAAGAAGTACCATGATGCCAATGATGATAAACGGCACCGGAACCGATTGTGCTGCAGCCTGGGCTGGGGTCAGCGCCGAATTAAGGGCGCTTTCGGCAACCGTTTTGAATACAAAAACACTGGCAATAAGAGGAGCCAGTGTGGTGGCTATGGAATTCAGAGCCTGTGTGAGGTTTAATCGCCCTGATGCTGTTTCTGATGGTCCTAGCGCTGTAACATAAGGATTGGCGGCCACCTGCAGAAAAACTACGCCGCTGGCCATAACAAAAATGGCAAACAGGAAGAAAGGAAATGAAGGAACCCTGGCGGCCGGGAAGAACAGGAAACTGCCTATGGCTACCAGCACAAGGCCCAGGATAACACCAGCCTTGTATCCGATTTTTTTGATGATGCTCCCGCTGGCGAATGAAAGCACAAAATAAGTGAAGAAAAATGCCCCGTTTACCAATTGAGCCTGCCAGTTTGAAAGGTCAAAAACAGCTTTGAATTTATCTGCCAGGGTAATGTTGAAGGTGGTAACAAAGCCGAAGATGAAAAAAATCATCCCCATAAAGGCCATACCAACGGCCTGTGTATTCTTCTGTTGTGTCATTTTGAAATGATTAGGTTAAACATCAGGGTTAAAAGAAGTATAATTTTACAAATTTCTTTGCAATTTGATACCATCATTAACCAATTATTAACGTTACCTGACAGTTCTGGGTAATGATTCAAATACATCAACAGCTGCCCTGGATTTGTTCAGTGTGTAAAAATGAATTCCGGGGGCTCCGTGTTCCAACAGGTCAATGCACTGCCTGATGGCATGATTTACTCCGATCTGGTATGATTTCTCGGGGTCATCCTGGTACGTTTCCAGTTTTTCATGCAAATCCGGCGGAAACGAGGTGGAAGCCATGTCCACAAACCTTTTGATTTGTTTGAAACTGGTAATGGGGATGATTCCGGGAATGATCCTGCAGGTAATCTCTTGTTTCCTGGCCCTTTTTATAAATTCATAATAGGCATTGTTGTCAAAAAACAACTGGGTAACCAGAAAATCAGCGCCGGCGTCACACTTGATTTTTAGTTTATCCAGGTAAGTTTCCATATCAGGCGCCTCGGGGTGCTTTTCGGGATTTACCGCTGCCCCTATTGAAAACACAGGTTCGTGTTGCTTTACGAAACTGATCAGTTCATTGGCATAACGAAATCCGTTTTCAACGGCCACAAATCGGTTACTACCTTTTGGCGGGTCACCCCGCAACAGCATCACATTCTCAATGCCAATCTGTTGCAGGCGAATCATATCACTTTCAACCCGGTCACGCGTTGACCCCACACAGGTGTAATGGGCCATGGTGTTCAATCCTATTTTGTTATTCAGGTAATCCACCAGGTTAAAGGTTTTCTCCTGGGTTGAACCACCTGCTCCATAGGTAACAGAAACAAATGAAGGATCCAACTTGAGCAGCTGACCCACATTGATGCCAAAATCCACCGCGGAGATTTCATCCTTTGGCGGGTAAAATTCAAACGAAAAAGTACGTTCTGAAACAGCAAAGATGTCCGTAATCTTCATGAATGTAACTTATTTATAATTCAGGTTTGACGCCAGCATTGATTCAATGGCTTCAACCGGCATATCTTTTCTCAAAGTATAATCCTGCACCTGATCGGGCGAAATATTGCCCACGAAAAAATAACGCGATTGCGGATTAGCAAAAACCAACCCGCTGACCGAGGCAGCCGGCAGCATGGAGAAGCTTTCGGTAAGGCTGATTCCGGTATTTTGCTCAACCTGAAGCAACCTGAACAGCGTATCTTTTTCAGAATGATCGGGGCATGCAGGATATCCGTGCGCAGGCCGGATACCCGTGTATTTTTCGAGCAGCATTTCATCCAGCGATAAGGATTCATCGTGCGCATAGCCCCAGATTTCTTTTCTGATTTTCAAGTGAATCAGCTCTGTAAACGCTTCGGCCAGGCGATCAGCCAGTGCCTTGATCATGATTCCCTGGTAATCGTCGTGGTTTTTTACAAACTCATCAATCAGTTTGTCAATTCCCAATCCCGCAGTTACGGCAAAGGCTCCTAAATAATCAATTTTTCCCGACGAAAGAGGGGCAATAAAATCCGACAGACACAGGTTGGGTAATCCGTCCTCTTTCACTTCCTGGCTTCTCAGGTTGCAAAACCTCGCAATTACCCCGGAACGTTTGGTGTCGCTGTATACTTCAATGTCGTCGCCAACTGAATTTGCAGGAAAAATACCTATAACACCATTTGCTGTAAGCAGTTTTTTACTGATCACCCTTTCAAGTAATTCATTGGCATCGGCAAATAACTTTCTTGCTTCTTCACCAAGTTTCGGGTCTTTTAAAATATCCGGATACTTGCCCCGCAGCTGCCATACCACAAAAAAGAAAACCCAGCTGATGTAATCCCTGATCTCTCCAAGGGGGTAATCTGAAAAGGTTTTTATTCCCGTAAATCCGGGCTCCGCTATGACCTCATTCTCCCAGTTGATGTTCAGCTTGTTGCGGCGGGCTTCTTCCAGCGTGATGTATGAGGTCTTTTCTTTAGCCTGCAAATAGTTGTTCTTTAATTCCTCGTTTTCTCTCTTTACTTTGTCGACAAAATCATTTCTCAATGACGATGACAGGAGGTTACTGACAACACCCACACTTTTGGATGCGTCCTTAACATGAATGACAGGCGCATGATAATTTGGCGTTATTTTTACAGCGGTATGAACCTTTGAAGTTGTTGCACCACCAATAAGCAACGGTTTTTGCAGCCCAGCCTGCTCTAATTTTTTCGCAGCATCTGCCATTATTTCAAGCGAAGGAGTAATCAAACCGCTTAGGCCAATAATATCCACATCACGTTCAATAGCTGTTTCTATTATTTTCTCGGTTGGAACCATCACACCCAGGTCAATAACCTCGTAGTTGTTGCAACTTAACACCACACTGACAATGTTTTTACCAATATCGTGCACATCTCCTTTTACGGTGGCCAGCAATACTTTTCCTGATCCGCTGTTACCTGCTGCGGTGTCTTTGCTTTTTTCCTCCTCAATATAAGGTTGCAATATGGCAACAGCTTTTTTCATTACCCGGGCACTTTTCACCACCTGGGGCAGGAACATTTTTCCTTCGCCAAACAAATCACCAACCCTGGACATGCCGTCCATCAGCGGGCCTTCAATAATCTGCAGTGATCCGGGATATTTTGCCCTTGCTTCCAGCACATCCTGCTCAATGTAATCCACAATTCCCTTAATCAGCGCGTGGCCGATTCTTTCTTCAACTGTGCCGCTTCTCCATTCGTCGGCTTTTTCTTCTTTTTTATCCTGTTGTTTGATACTGTCGGCAAAGGCAATTAGCCTTTCGGTGGCATCTGCACGCCGGTTTAACACCACATCTTCTACCATCTCCAGCAGGTCTGCCGGCAGGTCGTCATAAACAGCAAGCATGCCGGGATTAACAATGCCCATGTCGAGCCCTGCTTTAATAGCATGGTATAAAAACACCGAGTGAAAGGCTTCACGTATAGCGTTGTTTCCTCTGAAGGCAAATGAAAGATTGCTGATTCCCCCGCTGATTTTAGCGTAGGGAAGATGCTCCCTGATCCAGCCAATGGTTTTTATGAAGTCAATGGCGTAGTTGTTGTGCTCTTCAATGCCGGTGCCAATGGCCAGTACATTTGGGTCGAAGATGATGTTTTCCGGTGCAAAGCCAACCTGGCTGGTTAGTATATCATAAGCCCTCTGGCAAACTTCAATGCGTCTTTCAAAGGAGTCGGCCTGTCCTTTTTCATCAAATGCCATAACCACCAATGCAGCGCCATATTGCTTTACAAGTGTTGCCTGTTCAACAAAAGCAGCTTCTCCCTCTTTCAAACTAATCGAGTTGACAATGGATTTTCCCTGAACACATTTTAGGCCGGCTTCAATAACCGTCCATTTTGAGGAGTCGATCATCAGCGGAAGTTTGGCAATTTCGGGTTCTGCCATCAGCAGGTTCAGGAACCGGACCATGCATTTTTCGGCATCAAGCATGGCGTCATCCATGCAAATATCAAGTATTTGCGCACCTCCGTCAACCTGGTCGCGGGCAACAGAAAGTGCTTCCTCGTATTTTTCCTCCCGGATGAGCCGGGCAAACTTTGCTGAACCCGACACATTGGTCCGCTCACCAATGTTCACGAAATTGCTCTCCCGGGTAATCATCAGGGGTTCCAATCCGCTTAAGGTGGTTATATGCCTGTCGGCCGGAACCTGCCTGGGCTGATAATCTGCCGCCAGTTTTGCAAAGGCCCTGATGTGGTCAGGGGTGGTACCGCAACAGCCTCCTACAATATTCACATAGCCGCTTTCAAGGAAACCCTTCAGTTGCAGGGCCATGATCTCCGGTGTATCGTCATATCCTCCAAACTGGTTTGGCAACCCTGCATTGGGGTGTGCGCTAACGAAAAAGTGCGCTTTCTCAGAAAGTTCGGCTACATAGGGTAACATTTCTTTGGCCCCCAGGGCGCAATTCACGCCAATACTCAACGGGTTGGCATGTGCAACGGAACAAAGAAATGCAGCTATTGTTTGACCCGATAAGGTGCGGCCGCTTGCATCGGTTATGGTGCCCGAAATCATCACAGGCAGGCGCTTACCACACTCCACGAAATGCTTTTCGCAGGCAAAAAGAACTGCCTTGGCGTTCAGCGTATCAAAAATGGTTTCTACAAGCAGCAGATCCACACCGCCATCACACAATCCTTTGATTTGAGTTCCATACGAATTAACCAGGTCGTCAAAAGTAACAGCCCTGAACCCGGGATCATTCACGTCGGGCGACATAGATGCGGTTTTGTTGGTAGGACCAATTGAGCCTGCCACATACCTTGGCTTGCCGGGGTTTTTCAGAGTAACTTCTTCGGCTGCCGATACGGCAATTTTTGCCGAGGCCAGGTTCATTTCATATACGAATTCCTCCAGATGATAATCGGCTTGTGATATGGAAGTAGCACTGAAAGTGTTTGTTTCAATGATGTCTGCTCCGGCATCCAGGTATGCCAGGTGAATCTGGCGGATGATATCGGGTCGGGTCAATGACAGCAAATCAATATTTCCTTTGAGATCATGACTGAAACCGGAAAAACGGTTTCCCCTGTAATCGGCTTCGCTGAGTTGATACCTTTGAACCAGGCTACCCATGGCACCGTCCAGGATCAGAATACGATTTTTTAACGATTGATCAATAGGTGATTTATCCATATTCGGAAAACACGGGATTAAAATGAGCAGGCAAAGTTAGGGCAAAATGACTTCTAAAATGAACTATTTGAGAATGCTTTTAACTACATTCTGGTTCATTTCATTGAAAATGGGCTTCCCTTGCGGTGTATACATATGTTTGATCCGGTTACCGAAACGTTCCGTGATTTTACCCCTTACCATTTTCAGGGTACTGTTCATCAGGTGGTTTTCTTCGGTAAACCCTTCTTCAATCACAGCAAATGTAGCCGGAACCCACCTGTGAGGGAAGAGATTCTCAAATTTCCCTCCGGCAAGAAACTGGTCAATCTGTGCTTCAATCAACTGAATTGCTTCCCCGGGCGCATTTTCATCCTCTATTTTCATCCCCTTATCGGCGAGCCACGATTTAACAGCTGCAATGTTCGGATAAACAAGCGCTGTGGTATACGCATTCTGATTGTTATACAGCATACATTGTTCAATGAATTTCGAATGTTGAACCAGCGCTTCTTCAATGCTTTCAGGACTGTATTTTTCACCATCATCGGCTATCAGCAGGCTTTTGAAACGCCCGAGCACATAAAGAAAACCGTCTTTATCCATATAACCCAGGTCGCCTGTATACAGCCAGCCATCCTTAATGGTATCAGCAGTGGCTTCGGGATTGGCCCAATACCCAACCATTACATTTTCTCCGCGGATCACAATCTCACCCTTTTCACCCGGCGGAAGTTCATTGCCTTTATCATCGCAGATTTTGAGGTCCATATTGGCCACCAGGGTGCCCGATGACCCCATTTTATGTTTGTCCGGATTATTTGCCGAAATAACAGGGGAGGCCTCAGTGAGTCCATACCCTTGGTACATGGGAATTCCAATGGCATAAAAGAACCTTTGTAAATCAATATCCAAAAGGGCTCCGCCTCCGATAAAATATTCCAGATTTCCGCCGAAAGCTTCCCGGACCTTGCTGAAAAGGATTTTATCAAAAAGCAGTTGCAGCGGTTTAAGCAGCATCCTGAATCCTTTTCCCCGGTTCCATCCAATGTCATTGTATGCATAGGCCACTTTCAACGCAAAATTGAAAAGCTTTTCAGCAAAGGGACCTTTATCCTTAATTCCTTTTTCGATGTTTTTCTTGAAATTCTTGGCAAGTGATGGAACACTCATCAACAGGTAAGGTCTGTTTTCCCTGATGTTGATGGGAATGTTCCTGAGGGTTTCCATACCGGTTTCACCAACCTGTATGGAAGCCATGCTGGCGCCGCATGACATCAATGTGTAAATTCCGCAGGTGTGAGCGAAAGCATGGTCCCAGGGAAGGATCAACAGGGTGGTCCAGTACATGGGTATCGAGAACAAACTGAGCGATTGTTCAATATTGGCGGTATAATTGCGGTGGCTGAGGATAATGCCCTTGGGATCAGCAGTTGTACCTGATGTATAACAGATGTTGGCGTGATCGTTTCCCTGAACCGATGTCCATCTTTCCGTGAATTTTTCAGGCGATGACTTAAGCAAGTCTTTGCCCTTGTCCATTACTTCTGAGAAGGGCATTTCATAACCCTGGTAATTATCCTGCGAATCAAGCAGGATTACCTTTTCAAGCTTTGGAAGAGAATCCATGATCGGAACGATCTTTTTTGCCTGGTTTTTTGAGGCAATGATAAACCGGGCACCTGAATGGTCAATTCTGAAACGGAGTTCTGATGGTTCGGAGAGCTTAACCGAGAGGGGTACATTAACAGCTCCTGAATAAAAAATACCCAGTTCGCTTATTACCCAGTCGTTTCTCCCCTCTGAAAACAGGGCAATTCTATCGCCCTTTTGCACTCCCAGGGCAAGCAAACCTGCTCCGGCCTGGTATGCCTTTTCATGCACCTCTTTGAAAGTGGTGCCCATATATTTATTGTTCTTTTTTTCAAGGAGAAAAACGTTGTTGCTGTATTTTGAAACACAGTCTTCAAAAAGCTGAATCAGGGTTTTCATCATGCAGGTATGTTAAAATATCCTGCAAGATAGAAAAAAACTGAAAGCAAACAGGTGGGGCTAATAATCTAACGGACCGCAGAGGGGATCAGCAGGTTTTCAATTTTATAGAGGAGATGCTGAAAATTGGCTGGTTTTGTAATGTACTCGTCACATCCTGCCTCGAAACTTTTCTCACATTCTTCACCATATGCATTGGCTGTATGCACAATAATGGGAAGATTGGGCCTGAATGATTTGATTTGTCTGATCGATTCAATTCCGTCAACAATGGGCAATTGAATATCCATCAGAACAAGATCAATATGATTGTATTGCCTGCAAAAGTCAATGGCCATCTGTCCGTTTATAGCCCACAGAACATTCACTTTGGTTCGGCGGGTTAGAATAAGGCTCAGGTATTTATAGCTGATTTCATCGTCTTCGGCTATCAAAATCGTCCTGTTGCTCCAATCGTGTGACATGATGATGTTTTTGTTTGATGTTACAACAGGATATACGATAACTTTCAGGGCAGGTAAAACTTACTTGATGAATGACCCGGGAAGCGTGTTTAAAGTATATTTTTCTCTGATGAACCTGTTTTGTATGGGAAGTACTTTTTGGGTTATGGGATAAAGTCATTGCGCAATGAATTTAATTTTAATAATTTACATAATAAAAACAGCGCCATGAAAGAGCCATTTGATCCCGCAACACGCATACAGGATATGCTTCAGTTTGATGAATTTGGTGGTGTTAACCCGGCCATTACCGATTCATCCACATTTACTTTTCTGGATCCTGAAACCATGAGTGAAACCTTTCTGGGGCATACCGAAGGCTGTTTCCTGTATTCGCGTCACTGGAATCCCAGCAACAAGTTTCTGGCTGACACGCTGGCCTCCATGGAAGATACTGAATCCGCCTGGATTACTTCGTCGGGCATGGCGGCTATAACCTGTTCCATACTTCAGTGTTGCAGGGCCGGCGATCACATCATCACCAGCGTAACCACGTATGGGGGTACTTTTGCCTTTCTGAAAAATATACTGCCTAAATATAATATTGAGTCTACATTTGTTGACATCACCGATCTGGAAAGCGTTAAAAACAGCATTCGTCCGAATACCCGGTTGATCTATACGGAATCAATCACCAACCCGCTGTTACAGGTTTCGGATATTCCTTCACTTTCGGCAATTGCCAGGCAGAACAATTTGCTGCTTATGGTTGACAATACTTTCTCACCAATGATCATTTCTCCTGCGCGGTTGGGTGCCGATATAGTGGTTTACAGTCTGACCAAATTCATCAACGGAAAAAACGACTGTGTGGCGGGTGCCATATGCGGCAGCAAAAAATTCATCGACGATCTTTCCAATGTGAACGACGGAACGGCCATGCTGCTGGGGCCTGTGCTTGATCCACTGCGCTCCTCATCAATTCATAAAAATTTGCATACGCTGCATATTCGAATGAAGCAGCATGGGCAAAACGCCCTGTTTGCCTCCACTGAACTAAAAAAACTTGGCCTCAGGGTTCGTTATCCCGGGCTTCCCGATCATCCGCAGCATGATTTGTTGAAGCGCATGATGAATAAGGACTATGGCTATGGAGGCATGCTGGTTGTTGAACTGCCTTCTTTGCAATCGGCCAATGAATTCATGCGGCTCATGCAGATGGAAGGTGTGGGATACCTGGCAGTAAGCCTGGGTTATTTTAAAACGCTGTTTAGTAATTCCGGCAAGAGTACTTCTTCAGAAGTGCCTGAGGATATTCAAAGAAGCATGGGCCTTACAGAAGGACTTGTCAGATTTTCAATAGGTCTCGACAACAATATGGAGCGCTCGGTTGAAAGGATGAAAGAATGTCTGAAGAAACTGCACCTGATCTGACACTGAACAAAAGATGAAAAGCACTGTTATACCATAAATCAACTATTGAAAAAATGAGTTACACCTTACAAATAGGATCAGAAGCGCCTGATTTCAAATTAAAAGCTACAGACGGCAAGGTATATAGCTTGGCGGATTTTGAATTAAACCCTTACCTGGTTGTATTTTTTACCTGCAACCATTGTCCCTATGTGCTCGGGTCGGACGAAATTACACAGCGAACCGCATTGAAATACAAAGATAGCGGAGTGGGTTTTGTTGCTGTCAATTCAAACAGCGCCAACACCTACCGTGAAGATGACTTCACACATATGGTAAAAAGAATGGAACAGTACCGGTTCCCCTGGACATACCTGCACGATGAGAAACAGGATGTTGCCCGAAATTATGGAGCATTGCGCACTCCTCATTTTTTTGTATTTGACAGGGAAAGAAGGTTGGTGTATACGGGAAGGGGACTGGACAATCCGCGCGAAGGGAACAAGGCCTCGGTCAATGATCTGGACAGGGTTTTGGGTGAACTAACAGGCGGAAGGGAGATCAGTATTAAACTTACCAATCCCATTGGCTGCAATATCAAGTGGGAAGGCAGGGAGCCGAAATGGATGCCCGGCGAAGCCAAAGACCTGGTTTAGAACGAAACTGACAAGGTGCAGCAGGAATATCTGTTAATATGTTCATAAAACTTCGGTTTATTCATGATTGTTAATAAGCTTATTTTCATAAATTTGTTTATTAATCATGATAAACCGAAAATCTATACACTCAAATTCTGAAAAAATGAAGCGTATATTCCTGATCCTGCCCGTTGCTTTGTTACTGATTACCAGTTGCAAGTATTTCAAGAAAGCCCAGCCTGAATCTTTTGATACCCTGATTTCTGATACAATCGTTGCTGATGATGTTATTGATTCTGCAGCATATTATGGTGATGTAACCGGAATGAATGAGCCTGTTGTGCAACAACCCCAGTTTACAGCTCCTGTATCAGCGAGAGCCAGTGCTGTTGGGGGCACCTATTACATGATTGTCGGATGCTTTACTGTGCAGCAAAATGCTGACAGGTATGCTGAAAAGCTGAGAGGCATGGGATACAATGCGCAGATCATTTCAGGAAATGATAATTTCCAGATGGTTGCTGCCAAGTCTTATGGAAATTACAGGGAAAGCGTCAGTGAGATCGAAAAATTCCGTAATGAAGTAACACCGAATGCGTGGGTTTACCTGCAACGGTAAACCGGAATTAACCACATCAGGTCATAATAAACAGAGGCTGAAACTCAAAGCTCTTATAATGCGGACGGTAACGCTCCACGTTGTAATATCTTTTTATGTCGATTACTTTGTTGGTGCTGGTAACCACGTCAATCGGTGCATTGTCATATCGTCCGTTGCGCAGCACAACCAGCCTTCCGTGAATCCCTTTTAATATGAGATCCAGAGCCAGGTTTCCGTAAGCCATGGGAACAATTGAATCAATGGCATCCGGGTCACCACCTCTTACCAGGTAACCCAGTTGCTGATATATGGTGTTAATTTTTCTTCCGCCAAAATGAGCAGGTGACAAATCCCTGATTTTATCGGCAACGAGTTCCCCGATTCCTCCATGCAGGCTGTGTCCGTAAACATCCTTGTTGTCGTTTACATATGAAGGATCATTCATTCCCTTCATTTTAGAGCCTTCGGATACAAGAACCACGGAATAGTGACTTGGATTTTTCTCCCTGTCTTCAATCAGGAGTTTAGTCAATAAATCCGGATCAAAGCGGTGTTCAGGGATCACACAACGATTGGCTGCACCGGCCATGGTGGGCAGCATGGCTGTAAAACCTGCATACCGTCCGAAAACTTCAATAACAAGAATTCTTTCATGAGATCCTGCTGATGTACGCAACGTGTTGCACATCTGTATTGTTCTGGTAACGCACGTGCTGAAGCCAATACAATAGTCCGTTCCGGGCACATCGTTATCCATTGTTTTTGGAATAGCCACTACCTTAACCCCTTCGGAATAAAGCCTGACGCCATAGCTCAACGTATCATCCCCGCCGATCGGTATCAGGTATTCCACACCCAGGTATTCCAAATTCTTAACTACTTCCTCGGTAAGGTCATTGACCTCGTTTTTGTATTTGTTCTGGTATTGTATGGGGACATTGGCTTTGGGAACATGACTGGGCCTGGTGCGCGAAGTGTGCAGGAATGTACCACCGGTGCGTCCGGCTTTATTCACGATCTCTTCAGTAAGCACCATGTATTTATCTGAGTTGTTGGCTTTTTTATCCCTAACCAGCTCCATAATGCCGGCCCAGCCTCTTCTTAAGCCAATTACCTGGTAACCTTCACGCAATGCCCTGATCGTAATCGCCCTGATTGCCGGATTAAGGCCTGGAACATCGCCACCACCGGTAAGGATCGCTATAGAGCCTTTCTTCTTAGTAGTACTTACCATGAGAAATCAATTAATAGGTTTAAGAATTTCAGTAACAGTAAAGGTAGATAAATTTTCCAAAAAAAAAGCAGGGCGCAAGGCCCTGCTTTTTGCATTACCAGTTGAGTATTTTCTTGAAATCGTATTCTTCCGGGTCAGGAAGAAACTTCCTGGCCGCCTTGTAATCGCTCTTGGTGATGTAGTGCAGGTTGTTTTCAAACACCAGTTTCACCTTTTCAGAAGCCATATTAACCAGCCTGGGTTTTACTTTCCCATTGGCATCCTCAACATCTTTCAGGTACAGCGGTACAATGTCACCGGCAGGGGTTTGGGTAACCATACATCCGGAGACTCCTTCCTGGAAAAGTTTCATAACACCGGTTCCAAGAATGGTGGCGTAGGTGAGGTCAAACGCAATGGGCCTTACACAACGAAGCTCATAGCCAATTTCATTCGGCCTGCTTCTTACGGTAAGATTGAGTTTCCTTAACTTCCGTTGCACCAGCATATTAAAAATGTGAGCTTTGCTTACATTTCCCAATTCCGGGTGACCATGTTCGTCATAGGTGAAATTAATCCCGGTACCTTCAATTTCTTCATCACTCATGAAGTGGAAAACACCCTCGGAAACAATAGCTACACCGTATTCAATGCCCAGCATCCGACGCTTCACCATGGATGAAATGACCATTCTTGTGATCGCATCAAAGGTTATCTTGGTTTTATTGAATATTTCGGGAATGATGATCATGGGGTAGTGACAGGCTGTTCCAATGCCAAACGCCAGGTGTCCGGCTTCACGACCCATTGCCGATACTACAAACCAATTACCACTGGTACGGGCATCTTCATAAAGAGTTGTTCCTATTCTGACTCCTTCTTCCTTTGCGGTTTGATATCCAAATGTGGGTGTGCCCTCGGGTAATGGCAGGTCGTTGTCTATGGTTTTGGGTACATGGATGTTTGACATCTTCACCTTGTTGGCAGCCAGAAATTTACTGATCCTGTTTGCAGTTGAGGCAGTGTCATCACCCCCAATGGTTACCAGCAGCTTAACGTTGTTGTTGATGAAGAAATCGGTTTTAAACTCTTCATCCTTCGGTTTGTAACGGCTCATTTTTAAGGCTGATCCACCGCGACTGAAAATGCTGTCGGCGAAATTGAAATCAAGATGCTCGAAAACCGGAGCGTCAGTAAAGATGGTCTTATAGCCTTCCTGAATGCCCAGCACATCGTAACCTGCATTTAAAAACACCTTGGCTACCGATGATATCACTGTATTGATTCCTGGTGCCGGTCCACCGGCACATAAAATTGCAACTGATTCTTTCATTTGGTATTAATGCTTAAATATTTAAGTGTAAATGGAAAACGATTAAAGGTTTGCAAAGATGTAAATAAATCTGAAAAAAGTAAACATATTTTTACATTATTGCCTCCATCGCAAGCTCTTTCGATAAAAGGCTTATATTTGAATCTCAAAACAGTTAGCAAGATGGATTTACAAAGAACACTCAGGGATAAAACCATTGTCCGTTGGGGCATTCTGGCATTGGTAAGTTTCATTATGGCATCCAATTATTTCTTTTATGATGCCCTTTCACCCTTGAAAGATAAATTGCAGTCGGTCCTGGGTTTTACCAATCAACAATACGGCTTTCTCCAGTCAACTTATTCCATTTCCAATGTCTTCTTATTTATGGCCGTTATCGGGGGCATGCTGCTCGATAAACTGGGAATACGATTCACGGGTATCGGGTTCACTTTTTTCATGGCCCTGGGTGCAATTTTTACCTATTACGGAGCATCCGATTTTTTCCGCAACGGCGGATTTGGATATGCATTCATGAACTCATTTCTGACTGCCTATACACCTGAGTTTAAACTGATGACCTTCGGCTACTTTTTGTTTGGACTGGGAGCCGAAACCAGCATTGTTGTGATCACCACCCTGGTGGTAAAATGGTTCAAGGGTAAGGAACTGGCTCTTGCGCTGGGGTTGAACCTGGCTGTTGCACGCATAGGTCAGGCTTTTGCCTTCTATTTTTCATCGGACCTGAGCACACCCGATTGCTGGTACCGTCCCATATTCCTGTCGGCCTGCCTGTTGTCCGTGTCGTTCTTGTTTTTTATTGTATACAGCCTGATGGATCTGCGGTTGGACAGGCAAATCAAATACAGCCATCAAACCGATGAATCTGACAAATTCAGAATATCTGATGTGCTGAAGATTATTCGTATCCCTTCATTTGTATATATTACCCTGCTTTGTGTTACCTTCTATTCGGCATTTTTCCCTTTTTTGAAATATGCTACGGATATGCTTCATAATAAGTTTGACATGACAACAGCGGCAGCCGGCAAACTGACTGCTGTTCCCATATTTTTTACCGTGCTGTTCACACCAGTGTTTGGCTGGTTTGCTGATAATAAGGGAAAAAGCGCATCCATGATGATCTATAGTTCCCTGCTTCTGATCACAGCACACCTCATGCTTACTTTTACAATGATCACACCCGTTGTGCCCATGGCCTTACTGGGGATCTCTTTTTCACTGATACCGGCGGCTATGTGGCCGGCAGTAGCTAAAATAATCGATCAGAAAAAGCTGGGCACTGCATACGGATTGATGTTCTCAATTCAGAATGTTGGTCTTTGGTTGTTTCCGATTCTCATTGGTATGGTACTCGACAAAACGAACCCGGGTATTACACCTCAAATGGTTGAACAGGGCACCGGCAGGTATAATTATACATTTGCCATCCTGATGCTTGCTTTGATAGGAATAGTAGGTGTTGTCTTTGCAATTTTACTGAAACGCGAGGACAAAACATCGGGCTTCGGTTTGGAATTGCCCAACCGGAAGAAATGACCGGTTCAGAATCGCAACCGGCTACCTGAAAATAATTTGCTTTCTGTTGGGACCCAGTGAAACAACCGAAATGGGCAGGCCGGTTTCTTTTTCAATGAACCGGATGTATTTATTCAGATTTTCGGGTATGTCTGCCTCATTGTCAACCTGCGTGAGATCTTCGCTCCATCCTTTAAATTCTGCATATTCCGCTGAATCCACGTCGTCCAGATCATATGGAAGGAGTTCTGTAATATGCCCTTTGATCTTGTACCCCGTGCAAACCCTGATGTAATCAAACTCAGATAAAACATCGGCTTTGGTCATGAACAACTGCGTTACCCCATTAACCATGATGGAATATTTGAGTGCTACCAGGTCAAGCCAGCCACAACGGCGCGGCCTGCCGGTAGTTGCCCCGAATTCATGGCCTTTCTCGCGAAGGGCTTCACCGGTTTTATCAAGCAATTCGGTGGGGAAGGGGCCCGACCCTACACGGGTGCAGTAAGCCTTGAAAATACCGAAAACTTCTCCTATGCGGTTGGGCGCTATTCCCAATCCCGTGCAGGCTCCGGCACTTATTGTATTGGATGAAGTAACAAAAGGATACGAACCAAAATCAATATCAAGCATGGTACCCTGGGCACCCTCAGCAAGTACTTTTTTCCCGGCAGCAAGCAGGCGATTTATTTCATATTCGCTGTCTACCAGTTTGTAGCGTTTGATTTCCTCAATGCCTTCAAACCATTGCTCTTCATGCTCTTCTATGTTGTATTCGTAATTGTACAAACGCAGCAGGTCGATATGTTTTTGCTTCAAATGGGCATACTTTTCCCTGAAATCGGGCTGAATGATGTCGCCCACGCGCAGCCCGTTGCGGCCAGTTTTATCCATATAGGTAGGGCCAATGCCTTTCAGTGTGCTGCCTATTTTTGTAATGCCTTTGGAGGCTTCAGATGCAGCATCCAGAATACGGTGCGACGGGAGGATCAGGTGTGCCTTTTTAGATATCAGCAACTTGGATACCAGGTCTACGCCCAAATTGTAGATGGATGCTGTTTCCTTTTTAAAAATAACAGGGTCAATGACTACACCATTGCCAATTATATTGACCTGGCTTTCATGAAACACGCCCGAGGGAATGGTATGCAATACATGTTTGATGTTATTGAATTCAAGCGAGTGGCCTGCATTTGGTCCACCCTGGAAGCGTGCAACCACATCATACCTCGGTGTCAGAACATCCACAATCTTTCCTTTTCCTTCATCGCCCCACTGAAGGCCTAACAAAATATCTGCTTTCATACTGATTAAGGGAATTAAAAACGAGTCCGAAGGTAGTAATT
Organism: Bacteroidales bacterium; assembly: GCA_046481675.1. Lineage (GTDB taxonomy): Bacteria > Bacteroidota > Bacteroidia > Bacteroidales > UBA10428 > UBA5072. The sequence continues at coordinate 21,173 of JAWOJJ010000034.1, read as the reverse complement.
TTTTTTAATCTTCAAATTTAAGGGAGGGGTGGCTAACAAGAGCTAAAATCGGGTTATATTACAGATTGCCAGGTATTTGAGGCTTGCCGGGACCGTCTTTTTTTCTGCCGTAAATATAAAGAGAGTGATGCGAAGCTTCGAATCCGTTCAATTCACAGGCAGTATTAATGATTTCCAGCAATCTGGGATCACAGAATTCAATCACCTTTCCGGTATCCATGTCAATCAGGTGATCGTGCTGCATACACTGGTATGCCTTTTCAAACTGGGCTATGTTTTTCCCAAACTGATGCTTGATCACCAGGTTACAGTCGAGCAGCAACTCAATGGTATTGTATAGTGTGGCGCGACTAACCCGGTAGTTTTTATTCTTCATAAAAAGATAAAGGGTTTCGATGTCGAAATGACCGTCACGTGAGTATATCTCTTCGAGAATAGCATAGCGCTCGGGAGTTTTGCGGTGCCCTTTCTTCTCCAGATAATTGACGAAGATCTTTTTTACAGTCTCTTTAGTCTCGGCGGAAACCATAACCTGTTGGCAAATTTTTAAGAAGAACAAAAATAATTATTTTTTGTTCTCTATTCCGTTTATTTAGATTAATTTAAATTAATTCAGGAGATCATTTCCACGCGCTTTACGGCGTCAACACCTTTAACCTTGCTCAGGCTCACAATCAGGTTGTTTAAGTCTTTGGCATCATGCACATAGAGATCCATGGTACCATCCCATACACCGTCATGACTCGAAAGGTTGATGGTTCTGATATTTACATTGAGTTCCTTGCAAATAACCGTGGTAATGTCGTTATAAATTCCAAACCGGTCGATACCATTAATGGATACCTTTACAAGAAACGAGAGCAGCTTGTGAGTGGTCCATTTAACCGGAACAAGCAATTCACTCTGGCTTGAAAGCAGCTTGATGGCATTTGGGCATTTTGCCTGGTGAATGGTGATTTTATCATCGTCAACAGCGTCCCTGAACCCGATTACATTGTCGCCTGGTATCGGTTTGCAGCATTTGGCTATAACATAGTCGGTAGTGGCACTGTCCAGGTTTTCTTTCAGGAGAATGGGTGTTTTCGGATGCGTTTTTAGGTGCTTTGAGCTTACAGAACCTGAAGCTTGTGATTTTTCAGAACCCATACCTAATTGAAGACTCCAGTAATTCACCCACTTGCTTTTTGTATTCTGCTTAAGAACCAGGTAAAGGTCATCAAGCGGTAACAAACCCATACCTATTTTACTGTATAGTTCATCCTTATTTGAGAGTTCATAGGCAGGCAAAAGCTTTTGGATGATCCTGGCGTTTGGCCTCAACTTAATTTCCAGGAGCTTTTCTTCCAGGATCTTTTTGCCTTTTACCATCCGGTCTTTATTATCGGCTTTCAGGGCATCCTTGATGGCGGTTTTGGCTTTCAGGGTAACCACATTGTCAAGCCAATCCAGTCGCGGCCGGTATGTGTCAGAAGTAATAACCTCCACCTGATCGCCGCTTTTCAGCACATGATTCAAAGGCACCAGCTTGTGGTTCACTTTTGCACCAATTGCCTTGTGACCTATCTCACTGTGTATTTCATAGGCAAAATCGAGAATTGTACTGTTAACCGGGAGCGTTATTGTATCGCCTTTGGGTGTAAAAACGAAAATTTCTGAGGCAAACAGGTTCAACTTAAAGTCATCAAGAAATTCAAGCGCATCGGGATTCGGATTTGCCAAAAGCTCCCTGATCCGTTTGAGCCATTTATCCAGCTCATTTTCCTGCGAATTCTCTGTTTTGTATTTCCAGTGTGCAGCAAATCCTCTTTCAGCAATATCATCCATTCTTCTCGAGCGGATTTGCACTTCCATCCAGTTTCCCTTGGGACCCATTACGGTAGCGTGCAGTGCCTCATAGCCATTGGCTTTTGGTGTGCTTACCCAGTCGCGGATTCTCTCAGGTTTGGGCATGTATATATCCGTAATCATGGAGTATATATTCCAGCATTGCGTCTTTTCAGGTATTGCAGGGAGCGGGTCAAATACAATCCGGATGGCCATCAAATCATAAACCTCTTCAAAAGGTATGTTTTTGGTTTGCATCTTGTGCCAGATTGAGTAAATGGATTTATACCGGCCACTGATATCGTAATGGATGCTGTTTTTTTCAAGTTGTTCCTTGATGGGCTTTGCAAATTCCCTGATAAATACCTCGTGGCTTTTCTCCTGGCTTTTGATTTTGTCTGACAGTTCCTGGAAAATCTTTGGATACCTGTATTTCAGGCTCAGGTCTTCCAGTTCATTTTTCAGGGTGTAAAACCCCATGCGGTGTGCCAGTGGCGCATAAAGGTAAAGTGTTTCGGCTGATAGTTTCATCTGCCTTGCTGTTGACAGGGCACCCAGTGTTCTCATGTTGTGCAGCCGGTCTGCCAGTTTGATGAGGATAACCCGAACATCATCAGATAATGTCAGCAACATTTTCCGGAAGTTCTCAGCCTGCAGGTTGGAGTTCTTATCGAAAACTCCGGATATCTTGGTTAGTCCGTCGACAATTGAAGTAATCTTGGAACCAAAGTGGTTTTCGATATCCTCCAATGTAAAATCGGTGTCTTCTACCACATCATGCAGCAATGCGGAAACAATTGCCTTAACACCAAGCCCCATCTCCTGGGTAACAATCCGCGCAACGGCAATCGGGTGCATAATGTATGGCTCACCTGAAGCACGCAATGCTCCTTTGTGCGCATCATAAGCAATTTTAAAAGCCTTTCGTATCAACGCTTTATCACCGCGCCTGTTGCAACGCACGCAATTTTCCAGCAGTTCGTTGAATTCACGCTTTATTTGAATCTCTTCCGCAGATAATGTAGAACTCATGAAATCTTGTCAAAATGTAAGCCGTTGAAGATAATGCAAAATTATTAAAAAAAGCGATGAAGTGGTCATGAACTAAAGGGAATCATAATTAACAAGCATTCCCTTAGCGGTATAAAACCGTTACCTTGCCATTGAGTTCGGTTACATCTGTGGAGTAGTTATAAACCCGTAAATAATATACATAAACACCCTCGGGTACAAATTTACCGTTCACCCTGCCGTCCCAGGCTTCTGAACCTTCCCAGATTTTGGTTCCGAGCCGGTTGTAAACAATCATCCGGTAACGCTCAGGCAAAAACGAGAAGACCGGTTCAAATGACTGGTTGATGGGCTCCGGGTCATTCGGAATGAACGCGTCGGGCATCCTGATATCCGGAAAAACAGAAAAACAAAGGCGGTTGGAAAGACTTCTGCCCTGAATGTTAAAAGAATTCAGGGTTTCAATGGCCTGTACCTCATAACATACCAGGCTGCTTTGCGGATTTTCATAATTTACCAGTCCACTCAGGTCATCCGCGTAAGTTTGGGTAATACCAACGCTTACGGTATCGGGCAAAGAATTATCGCGCCCCTGCTTCCGGATAATCCGGTATTGCTGTACGCCTCCGTTCCAATCGGCATATTCGTTCCAGTTTAATGAAACATTCATGCCGGTTCGCGATCCGCTCAAAATAATGTTGTTTGCCATGTTGGACCCTGCAGATAGCGTTCCACAATTGTTCTTTACGTCAAGCCTGTAATAATATACTCCTGATGTAAAAGGCACATTGTCGGTGTACCGGATCAGCGCGTCACTCGTGTTGATCTCGGTAACCTGGCTGAAATTTCCGGCGGGATGCTCACTGCGCATCAGGTAATAGGTGGTCAAACCGTTCACCCCGTCAACGGTAAACGACAGGTCAATTGATTTTCCCGTGCTTATTGTGGCGTAATCAGCATTGATGGGGCCTGTATGCTGTAACATGGATGTTACAACTTGCGTTCTGTTGGATGTGGATTTTCTTATTCCATCAGTATGTTCAACTTCAACAAAGAGATCATAATTCTGGTTGACTGCTATATTGGATATTTCATAAGTGTTGGTACCCTCACCAAGTGTAGTAACTATTTGGTACATCCCGGGTCCAAGTCGCCTGTAAATGTTATAACGCGCTATCGACCCGCGCCAGTTGTTGTAATCATTCCACGACAGCGAAATAAAACCCTGGCATGAATCATAAACCGACTCAAGGAAAATAGTGCTGTCGGGATGGTGCCAGTTGCTCCCAAAAATATTCCCCCCTCCCAGATCATTTTTTGCAACAACCGAATAACCTACTGATCCTGATTGCGACCCGGTGTTGGGGTTGATAAAAAACGTATCCGGAACATAAACTGGGTCGCCTATTTCCATAACGGTAGTGGTGGGTGTTGTAGGATCGCCGTCATTATCGTAAGTGACAACCACTTTATAATAATCAGCGAAACCAGAAGTCGTACGGTACCAAACAATGTGGTCGTAACCCGTCTCCACATCAACAGTTACCGAATACAATTCCGGTTCTTCAGGGTAGGGTTGTGCATTACCTGGTAAAACAATCAGCAGGTTAATTACAGCAATCAGACAGATAATACGGTTCATACCGGGCATTTGAATGAGAACGGATTAGTAAGCATATTATTGCGGGTCAAATATAGGTTACCTGGTTGACAAATAGAAACGTAAATGAATTTTATCTTTTGTATCTTTATAATCAAATCGGGCACATGGGCATAGGCAGACTCATCCATACATTATGCTGGATTACCGTATTCGGCATTGCAGTAGGTTTCATGGAAAGTGCAGTGGTTGTTTACCTGCGTGAACTGTATTACCCCCAGGGATTTGCTTTCCCCTTGCAAACCATGCAGGGCAGGGTTGGTCTTACTGAATTGCTTCGGGAATTGTCCACCCTGGTTATTTTAGCTTCCATTGCATTTTTGGCAGGCACCAACAGCCGGCAACGATTCGCCTGGTTTTTTTACACCTTTGCCATCTGGGATATTTTCTATTATGTTTTCCTGAAATTGCTGATTAACTGGCCCGGGTCGCTCCTTACCTGGGATATCCTTTTTCTGCTGCCCACTACCTGGGTTGGCCCCGTACTAGCACCTGTTGCTGTTTCCTTTACCATGATTTTGTTTACAGCTGTTTTGCTGCTTATCGACAAAAGGCAGCCTTCCTATAAGCCTGGAAAACTCACTTTGTTTCTGCTGACAGGTGGAGCCACCGTTGTTTTTATATCCTTTATCCTGGATTATTCCCAGTTCATGATCCATCATTGCGGGTTTTCGGCGTTGCTCAATGAAGCGCCTGTGAACAGCGCTGTGCAAAACTATGTTCCTGCGAAGTTCGACTGGTGGTTGTTTTTGCCCGGCATGGTGCTGATATATGCAGGATTGGGGCGGATGCTTTTTAAATCGGGAATTGCGAAAACAAAATCAATTTAGAAAAGATATAAAAACAAGCGCAATCAGGAGAATCTGGCTGTCAATATAAGAATGCCTATTGCATAACCATTCGTTCGCAAATGTTAGCATCATTACTATAATCAGCTCAGGCTGAACATAGCGGGGGATAGTGCATTTTTCAAGCTCATATCAAATAAATAAAGCAAGTGCTTTGTTCTACTATAAAAAAAGACCTTGCCATTAAAGCAAGGTCTGAACTTGATAACCACTAACCTAACCAATTTATCAGATCATCTCAAATGAAAACGGTATCGTAAACCGTTGTTTTACCGGGGTGCCTCCCTGTTTTGCCGGTTTCCACCTGGGAGAGGAGTTAATCACCCTGAACGTTTCTTCATCAACCGAAGGGTGTAACTTTCTCAGGAATTTCACATCAACCACCTCACCTTTTTTGTTAACACAGAATTCCAGGATGACCTTTCCGAAAATTTTATTTTCAATGGCCTCAGGCGGATAGGTGATGTTCTTTACTACCCATTTCTGGAATTCCTCGAGTCCGCCATTCATGAACAGGGCACCCTCCTGCGGGCATACCATTGGTTCTTCCCCGGGTTCTTCAATTCCGGTTCCGGCATCAGGTACGGGAGCCACCGGAATATTTACCGGAGGGGGCGCATTGATCAACATTTCGCCTATATCCACATTTGCAATTAAACCTATCATGGTGTCAGCCTGTTCCACTACAACAGGGACTAAATAAACCACCTGCCTTTCAATTGCCGTCATGTCAGGGGGTGGCGGAGGCGGTGGTGGTTCCAAATCTGTGTTGACTGGAGCATCTGTCAGAATAACCTCGGTTACTCCTCGAGTTAGCGTTTGAGCAACAGGTTTTCTGATCGCATTAATAAAGGGAATGGCTACGGCAGATGAAATACCAGTGACGGAGATCAAAAATGCAAGAACCAGGTACTTCCTGTTTTTCCGGTTCAGTTCATAAGCCCCGTAGGCTTTGTTCCGTCCCTCAAAGACGATGTCTTCCAGGGTTTCGGCTTTGCTTGTAATGAGTTTTGTTTTCATAACGCAGCGTTTTAGTTAATCGGATTGGTTGCTTTTCAATTAATAGATGCTGCCCGGAAATAAAATCCATAAATTTTCCCGTGAAATATTTTACCCCTATATTTGGATTCCGGCTCATGAGAATTCCATGCTGTGATGTTTTTAAAAATCAAGCAAAATAAAGAACCACAGGCAGGTTTATCAAACCTTGCCGATGAATTGCTGGTATCGCGGTACCTTGAATCAAACAACAAAGAACTCATAGCCGTGTTGTTTGAGCGGTATACGCACCTGGTTTATGGTATCTGCCTGAATTATTTGCAGGATCCCGATCATTGCAAGGATGCTGTAATGGAAATCTTCGAAAGCCTCTTTCACAAACTATCTGTGCACCAGGTATCCAATTTTCGCAACTGGCTCTACAGTGTTACCCGGAACCACTGCCTGATGATTATCAGAAAGAACGGTTCAGTAAAAAGGGCACATGACCAATACAGGGGCGAGAACAGTGAACATGAACCACCCAATGACCTCACCGGTGAAGATGAACTGCCTTTCAGCAAAAGTCTGATCAATTCTGCTGTTGAGAAGCTGAGTCACGAGCAGGGTATTTGCATCCGGCTCATGTATATTGATGATAAGAGTTATCGTGACATATCGGAAATCACGGGCTACTCTATGAACGAAGTAAAAAGCCACATTCAGAACGGCAAAAGAAATATAAAGAATTATTTATTGAAACACGATGAAAACCGCAACGCATAGTATACTGTTCATTCCCGGGGGATGCCTTACTGCCCAGGCTTTCAGAGGTTATCTCAACGGTTCTTTAAGTGCGGCAGAACAAATTCGGGTTAAAGAACACCTGAGATCATGCAGAATTTGCTCAGACGCACTGGAAGGTTATAAAAGACACCGGAACCACGAATTCCTGCAGGGCGACCTGGAGATGCTATCAACCCGGATCAGAAAACGTTATGCAGCGCACCTTGGTAAAAAAAATACTTTCCCGGTGATGATCGTGGTTGTGCTGATTATCTTCTTGATTATTATCCTGATTGCCTATTACATCATCCGGTTTCTGCTGATAAACCCCTGATTAATAAATTAGAACAGTCTTTTGTTCTTTCGTTTCGGAGCCTTGTGCTTATTCACTTTCCTCTTTTCAGCTTCCCTGAATCTTTTGTTGGGAGGCATTTCCGATTTTTTTGGCATCATGAGGTTTTTTCGCTCCTCTACATCCTTGGCCGAACTGCAGGCACTCAGCGAGGGTAGTATGATTACTGCAGCCAGCGACAATATGATCAACTTGAAGAATTTCATGGTTTTGTGTTTATTCTGGTTTGCCCAATGTTCTTGTATACGATGCAAAATTGAGATTGTTTACCCTTTTTTAGAACCAAGAACCAAGAACCAAGAACCAACCGGCGGCAATTGAAAAATACAATTTTCATGCATCATCTATTAAACTCAGCATCCTGTGGCAGTCAAATCTCAAATCCCAATTCACACACATCTAGTATCCAGTATCCCGCATCCAGTATCCAGCTATACTCCAAACCGCTTTCCCTGCCAGGTGTTCCTTTCCTCCAACATGTGCTCAAATTTCACCAAAATCTGATCGTAGCGCGGACCCCAGGGTTTCAGCACGGCATACCGGGGTGGTGTTTCCCCGGCAATACGCTCCACAACAAACCGCGGATTCAGGTGTTCAATATATTCTACCATGAAATTCAGGTATTCTTCCTCCGAAAACTGTATGAAATCTTCGGGTTTGGCTTGATACTCCAACTCCATGGCCGTTCCCCTGAACAATTGCAGCTGGTGAAATTTGATGCTGTTAAGCGGCAACGCCGATATTATTGCTGCGCTTTTCAGCATATCCTCTCTGCTTTCACCGGGCAGTCCGAAAATGAGGTGCCCGCCTACATGGAGACCTTGATCCGATGTTTTTTGTATGGCTTCCGCAGCTTCTGCAAATGTGTGACACCGGTTCACACGCTCCAGCGTTTTGTCGTATACCGATTCAATACCATATTCAACCACAACATGGCATCTTTCCGAAAGTTCCTTCAGCAATGAAAGCTTCTCATCGTCCATGCAATCGGGCCGGGTTCCTATTACCAGTCCCACAACACCTTCAACACCCAAAGCTTCGTTATACAAAGCCGAAAGGTGTTCAACAGGCGCATGGGTATTTGTAAACGCCTGAAAGTAGGCCAGGTATTTGGTGGCCCGCCTGTATCGGTTTTCATGAAATGAAATGCCCTCTTTGATCTGCTGGGTTACCGGCTTGTGCGAAACGCAGTACGAAGGATTGAAGGCATCATTCAAACAAAAGGTGCAGCCGCCAACTCCTTTTGTTCCGTCGCGATTGGGACACGTGAACCCGGCATCAATGGTTAGTTTCTGAACACGGCCGCCAAAAAGCTTCCGCATATAATCGGGATAGGAATTAAATCTTCGTTTGTGCTGCCAGGGGAAGGTCATTTATTGATTTGTTGATTTGTTGATTTGTTGATTTGTTGATTTATTGATTTGATGATTTGATGATTTGAGAATTTGAAAACCTGCCCGCCGGCAGGCTTGTCGATGTGCGACTTACAACTAATCTTTATTTTTTCTAGCCATACTTCGACAGGCTCAGTATGACATATCCAATACCCAAAGCCTACAGCCTACAGTCTAAAGCCTACAACCTACAGCCTAAAGCCTACAGCCTACAGCCTAATTTCCACCACCTTCCCCAGTGTTACATACCACAAATAAGCAGCTACCCGATCACTGCCCATATCCTTCAACAACTGCCCGTATTCTTTAACCTGGTTTTCATATTCCGGTTCCATGTGGTTTCCGAATTTGTAATCGACCACCACATCAAGCCCGTCTTTCCTCATTACCCTGTCAGGTCTTTTCGTTTTTCCCTTGGGAAGGATGATCTCTGCTTCATTGAGAACAGTCCAGTCGTCTGTAAACCAGGTAGATGCTATAGGGTCTTTTATTGCTTCATCAATGAGGTTCAGGTATTTTTCCTTTTCCGGTGCTGTGATCCTGCCTTGCAGAAACAAACGATTTAACGCAGGTGCTATGTCTTTACTATTTTTAATTTGCATGAACACCTCATGCAGAATTCTTCCAGTATTCAGCGGGCGCGAAGGTTTATCCACTGAAGGATCCATCATGAGCCTTCCCTGAAAGGCAATTTTGATTCGATTTGCTGCCACATGCTCAGGCAAACTGCCATATGTAAGTACTTCCTTAGCCGGATGCGCCGAAGCAGTTTCAGGGTGCTTCAGCTCGCCCAAAGTATAGGTTGCCGCCCCGAGAATGTTGGCGGACAGATCCGAAACATTTTTCAGGGTTCCCTTGTCATTGGATTTGCAAAACACATAAAGTGCCTCCCTTGCCCTGGTAAAAGATACATAAAGCAGGTTCAGGTTATCGATATACTGACGACATACTTCGGTGTAGTAATCTTCCTGGAAGTATGTGCTGACCAGCTGACTTGAAAAGGAAACGGGCAGGGTGGGTATCCTGTCGAATGGCTTGTGCACCGATTTGCACCAGAGATAAGTGCTCCTGGATGATTTCAGTTCCCAGGTACAATAGGGTATTAGGGTGATCTTAAATTCCAGTCCCTTCGATTTATGCAAAGTAAGTATCCGTATCGCATCCTGTCCTGAAGGGGCAGATACGGATTTCTCCTTTCCTTTTTCATGCCAATATTCAATAAACCGGGCCAAATCACCGCCTGATTTTCTGGAAAATTCAATGGCCAAATCGCGCAAAGCCTGCAGGTAAATATGCTCACCACTGAATTTATTCAGACTAAAAATGCTAACCAGTTTTTCTATAATCTCAATCAGCAAAAACGAATTGTGGGAAAGTACAAGATCACCATATTCCTCTGGTAAATCAGCCAGGAGCTGGCTGGTGTCGGCATAATGGCCTGTTTCCGGGTTGATCCAGGCAGCTTCAGATCCTTCCCGCTTCAGGTAATTGAGGAGGAACGAACACAGCAGGAAACTATTGGTAATGTCGTCCGGCTTTACAATGTGTTGCAGCAGGGCCATCATGGTGTTCACCAGGGCGGAATTCCCCAGGCGCATGGCTTCATCTGAAATCACATCGAAGCGGTGCCGTTCGTCGGGATGCTGATTTGCGTATGTCATTAAAAAGTCGGCCAGCATTTTGGCCTCACTGTTTGTACGCGTGAGAATGGCAATGTCATGGAGCCGGTAGCCTTTATCCTGAATATCACACAAAACCTCAACTATTTTCTGGTTCGCGGTATCAACAAAGCTGGCGTCATCCGTCTGGCTGATGAATTCCACCTGCACATACCCGCCTGCATTACCCTGGATACCTGCCGACTGCTCCACACTTCCATACAAACCTGCTATGCTGTTAATTCTTTCTTCATCAGCGCTCCGGTTCTCATTTGCAATCATTTGGTTGTATTCCTCCTGCAGTATTCTTGCAGCATTTGAGAAGAAATGGTTGTTGAAGCGGATGATGTTTTCCTTTGACCTCCAGTTCTCTTTCAGTGTAACCGGCTCAATGACTGCCGGAAGAAAGTCCTGGTCAATATGCTTTTCAAGAATTTCCCAACTGCTGTTGCGCCAGCGATAAATCGACTGCTTCGCATCTCCAACAGCAAGATTGTGAAAACCCTGCGACAAGCTGTTGCTGATCAACGGTTTGAAATTCATCCATTGCATCAGCGACAAATCCTGGAATTCATCAATCATGAAATGGTGGTACCAGCAACCTGCTTTTTCATATATAAAAGGTGTGTCATTATCGTCCATGATCCTGTTTAAAAAAACAGGGGCTTCGGGCAACAGAAAGCTGTTGTTCTCGGTGCACCAGGAATCGGCCATTTTCGAAAGGTCTGAAAGTATCCCCAGTGTAAACAGGTTTTTGAGGATTACGGATGCCGTGAAGTAATGTCTGAACCGGTTGCTGTAATATTCGGTCACCTGCTGCATCAGGGGCATGAGCTCTTCACCGGCAACCTGGATGATCTCGTTTTTTCGCGTAGAAGTGGCTGTATACCACTTTTCAATATTTGTAGCGGCGCTTGAAGCAGTTTGAGTAGGTTCCCTGAAGGTGCCGGTGGCCAGTTTCACCAGGAAACCGGCAGGACCGCTGCCTTTTCTGCTGAAGTCATCCACCGTAAGTCCGTTTGCTTCAATAACTGCCAAAGCCTTTTTTCCGAATTCCCGGAAAGCTTTCTCGGTTTCCCTGCAAATGGCATGAAGTTCTGCCATAAATTCCTGCAATTTCCGGCGCTCCGAAAACAAGTCAAGTACTTTGTCATCAATGCTTTTGAATTTTTCATTGAAGATTTCTTTGCCCAAATTCCGGATGCTTTTTTCAAAATTCCAGTTATCTCCGTTTTCAATCAGGGATTCGGCAAACCGCGTAAGCCAGTTCAGGAGCTCCTGGTCAGTTTCAGCTTTCACCAGCAGTCTTTTGAAGGCTTCATCAAGTAGTGATTCTGTGTCAAGTTCGATGGAATAACCACCCTGTATGCCCAGCTCACGCGTGAAATTTCGGATTATCCGCTGAAAAAACGTGTCAATGGTGCTTACCGAAAAATGAGAGTAATTGTGCAGCAGCTTTTTCAGTATTACTGTAGCCCTGCTGCGAACCTGCTTTTCCGAAAGCTTACAGGAATCCATTAAACCGCTTAACTGACCCGACGGCTGGTTTGCAGATAAGGCATATAGCTCTCCGACAATCCGGCTTTTCATTTCTTCAGTTGCCTTATTGGTAAAGGTAACTGCCAGAACGTGTTTAAAATTTTCCGTATCGGCAAAGAGCAGCTTCAGGTATTCACGGGTCAGGTTAAATGTCTTGCCCGAACCCGCTGATGCCCTGATGACTTTGAATTTCGGCATGTGTTGAATTGAAAAATGCAAATTACCATAATTTATTTAAAAGGTAATGCCAATAATTTTTTTAATCAGAAATTGGTAGTGTTGATTTTTTTTCTACTTTCGTTTCCAAAATTTACTTATTGTATATTTTACAATAAATGCAGAAGTCAATAATTCCAAATATGTCGGTTGATTGTGTGATCTTCGGATTCGACACGAAAAGCCTGAACGTTTTGTTGGTTGAAAGAACGCTGTATAACGGTGACGAAAACGATCCTGTTTTTTCAGATTATACCCTTACCGGAAATCACATCAAGCAAGGCGAGAACCCGGATGAAGCTGCAGTGAGGATTTTAACTGACCTCATTGGAAAAAACGACATTTACCTGGAACAATTTCACACCTTTGGCGGTGCTGACCGGTTAACCCATACCAAAGACCAGCAATGGATCAAAAGCCTGGGTACCGATATCGCCAGGCAGGTTTTTACAGTGGGTTATTATTCACTCATCGACTGTACCTCGGTTCATATCAACGATCACAATTCCCGAACCGTGCGCTGGTTTCCGGTAAACCAGCTTCCCGATCTGGGATATGATCATCTTTCCATACTCAATAAAGCTTTGGAACAACTGCAGGTAAAGTTAAGGCAGGAGCCGATAGGCTTTGAACTGCTGTCGGGCAAGTTCACCCTTACCGATGTACAGCGGCTTTACGAAGCAATACTGGGTACTACGCTCGATACCAGGAATTTCAGAAAGAAGCTGGCTCAGATGAAGTTCATTGTGCCGCTTCATGAAAAACAAAAGGAAGTGCGGCATAAACCGGCCCAGTTATTTACTTTCAACAGGGAACTTTACGAGAAGACGAAAAAGAAAATGTCAATTTCATAAACGATATTAATCCTAACTATAAAAATGAACCATTATGAATCTCCACTACATTGATTTGGGTATCATTATTCTGTACCTGATATCTACAATTTTTATCGGTTATTGGGTATCTAAAAGGGCGTCAAAAAACATCCAGTCGTATTTTCTGGGAGGTAACAGCCTTCCCTGGTATTTTCTGGGTGTGTCAAATGCTTCCGGTATGTTTGATATTGCCGGTACCATGCTGCTGGTTTACTGGTTGTCGGTTTACGGAATGAAAAGTGTTTGGATACCGTGGGTATGGCCTGTGTTTAACCAGATTTTCCTGATGGTTTACCTGTCACCCTGGCTAAGAAGATCGAATGTAATGACGGGTGCCGAATGGATCAAAACCAGGTTTGGGAACGGACTTGGGGCGAATTTATCGCATATAGTGGTGGTGATCTTTGCCCTGGTGAGTGTAATCGGGTTCCTTTCATACGGTTTCAAGGGAATCGGCAAATTCACCTCGGCTTTCCTTCCTCCGCTGATTACCAGCGTTGAAACGCTTGCCAAACATCCGCAGCTCAATGAGAATCTTTATGCGCTCATTCTCATGGCCATTACTACGTTTTATGTGGTAAAAGGCGGTATGTTCAGCGTGGTAATTACCGAAGTAATTCAATATGGCATTCTTACCATTTCTGCGGTTGCCATTGGTGTTATTGCCATTACCCAGATCTCTCCTGATACACTGAATGCAGTTCTTCCCGACGGATGGAAAGAAATAGGCTTTGGAGCCAGGCTGGGGCTCGATTGGAGCAACCTGGGCGCCACTGCCTCTCCCAAATTGCAGGCCTTTAATGAATGGATTGCAAAAGACGGCTATGAAATGTTCGGATTGTTTTTTGTAATGGTGCTATTTAAAGGTATTTTTATATCTGCCGCTGGTCCGGCTCCCAACTACGACATGCAGCGTGTTTTATCAACCCGTACACCCAGCGAAGCAGCTAAGATGAGCTCTCTGGTGAGCGTGGTGCTGAACCCTTCACGGTATTTTATGGTGGCTGGTCTGGCCATATTGGCACTGGTACATTTCGACAGTTTGTATACAGCTTCCCTTACAGAACCTGATTTTGAAAGTATTCTGCCCCAGGTGCTCGCTACTTACGTTCCTATTGGTTTGCTCGGATTCCTGATGGCCGGTTTGCTGGCAGCCTTCATGAGCAATTTTGCTGCTACGGTGAATGCGGCCCCTGCCTATATTGTGAATGATATTTACAAACGCTTTATCAATCCCAATGCCAGTGATAAGAAATATGTCAGATTAAGCTATATCGCTTCTCTCGGAATTGTTGTCATTGGCGTGGCCATTGGCTTCATGATCACTTCCATCAACAGCGTGGTATTGTGGATCACCTCGGCGCTTTGGGGTGGATACACTGCTGCTAACGTACTGAAATGGTACTGGTGGCGTTTCAATGGTTTTGGTTATTTCTGGGGTATGGTTTCCGGTCTGGCCGCTTCATTGATTATGCCTTTCTTCAGCCACACTGGCCTCAGCTTGTTCCCAATCGAGAACAATTTCAACCTGAATGCCTTTCCCATAATCTTCCTGATTTCGATAGTTGGTTGTATTGCAGGTACTCTGCTTACCAAACCTGAAAGTGATGAAACGCTGAAGAAATTCTATAAACAGGTAAGGCCCTGGGGTTTCTGGAAACCTGTTCACAAAATGATTCTGGCAGAAGACCCATCATTTGTTGCCAACAAAGATTTTAAACGGGATATGTTTAACGTGGTTGTAGGTATCATCTGGCAAACATCACTGGTGGCATTCCCCGTATTCCTTGTAATCAGGGAATGGAAAGCCTTCTTTGTTGCCATTTCAATTATTGCTGTAACCAGTGTAATCCTGAAATTCAGCTGGTGGAACAGACTCAAAGACTAAACTTTAATAATATACAATATGAAATTTGGCTATTTTGATGATAAGAACAGGGAGTATGTGATAACAACCCCGCAAACTCCTTACCCGTGGATCAACTACCTGGGGAACGGTGATTTCTTTACAATCATTTCGAATACTTCGGGAGGTTATAGCTTTTACCGTGATGCCCGCTTGCGCCGCATTACCCGGTACCGCTACAACAACATCCCGCTGGATTCCAACGGTAAGTATTTCTACATCAGGGATGGAGAAACTTTGTGGTCTCCATCCTGGAAGCCGGCCAAAACCGAGTTGGATAAGTATGAATGCCGTCATGGATTGGGGTATACCCGGTTCCTGGGTGAAAAGAACAAATGCCGGGCCGAAGTTACCTGCTTTGTACCTGATGAGGCCCATGCTGAAATTCAGTTGATGAAGCTTGAAAACCTTTCCGACAAGCCCAAAACGCTCAAGATCCATTCTTTTGTGGAGTGGTGCCTCTGGAATGCCCAGGAAGACAATACAAACTTCCAGCGGAATTTCTCTACCGGGCAGGTTGAAATTGAAGGAAGCACACTCTATCACAAAACCGAATTCAGAGAGCGCCGGAATCATTACGCCTTTTATCACGTGAATACCGATATTAAAGGTTTTGATACCGACCGTGAAACGTTCCTGGGTTTGTATAACGGACTGGAAGCCCCCAATACAGTTGCTAACCAAACTGCTTATAATTCCGAAGCCCATGGCTGGAGCCCCATTGCCTCACATTTCATTGAAATTACCCTGAAACCCGGAGAGCAAAAGGAAATTGTTTTTGTGCTTGGCTACGTGGAAGTGCCTGATAAAGACAAGTTCATTGGCAACCAGGTGATCAACAAAGCTCCTGCTAAAAGCATCATTTCCCGGTTTGATACCCCTGAAAAAGCACATGCTTCCCTTCAACAGGTGATAACCAAGTGGAAGGAGCTGATCTCGGGTTACCAGGCTGTCACTCCCGATGAGAAATTCAACAGGGTGGTGAATATCTGGAACCAGTACCAATGCGTCATTACCTACTTTTTCTCACGAAGCGCTTCTTATTTCGAGTCGGGTATCGGACGGGGAATGGGATTCCGCGATTCAAACCAGGATTTGCTCGGGTTTGTACACATTATGCCGCACCTGGCCAAGCAGCGAATCATTGATATTGCATCTACCCAGTTTGAGGATGGCGGTGCCTACCACCAGTATCAACCCCTAACCAAACGAGGCAACAGCGATATCGGCGGTAATTTCAACGATGACCCGTTGTGGCTGATCGCAGCTGTTTCTGCTTATATTAAAGAAACAGGCGACCTGAGTATCCTCAACGAATCAGTTCCTTTTGATAACAATGAGAACAACAAGGCCAGCCTGTTTGAACATCTGAAACGTTCATTTGATCATGTGATCAACAACATGGGTCCACATAAACTGCCGCTGATTGGCAGGGCCGACTGGAATGACTGTCTCAACCTGAACTGTTTTTCGAATAATCCCGATGAATCATTCCAGATTACGGAAAACAAAAGTGGCGGAGTTGCTGAATCGGTATTTATTGCCGGTATGTTTGTAAAGTATGGCAAGGAATACGCTGAAATTTGCCGGATGCTTAAAAAGCAGGATGAAGCTGGCCGTGCTGAAAAGCATGTGGCTGAAATGACCCAGGCTGTTGACAAGCACGGCTGGGATGGGGAATGGTTCCTGCGTGCTTATGATTTCTTCGGAAATAAAGTGGGAAGCCATACGTGCGAAGAAGGTAAGATATTCATTGAACCCCAGGGCTTCTGTATCATGGCAGGGATCGGACTCGAAGACGGCAGGGCTGCCAAAACACTGGAATCGGTTAACAAACACCTCGCCTGCGAGCACGGTATCGTATTGAACAACCCGGCTTTCACCAAGTATTATATCGAACTAGGAGAAATTTCAAGCTACCCGCAGGGATATAAAGAAAATGCAGGCGTATTTTGCCACAACAATCCCTGGGTGATCATTGCCGAAACACTCAATGGCAACGGCGACAGGGCCTTTGACTATTTCACCCGCATTTCTCCGGCACACACTGAGGATAAAGGTGAATTGCACAAAACAGAGCCTTATGTGTTTGCCCAGATGATTGCCGGCAAAGATGCATTCAAACCGGGCGAAGCCAAAAACTCATGGCTCACCGGTGCTGCTGCCTGGACCTTTGTGGCAGCCAGCCAGCACATTTTGGGTGTACGTCCGGGCTTTGACGGCCTGATTGTTGACCCCTGCATCCCCAGGCAATGGAAGGAATTTTCTGTTACCCGGAAGTACAGAAATGCACTTTACAACATCAGGATCTCCAATCCGAACGGAAAATCCGGGGGTGTAACAGAAATGAAAGTAGACGGTGTAGCGGTTAAGGGCAATGTTTTGCCTGTATTCAACGATAATAAAGAACACCTGGTGGAAGTAATTCTTTAGTAGTGAAATTGTCTGGCCAGTTCGATTGCTGATAGCAGACAGTTCATTAACAGGATAATCAAATTTCCGGTCGATCAAAAGACCATATTAAATGCAACCCGGTTGTGAATCATATCCATTCATAATTCGGGTTGTTTTTTTGATAAATCGTATTAGGTATCTCTGATTCCTGGTGAGTAACGAAAAAAAACCCCGACTCAATAGAATCGGGGCATGAGAATTATAATAAGTAGTTAGGGGTGTACAAAGATAATGGAATTTTTGAATTACCAAACACAATTCATTTTAAGCCGGCTTTTTTACCCCATACAGCATAGAATAACAAATAAAGATAAATTGGAACTGTTATCCACAGCGCCGATTGGAAGCCGATTTTAATGGATAATGCTACATATAACGGAGGCAGTAATGCGCCACCTATGATTCCCATAATTAACAATGCCGATACAATTTTTGTGTATTTGTGAATACCGTGCAGCGCCAGGGGCCATACAGCAGGCCATACAATTGCGTTGGAAAGCCCAAGAAGCGCAACAAAGAACACTGCATTGGGAGGGGCCTGTATGTTGAACCCTGGATTGTTAATCCATCCCAAAAGCCCATTGAAAACCGATGTGCTGGTCTCGCTTGAAAACAGGGCGCATACCGAAAACAATACGCCTGATATTGCTGAAAACTTCAAGGCGCCTGCCTGTGAAATGTATTTGGGTATCAGCAGTATACCAGCAATGTAACCAATAACCATAAAGGCCATGGTATAGGCAGTCAGGCGTGGGGCAAAATCCAGTCCGAGGCTTCTCCCGTACTGGGTAATGCTGTCGCCTGCAATTACCTCAACACCTACATATAAAAAGAGGGCAAAGATTCCCAAAGCGACATGCGGAATTTTCAACGCCTGCGGAATTTGTTTCATGAAAGCAGGCAGGCTTCCATCGTGATCATCGTCCAGGTCAATCTGATCGGGTAGCGGAGATAATTTAATCATCAGACCCAGTAAAACCAATGCAATTGCCATAATCACATAGGGCCATACCAGTCGCGCCGCCAGCTCATTCAAAGCTGCCAGCCGCTGTGCTTCGCCCAGCAAACTAAGGCTTTGTTCACTGTACTTTTCCATGCCATGCATCACCAGGGCACTTAAAATTAAGGGACTAAGGAACCCGGCAAATTTGTTGCAAATTCCCATTATGGAAATCCGGGCAGCTGCGCTTTCTCTGGGACCAATTATGGTGATGTACGGGTTCACGGCAGTTTGCAACAGGGCCAGTCCGGTTCCCATGATAAACAAACCGGTGAGAAATATACCAAACATGCGGCTGTATGCTGCAGGAATGAATATAAGCGATCCAACGGCCATTACAGCCAACCCGATTGCCATGCCATTCTTGTACCCGGTCACACGCAATACAAATGATGAGGGCAATGCCATGAAAAAATAAGCTATATAAAACGCAAGCGTTACCAGGCTCGCCTCAAAGGCAGTAAGTTCACATGCTGTTTGCAGAAACTGTATCAGTGTTCCGTTTAGCCAGGTGACAAACCCGAAAATGAAAAACAGCGCACCAATGATCATCATCGGCATCCAATAATTATTTCCGACTCCAGCTGTACTCTCAACTCCTTTCTTGACGGACTTTTCCATAATTCCGGAAGTTATGTGTAAATTTTTATTTAAGGCAATTGTTTAGACGGAACCACAAAAGGACTTTGTGCATTTGTGCCACTAAAATTACCAAGCGAGGTCCTGTTGTTAATCAGGCAACCGTTATATGTTTGCAGTATGGCTTTCAGGGAAGTTTCCATAGCTGAAAATTTTTCTTTTGTAATTGGATCAGTGATCTTATCAGGTGTATCAACGCCTTGTTTTTCATCCTGCTGTTTCAGATTATAAAAGGAAGTGACATTTTTACCGTTAAACACCATCACATAATCTCCTTCGATAAGTTGGTACATCCCATTGACAAAGCTTATTGCCCGGTGTGGGACTGAAAAATTGAACAAACTCTCTCCAAAAGCAAAAAATGGATTTGGGTATCCCAGATAATCAAGCACAGTGGGCATAATATCAATTTGTTGGGCCACAGTACTGTCGATGCCTTTAAAAAGACTGTCGGATGGATTATAAAAAGCAATGGGAATGGCATACATGCCGGTGCTGCTGTTATAAATCCTCTCAACAGCTTGTGCAGCATGATCGGCAGTAAAAACAAACAACGTGTTATGATACCAGGGCATTTCCTGAGCCGTTTTAAAGAATTCTCCCAGCGCCTTATCGGTATACCTGATGCTTTTCAGGATGGGAAGGGCATCATCGATAAATTCTTCCTTATATTTTTCAGGTACATTATAGGGATGATGCGACGAAAGCGTGAATACAGCAGTGAAAAATGGCTGGGGAAACCGATCTATCTGCCTGGCAAAGTATTGAAGATAAGGTTCATCCCAAATTCCCCAATGACCGTCGTAATCGGCATCGTTGTTGTATTCGTTGCGCCCGAAATAATGTTCAATTCCTGCAACGCTGGCGAAATTATTGAAACCCATCGTTCCGTTATTTCCACCGTGGAAGAATGAAGTATGATAACCTTCCTGTCTCAACAGCAAGGGCAGACTTTCAATTATGTTATCGGCATAGTTCGAACCGCTGTAAGGTTTGTCCATCAGGCTTGGCATTCCGGCTATTATAGCCGGCATGGCCTCATATGACTGTGTGCCATTGGCGAAAGCGTTGGTATAAACCAAAGATTTTCTGAGTATTGAATCGAAACAGGGCGTGTAACCCTGTCCGCCATTCATAAAACCTGAATATTCCCTGGAGAAACTCTCAAGAATAAATATTACAACGTTCATGCTTTTTGCAGCCTGCTTTTCCTGCGTTTGATGAACCGGATAATAAATACTGGTTAAAGAATCCTCCGGAAAATACCGGTGTTCTTCCAGGTTCTCGTTTTCGATGGTTTTAATAATGGAAAATGGTGTGTTAAGAACCAGAGGCGCAAGCTTGAGCTCTGAATAAGTAGCTGCATCGATGATGCCAATTGGCTTAAGCGCAGTGCCCCTGGCACCCCAAAGCATAAAACATAAAATACCTGCAACTACAAGTGTCTGATATAGGAAAGTTTTAACTGATATCTTTTCATCCACCAACCTGTCATAACGCAACCTGGGCAAGCAATACCAGAAAAGGATGATCAAAGCGGTATAGGAAATCACCACATACCAGTATTCTTTAATAAACAGTGGAATTTGAAACCATACATCCTGGTTGGTTCCCATTAATGTGAATATAGAGGAAGTGATGCGTTTATTGATGAAATCGAAGAATTTGGCATCGATAAAATTGGTGAGCAGTGCTATTGAATTGATAAGAAAGAACAATATTTCATATGATTTCTGAACGCCACGGTAATTTTTATATGAACCGGGAAGCAAGTACAAGATGAAAATGACATTGGTGAATATGATGGCGGCAATATCAAAACGGATACCCGTAAGAAATAATTTCAACAGTTCAACAAACGAAACATCTTCGAAGTAACCTGCATTCAATAAATAAAAAAAAAGACGAGATACTGTATACAACAGAAGTACCAGCAGAAACCTCTTTAGAAACAGCAATATATGTTGGTAGTAGTTTTGCATTGAAATCTGGTTTTGCGCAACAAACCTACTATTTTTTTTTAAAACACAATA
>JAWOJJ010000031.1:0-17168 GCA_046481675.1 Bacteroidales bacterium | reverse complement strand
TGGGATGCCGAAAATAAGCGAATCACTTTCGACCAGGGCAAATATGTATTCGAAATCGGAGCTTCATCCAAAGATATCAAAGGCACCGTCGATGCAGACATGAGTGGCACTTATAAAGTAGTATTGTCCACGGTTATTGCCGATTGCGATAAGGTGGTGTTAAAACCCGGAAATACGGCACAAATGCGTGTTTCTGCATCCATGTCAGATGACAGCTTCTATGATATCAAAAAGGCAGAAGTAACCTACAAAAGCAACAATGCTGCTGTAGCCACTGTTGACGCAAATGGCAGGGTTACGGCCATAGGTCCCGGTACTGCATCCCTGTTTGCAGAGGTTACTGTTGATGGTAAAACCTTATCGAACAATGTACCCGTTAAGGTAATGCCTGATCTTTCGCCAAAGTCAATTAAAGTAAACGGGAAAGATATTTCAGGCTTTAACAAGAATACCAAAGCATATAGTTTTCTGCTCAAGAGTTCTGCAAAACTTCCTGTAATTACAGCCAGTGCAATGAGCAGCATTATCGCAGTGGAGATTGAACAGGCAAAAGGTTTGCCGGGAACAGCAATTGTGAAGTTTGTTGACAATGCCACTTCGGATATAAATACCTATTACCTCAATTTTGATGTGAAGTCAGTAAGCGATGAGTTTGATGGCCCGGTTGGTAAGCAATGGCAATGGATTCGGGAAAACCAATCCAATTACAGCTTCTCAAAGAAACCCGGATCACTTACCATTACTACCGAAACAGGTGATATTTCTGAAAACAGCAACAATGCCAAAAATCTGCTGCTGCAAAGCGCTAACAGCGACTGGATAGCAGAAACAAAGCTGGTTTTTTCACGTGTCCCATCACAACCCGAGAATGCGGGAATAGTAGCTTACCAGGACGAGAACAACTTTGTAAAACTGATGCTCAGGGCTGTCACCAAAACAAGTCGCTCAGGATGGAATACCTCCGGAGCACAGAATTTCGGTACCATTGATCTTGTTGTGGAAGAAAACGGTATTGCCAAATCGGTTGCTTCTTTCAACCTCAGGGATGAAATTACTGGCAATAAGATGCTGATTCTGAAGCTGGAGAAAAAGGGAGACGCATACACCGGGTATTATTCAGTTAACGGTGGAGCGATTGAGAAGCTTGGAGTTGCCAGTGGCCTGCTGAAGGACATCAAAGCAGGGTTAATTGCGTGTGACGGAGTTATTATTCAAAGCATGAAGAATACCTACTGGTTTGACCCGGACACCACCAAGCCCGATACGCCATTTGATGTAACATTCGATTATTTCAGGATAGTAAATGATTAAAATATTACTAAATCAATTGAGTACGGCTGTATAATAATAATCGTAGATACAAATGGACGAACCGACCAAAGGGATTTCATAACCGGAAGGAATATCGGAACCGAGTGTAGCTAAACCTTATTTGTCGACTTAAGAAAAGCTTACGCCCTTACAGGGCTTATGGTTGTCTTTCATTTAAGACCCAGGGCGATGCCCTGGGCTAATGCTTATGCCCTTACAGGGCGCTAGCAGAGATCGGGAAATATGCCCTGAAGGGGCATCAGCAATAGCACAGGGCACCGCCCTGTGTAATTGACAACCAGTTGAATAATAGCCCTGAAAGGGCGTAAGCAATTTTTAAAATATTTTGGTAATTCCGACGGATAAACTAACTTGTTAGACACCCTCATGGTTGGAATACTATAATATGGGTTTTAAAGAACGAATCCGTCATGATGAGAAATTTTTCTATCTTTACAGTTATCGCGAAAGTTATCGTGGTAGTAATCTCAAATATGCTGGCTGATTTGCTAAATATGATTGATAATTATTAAATATCCTTAAGATGAAAAGAACACTGCTCCTGTATGTTTTCATGTTGCTGACGGTTGTGCTGTCGGCGCAGCAATACCCCTTTCAGAATCCCGATCTGAGCTCGGAAGAGCGTGCCCGCGACCTGATTTCCAGGCTGACGCTTGAAGAAAAAGCCCTGTTAATGTGTGATCAGTCGGATGCCATTCCGCGGTTGGGAATAAAAAAGTTCAACTGGTGGAGCGAAGCCCTGCACGGGTATGCCAACAACGACAATGTTACGGTTTTCCCCGAACCCATTGGGATGGCTGCATCATTCAATGATAAACTGGTGTTTGATATTTTCAATGCTGTATCCGACGAAGCCCGCGCCAAGTACAATCAATGGATTCAGGCGGGAAATGAAAACAAACGTTTTCTCAGCCTTTCGGTTTGGACTCCGAATGTAAACATATTTCGCGATCCGCGGTGGGGGCGTGGGCAGGAAACATACGGGGAAGATCCTTACCTGACTTCGCGGATGGGCGTTCAGGTGGTGAAAGGATTACAAGGCCCTGCCGATGCCAAGTACCGCAAGTTGCTGGCTTGTGCCAAACATTATGCTGTGCATTCAGGTCCCGAATGGAGCCGCCACGAGCTTAACCTGAATAATGTAAATCCGCGCGAATTGTATGAAACCTATCTTCCGGCCTTTAAGGCATTGGTTCAGGAAGCTGACGTGCGCCAGGTAATGTGCGCCTATCAGCGGCTTGATGATGAGCCATGCTGTGGGAACACCCGTTTGTTGCAACGCATCTTGCGCGACGAGTGGGGTTTTAAATACATTGTTGTATCGGATTGCGGAGCTATTACAGACTTTTTCAATTCGCACAAGGTATCCTCAACCCCGGTACATGCTGCCTCTAAAGGTGTGCTCGCCGGTACCGACGTGGAGTGTGTTTGGGAAAACTATCCCTACAAAACCCTGCCCGATGGTGTTGAAAAAGGATTGCTTAAGGAGGAAGACATTGATAAAAGCCTGATGCGTGTGCTGATGGGACGTTTCGATCTGGGCGATTTCGATGACGATGCCCTGGTGCCCTGGGCACAAATCCCTGCTTCGATACTGAATAATGAAAAGCACCGCCAGCTGGCACTCGACATGGCCCGCCAGACAATGACATTGCTCCGGAACAACAACAACATCCTGCCTTTGTCAAAGTCAGGTAAGAAAATTGCCGTGATCGGTCCCAATGCTGAAAACGAAGTGATGTTGTGGGGAAATTACAACGGAACGCCGGTTCGCACCATCTCCATCCTGGCCGGAATTAAAACAAAGCTTTCCGGAAACAAGATATTTTATGATAAAGGTTGCGACCTGGTTGAAGACAAAGTAACCGACAGCTATTTCGGGCAGCTTTCATCTGACGGAAAGAAAGGTTTTAAAGCCACCTATTGGAACAACCCCAAACGTGAGGGCCAAAGCGTTACCACGGTTCAAATTGTCAATCCGATTAAAATGACAACGGCCGGACAGCACGAATTTGCATCGGGTGTAAAACTTGAAGGGTTTTCTGCTTTGTTTGAAGCCGAATTTACCCCCAAAGTCTCCGAAGAACTCGTGTTTAAAGGTGGCGCTACCGGATATTTCGAACTGATTGTCAATGGGGAGTCATTGCAGAAATATGATAACTGGCGCACCTTACCCTCACGCATTCCTTTTAAAGTAGAAGCCGGCAAAAAATATAAGATTGAAATCCGCTACGCACAGCTCAACAACTGGCAGGCCAATATTGAATTCGACTTTGGTAAAGAAGTGGATGTGGATTATACCGAACTCATCAACAAACTTAAGGGTATTGAAACAGTCATATTTGTGGGTGGCATATCGGGCAACCTCGAAGGGGAAGAGATGCCTGTTTCGTACCCGGGCTTCAAGGGTGGCGACCGCACCAACATGGAATTGCCCTCAGTTCAGCGGAATTGTTTAAAGGCGCTGAAAGCTGCAGGTAAAAAAATCATATTTGTTAATTGCTCAGGATCTGCTATTGCACTGGAACCCGAAACCCAGTCGTGCGATGCCATTCTTCAAGCCTGGTATGCAGGTGAATCGGGCGGTCAGGCTGTTGCTGATGCGCTTTTCGGCGATTACAACCCGGCCGGAAAACTGCCCATAACCTTCTACAGAAACTCTGACAAACTCGGCGATTTCGAAGATTATTCGATGAAGGGCCGCACTTACCGTTACACCACTGATTACCTTTTTCCATTCGGATTCGGACTGAGCTACACACAATTCGAAATTGGCAATGTCCTGCTCAGCAAGTCTGCCATTAAACCCAATGAGAAGGTGCAATTGACCATTCCTGTTAAAAATGCCGGTAAGCGCAATGGTACCGAGATTGTTCAGGTATATGTGCGCAAGGTGAATGATGTGGAAGGTCCGCTGAAAACACTGCGCGGATACGCTCGCGTTGATGTGCCTGCCGGGAAATCGCAACAAGTGACGATTGATCTTCCTGCATCATCATTTGAGTTCTACGACTGGGGACAACGCAAAATGGCGGTAACTCCCGGCGAGTATGAAGTTTACTACGGAAACAGTTCCGATTCAAAAGATCTGAAAGTAACTACCCTAACGATTACTCAATAAGATGATATACCGGTTACTCATTGTTGGGTTCATGTTGGTTAGTAATGCAGCGGCCTGGTCGCAACAGGCCGCTGTGGTTGCGCCAAATGGCAGGATATCTGTTCAGTTATTCAATCAGCAGCATGCCATTGCCGGTGAATGGTATTTAAGCGTAAGCTATATCAATAACGGCAAAAGCATGGAGGCCATACCCCGAATTAACCTGGGACTTGTACGCAGCGATCAGGATTTTTCAAAACAACTGAAGTGGCTGAAAACAAGTAAATCGGTAGTTATTAATGAGCAGTATACGGCCTTGCACGGAAAACGGAGCCTGTGCCGGAATTCGGCCCATGAAATAACTGTTTTTTTTGAAAATCCGGATCGATCGAAGCTCAACCTGGTTATCCGGGCATATGACGATGGCGTGGCCTTCCGTTATGAGTTTCCCGATAAAGAAGGCACTTTCGTGGTGCAGGATGAACTCACAGGTTACATGATACCCGGCGATACCAGACGCTGGATGGAAAAATGGGATATGGCCAACGAAGCACTCTATACCCGCATAAAGGAAGATGCCATGCAACAAACCTGGTCGTATCCGGCATTGTTTAATACGGTTGATTCGACATGCTGGTACCTGATACACGAAGCCGACCTGGACCGGAATTATTGTGGGACCAAGCTCAGCAATATTGCGGATAAAAATGTTTTTAAATTAACCTTTCCCGACCCGGGCGACGGGGACGGATCTTCCCAGCCAACCATTACGCTGCCCTGGAAATCGCCCTGGCGTGTGATTATTATGGGCAGCCTGGCAGACATTGTAGAATCCACCCTGGTAGATGATGTCAGCCCGGCAACAACAATTGCCAAAACAGACTGGATTCAGCCCGGAGTGGCATCCTGGAATTACTGGTCAAACAATCATGGAACCAAAGATTACCAGGTGGTTTGTGAGTTCGCTGATCTGGCTGCAGAAATGAACTGGCCCTACACGCTTCTCGATTGGGAATGGGATGAAATGGCTAATGGCGGCAATCTGCAAGATGCACTGAAATATATTCATTCAAAGGGGGTAAAGCCTCTGATGTGGTATAATTCAGGTGCCTTTAAATGGGTTCGGGCTACACCGCGCGACCGGATGCTTACGCATGAAAGTCGCGTCAAAGAGTTTGCCTGGCTGAAGGAACTGGGCGTGGCTGGTATTAAAGTGGACTTCTTTCTGAGTGAAAAGCAGGATATGATCCGCTACTACCTGGATATCCTGGAGGATGCCGCTCAATATGAAATCATGATTTATTTTCATGGCTGTGTGGTTCCCCGCGGCTGGGCACGCACTTATCCGCACCTGATGACGTATGAGGGAATCCGGGGCGCCGAATGGTACAACAACGGTCCTGAATTCACGGTTACCGCACCTGAACACAATACGGTCATCCCCTTTACCCGGAATGTTGTGGGTGCCATGGACTATACGCCGGTTACCTTTACCAATTCACAGTTTCCTCACATCACCTCATACGGGCATGAACTGGCACTGAGCGTATTGTACGAGTCGGGTATCCAGCACATGGCCGACCGGCCTGACGGATACCGAAATTTGCCTGATATACCCCGGGCATTTCTGAAAGAAGTTCCTGCGGCCTGGGATGATACCCGATTGCTCGACGGCTATCCCGGTAAGGATGTCATCATGGCCCGGCGCAAAGGTAATTATTGGTACATGGGAGGAATCAATGCTGAAGCCAAAGAGAAGCAAAAGAAAATACCACTGGATTTCCTGACGGAAGGAATGAAGTACAGGATCACCCTGATAGCCGACGGTGAACACGATAAAGATTTTAACTCACAAATCGTGGTTGTGGATCAATCAGATTCAATTGATGTTAAACTGTTGAGGCGTGGTGGCTTTGCAGCTGTTCTGAAACCGATTCTCTGATGCACTAAGTTAAATGACTTGAAATGAATAAAATAATAGGTCTCATTATCGTATTCAATTTGTTGGGAGTTACAAAACATACAGCTCAAACCGTTTGGCTGGATGAACTGGACCTGAGTGCCGCTACCCAGGGGTACGGTGTACCCATGAAAAACAAATCACTCGACGGAAATACGATGACCATTGCCGGCGAAACATTTGAACGGGGATTTGGCACACATGCAGTAAGCTCATTGATCATAGTTTTAGATGGTAAAGCAAGTGTTTTCAAAGCACGGGTGGGACTTGACGACGAAGTTGCAGGTCACGAACCGGCTGCAGAGTTTGAATTATATGGTGATGGCAAAAAGCTGTGGTCGAGTGGTGTCATGCGTTTGGGAGATTCTGCCAGGTTGTGCCAGGTGCAGCTAGCAGGGGTTCAGAAACTCGAATTGGTTGTTGCTGATGGTGGCAACGGTAATTATTACGACCATGCCAATTGGGCTGATGCCAGATTCGAGGCCGATGGTGTGCATACTTTTAAAACTTTCAATCCCATAGCCAGCGAATCCTACATACTTACACCCAAACCTGCTGCCAGTCCCAGAATAAACAGCGCCAAGGTTTTTGGAGTGCGTCCGGGTTCTCCTTTTCATTATCTGGTTGCAGCTTCGGGCGACCGTCCGATGACTTTTTCGGCCGGGGATTTACCCGAAGGATTAACCATTGACCCGCAAACCGGAATTATTACCGGAAAGCTTTTTAAAGCAGGAACGTATGAAGTCCTATTGGGTGCCAAAAACGCCACGGGCTATGCTGAGAAAAAACTGCGGATAATCTGCGGCGATCGTATTGCACTTACCCCACCAATGGGCTGGAACAGCTGGAATTGTTTTGCCGGCGAGGTATCAGCCGATAAGGTGAAGCGTGCTGCCGATGCCATGGTGAAAAGTGGTCTGATCAATCACGGGTGGACATACATAAACATCGACGATTTCTGGGAAAACCACCGCAACTCCAAAGATTCGTCATTGCGTGGAAAACTGCGTGACGAAGCCGGCTATATTGTCCCCAATTCCCGTTTTGTGGATATGAAACCGCTTGCCGACTACGTGCATAACCTGGGATTGAAAATTGGTTTGTATTCAAGTCCCGGCCCCTGGACCTGCGGCGGTTGTGCCGGTAGCTATGGCTATGAAAAACAGGATGCCGAAAGCTATGCCCAATGGGGATTCGATTACCTGAAATACGACTGGTGCAGTTACGGAAACGTAATCAATGGCCTACCCGATAACGACCCGCACCAGGTTTCGTCATTATCATTTAGCGGAGGCGGGGATGTGAATACTGCCATCAAACCCTTTAAAATGATGGGTGAATTTCTTGGCCAACAGCCCCGTGACATAGTTTACAGCCTTTGTCAATATGGCATGTCGGATGTTTGGAAGTGGGGCGACTCCGTTGGTGGTAACAGCTGGCGAACAACAAATGACATTACCGATACCTGGGTAAGTGTGAAAGATATTGCCCTTGCACAGGATAAATCTGCCGCCTGGGCTAAGCCGGGAAACTGGAACGACCCCGATATGCTGGTTGTGGGCACTGTAGGATGGGGAAACCCGCATAAAAGCAAACTTAAACCCGACGAACAGTACCTGCACATCAGTCTGTGGAGTCTGTTTTCGGCGCCACTTCTTATCGGTTGTGATATGGAGAAGCTGGATGACTTCACCATAAATTTGCTCACCAACGACGAAGTAATCGAAATCAACCAGGATCCGCTTGGTAAACAGGCCACCTGCCTTCAAACGATCGGAGAACTGCGCATTTATGTGAAAGAGCTCGAAGATGGCAGCCGCGCTGTAGGCTTTTGCAATTTCGGTATCGATGTTATCGAACTTCAATACAACGATTTTGAGAAAATTGGTCTCAACGGAAAGTTTAAAGTACGCGATCTGTGGCGGCAGCAGGATGTCAGCACCATTGAAACCAATACAGGGGAACTGATACTCAAAATACCTGCTCATGGGGTGGTTCTTTATAAATTCTCATCCCTGCTATAATGCAGAACGGAATATGGAATACTTTAATGGTCAGCCTGGTAATCACCTGTCCGGCAGAAATGGCGTTTGTAACCTCTGTTGTATTTATAATCGCATAAGGCTTTGAGAAGACAATAAAAATATAAATAGATGAGGATGTTGCTAATTCTATGGGCTTTTATTCTGATTTCATTCGGTAATGATTTCATTTTGGCTCAATCAAAGTCTGTTTTGTGGTTCGATCGGCCAGCGGAGCATTTTGAGGAAACACTGGTACTGGGTAATGGCAGAACCGGGGCCTCGGTTTTTGGAGGAGTTACATCGGATAAGATATATCTTAATGACGCCACTCTGTGGGCAGGAGAGCCGGTGAATCCCTATATGAATCCTGATGCCCATAAAAATATTCCTTTAATCAGAGAAGCCTTGGCAAGGGAGGATTATAAATCAGCCGAGCAACTGAACAAAAACATTCAGGGTAAGTTTTGCGAATCATTTGCCCCATTAGGTACACTTATCATTGAGTTTGATCATAAGGGATTATGTGATCACTATTATCGCGAACTTGATATCGGTAAAGCTATTGCAAAGGTTAATTATAATCTGAATGGTGTTGGTTTTTCCCGGGAATATTTCATCTCCTATCCGGACAAGGTGATGATTATTAAATTATCCGGCAGTAAAAAGGAATCCCTGAATTTTAAAATAAAATTTACGAGTTTGTTGAAATATTCAAATTCAGCAAATGATAGTATTTTTCAGATTAATGGTTACGCTCCTTATCACGCTGAACCTGATTATAGGGGCGAAATGCCCGACGCAGTCATCTTTGATGAACACCGTGGAACCCGATTCTCAACGTTTTTAAAAGTCAGGAATCATGGTGGACAGGTTGTCATTACAGACAGTGCCATGATAGTTCGAAATGCAGATGAAGCTACTTTATTTATATCCGTGGCAACAAGCTTTAATGGATTTGATAAAGATCCTGTAAGACAAGGGCTGGATAATAAAATATTGGCAAAAAATCAATTAATTCAGGCATACGCAAAAAACTACGAATCTTTAAAAGAGGATCACCTGAAAGATTTTCAAACTTATTTTAATAGGGTTAAACTTGAACTTGGAGGTAATATTTCTCCTGATTTGCCCACCGATGAACGCTTGAAAAAATATGCAAAGGGCGCGGACGATAAGAATCTCGAAGTGCTTTATTTTCAGTATGGACGTTATTTGTTGATAGCTTCATCAAGGACAAATGGAGTCCCTGCGAACTTGCAGGGGATATGGAACCCATACCTGCGCCCACCCTGGAGCAGTAACTATACGATGAATATCAATACGGAAGAAAATTACTGGCTTGCAGAATGTGCTAATCTTTCTGAAATGCACTTGCCGTTTTTAACCTTCATCGATAACCTGTCAAAAACCGGTAAAGTAACTGCAAAAACGTTCTATGGCGTTGAAAAGGGTTGGGCTGCATGTCACAATTCCGATATTTGGGCTATGAGTAATCCCGTTGGTGATTTCGGGAAAGGAGAACCCATGTGGGCATGCTGGAATATGAGTGGCACATGGGCAGTAACACATCTATGGGAGCATTATCTTTTTACAGGAGATATGGATTTTTTAAAGGAAAAAGCTTACCCTTTAATGAAGGGAGCCTCAGAGTTTTGTCTATCATGGCTGATTAAGAATAAACAAGGTTATCTGGTAACTTCACCTTCAACATCTCCTGAGAACACTTATCGGACACCTGAAGGGTATGTGGGTGCAACTCTTTATGGCTCCACCTCAGATATTTCTATGATAAGGGAGTGTTTGGATCAGACAATTAAAGCCTCACATTTATTAAATGTAGATGCCAGTCTGCGGGATAGCATGAAAGCTGCAATGAGCCAATTATATCCATATCAGATTGGTAAAAAAGGCAATTTGCAGGAATGGTATCATGACTGGGAAGATGCTGATCCTTTCCATCGTCATCAATCTCATTTGTTTGGATTATATCCCGGCCATCAAATCACCCCGGTGAAAACGCCTGAACTCTCAGAAGCTTGCAGGAAAACTTTGGAAATTAAAGGTGATGAAACAACCGGATGGTCGAAAGGATGGCGCATAAACCTTTGGGCAAGACTCTGGGATGGCAATCATGCCTATAAAATGTTTAGAGAACTATTATCATATGTAGAACCTGATGGAGCGAAAAGCATAGAATATTCAGGAGGTGGTGGTACTTATCCTAATTTATTCGATGCTCATCCGCCTTTCCAGATAGATGGCAACTTTGGCGGTGCGGCAGGTGTAGTTGAAATGCTGCTGCAATCAAATGAAGAAGAACTGTTCCTGTTACCCGCATTGCCGGATGCCTGGTCATCAGGATCAGTTCAAGGGATTTGTGCCAGGGGCGGTTTTGAACTTTCAATTAGTTGGAAAAATGGCACACTTGAAAGTGTTGAAGTAATATCAAAAACGGGAAATTCCTGTTGCCTGAATTACAAAGATAAAAGGGTTATCTTGGATACGGTTAAAGGAGGTGTTTATGCTTTAAATTCCGACTTAAATAAAATAATTCAAAGTAAATAATAGCCTCTTTAAAAACAGAATCACATGAAAAAACGGATTGTTTTTTTATTCGTTGCCTTTTGTATTGCCGGTAGCAGTTTTCATGCGTTTGCGCAAAACAAATTGTATCCCAATGAATTCCCGCTGGGAGATGTAACATTGCTTGACGGTATGTTTAAACAGGCACGCGACCTCAATATCCAGGTGCTCCTGAAATATGATACTGACCGGTTACTGGCACCTTACCGGAAGGAAGCAGGATTACCTGAAAAAGCCAAAAGTTATCCAAACTGGGAAGGTCTCGATGGTCACGTGGCAGGTCATTACCTGTCGGCAATGGCCATGAATTATGCTGCTACCCATAGTGCTGAATGTAAGAGGCGTATGGAATATATGCTGTTGGAGCTGAAGGCTTGCCAGGAAGCCAATGCAATTAACAATCCGGATTGGGGTGTGGGCTATGCCGGAGGTTTTCCCAACAGTGCAAAATTATGGGGGGCATTTAAAAAGGGCGATTTCAGTGTTTATCATGCTGCGTGGGCACCATTTTATAACCTGCATAAAATGTATGCAGGGCTCAGGGATGCATGGCTGTATTGCGGTAACGAGTCTGCCAGGGATATGTTCCTGAAATTCTGCGATTGGGGTATCAGCATCACTGCTGACCTTACCGATGAGCAAATGCAATCGATGTTGGATATGGAACACGGCGGCATGAATGAAATCTTTGCCGATGCTTACCAGATATCCGGTGATGAGAAATACCTGACGGCCGCGAAAAGATACTCACACGATATGTTTCTCGATCCGATGTCACAGGGAATTGACAACCTTGACAACAAACATGCAAATACCCAGATACCCAAATTTATCGGCTTTCAAAGAATTGCCGAGTTAGCTCAGGATCAAAAGTACGGTAATGCAGGCAGTTTCTCCTGGGAAACGGTTACCCGCAACCGTTCACTGGCCTTTGGGGGAAACAGCAGGAGGGAGCACTTCCCGGCTGTGGATGCCTGTATTGATTTCGTCAATGTAAACGACGGACCGGAATCGTGCAATTCATACAACATGCTCAAGCTGACTCAGGATTTGTTCAGACTAAAGCCATTGGCCAAATATGCCGATTATTACGAACGTACACTTTACAATCACATCCTTTCCACCCAGCATCCCGAACATGGGGGATATGTTTATTTCACCCCGGCGCGTCCGCGCCACTACAGGGTTTACTCGGCCCCAAACGAAGCTATGTGGTGCTGTGTCGGAACGGGTATGGAAAACCATGCAAAGTACAATCAGTTTATTTACACCCATATTAAGGACACTTTGTACCTGAACCTTTTTATTGCTTCAGAACTCAACTGGAAGGAAAAGGGTGTTAAGGTCAAACAAGAAACAAATTTTCCTTACGAAGAACAAACAAAACTAACCCTGTCAGAGGGTACTTCAAAATTTAAATTAATGGTTCGGTATCCTGCATGGGTGAGAAAAGGTGATTTAAGAATTACAGTTAACGGAAAGGATGTTGCCTGTGCAATGCTTCCTTCATCGTATGTAGGCATTGAAAGAAAATGGGAAAAAGGAGATATCGTTCAAATTACGCTACCCATGCACAACTCGGTTGAACATTTACCCAATGTGCCTGAGTATATTGCTTTAATGCACGGACCTGTTTTACTTGCAGCAAAAACCGGAACTGAAGACCTGAAAGGCCTGATTGCTGATGATGGCCGATGGAGTCAGTATGCAGGTGGCGAATACCTGCCGGTTGATCAGGCTCCTATCCTGATTGACGATGATATTCAAAATATTGGAGATAAGTTGGAGCCTGTGAAAGACAAGCCATTAAACTTCAAACTCAACGTCAACATGATCAACCCTGCAGAGCTTATCCTGGAGCCTTTTTATCATATCCATGACGCCCGTTACATGATGTATTGGTTATCCCTGACAAATTCAGGTTACAAGGCCTATACAGATTCCCTTGCAAAAATTGAAAAAGAAAAGCTTGCGCTGGAAAAACGAACCATCGACTATGTGGCCACCGGTGAACAG
This sequence comes from Bacteroidales bacterium, assembly GCA_046481675.1. Classification (GTDB taxonomy): domain Bacteria; phylum Bacteroidota; class Bacteroidia; order Bacteroidales; family UBA10428; genus UBA5072. The sequence goes on along the minus strand of JAWOJJ010000031.1, from coordinate 4,153 downwards.
CAGCCGGAAACCGACCATGCCATGCAGAAAGAAAACTCAGGCACGGGTAACAACTTAAATGAGTTTTATCGCGATGCGCGCAATGGAGGCTATTTCAGTTATGACCTGGCCACAAAGTCGGAAACCAATTTAAGTCTGTTTATACGCTATTGGGGTGCAGAATGGGGCAGTCGCAAGTTTGATATTTATATTGACGATGAAAAATTAGTGTCAGAGGACAATACCAATAAATGGAACCAGTCGATGTTCAAAGATGTGGTTTATCAGGTTCCCGATTCCATGATTCAAGGGAAAACCCATGTTCGGGTTAAATTTCAGTCACTTTCCGGAAGCACTGCTGGCGCTGTTTATATGGTCAGGTTATTAAGGTCTGATAATAAGAAGTAATTCACTGATAGTCTCAAAAATCTGCAAAAAGGGGATTCTCAACAATAAAAATGAACAAGCCATGAATCTGCGAGAATTAGTTCTGATGGTCTTAATGACAGGCCTTTTCAGTCATGCTTATAGTCAGTCGGCCAGAAAAGAACAACTTTTTGATGACGGTTGGAAATTTTGTTTGGGCGACATAAAAAATGCAGAAAAACCATCATTTAACGACAAAGCCTGGCGTGAGGTTGATTTACCCCACGACTGGAGTATTGAAAGATTATCCGGGCAAAAAACGGGAGAGGTTGTCGGACCCTTCTCAAAAGAAAGCATAGGTACTACAGCTACAGGGTATACTGTAGGCGGAACAGCCTGGTACCGCAAAACTTTTGTACTGAATCCCGGTGAAAAATTCAGCCGTACAATCATCAGTTTCGACGGGGTGTATATGAATGCCGAAGTCTGGGTAAATGGCAGGCAGGTTGGGATTCATCCATACGGCTATACGGCGTTTCATTTCGACATCACCCAGTTTCTCAATCCGACTGGAAAGGCAAATACGATTGCTGTAAAAGTTAAAAATGAGGGTAAGAACTCCCGCTGGTACAGCGGATCGGGTATCTACAGGCACGTATGGCTTATACAGAAACAATCTGTGAGTATTGCACATTACGGTCTCAGCATTGTCACTGAAAATATCAACGCTAAGGGTGAGGCAAACATTAAAATAGCCGCTACTATTGATCATAAGGATACCAAAGGCACTTCTGTAAAACTTATGATTAAAGTGATCGGCCCTGACGGCAAAGTAGTGCAAACCCGGGAAACGCAACCGGAAACACTTGTTTCAGGCCAATCTGAAATAACGCAAAACCTGACCATTCCACAGGCAAAATTATGGTCGGTCGAAGAGTCAAACCTCTACAAAGCCGAAGTACAGGTGATTGCTGATGGCAATGAAACCGATAAAGTGACTGTTACTTTTGGTATTCGTACAATTCATTTCAGTGCTCAAAATGGTTTTTTGCTCAATGGCAAAAAGGTCCTTCTAAAGGGTGGCTGTTTGCATCACGACAATGGCTTCCTGGGTTCGGCAACCATTGACCGTGCCGAGGAACGACGGGTGGAATTAATGAAAGCCTATGGTTTTAATGCCATCCGGGCCAGTCATAATCCGCCTTCAGGTCAATTCCTCGATGCCTGCGACCGGGTTGGTGTTCTGGTAATCGATGAGGCTTTTGATATGTGGGAACGACCCAAAAACCCTGAGGATTATCACCTGTATTTCAGGGACTGGTGGAAGAAGGATTTGGAGTCGATGGTTTATAGAGACAGAAATCACCCCAGCATCATCATGTGGAGCATCGGCAATGAACTCAATGAACGTGCCGATTCATCAGGTTTTCTGATCCGGAAAAAACTTGTTGCAGAGGTTCATAAATTGGATCCAACCAGACCGGTTACAGAGGCTATTTGTAATTTCTGGGACCACCCCGGTCAGGAATGGCAGACTACAGCTCCTGCCTTTGCGGATTTAGATGTGGGAGGATACAATTACCTGCATCAGCAATATGATGCCGATCATGTGTTGTTCCCAAACCGCATTATTGTAGGAACAGAATCTTTTGCTCTGGAGGCATACGATAATTGGAAACAGATGGAAAAAAATCCCTGGGTAATTGGTGATTTTGTATGGACGGCTATGGATTATCTTGGTGAAACAGCTTGCGGTAATTCCAGTTATGCACCCAAAGCGGGCCCCCGGGTAGGACTGAAACCCTGGCCCTGGTTTAATGCATTCTGTGGTGATATTGACCTTTGCGGATTTAAAAAACCTCAAATGTATTACAAGGATGTGGTGTGGAACAACAGCAAACTGGAATTGATGGTTCATGCACCGGTTCCTGATGGAATGGTGGAGACAGTAAGCTACTGGGGATGGCCTGATGAGTATCAGAGCTGGAATTGGACCGGGTATGAGGGCACAATGATGGATGTACGCGTATTTTCAAATTGTCAGGCTATCCGGCTGGAACTGAATGGAAAGGTAATTGCAGAACAACCTGTCCATGACACAGCAAAGTACATAGTTCTTTTTAAAGTACCCTATGAACCGGGTATTCTGAAAGCCAAAGCTTTAATAAACGGGATTGAAGTGGCAAGTAAAGAAATCCGAACCACAGGAAATGCGGCAAAAATAAAACTCACAGCAGACAGAAACAGGATCAGTGCCAATCGCAACGACCTTTCGTATGTGAAAGTTGAAGTTACAGATGAGCAGGGCAATGTAATTCCAAATGCTGAAATACCTGTTACCTTTAAGGTGTCAGGCCAGGGTGAAATTGCAGGCTCCGGAAATGCCTGCCCGACTGACATGGAAAGTTTTAACAATACGGTTTGTAAAACATATCGCGGTCAGGCACTTGTAATACTCAGACCGCTGAAAGAAAAGACTGCAGGAACAATCCATCTCAGCGCCGGAGCTCCCGGGTTGAAATCCTCTGAAATAAGTGTATTCGTACAATAACATTTACTATTACCATTTACCAGTCATAAATATAGACCTATGTTAAAATATGGTTTTCTAATTCTGATAAGCCTGTTTCCAGTGCTTTGCCAATCGCAAACAGTGAAAAGTTTCACTCGTGAAACAGATAAGGTAAGCATTGCCCTTACCGAAGGAACGATCAGTATTTATCCCTTACAGAATCGTGTTGTACGCATCCGGTATGTCAAGGAGGAGCTTGAAAAATTACCTGAACTTGTATTTTTGCCGGGAATGCCCATTCCTGATTTCAGTGTATCTGATTTGCCTTTGAAGCTGGAAGTGAGGACAGAAGCCCTGGTTGTTGTAATTGACAAACAAACGGGCAGGTTGACTTTTGAAGATAAATCGGGCAACCTGTTTCTAAGCGAAACAGCCGGCTCCCGGAAGCTGATACCCGATACAGTCATGGGTTCGCCATGCTATCAGGTTGAGCAAAGTTTTGAATCACCGGCTGATGAGTATCTTTTTGGTCTGGGTCAGTTCCAGGACGGGCATTATAATCTGAGAGGCGTCAGCCGCCGGTTAACTCAGGTGAATTCGCAGATTGCCATCCCGTTTGTATATTCCGGCAAGGGGTATGGATTGCTGTGGCACCAGTATGGGTTAACCGATTTCAATCCTGCAGATCAACCAATAGCGCTTGAAAAGCAGGAGTTGCCAGAACCCGGTGCAGAGCAGGTTGCAGAAGTAACCTCCACGTCAGGAACACAAAAAGTATCTCAAAATCAATCATTATACAAAGGCAGGTTTACGGTTCCCCGGGATGGCATGTATTCCATTTTTCTCGACCTGGGCGACATGGGCAACCGTCATTTTGTTGTAATCGATGGAAAACCCTGCCTGGATCAGAGTAATATGTGGTTGCCGCCAACTGCAGGTGCATTGGTGCACTTAACGGCCGGTGAGCACCAGGTGCAGTTGGTGTGCAAATCGGATAACAAGCCCTGCCTCTCCTGGAAGTTACAGGATGATTATACCACATTCCGCTCACCACATGCGAAAATGATCGACTATGTGGTGTTTTACGGTCCCTCTGCAGATACCGTAATTGCCGCGTACCGCAACCTGACCGGAGATGCACCACTTTTCCCGCTATGGGCATACGGCTTCTGGCAGTGCCGTGAGCGCTATACCTCAGCAACCCATTTGATTGAAACGGTGAAGGAGTTCCGTGCCCGGAAGCTGCCGGTGGATGTAATTGTGCAGGATTGGCAATACTGGGGCAACCGGGGTTGG
>JAWOJJ010000140.1:0-3322 GCA_046481675.1 Bacteroidales bacterium | reverse complement strand
ATCTGAATGACAAACAAGCCCGCAATACCCTGCTGGCGCATTATCTGGTGTTTTATGTGACTGGTGTGGCAGGATTAATAAGCAATGAAAAAGGCCATTAGCCGTTGGCCGTTAGCCGTTAGCTAAAAGCCAACAGCCAACAGCCAACAGCCAACAGCCAACAGCCAACAGCCAATAGCCTCTTCTAATTAACATACATTATGATCCAAATCAACAACCTTCAATTCACCTACCAAAAGACCAAAAAGCAGGCCATTCACGATATGAGTTTTGATATCCGTGAAGGAGAGATTTTTGGCTTCCTGGGACCAAGCGGTGCCGGAAAAACCACCACGCAGCGCTTGCTGATCGGACTGCTGCGCAACTATTCCGGCAGCATTCAGATACTGGGGAAAGAACGCCGCGACTGGTCGAAGGATTTCTATGAACAAATAGGGGTGGCCTTTGATTTTCCCAACCTCTACATTAAGCTGACTGCCCTGGAAAACCTGGAATTGATCAGCGCATACTACCAGCGACCACCTGTTGATCTGAAAAAATTACTCGACAGGGTTGGACTGCTGCCCGACAAAGATAACCGGGTGGAGAATTTCTCAAAAGGAATGAAGATGCGGCTGAACTTTATCAGATCCATTATGCACCAACCCCGGCTTATGTTTTTCGATGAACCTACATCCGGACTGGATCCGGTGAATGCTCATATCATTAAAGATATCATCCTCGAGCAAAAAGCGCAGGGCAAAACCATATTTCTGACCACGCATAACATGACGGTTGCAGAACAGCTATGCGACAGGGTGGCTTTCATTGTAGACGGACAAATTGTAGTTACAGGCTCCCCCGGAGATCTGATGATTGAGCATGGAAAGCGACTTATTAAGGTGGAATATGCCGGTAACGGAAGTGTTGAAGAAAGGGAATTTGAAATGAAAGGCATTGGTCATAACCACGATTTCATTTCGCTGCTGCAGGAAAAGGAAGTGAAAACGATTCACAGTGCAGAAGCTACACTGGAAGATATTTTTATCAAATTAACCGGGAGGAACCTGTTATGAGACTTGTTCACGCCATATGGGCCGATATGCGTTTTCAGCTTAAGCAGGGGTTTTACTACGTTTATGTTACCCTTACCATCATGTACCTGATCATTCTTTCCTTCCTGCCTGCGGAAGTGCTGCCGGTTGTCACTCCCATTGTTGTGTTTTCCGATCCTTCCATACTGGGTCTTTTCTTCATCGGGGGTATCATCATGCTCGAGAAACTGCAGGGTGTGATGATGGTGATGGTGGTTACCCCCCTGAGGTCCGAAGAGTACATCCTGTCAAAGGTGATTTCTTTGGCTGTTATTGCCGTACTGGTGGGTGTTGCCATCACCGCTTTCAGCCGTAATCAGGGGATTAACTGGTTTGTGCTGGTACTTTCCATTGTCCTCACTTCAGGCCTATTTACCTTGTGCGGTATCATGATCAGTGCCGGATGTCATACGGTAAACCAATATATGGTGAAATCCATCCCCTATATGATCCTTTTCACTTTACCATGCCTGGCACTGATAGGTTTCCCGTATTCCTGGCTTTTTACAGTATTCCCAAGTGTGGCGGCACTGAAACTTATGATGGGGGCATTTACCGGAATGTACGCGATTGAGACCGTTGCGCTTGTGATTTACCTGGCTGGTCTTAACTGGTTGTTTTACCGGTTTACCATACGTGTTTTTGAAAGTAAAATTGTTTATCAGGACTGATTGCCATGACATACCTAATCCATTTCCGAAACGATATCCGGCAGATTGTCCGCGATCCCATCATGCTGGTGCTGCTGTTTGTGCCCGTCATCCTCATTGTTGTTTTCAAACTGCTTCTTATTGTGCTGTTACCGGTACTCATTGCACACACAGGCTTTAACCCCGAGCCCTACTATGCATACCTGCTCTCGTTCAGCTTGCTGCTGATAGCAGGCATGCTGGGTATAGTCACCGGCTTTCTGATGATTGATGAACGCGACGGTAACATTGCAGAACTCATGGCAGTTACACCGCTCGGACGAACAGGATACCTGGTGAACCGCCTTTCTTTTGCCGGACTGGTAACCATGGTCTATAGCTTAATGGCTATTTATGTATTGAACGTGTTGCATTTAACACTGTTTACCGCTTTATGGCTGTCTTGTTTGATGGTTTTGTACACGGCCATATTCGGATTGATATTGTTCAACAGCGCGGATGATAAGGTAAAAGGACTGACCTTTGCCAAGGGGCTGAATGCCCTGGCATTCTTTGCTTTCACCGATCTGTTCGGGTTACACTGGCTCACTGTTCTATCCTGGCTTTTCCCGCCATTCTGGATCACAGCACTCCTTAAAAACCAGGGAACACCTTTACCTTACGTTATGGCGCTGATTGTTCATGCAACCTGGTTTGCAGTTTTGCTGGTGAGGTATCAGCGGAAAAACTAATCAACCTGCTTACCCATCATGGCTTCAGGAATGGCAGTATCAAATTCAAGCAATTTGTAATGGCCGATAAAACCAATTTTTGATAACATTTCCTGTGAGGCCGTATTCGCGGCATCGCATCCGCAAACGGGTAACCAACCGTTGTTATGGCATAGCCTGATCATATACAGCATAATTTGTACTGCATGTCCCTGTCGCCTGAATGCGGGTTCAACCCATACGCCCAAATCGTAGTAAGGATAATCTGCCACAACCTGCGTTAAGAAACCACAACCAATAATTTTGTCACCCTGCTCAAGGATAAGAATCCCTTTGCGCTCCACAAATTCTTTCAGCAAAGCTTTGGGCTCAAACACCTCATCGTTCTGCTGCTGTAAAAAGGGCAAATCGGAAACTTCGGCATCCCGGAATGACAGGGCCTTTTTCAATTGAAGCCCTTTATCGGAAAAATCCCTGTACAAATAACCGATAACCTCATGGGGCAGGGAATAAACCAGGCAGCAATTCAGCAGCAAATGGTCAAATGATTTACAGTAAACCCCTTTGATAGATAGCTGCTGAACCAGTGCATGAAAAAAATCCGGGCTGTTTTTAGAAAACTTCTCTTCGATGTAAAACTCCACCAGCACGTCATCAGCGGAGACGATGGCATACCCGATTGCCTGATTTTCTAAGGATAATTTATAGCATGCCGAATCACGAATCACAAATTCGAGGTAGACATCCTGGAATTTTACCAGTGAATTGAGGTATTTTTTTCTCATGCCTGCAACCTCTGCAGGATGGGTTTTTTGGATTTGCAAGGGCATATGGTAATGTTCAACTTATAAGATGCTAAGATAGTAAGGTGGATTGGATTTTAAAGCGG
>JAWOJJ010000088.1:0-16719 GCA_046481675.1 Bacteroidales bacterium | reverse complement strand
GTTGTTTTTGCTGATCGGGAAACGTATGCACTGCTCTGAATGAAAAACCAGTGGCGCTGATAGCATGAACCCGATTATCGCATAAAAATGACAATTTACAGCCTTATTTTCTTTGTAAAAAACACACGCTCCTGGTTCAATCCCCTTATACGTTACTGCTGATTTACATGGGTTTAGCCCAACACGATTTATGGCCAAGCCATCCCTTTGGGAAAACACAATTGAGCGTGGGTATTCGAACCTTAAGCGCTGAAATGAGGCAGTGGGTTCTCTAATCTACTGCCTCTTTTTTTGGCTCAACTGTGCCTTAAATCCTATATTGTTACCAACTGGCCTTTTTTTATTTGTCCAAATATTGTTTTATTCCCTATCTATCTGGTTATTATCATTCTTACCTTTATCAAGTTGTTTGGCATTTTTACTTGTCACAACTTTTTTGCCTGTTTTTTCTTCTATTTCACGTCTTGTGTTTCCAGCAATTGTCCCGCCTTGTTTGGCAATCCTTCTGCTATCGTCAAATGATTTCGGATGTTTTTCTTTAGAAATCTCAGAAGTAGTTGCTTCGGCTAGCATGTTCAATACTAATTCAAGATTAGTCATATGGTCACGCAGATTTTCCCTTTTGAGGTCTTTGAGATTTTTGTATTGTTTTGTTGAATAACCACTCCATGCTTTTGTTATCTCATCGGTTAGGATAGCATATTCTTGTCCTTTTTGAACGCCTCTTTTTTCCCACTCATCAGTAAGTTCTTTTCTTACCTCAATGCTTTTGAGTCTTTGATTTATCCATTCCTTACTATATCCTTTACGCAGATAAATTTCCATCAATCGATCTATACCTATTTCGGGATCTTCAATTTCATCAATACGTTCACTACCAACACGCGCAAGCCAAATTTTAAACGGCTCTGCTTTAGGTGATGGAACACTTTGAATAATTCTAAAAAGTTGTTCAGTATCAGCTACATCAGTAAGTCTCATTTTTCCATCAGCGGCCTTCATTTTCAAACCGTGACAATTCGTCACGGTTTCATTTCCTTCTTCTTTTAACCGTTGTTTAAGTTTTCTCCAATAAGATTGTGGATCAATGCTTTCAGAAAGCGCACCAACAACATCAACAATTGAAAAATACCATTTCTCCTGTTCGTCATCCCAATGAGTCCGTATTTGCTTATCATTAAAGAGTTTTATAGCGTTTTCTTTGGTCATAAACAAAGTATTTATAATACCTCAAAAGTATTTATAAATTACTTAAAGCTAAATTATCCACTAATTATTTGTCGACTCACGGGCTGTTTTTTAGGCTTGTTGGTAACATTAGTATAGACGAACTTTTTTGGGGAAAGTTCTTCTATATTCTCTATATGGGATAGTTTGTTTGATGGCTATTTAATTTTACCTTTTGCATAGTTATACAATATGTATCACAAATCCAAATCATCCAGGGGACTTCTTACTTGATTTGGTCCACCTGTTGAAATGTGAGTATATATTTGTGTTGTTTTGATGGATGCATGTCCCATCTGCTCCTGTATATTCCGAAGATCTGTCCCATGTTCCAACAAGTGTGTTCCAAAGGTGTGCCGCAATGTATGTACTGTTACCCACTTTTTTATTCCTGCACGTTTTGCGGCACCTTTAACTATATCCTGAATACTTCGTGGTGACATTCTATTGCCTTTCCACCCTTCAAAAAGCCATTCTGACGGATTGTGTTCGCTAAAATACGCTCTCAAAGTTACAAGTGTTTTTTGCGATAATACAGTATACCTGTCCTTCTTTCCTTTTGCCTGACTTATCCTTATTTGCATCCGGTCGGAATCTATGTCAGTTAATTTAAGATTCACAATTTCACCCACCCGCAATCCTGCCGAAAATCCAACCATGATCACTGCCTTGTGTTTTATATTCTCCTCTTTTTCGATCATTGCTGTAATCTCCTCTTTACTTAAAACCACCGGTAACGTCTTTTCCTTTATTGGCCTCTCTACAAAATACAATTTGCGTTGTCCTCCCAAAACCTTTTCATAATCACGGGTATGAAACCCCAAAGCAAGCTTTGGAAACTAATTCCGCAGCAGAGCTGCGGGGTATTATACCCTCCGCCTTCGTCGGGATTGTTCGACTTACAAATTTCAGTTCGCTCACTCCTGAAATTTGAGTCTCACGAATAAAACTTTATGGCATTAATCGCCTGGTTCTGATACGACGATGATACCTGCCTTTCCATCACCAAATATCTCAATACGAAGCTGTGTGATTATTTCACTGTTATAGTGAAATACCACTTTAATACGCTTCATACCTCTATGTTCAACGTATATAGCTTTCATTTTTTGGGGTTGGCATATAAGGGTAAAAAGTTCGTCTATATCACAAAATAAGTAGGATATACGAAGTTTTACCGGACAAATTCTCAAGAGGGTAAATTTGGTTTTTTCGCTTTTTTGCACACTTCGTGCTCCTCTGTCCCATTCCCAATATCCGCTGAAATATTCCTGGCCTGCTTATCCCCCTCAATTTCCATAACTTAACTCAACTACCCCACAAACCTATTCAGCGTTTTCCGGTATTCAAACGAGTAAACCTGATGATTTGGTAATCACCATCAGAAAGTTAAATATAAGTGTTTTATTGATACGTTATTCAGGGAACCGTGAAAAAAGTAGGCAGTAGCAGTGGCAGTAGCAGCGGCAGTGGGAGTGAGTGTGGGAGTGGGAGTAGCGTCAGGGGCAGCAGCAGCAGCAGTAGCAGTAGCAGTGGCAGTGGCAGTGGCAGTGGAAAATGTCTTCTGGTCTTCTGGTCTGCAAAGTCTATTTATTCATGCAGCCTGCCTACAGGCCAGGCAAACCCGGGGCTAGTAATCTCCCTTACTTGTCTCTCGTCATCTGTCTCTTGTCCCTTTTCACAACCCCCTACCTCAACCCGCTCCGCTCCAACAGCGGCTCGGCCGACGGATCCTGTCCCCTGAACCTTCTATACAACACCTGCGGATCTTCGGTGCCGCCACGCGATAAAATATGATCGCGGAATGCGCTGGCCGTTGCCTGGTCAAATATCCCTTTTTGCGAAAACATCGAAAAGGCATCGGCATCCAGTACCTCGGCCCACTTATAACCATAGTAACCTGCGGCATACCCGCCACCAAAAATATGGTGAAAGCCCGTGCTGAAACATACCCCGTCAACCGGCGGGAAAAGCTCGGTAGGCGCCATGGCGGCCATCTCAAATGTGCTTACCTTTCCGTCAAATGCACTGGTCAACGAATGCCATGCCATATCGTTCAGGCCAAAACTCAGCTGACGCACAAAGGCATACCCGCTGTTGAAATTGCGGCTCTTTAAAATATTCTCCAGCATTTCAACCGGCATCTTCTCCCCTGTTTGGTAATGCACCGCCACCTCATTCAGCCATTCCTTTTCTTCAGCCCAGTTTTCCATAATTTGTGAGGGAAGTTCCACAAAATCGCGGTACACATTGGTACCCGACAAACTCAAATAGGTTACCCTGCTGAAGATGCTGTGCAGCCCATGCCCGAACTCATGCAAAAAGGTCCGCACCTCATCATAGGTTAGCAATGAAGGTTTATTAGTTGTTGGCTTGGTGAAATTCATTACCAGCGAAACATGCGGTCGCACATCGTTGCCATTCAACATGTGCTGCTCGAGGTAATTGGTCATCCATGCTCCACCCTGCTTGCTCTCGCGCGGAAAATAATCAACATATAACAAGGCCAGCAACGAGCCATCAGTATCTTTCACCCTGAAGGTTTTTACATCGGCGTGGTAAACAGGAATGGTGGTGTCGGCTTCAAACGTAATTCCGTAAAGCCTGTTGGCAAGTCCAAATATCCCAGCCTCCACTTTTTCGAGCTGAAAATAAGGCTTGGTCATCTCATCGGTAATGGAAAACTTTTCATTCCGGAGTTTTTCTGAATAATAGGACCAATCCCAGCGCGCTATCTCAAAATCAGCACCCAGTTTGCGGGCAAATGCCTGTACCTCGGCATATTCCTTTTGGGCTGCCGGTTTTGACTGATCCAGCAAATCGGCCAAAAAGGCATTTACCTTTTCAGGCGATTTTGCCATCCGCTCTTCCAGCACATATTCGGCATAAGAATTATATCCCAGCAATTTTGCCAGCTTCAGCCTGTTGTTGACAATTTTGCGAATCACTTCCTGGTTGTCCAGCTCATCCGATTTGAAGCATCGTGAGCTGTATGCCCTGAACATCTGCTCGCGAAGTTCCCGGTTATCGGCATACTTCATGAACGGAACATAGCTGGGAGCCTTCAGGGTAAAAAGCCAGCCATCGAGATTCCTGGCTTTGGCCTCCAGCGCTGCAGCTTCCCTTACAAAACCGGGCAGTCCGGCCAGCTCTTCCTCACGGGTCAGGTGTAACTGGTAGCCATTGGTCTCAGCAAGCAAATGCTCTTCAAAGGTAAGTGACAAGGTGGAAAGTTCGGTGGTAATCCGGCGGTATTCCTCCTTGTCGGCTTTACCCAGATTGGCTCCGTTGCGCACAAAAGATTTATAGGTGTCTTCCAGCAGTTTGAGTTGTTCGGTATCCAGATTCAGGCCTTCACGCTTGAAATAAACCTGTTTCACCCGTTCAAATAACTGCTCATTCAGGGTGATGTCGTTATAGTAAGCTGTAAGCATGGGCGAAATTTCCTGTGCCAGTTGCTGTATTTCAGTGCTTGTTGCAGCCGAATTGATATTGAAGAAAACCTGTTCAATTCTTTTGAGCTTGTAGTTGAGTCGTTCCAGAGCTTCGATGGTATTGGCAAAATCGGCTATGGCTGTTTCATTCACAATGGTTTCGAGTCCGTTACGGGCTTCACTGATGGCGGCTTCAAAAGCCGGTTTGTAGTGGCCGGTCTGAATTTTGTTGAAAGGAACCGACAGCAGGGGTGTATTAAATTCAATCATAAGCGGATTTCCGGTTTTAACTTGGTTTTGTGAGCACGAAAATAGACATATCACAGGAATAATCAGAAATGAAATTTTTGTTTTCATCATGGTAAATTTAGGGTGGTAATATAATGGGAACAGGTAAACAAAAAACAATTTCCCGAAAAAAAAGTTGAGGTGATTCGGGTTATCTTCTTTAAAAAGAGCCTGCAATTACACTGACCATGGTTGGTATCCCGTTCACTCATTTTTCTTATATTTACCAAAACCGATTGACCGATGGATAAAACCATTCTGCTTGGACATGGCAGCGGAGGTGTGATGACAAGCAACCTCATCAGCAACCTGTTTGTTAAGCATTTCAGCAACTCCAGGCTAAGCGTGCTGGGCGATTCGGCCCTGGCAGATGCAGGTGGTTCGTTGATTGCTTTTACCACCGACTCCTTTGTAGTTGACCCGGTTTTTTTCCCGGGTGGCGACATCGGTAAGCTGGCAGTCTGCGGAACAGTAAACGACCTGGCTGTTGCCGGCGCCCGTCCGTTATATCTGAGCTCAGCTTTTATTCTTGAAGAAGGTTTTCCGATGGCAGACCTTGAAAGAATTGTGGCATCAATGGCAGAAGCCGCAAGGAATGCCGGGGTTGAAATCATCACCGGCGATACCAAGGTGGTAAAAAAAGGCCAGTGCGATAAGGTGTTCATCAACACCGCAGGCATTGGTACCGTGGAGCAGAAGTATGCAGGTATTTCTTCCGGAGCGCTCATCAGCGGGGGCGATCAGTTACTCGTTAACGGTTTCCTGGGTGATCATGAAATTGCCATACTGGCTGCCCGCGAAAATCTGCAGTTTGAAGCACCGGTGATCTCCGATGTGTCGTCGCTGAACGGGTTGATCGGGCAAATTCTGGATGCGGGTATTGAAGTGAAGTTCATGCGCGACATAACCCGGGGTGGCATTGCTACCATAATGGCTGAAATTGCCACTTCGGTGAACAAAGGCTTGCTGATTGACGAACAGAAAATTCCTGTGCGGGAGCAGATTAACGGAATTTGCGAAATCTATGGTTTTAATCCCCTATACCTGGCCAACGAAGGTAAGGTACTCATGGTGGTTGCTCCTGAATCGGCTGACCGGGCACTGGAAATCATGCAGGGTCACCCGCTGGGCAAAGATGCCTGCCGGATCGGGACGGTAAAGGCCGAAAATGCCGGCAGGGTTTTGTTGAAGTCGCCTTACGGCGGAACCAGGCTGCTGACAAAATTGGCGGGCGAGCAGTTGCCGAGGATATGTTGAGGAAGCCATTGGCCGTTGGCTTTTAGCCTTTAGCTTTGAGTTGTGAGTTGTGAGGTAGGAAGAGACAAGAACCAAGAAACAAGGGACAAGGAGATCGAAGTAGGAAGATCTAAGACTGCATGACTGTATGACTAAACAGACTAATCTATGCACGAATTCTCCATCATACAGGGCATTGTTGATATAGTGCTTGCAACGGCCCGGGAAAAAGAGGTTACCCACATCAGCCTGGTGGAGGTGGAAGTGGGCAGGGCCAGCGGTGTCATCCGCGAGGCCATGGAATTTGCATGGGAAGCAGCGCGTAAAGATACGCTGCTCAGCCAGGCCGGGTTGAAAATTGTGGAAATACCGCTTGTGGTGCGATGCAACACCTGTGGCCGACAGTATGAACCGGCAGAGATATATGCTATTTGCCCGGGTTGCGGTGAGGTCAGTCCGGAAATTATTACGGGCAAGGAGCTGCGGGTGGTGGCGGTGGAGACGTGAGAGAGAGGCTGAATGCTGGATGTGTGGGTGTAGGGGGCTGGGATTTGACTGCTACTGTCACTGCTGCTGCTACTATTACAGCAATTGTTCTTTCCTGCTCGAAGCTAAAAGCATTTACTGACTTAGAAGACCTGAAGACTTAGAAGACTTAGAAGACTTAGAAGACTTTGCAGACTTTGCAGACTTTGCAGACTTTGCAGACTTCAAAATATTCACTAATTTTACTCAAAACAAACCATACACCATGTGCGACACCTGCGGATGCGGCGAAAACGGCGGAGATTACACCATCATCAATCCGGCTGATCAAAGTCATACCCATGGCCACAACCACGATCACGAACATTCACATGATCACGGCCATGCACATACACACCCTGATCACCCCCACCCGCATGATCACAACCATGAACACGGGCATCAGCGGATCAGCATTGAAACCGATGTGCTGCAACAGAACAACCTGCTGGCACAGCGCAACCGCGGCTACTTCGAAGCAAAAGGGATCACTGCACTGAACCTGGTGAGTTCACCGGGGTCCGGAAAAACCACGCTGCTTGAGCGGACCATTAAAACACTTGAAGGACAGAAGGTATACGTCATTGAGGGTGATCAGCAAACCTCGCTGGATGCCGACCGGATTCTGGCAACCGGTGTACCTGTTTTGCAGATCAATACCGGGAACGGCTGCCACCTCGATGCCGGCATGATTAACAAGGCTGTTAAAACCCTCGATCCCGACCAGAACTCCCTGATGCTGATTGAGAACGTGGGCAACCTGGTATGCCCTGCCCTTTTTGATCTTGGCGAGCAGTACCGTGTGGTGATCATCAGTGTCACCGAAGGCGAAGACAAGCCCCTCAAATACCCCAACATGTTTCAGAGCGCTCAATTGTGCCTGATCAACAAAACGGATCTGCTACCTTATGTGGATTTCGACCTGGAAAACTTCAGAAACAACGCGGCAAAGGTAAATCCGCATCTGCAATTCATCTCACTTTCAGCCAAAACCGGTGACGGATTTGAGGAATGGCTCGGCTGGCTCAAATCATCTTCCCACAATAACCGGTAGGCCGTAATCCGGGATCCCTGTTTGCCCCGAAGTAATTTAGAATCAATATATATTACACCGGAACCAGGTTACTGTTATTTGAATAACAACAAATTTGTTATTTTTGTAACAGAAAGTTTTCCCATGCGTATGATAGCATTTGGGTTTTGTTTTAAGTAGTTGAAGAATGAAAATAGCTGATATTGTAAGGATTACAGATGGAAAGTTGGTTTGCGGGGATAATGCCGGTGAACAAGAGATTACGCATGCGTTTTCGTCTGACCTGTTAAGTGATGTGTTAACCATTAACCGGGTGGGCATTTTGCTGATTACCGGTGTGGCCAATTTGCAGACGATACGAACAGCCGAAATGGCCGAGGTAGCCTGCATTCTTATTGTACGCAACAAAAAGGCCTCAAAGGAAATGATTGAACTGGCAAAAGACAACGGATTGATTATCATAGAAAGCCCGGGCTCAATGTTCGGCAACAGCGGCAAGCTGTATCAACATGGTTTGCTGCCACTTTATTGATTGACAGTCAGAGGTTCAGGAATGCGGTTGAGATGAAGGAAATGACGTATGAGTTCCCCATTGAGGGGGGCGATTTCATCAAGGCGGGACATGCATCCAGCAATGTCAAAAAGATTTTGAATCAGCTCAGCCTTGATCCTGCGATAATTCGTCGCATTGCCGTTGCCATGTATGAGGCCGAGGTAAATGTGGTAGCCCATGCTTACCGTGGAACCATGAAGGTATTTATCAGTCCGGCTGCAATCCGGGTCAGGATTGAGGATGAAGGTCCCGGCATTCCCGATATTGAAAAAGCCATGCAGGAAGGATACTCCACTGCGTCGGAAAAAGTAAGGGAGATGGGGTTTGGCGCCGGTATGGGTTTGTCGAATATCAAAAAAAACACGGATAAGCTCGAGATTCAGAGCACTTTGAATCAGGGTACGGTAATTGAAATGATTACCCGTATTAAACCAAAAGAGGCGTAGCAATGGCATTCCACCACGCACTAAAAATTCAGGAGGACATTTGCATCGGCTGCACGCACTGCATGAAAGCATGTCCCACCGAAGCCCTCAGGGTAACTGCAGGCAAGGCAAAGCTTATTGCCGAACGGTGTGTGGATTGCGGTGAGTGTATGCGTGTGTGCCCGGTGAATGCCATTTTGATAGAGGAAGATGATTTCAGCCGGATTTTTGATTATGATTGCCGTATTGCGCTGGCGCCCTCCGTTTTTATCGGCCAGTTTCCCCGAAACATCACTTCACGGAAAATATACAGCGGCATGCTCGAGGACGGGTTCACCCATGTATACGAAGTGGAGCACAGCACCGGTATTCTGAAAGAACTGATCAACAACTACCTGGTTGAAAATCCCGGCATCAGGCCGGTTATTTCTTCATTTTGCCCGGCCATAGTGCGGCTGATCCAGGTTCGGTTTCCCTCGCTGGTTGGAAACATTCTTCCTGTTAAGGCACCGCTTGACCTGGCAGCCATTGCATACCGGAAAAAGTTTACCGATGAAGGCATTCCTGCCGACCGTATCGGCCTCTTTTACATAACCCCCTGTGCAGCCAAAATTGCAGCAGTAAAAAGTCCGGTTGGCGAAGAAAAATCGCCCATCAACGGGGTGATCAACCTGAACACTCTTTACAACAGGGTTTATTCCATAATCAGGCGCGAGGAAAAGGGTTACTGCATCGTGCCCGAGAAAGAACAGCTGCTGCCCGACGAAATGGTGTGGACGCTTACCGGCGGTGAAGCCCGGCATGTCCATGGCCGCTGCCTCTCAATCGATGGCATTTCCAATGCCATTGAATTCCTCGAAAAACTTGAAAACGGAACCGTAGGCAACTTCGACTTCCTGGAGATGCGGGCCTGTGACGAAAGCTGTGCCGGAGGCATACTGTCCACCAACAACCGGTTCCTGGTAAGCGAGCGATTGCACAATCGGGCCGAGCAATACCACATCGACAAGGATCAGGGAAAAATAGTGGATAACAAGTCGATTATGGTAAATCGTGAGCACCTTATTGAAAATGCTTCCCTGGGTGATATTGAACCCCGGTCGATTATGAAGCTCGATGAAGATATGGTGCTGGCCATGCGCAAAATGAAAAAAATTGAGAAAATAAAGAACTTTCTGCCGGGCATTGATTGTGGTGCCTGCGGATCACCTACCTGTCGCACCCTGGCTGAAGATGTTGTTCAGGGACGGGCACATACCAACGATTGCGTTTTTGTATCCATCAAGGTGAAAGGCGGTGAAAGCATGAACCAGGTGGTTGATTATACCGAGGAGATCTGGGGGAAGGACCGGTTTAGGAATATGCTACCGGAGTGATTATTTGTTGATTTGTTGATTTGTTGATTTGAAGATTTGAAGATTTGAAGAAGAGATGACGATTGAAGATATCATAAAGGAACTGGGATGTGAGGTTTATGCGGGAGCATCGCTGCTGCAAAGGCCGGTGAAAGGTGTTTACGCATCCGACCTGCTCAGTGATGTGATGGGAAGGGCCCGGGAAGGTGAACTGTGGGTAACCATGCAAACCCACAAAAACATCATTGCCGTGGCTTCGCTGAAGGATTTGGCGGCTATTCTGATTGTGAACGGTGGCCGGCCCGATGAGGACACACGGCAGGCAGCTGATGCGGAAAATATAGTGCTGCTGGGAAGTAATGCCGGAACATACAAAAACTGCGGTTTACTTTATAAACTGATCGGAACGGATGCAATGGTTTCAAGCTGATATGCACGTTCATACGGTGCTTTCTCCATGCGGAGGCCTGGACATGAGCCCTGTGAACATCATCCGGAAGGCAAAAGAAAAAAAACTGGACATTATTGCCATTACCGATCACAACAGTACAAAGCACTGCAAAAGTGCACAGCGAATAGGAAACAATTACGGAATTACCGTGATTGCAGGAGTAGAAGTGAATACGGAAGAAGAAATACATTGCCTGGCGTTCTTTGAGAATTTGGATCAAACGGAAAAATTTCAGCAATTCCTTGACGATAAGCTGATGGTGATCAGGAATAAACCTGAAATATTTGGTCATCAGTTTGTTGTTGATGAAAATGAAGATATCATGGAAGAAGAGGAAAGGCTTTTGGTTGCCTCACTCAAAGCCGGTATTGATGAAGTTGCAACACAGGTGGCTCTTTTAAACGGGATATTCATTCCGGCCCACATCAACCGCCCGCATAACGGCATCTTCAGTCAGCTTGGTTTCCTGCCTGATTACATCCGTTTTGACGCACTGGAAGTATCACGGATGAACGGACTGGAAGACTTCCTGAAAGCTCATCCCGAAACAGCAGAATATTGCCTTGTGACCAATTCCGATGCGCATTCGCTGAAGCAACTCGGTTCGTCACCTACCGGTTACTACCTGGAAGAACCCACATTTCAGGAAATCCGCATGGCTTTGGGAAATATTAACGGAAGAAAGGTGCATAAACTTTGAAGGACCTGTCCTACCATATCCTGGATATTGTTCAGAATTCGCTGAACGCAGGCGCCCAACGGGTAGAAATAGATCTTTGGGAGGAAACCATAACGGGCAGGCTGACTTTGAAAATTAACGACAATGGCAGGGGAATGGATGCGGAAATGCTGAAGCGGATTACAGATCCGTTTTTTACCACATCGGTAACCAAAAAGGTGGGACTGGGACTGCCGCTGCTCAAGCAAAATGCCGAGCTTACCGGAGGCTCCTGCGCTATTGAATCAACACCAGGACAGGGAACCCGGGTAACTGCTCTTTTTTACAGGAATCATATTGACATGATACCAACAGGAGACCTGGCACTTACCTTAAAAACCCTGATCGCTTCCGGCCCCGAAAGGGACTTCTTCTTCACTTACAGAAAAGATGAAGAAGGATTTGCAGTGAACACGGCAGAATTGCGCAGCCAGCTCGAAGGTGTAAGCCTTGCATCACGTGAAGTACTGGAATATATAAGCACCTTCATCCGGGATAACCTGAAAAGTATGACTTAAAGATATTTCATGAAGAAACATTTAATAAGACCAATTATAAATAGAAACAAACATTGTAAAATCATTAATTAAAAGAACTTAAGCAATTAATTTAGTATACCAAACAAACAATAATTATGAATAAGATAAAGAATCTGGCTGATTTGAGGGATTTGAAGGACAAGCTTCAAACAAAGACCAAGCTCAGGGATAAGAGTGAAAACCCGGAACAGATGGTTCAGGTTAAGGTTGCCATGGCCACTTGTTGCATTGCATCGGGTTCCAGGGAAACAATGAATTACATTGTGGATGAACTCGACAAGAGAAATATTGATGCAGTGGTTACTCAAACCGGTTGCATGGGTTATTGTTATGCCGAACCCACTGTTGAGGTTGTTATGCCCGGTAAGGAACCGGTTGTATTCGGATATGTGGATACCAAAAAGGCTGATGAGATTATTGAAAAATACATCAAAAGCGGCATTCTGGTAGAAGGCATCATTCCGGTTAACTATAAAAAAATTGAGCAATAATTAATAATAAGGAGGCAAATATCCATGGTGGATTATAAAATTCATTTGCTGGTTTGTGGTGGTACAGGATGTAAATCATCACAGAGCCAGATCCTGGCAGAGCATCTGCGAACTGAAATTGACAATCAGGGGCTGAGTGACTTTGCACAGGTTGTAGGTACAGGTTGTTTCGGTTTTTGCGAGAAAGGACCCATTGTAAAGGTGATTCCCGACAATACCTTTTATACCCAGGTAAAACCCGAGGATGCAAAGGAAATTGTGGAAGAGCATGTGGTGAAAGGTCGTAAAGTTACACGCCTGCTGTACAAGGATCCCAAGACAGATGAGACCATTTCCGATTCCAAGGGAATGGAATTCTACAAAAAACAGATCAGGATTGCGCTGCGCAACTGCGGTGTCATTGATCCTGAAAACATTGAGGAGTATATTGCCCGCGACGGATACACAGCCCTGGGCAAGGTGCTTACTTCAATGTCACCCGAAGAAACAATTGAGATCGTTAAGAAGTCAGGCTTACGCGGCAGGGGTGGTGCAGGCTTTCCTGCCGGACTGAAATGGGAGATTACCCGCCAGTCGCCCGGAGCTGAAAAATATGTGGTTTGTAACGCCGACGAAGGCGATCCCGGAGCATTTATGGACCGGTCGATCCTGGAAGGCGATCCCCATACGGTTATTGAAGCCATGGCCATCAACGGTTTCTGTACCGGTGCTTCAAACGGACTGGTATACATTCGTGCCGAGTACCCGCTTGCCATTGAAAGGCTTAAAAAAGCTATTGACCAGGCAAGGGAATTTGGACTCCTCGGAAAAAACATATTTGGAACTGATTTTTCATTTGACATTACGCTTCGTTATGGTGCCGGCGCATTTGTTTGCGGCGAAGAAACCGCGCTGATCCATTCCATGGAAGGCGGTCGTGGTGAACCCACCATGAAGCCCCCGTTCCCCTCGGTAAAAGGTTATTTGGGCAAGCCTACCAATGTGAACAATGTGGAAACCTTTGCCAGTATCCCGGTTATCATTAACAAGGGATGGGAATGGTACAGCAGCATTGGTACAGAAAAATCCAAAGGTACCAAGGTTTTTGCCCTGGCCGGGAAAGTGAACAATGTTGGTTTGATTGAAGTGCCCATGGGAATCACCCTTCGCGAGGTGATTTTCGAAATTGGCGGCGGTATTAAAAACGGGAAGAAATTTAAGGGTGTGCAGATTGGCGGTCCGTCAGGCGGATGCCTCACTTACAAGCACCTGGATGTTCCCATTGAATATGAAAGCCTGATTGCTGCCGGAGCCATGATGGGTTCAGGCGGTATGATCATTATGGATGAAGACGACTGCATGGTTGATGTGGCCAAGTACTTCCTTGATTTTACGGTTGATGAATCATGTGGTAAGTGTACACCCTGCCGTGTGGGCAACAAGCGTTTGCATGAACTTCTTTCCAACATAACCAAGGGCAACGGTACCAAGGATGACATTGAAAGACTGATTAACCTGGGAAATGTGATTAAGGACACCTCACTGTGCATGCTGGGTCAGTCGGCTCCCAACCCGATATTGTCTATTCTCGATAATTTCCGTGAAGAATATGAAGCGCATGTGGTTGATAAAAAATGTCCTGCCGGTGTTTGCAAGGCACTTATGGTTTATGAAATTGTGCCTGAAAATTGCGTAGGATGTACAGCATGCGCCAGGGCTTGTCCGGTTGGTGCTATTTCAGGTGAACGAAAAGAAATACACCGTATTGATCCCGCTCTCTGTATCAAATGCGGTGCTTGTATGGACAGATGTAAATTTAATGCAGTAATCGTAAATTAATTGACTCGAACATGGAAATGGTAAAACTCATCATAGATAATAAGCAGGTTGAAGTTCCCAAAGGAACTACAATATACAAAGCAGCCAAGCAGGTAGGAATTGAAGTTCCTGTGCTCTGCTATATGGACCTGAAGGATTTGAACATTGAACACAAACCGGGTGGTTGCCGTATATGTGTGGTTGAAGTGGAAGGAAGACGCAACCTTGCTCCCAGTTGTTCAACAGAAGTTACAGAAGGAATGGTTGTAAAAACACATTCCATCAGGGTGCTGAATGCCCGGAGGACCGTAATGGAACTACTGCTCTCGGATCATCCCAAAGAATGTTTAACTTGTGCCAAGTCGGGTAATTGCGATCTGCAAACTCTTGCCATTAAAATGGGTGTTCGGGAGATTCACAACGAGGACATTGCTGAAATGTCCAACTATCGTATGGATACTTCCCCGGCAATCATTCGCGATTTGAACAAGTGCATTATGTGTCGCCGCTGTGAAACCATGTGCAACGAATTCCAAACAGTAGGCGCCCTGTCGGCTATTAACCGCGGATTTATGTCGGTTGTGGCCCCTGCCTTTGAAATGGATCTCGAAGACTCGGTATGTACTTATTGCGGCCAGTGTGTGGCTGTTTGTCCTACCGGCGCCCTCACCGAGGTTGACCATACACGGCAATTGATACGCGACCTGGCCAACCCGGCCAAGACAGTTATTGTACAAACAGCACCTGCCGTGAGAGCTGCTTTGGGTGAAATGTTTGACCTGCCTGCCGGAACCCTGGTTACCGGAAAAATGACTTCGGCGCTCCGCCAGCTTGGTTTTAAATATATTTTCGACACCGATTTCAGTGCCGACCTGACCATTATGGAGGAAGGCACCGAATTACTCGACCGTCTGACCAGGCATCTGAACGGTGATAAAACCGTACGTCTGCCCATTCTTACTTCGTGTTGTCCGGCCTGGGTGAATTTCTTTGAATCGCAGTTCATCGACATGTTGGATATTCCTTCTACTGCCCGTTCACCACAGCAAATGTTTGGTTCCATAGCCAAAACTTACTTTGCCGATAAAATTCAGGTGAAACGTGAAGACTTGGTAGTGGTATCCATTATGCCGTGCCTGGCCAAGAAGTATGAGTGCACCAGGGATGAGTTCAAGGTCAACGGAAATCCGGATGTGGATTATTCCATCTCAACACGTGAATTGGGTCACTTGATCCAGCAAGCCAATATTGATTTCCACAGCCTGCCTGATGAGGAATTTGATGCCCCATTAGGTGAATCAACAGGTGCCGCTGTGATTTTTGGTGCAACCGGTGGTGTTATTGAAGCTGCTGTAAGAACAGCATACGAGATCTTCACCAAAAAGAAACTTGAAAAAGTTGATTTTGTTGAGTTACGTGGTATGGAAGGCATACGCGAAGCCACCATCGACTTCAACGGTTTGCCCATTAATATTGGTATTGCTCATGGTCTCGGTAATGCCCGGAAACTTCTGGAAGATATCCGGAACGGAAAAAGCAATTACCATGCCATTGAAATCATGGCCTGTCCGGGTGGTTGCATTGGCGGAGGCGGTCAGCCGCTACACCATGGCAATTCCGACATTATTAAAAAACGTATGGAAGCCATTTATCGTGAAGATGCCGGAAAAACCATCCGGAAATCGCACGAGAATCCATACATCATCAAGCTGTATGAGGAATTCCTGGGCAAACCCATGAGTGAGAAGTCGCACAAATTGCTCCATACCCACTATGTGGATAAAAGCAAAAAAATCATTTACATTTGATCCCTTTAATTCTTAAAGCGAAAAACAATCATGTCTAGAATAAAAGTAGAATTAAAAAAGAAGGACGTAGATACCATCAAGGAAATATGCAAGTCCTTTAACAATGAACCCGGTGAACTCATTAATGTGCTGCACAAAACCCAGCATACCTTCGGGTATCTGCCTGCCGAGGTGCAGGAAGTTGTGGCAAAAGAGCTCAATGTTCCCGTGGCCAAGGTGTATGGGGTAGTAACCTTTTATTCATTTTTCTCCATGATACCCAAAGGAAAGCATCCTATTTCGATATGCACAGGTACTGCCTGCTATGTAAGGGGCGCCGAGAACGTGCTGGCTGAATTCAAGAAAAAGCTGAAGATTGAAGTGGGTGAAACCACTGCCGACGGAAAATTCTCCATCAGCTGCCTGAGGTGTGTGGGAGCCTGTGGCCTCGCCCCTGTTGTTATGGTTGGAGAAAAAACATACGGCAGGGTATCTCCGGAGATGGTAAAGGATATTCTTACGGAATATGAAGAATAGGCGATCAGCGGGTTTCCGCGGATAAATCACTAAGAAACAGGGGAGCATTTGCTCCCCTGTTTTTTTATACCTATATAATAAGCGGGCACGTTTTTAAGTTATTTTAGAAACTGTTTATGTTTCATGGTTGCCTCCTGTGTTCAGCGCGCGGTTCGCCTGCAACAGGTCGAGGTCGAAGTCCCCGTCGATGTCGACGAGGTTCGTGTCCATGTGCGCGCGCTTGACGGCCGCGGGGAGCTGCAGCGGCGCCTCGACGAAGAACCCGGCGCCGTCGTTCACGTAGAGCCGCGGCTGGCCTCCCGTGCCGCCGAGCAGCGAGGCGC
>JAWOJJ010000135.1:0-26848 GCA_046481675.1 Bacteroidales bacterium | reverse complement strand
AAAGAGAAACACCATATGTAGATTTACATAAATTTGCTGCATAAAAATTTGGTTTTGTCTTAGAATACAGGCAGGCTGGATGCTGGATGCTGGATACTGGATGCTTGATGTGTGCGTTTTGGGTATTGGGAGTTGGGATTTGACTGCCACAGTATGCTGAGCCTGCCTGGCCGGCAGGCAGGCTCAGTATGACAACGCCAGTCACACTGAGATTGCCTGCCTGCCGGTAGGTAGGTCGAAGTGCGACTTACTGCTACTGCTACAGCCACTGCCGCTGCTACTCGTCCCTCGTCTCTTGTCACTGATTTCCCATTCCCACCGCCCGGATCACCGATTTACGGCCGTACCGCCCCCGCATCCGGTCGATCTCCTGGTAGAGCCGCACCATCTCGGGGGTATCCTCAAACAGGTTCAGTTGTTGTGTTCCCTGCACCAGGTGACTGAGTTTTACGCCGATCAGGCGAATCAGCATGCGCCGCTGGTAAAGCCTGGCAAACAAAGATTTTGCCAGCTCAATCAGCTTGTGGTCAAAAGCCGTGTAAGGAATGCGTTGTTGCAGGGTGTGGGTATCGAAGTTGGAATAGCGTATTTTAACCGTGATGCACGAGGTCAGCTTTTCATCCTTGCGCAGTTCATAGGTTATTTTTTCCACCATGCCCACCAGGGTGTTATTCAGCAGTTCAAGGTCGGTTGTATCCGTATCAAAAGTGCGCTCTGAACTGATCGATTTCGCTTCCCAATAGGGTACTATAGGTGTTGAATCAATGCCATTGGCCTTTTTCCAGATGTCAATACCATTTTTGCCCAGCACCTTTTCCATCATTTCCATCGGAATCTGGCTCAGTGTGCCAATGGTGGCAACACCCATGGAACGCAGCAGGTGAAAGGTTTTTTCACCGACCATGGGAATTTTGCTGATGGGCAGCGGATCGAGGAAGGGCTTCACCAGTTGTCCCGGCACCTCTTTCTCACCATTGGGCTTGGCCTCGCCGGTGGCAATCTTCGACACGGTTTTGTTAACCGACAAACCGGATGATATGGGCAGACCGGTTTCTTTAATAATTCTGTGGCGTGTTTCCTGCGCCCATTGCTGACAGCCAAAAAACCGGTCCATTCCCGTGAGGTCGATATAATGCTCGTCAATCGATGCTTTTTCATATACCGGCGCCCGCTCGGCAATGATCTCGGTGACCATATTGGAATACTTGCTGTACAGATCCATGTCGCCCCGCACCACAATGGCATCGGCACAGAGCTGCCTGGCCATTTTCATGGGCATGGCCGAATGCACACCGTACTTCCGTGCCTCGTAGCTGCAACTTGAAACCACACCACGGCCCGACATGCTGCCGATCACCACGGGCTTGCCATTCAGCCTGCTGTTGATCAGCCGCTCCACCGACACGAAAAAGCTGTCGAGGTCGAAGTGGATGATGTTGCGACGGGAAATATTTTCGGTACCTGTTGATAAAATCATAAAATGATTGTATAATAATCATTATTTATGATGATAATATAATCATAATATATTATCTTAGCAAGAAAATTTCGCATCATGTATTTTTCTACAAACATAAAGCTGCTCCGCAAGCGCAAGGGCCGCACGCAGGACGACGTGGCCTTTGCCCTCAACATGAAGCGCTCCACCCTCAGCGGGTACGAAAATGAGGTGAGCCTGCCCACCATCCAGGCCCTGGTTGCCTTTTCCAAGTATTACGGGGTGGCCGTTGACACGCTGCTGAAAATCGACCTGCGCACACTCACCGAAAGCCAGTTTTCGCAACTCGAAAGAGGCGGCGACGTGTATCTTAAGGGCGGTAACCTGCGGGTGCTGGCCACCACGGTCGACAGCAAAAATGAGGAAAACATCGAACTCGTATCGGAAAAAGCCAAGGCCGGCTATGCTACCGGCTTTGCTGATCCGGAATTCATCAAAGATCTTCCCGTGTTCCGGCTGCCCTTCCTGTCGCGTCAGAAAAAATACCGCACATTTCAGCTCAACGGCGATTCCATGTTGCCCATCCCCGACGGATCTTATGTAACCGGCGAGTTCGTGCAGGACTGGAATACCATCATCAGCGGACACGGCTATATTGTGCTTACCATGGATGAAGGCATTGTATTCAAAATTGCTGAAAACCTGCTTGAAGCCGAACACAAACTGAGACTGTTTTCCCTGAACCCAATATATGAACCGTTTGACGTTCAGGCCGCTGAAATCAAGGAAATCTGGAAATTCGTCAATTACATCAGCTCCGAAATTCCCGATCCCATGATCTCTCCTGATGAACTGATCAGAACCGTAGCCGGACTAAAAAAAGACCTGAACATACTGAAAAGTAGGATGGGGAAGGGATAGTCAGGGTAAGCAGGACAGATTCAATGATATGAATCACCGGTTTTCGGGATCATGGGCGGACAACATTTATCTCATTCCTATCGTATACCGTTGTGTATGTATTTAATGATGCCTGCCCGTGTTAAAATAGGAATTGCCATTGTGCTGATTTCACTGGGAATCTCAGTGAACCAGGTCAGTGGACAAACCGTTGCCCTCGAGCGCGGATCACAGGCTTTTTCTGACAGCATCGGCAACCGGATCGGCCAGCTGGAAAAACAAATTGCCCGCCTGAAGCAAACCCGTGATGTGTCTTACCTGAACCTGCAACGGGAACTCGACCATACCCTGTTTATCAAGGCTTATTATGAATATGTTACGGATGAAGACCTGGATCAGGCCAAAAGTCTGGTAGAATCCCGTATTGAAAGGTCGGAATTCCGCAGGGACCAAGCTTCTGTAAAATTCTACCGGTCGTATGAAGATCATATTTATGCCCTGATCAAGGATCAGCGGATGCGTTACCAGCAGCTATTTCAAAAAGAAAAGAATTTTAAAAAGGAATTCGGGCGCTATATTGAGCCCGGCACCTTAGAGGCCTATAAAAAGGCACAGCGGATAGTTGACCTGGCACTGAAGTATGCCCGGGAAAATAACTTCACAGAAACCATCAAATATCTCACGAATTACCGTTCTTTCACTGAAGCCCTGATTTTCGATCTGGGATCGGAATATGACCTGGCTGAGCTTACCAACAATGCCAAAAGCTTTGAAAAGGCATTTCAACCGCTCATTTCCGCAGATAGCCTGGAAAATATCAGGGAAGCTGAGCACCTGCTTGCCCATTGCGTCAATTACGGACGACTGACAAATTCCTCGCTTGACGGAGAATATTTTAGGAAGCAGGAAATGGCAGTAACAGCAGCTCTTTCGGAACTCTTCGACAGGGAAGGCCGGGAGAAGGAACTGGCACATTATACCAACCAGGCCGTGATTGCTCAGTTTGATACACTGAACCCCTGCGGTGTTTTCAAGTGGCACGACCAGATTGTTGTTATTGATGAATTCATTCCTTCATCAGCCATGGAAAATGTAAAAAAGGGTGAAGCCATCATTCATGCCGACCGGATGCTGGCCACTTACCTCCAGAAAAACAAGTTGTGTCAGTCAATTAAAGATCTCCGATTTGGCTACGCTTTCATCATTCCTTACCAGTCAAATACCAAAAATACGGCATTTTATTACAACCGCACAAACCAGAAATGGCAGTTTATTGCCTGCTATACCCTGGTAGACAGTAAGGATTATACCCTGAAAGTCAGCAAATTCATGCCCCCCCTCTTCTTCGAAGATGAAATGAACACAGTGGATAACCCTGTTCATTAAACCAATTGCCCGGTTGTTTGTTGATACTGAAAATTAACTGGTATGAATCAATTAGCCGGAATTATCCTTATTTTTATGATGTCGCTGCAGACCAGTTCCTGCAACAATTATCAACCTGTTAAACAGTCTATTAATGATTTAGCTATGAGCCAAAATAATTATGATACCATAACGCTGGGGGCCGGTTGTTTTTGGTGTGTGGAAGCCATTTTTCAGCAACTTAAAGGCGTTCAGGCGGTTGAATCGGGATATTCCGGAGGTCATGTGGCTGATCCAACCTACAAGGAAGTCTGTACAGGTACCACAAACCATGCGGAGGTTTGCCAGGTTACCTATGATCCTGCCGTTATTTCATTTACAGAAATACTTGAGGTTTTCTGGAAAACACACGATCCCACAACACGCAACAGGCAGGGTGCCGACATAGGAACACAGTACCGGTCAGCCATCTTTTACCATACCGGTGAGCAAAGGCAAATAGCTGAAGAAATGAAAGCCAGGCTTGATGCGGCTGGGATATGGAAAGACCCTGTTGTAACCGAGATTATGCCATTTGACAGGTTTTTTAGAGCAGAAGCTTATCACCAGGAATACTACTTTCAGAATTCTTCACAACCTTATTGTTCTGCCGTGATCACACCCAAGCTGGAAAAATTCAAAAAAGTCTTTTCAGATAAGCTCAAAGAAAAGTAGTATTTTAACGCAGTTATATGGGCTGCTCCAAAGGCAGCATACCCAATTGGTCTTATTCATTCTTTCTGACAATGAAGCAGGTTATCCGCATCCTTTTTTCAGCCGGTTTCATGGCTGTGGTAATGATTGTTTTTGCAGTATCCATTGGTATTGCCACATTCATTGAAAACGATTTTGGAGGAGCCTCAGCAAGAGCTGTGGTTTACAATGCCCATTGGTTTGAAATACTCCTGTTTCTGGCTGCAGTGAATGTTACAGGCAGCATGATTACCCGAAAACTCTACACCAGGGAAAAGCTTCCGGTTCTGGCCTTTCACCTGGCCTTTGTAGTTATATTGGCTGGTGCGGCTATTACAAGATATGCGGGAACAGAAGGAACAGTGGCCCTGAGAGAGGGACAGGTAACCAACCGGTTCCTAAGCGAAAAAGCATATATCGGACTTACCATCAACGAGTCAACATCCACCCGATCGGTCAACTTTCCGGTGTTCTTCACACCCATGGGCCGAAATAAAATCAGCAGGGAAATCCGCTACCACGACAAAAACATCAGCCTCACCTGCAAATCGGTTGTTTTCAATGCAGTTCCCGACATAACTGCCGATGCCCACGGAAATCCCGTAGCAGAAATTATTTATGCTGATTCAATGGGCAGAAAAAGTGAGTTAATTGCTTCAGGAGAAATCAAAACGGTCGGTCAGGTAAGGTTTTCATTCAACACACCTGCAACTGATTCATTAACAATTGCTCTTTTTACCCGGGGAGATACGCTCGCTTTCAAAGCCCCATATCCGGTTACCCTGGCCAACATGACAGGTGAATCCTTCGCCATACTCGAAGGCAATAAGGAACATCCTTTTAACTTGCATCAACTCTACACCTTTGGTGAAAGCAGGATTGTGCTCAACAGGTTTCTCAACAGGGGAAAACGGGTACCCAGGACTTCCCCGGAAAACCAGGGACCATTTGTGGATGCTATTGAAATGGAATTGACATCGGGTGACCAGACACGGACATTTTTTGTGTGGGGAAAAACCGGCGTTCCGGGAATTCCTGAGCAGGTTAGCCTAAACAATCTTGATCTCTTAATTAGTTATGGTTCAATATACAAGGAGCTACCTTTTGAACTAAAGCTTATCGACTTCAACATCGAGCGCTATCCCGGTTCTCAAAGTCCCTCTTCTTTTGAAAGTGATGTTTTGCTCACCGATATGCAAAGGCAATATCAGAAAAGGCAACTTGTTTATATGAACCATATTTTAAAATACAAAGGATACAGGTTTTATCAATCGTCGTATGACCCGGATGAAAAGGGAACGATTCTGTCGGTTAACCGCGACCGTTTGGGAACCTTAGTATCCTACCTGGGTTACTTTCTGGCAGGATTGGGTATGCTGTTAAGCCTTTTCGTCAAGGGTAACCGTTTCAGTTTGATATCTGAGGAATTAAAAAAACTCAGGAATATTAAAAAGGAAATGGCGGTAATTGTATTGCTGCTTCTTGGCGGCAACCTTTTCAGCCAGCCCGTTCAAACATTACAGCAAATGAAACCGGTCAGCCGTGAGCATGCCGCCCGGTTCGGAAAGTTACTGGTACAGGATAACGGTGGCCGTATTGAGCCAGTGAATACATTAAGTAATGAAATTCTGCGAAAAATCAGCCGTAAGAGCACCTTCAAAGGTTTGAATTCCGATCAGGTGATGTTGGGCATGATGGCAAATCCCGATGTATGGCAGCATGTACCGGTTATTCGTGCCACGCATCCTCAGATTCAGGAGATTCTAGGGTCCCATGAAAAATACCATCCGTTTTCAACCTTTTTCAGGGGTGATCAATACATGCTGCAAAGTTATCTTGAAAGGGCATACAGGAAAAAAACCGCGCTCAGGAGCAAGTTTGACAATGAAGTTATCCGGCTCGATGAAAGAGTCAATATCACCTACCTGGTTTTTTCAGGAGAATTCATGCGCCTGTTCCCGGTTTCAGGGGACAGTACCCACACCTGGTACAACCATCAGAATATCCACGGAAAAACTACACATGAAGATTCGGTTTTTGTAAGCAATATATTTTATATCTATATACAGGAGGTTCAGAAGAGCCTGAGATCAGGCAACTGGAATGCGCCCCATGATATAGCAAATGCAATAGATCAGTACCAGCGTCACCATGGTTCCGGTATCATTCCTGCCCCTTCCAAAGTATCCCTTGAAGTGTTCATGAATCAGTCAGATATATTTTCAAGAATATCAAAGTATTACGGACTAATTGGATTGGCATTACTGCTGCTTCAGTTCACCGGGTTGTTTTACACCCGACTTAAACTAAAAGTTCCGGTAACAATATTTATAGTATTAATAATCTTTGTGTTCATATTGCACACGGCAGGACTTGGCCTGCGCTGGTACCTGGCGGGTCATGCTCCCTGGAGTAACGGGTATGAGGCGCTTACTTATGTGGCATGGGCAGCCGTGCTGGCGGGACTCATTTTCGCATCCCGGTCATCGATTACTTTAAGTGTTACTTCAGTTTTGGCCTTCCTGATCCTTTTTGTGGCCCATTTAAGCTGGATGGATCCCCAGATAACCAACCTGGTGCCAGTTCTCAAGTCGTACTGGCTCGTCATGCACGTGGCCACCATTACTGCCAGTTACGGATTCTTCGCCCTGAGCGCACTGCTCGCGTTTATTAACCTCTTGTTGATGATACTGCGAACCACAAAAAGCGACAAATACTTACAACTGAATATCAGGGAGCTTTCGGGCATTCTCGAGATGTCGCTGATGATCGGCCTGTTTTTGCTGACCATTGGTATTTTCCTGGGCGCCGTATGGGCAAACGAATCGTGGGGACGCTATTGGGGTTGGGATCCTAAAGAAACCTGGGCCCTGATCACTGTGCTGGTATATGCCTTCATCCTGCATATGAGGCTGATACCCGGTTTAAAAAGCATTTACGCATTTAACCTGGCTTCGCTGGTTGGAATCGGATCAGTTCTGATGACCTATTTCGGTGTGAATTACTATCTTTCGGGTCTGCATTCGTATGCCGGAGGTGATCCGCTTCCGGTTCCGGCTTTCGTATACCTTACCGCACTGGTGGTTATTCTGACCGCTGCAACGGCCTTTTGGCGTTTCAAGAGACTACCGGTTCAAGCGGACCCGATATAACCCCCCGGGCTATATCCATCAGTTCTTTCATGGATTCCTCACGATATTCTTTGATTTCAATAGGCTCATGAATGATCATATTCACCCTGCCCGGTTTGATATCCAGGGTGCCTGTGGGCATGATGTCTTTGGTTCCGCAGATGGTAACCGGGAGCAGGGGCAACCCAAGATCAAGGGCAAGCTTGAATGCACCCTTCTTGAACACGCCGGGTTTACCTGTTACACTGCGGGTTCCCTCGGGAAAGATGACCACGGAAGTGCCATTAACGAGTTTCTTTTTGGCAGCATTCAGGGTTTCCAGGGCCACACGGCTGTTGGAGCGGTCGAGAAAAATATGGCCTACCTTCTTGCTTCCAAAACCAACTCCGGGTATTTTGGCCAGCTCTTTTTTCATCACCCATTTGATGTCGATCCCCAGCCAGCCATAAACAACAAAAATATCGTAAAGGCTCTGGTGATTGGAAACTATCACGTACGACCGGTCTTTCTCAATGTGCTGTTTTCCGTTAACCTGAACCCGAACCGGAGTAAAGAATGCATTGACGCGCGACCAGATGACACCGCCAAAATAGCTGCCTACGCGCTGGTTAACCAGGGTGGAGACAACAACGGCCAGAATCCCGAAAAACAAGGTGTTGATCAAGGCAAACGGGATAAAGAACAACCATTTATATGGCTGGTACAGAAGATATAAAACCCTATTATTCACAATATTGCTTTTACACAAAAATAAATAATCTTAAATTTTTTGCCAGAAGAAGTAAAGGTTATTTTATTATTTAATTATAACTTTGTATATAATATTTAATTTAATGCTATGAAAGAAGGTAAAGTAAAGTTCTTTAATGAAAACAAAGGATTTGGATTTATTAAGGATGATGAATCGGGCAACGAATACTTTGTTCATGTTTCAGGCCTGATTGACAAAATCAAGGAAGATGATAATGTATCTTTCGAACTTCAGCAGGGGAAAAAAGGATTGAATGCAGTGAATGTGAAACGAATATAATATTCGAGCAGTACCCGAAAATTTTAATCCTTGGGGGTGTTTCTTTTGTCGAAACACCCTCTTTTTTTTGATAGGTGGTTGATAAGAAATTATTTTGTCACTTTCTGTCGTCACAGAAAGTAACCAAACCTGCCTGCCGGCAGGCAGGGAAGACTGACGTTGTGAACGCACTCCGTCTCGTGCCTCGACTCCGTTTGAACGGCACAACGTCTCAATTTGGTATTTTCATATTTGCTCCGCACGCATTGTGGTTACGTGGTTGGTTTTTGAGTTTTTAAGCTCCTGAGAAAAGCCGCGCCTGTGAAAACTAGACTGGACATGGAGAAATGACAAAACACAAATGGACCAACAAGGTCCGCCTCTGAGAAAAGGCGTGAAGAAAATCAATTCACCGCAGGCATGCCTGCTATATGAAAGCATAAAAGAAAATATGTTTGAGGCCGGTTCCTCCGGCCGAGTTTATTTTCTTGTGTAGCACATGAAATGATTTTTAGCCTTTTATCAGCAGCGGCGGCTCTTTTGGTTACTTTTTACTCACTTCGTTCGTGAGATCGCTTCGCTTAGTTCAGCTGGAGGGAAAAGTGACATAAAATGATTATCAACGAAACATCAATGAACCCTATACTCATAATAATACTATATTTACTGTAGATAAAAAATAAATCACTGCTTCAACTTCGAAAAGCACCCCTGATGAATAATACCGAACTCAGAACGGAATGGCTGGTAATAATCAATCCCAATGCAGGACATGGCAAAGGGCAGAACGACTGGTCAGAGATCTCCGGCTTGCTCAACAAATATAAAATTGACTTTCGGGAGGTTTTCACGGTGGCCCGGCGGCACGCCATAGCCATAGCCCGTGAAGGAATTGCGTCAGGCTTTCGGAAGATCATAGTGGTAGGCGGTGACGGAACCATGAACGAAGTGGTCAATGGGGTATTTACACAGGAAAACTGTCCAACTGCCGATATCACCCTGGCCATGATTACAGTAGGCACAGGAAACGACTGGGGCAAGCTCTTCAGTATTCCCCTGCATTATGAAAAGTCAATTCAAATCATCCGTGAGCAGAAAGTCAGGCTGCAGGATGCCGGAATTGTTTATTATTACAACGGCACCGTGCGCGATAAAAGATACTTCATCAATATAGCGGGACTGGGATTTGATGCCGTTGTGGTAAAACGCACCAATATACAAAAGGACAAAGGCAGGAAAAGCAAAGCTGCCTACCTGCTGAACCTGCTCAAAAGTTTGCTCTTCTACAGCCATACTTCTACCTCCGTTGATATTGACGGAAAGATCATCCAAAATGATGTTTTTACAATAAGCATAGGCATCGGCAGGTTTTCTGGCGGGGGAATGATGCAGACACCCAAGGCCATACCAGACGACGGCCTATTCGACATAACCATCATCAAGAAAATGAGAAAAGGAGAAGTGGTCCGAAGCCTGAAAATGCTCTATGACGGATCCATATTGGATCATCCCAAGATAGAAGGGTATACCGGGAAAGATATCCTGATCGACAGCGATCCGCTGATTCATGTGGAGGCCGATGGCGAATCGCTTGGACATTCACCCATCGAATTTACAATCCTGCCCAAAAGTGTCAACATAGTTTACGAACTGTATCCCGAGTAATTCCATTTTTGGAATTAATCCACCGGAAAGGTACCTGCACATATTCATTTCTGCTTAAAACAGGCTATTCATGAACTTTTCATATTTATAAATGACTCTATTTGGATATTTTTAATTACTGTATTCCAGTTATTTAAATCGTTTTTCAAAAGTAATTATTGAAGCAAATAATCATTTCCCGGGAAAAAAGTTCCAATTTTATCAAACTGCTAATTATATATTATTTATATCCAGTTCATTATACCCATATTGTAAACATTTAATTGAAGTAGTATCTGGTGTTAGTCTGTGCGTGTCCAATTGAAATCAGAGTCGTTTTTTCAAACCAATCCATATAATTAAGAGAAAATTTGCCTAAATTACATATGTAACATTAGAAATTTACTTATGTAAATTGTAAAATGATTACATTTGTAATATGAAAGACAGACTAATTAAAGTATTGAATCATTTGGGTTTAACTGCTACCCGGATGGCCGATGAAATAGGGGTTCAGCGTTCCGGGATATCTCATATACTGAGTGGAAGAAACCAACCCGGATATGATTTCATAGTTAAATTACTGACCCGTTTCCCGGATATAAATGCCGAATGGCTTCTGTTGGGTAAGGGAACCCTGCTTAAAGATAAGGAACCTGTTACTGAAAGTAAATCCATTAAGGATCATTTAACAGAAACAGTGCGGCAACCCGATTTATTCTCAACAACCCAAACCAGGGAAGAAGACGCGGCAACTTACATAACCCGAAAACCTGAGGTTACAAATGTAAACTCTATTAATAAGGTTTTATTGCTGCATCACGATGGAACCTTTGAAGTATATCAGCAAGCGGATAAAGATTGACAGAATATCCTTATATTTGTCGAAAACCGCATGTATAAAACACTGCTTCGACCCCTCCTGTTCCTAATTGATCCCGAAAAGATCCATCATTTCATTGTTTTTGTAGTAAAGTTGGCCAACCGGATCCCCGGTATGGGAATTTTGCTGAAAAAGTGCTTCACTTACCGGCATCCGGTGCTTACAACACAGGTGGCCGGTCTTGAATTC
This sequence comes from Bacteroidales bacterium, assembly GCA_046481675.1. Taxonomy (GTDB): domain Bacteria; phylum Bacteroidota; class Bacteroidia; order Bacteroidales; family UBA10428; genus UBA5072. Next base: position 15,557 of record JAWOJJ010000135.1, on the reverse strand, counting down.
CCCGGCAAGGTGGGCATGGCGGCCGGATTTGATAAGAATGCTGATTTTTACAACGATTTCTCGGTTTTTGGCTTTTCTTTTATTGAAATAGGTACGGTTACTCCCTTGTCGCAGCCTGGAAATCCGAAACCCAGGTTATTCAGGCTTCCGGCAGACCGAGCGTTGATTAACCGGATGGGCTTTAACAACAAAGGGTTGGATCATGCTGTAAAGCAATTGCGATCATCGGATAGAAAGGTGCTTATTGGCGGCAATATTGGCAAAAATACGGCAACTTCCAATACCCATGCTGCAGCAGACTACCTGAAATGCTTTGAGGGTCTGTATGATGTGGTTGATTACTTTGTGGTTAATGTGAGCTGTCCGAATATCAAGGACCTGGATAAGTTACAGGATACCGAATCGCTCGGAGAAATTCTCAGCGCCATTATGACTGCCCGTGCCCGAAAAGAGCAGAAAAAGCCGGTCTTCCTTAAAATATCTCCCGATCTTTCCCTTAAGCACATTGATGAAACGCTGGAATTATACCGTAGGACTGGTTTGGATGGCATTGTGGCTACCAATACCACCACCTCACGTACGGGCCTGCATACTTCAAACGACAGAATCAGGGAAATAGGATCAGGTGGCTTAAGTGGAAATCCGCTTAAGGAACGTTCACTGGAAATAGTGCGTTACATATGTAAACAATCTGGTAACTCTATACCGGTCATTGCTTCAGGTGGTATTCTTACGCCTGCTGATGCAATTGACATGATCGATGCCGGTGCTTCTTTGGTACAGGTGTATACAGGGTTTATCTATGAGGGGCCGTTTATCGTAAGAAGAATCGACAAAGCCATAGCAAAATCTTTGTCTGCTTTGAGAAAATAACTTATCTTGTGTTTTAAAATTTGGTTATGGATGTTAAAGCTGTTTTAGCTGCCATTTGCCTTTTCATGGCCGGCTCATTTTGCTTCAACCTGCAGTCGCAGGAAAGAAACCTGGTTCTGAATCCGGGTTTTGAAAAATATGATAAATGCCCCGAAGACGATACCCCAACGGATCTTTCGCATAAGCTGGTGCCCTTTTGGACTTACCCGTCTATTGCCACGCCCGACTATTTCAACCGTTGCAGTAAAAGAAATGTGGGAGTTCCCAAAAATTTTGCCGGAGAAAGCGAGCCTCACAGTGGCGATGGATACGCGGGTGCCATTCTGAGCGGAACCCAAGAGAGCTATCGCGAGTACATCCAGGGAACACTTTCGTCACCACTTATTAAGGATCAGCAATATTGTGTCCGGTTCTACTACAGGCTGGCCTCTTACTCGCGCTTTGCAGTTGACCAGATGAGCCTTTATTTTGGCGAAACAGAGATCCGGAACAACAATGTCAATATTAACCTTTCCTATACGCCGCATTTAACCAATAAGGTGGGTCTTTTTCTCGACAACATTGACCAGTGGGAGGAGTTCTGCACGGTTTATACCGCATCCGGCAATGAGCGCTTCTTTATTATCGGTAACTTTAAAAACTACGACAATACCAATTATGTGGTAACCGATAAAAACGTAGTCAATTTGCGTAATAAAGCCTATGCTTATTATTACTTCGATGACGTTTCCATATCACCGCTGGAAAACTGCCTGGACTGTCCCTGCGTGCAGCACGATTTTGAAAGCCGGATAATTGAAACCCGCTACACAGGCGGACAGGATCCCTCAACCGGAAAAGTAAACCGGATCATTAACGACGGCAGCATCCGCATCGGACTGCTGGGTGGTACCCCCCCGTACCTGGTTACCTGGAATAACCAGCAAACCGGAACCGAACTCCGAAACCTCCCCGCCGGGAGATATATTTACCAGGCTTCAGATAAGTATAACTGCCGCTCCTCGGATACAGTTGTGTTTATAGAACCTGTGATTGTGAAGGATGAATTCCTGGAAGGTCTTAAAGCCATTGAAGAGGGCTCTGCTGTGGTGCTGGAAAACATTTTCTTTGAATTCAACAAAACCGATTTGTTGCCGGCTTCCTACATGGAACTCGACAAAGTAGTTCAGTTTATGCTGGAAGTGAACATCCAGCTGATTGAAATATCAGGTCATACCGACAGTGAAGGATCCGATGCCTATAACCAGAAACTTTCGGAAGGCAGGGCTGCATCAGTGGTGGCATACCTTGCCTCTCAGGGTGTTAAACCGGAACGCATGCGCACCACTGGATATGGCGAAAGCCGTCCGGTTGATACCAACCAAACCGATGCCGGAAGGGCCCAAAACCGCCGGGTTGAATTCACACTGATCAAAAAATAAGAATGCTCATGATGAATACTGCTTTTATTAAAAAAATACTGCCGGCATTGACTGTGGCTTTTTTTCTGGCACTGCTGCCAGTTGGCTTGCAGGCACAAAATATAAAAAGGGGGTTCAAGTTGCTTGAAAAGGCGGATCATGTGAAGGCTATTGAGCTTTTCCGAGGCGCACTTTCCGTGAATATGGACCAACCTGCTGCCTTACTGGGGATTGCCCTGATCATGGCCGATGACTCTTCTTCATTTTTTGATTTGCCTGCAGCCTGGAAATATACCGGCCAGCTGAAAAGTAACCTGGATAAGCTCACTGAAGATGAAATCGAGTTTATCGGGGAATACTTCTATAATACTGAAACCAGGCACATACCGCGACCCGTTAAGAAGAAAATCGAATACGCCGTTGAAACCATCGAAGCCAAACTGATCAAATACATCCGCGAAGAAAACAACCTCGACCTGGTTTACCGGGTTTTAAATGAATTTCCCGATTTCAAGCATTACAACAATGTGATTCATATTCGCAACCAATTGGAATTCAGGAAATATGAAAAACAAAATCAGCTCAAGGGTTATCTAGAATTCATTGAAAAGTTCCCCGAGGCGGCACAGATTGACAAAGCAAAACGTTACAGGAATCAACTGGCTTTCGAGCAGGCCTGCCGGATCAACACGGTTGAGGCTTACAAGGATTTTATGAACAATTACCCGGAAGCTGTTGAAAATAATTCGGCTATTAAGAGGCTCTATGCAGTAGCTTTTGAAAAAGCCAGGCAACTTAATACCATCAAAGCTTTCGATGATTTCATCTCGGAATATCCCGAGGCGCTTGAAATAGCTGAGGCCAAGCTGATCCAGAAACAGCTTTTGTATGAGTATGCCAAAAAAATTCAGACCCTGGAAGCTTATAATGAATTCATCCGAAGATACCCTGATGGTCAGCAATATGTAGATATTTTCAACTTGAAATCACTGGATAAGGGCATGCAGATTTTGGCGTCCAGTCCCTTATCCTCTAACAATATTCTATGGGCACGCTCGTTTGATGAAGAAGGAAATGAAGAAATGACATCGTGCCTGGCTGTTGACACCCTCAACTTTTACTTTACCGGGGGTACTGTTTTCCGAAGCGACACGGGTTCAACAGATGCCTGGGTGATTAAAACCAACGAGGATGGCAAAATGATCTGGAACAAATATGTGGGTGAGCAATATAATGACGAGCTCAGGCTGATGGCTGTGAACCGGAAAAACGAACTTGTTGGGGCAGGCTATACCTGGCTGGGAATGGATTCGCTGTCGCGGGAATCCTGGATTTTTAAGCTGGGAACAAACGGTCAACGCATATGGAGCCGGAAACTGGGCAGAATGCACATCAATACACTCCGCATCACAAGTAATAACTCAATTTTCCTGGGTGGTTACGTAGTTGATGATTCGCTTCGCAATAAGTATTCCCTTGTAGTGCTCAATGAATCGGGCAAGCGGTTGTGGGGCAGAACTTATACCGGAAATGGGCAGATTACCGGCATTTCGGAATGTCCCGACCGGAAAATCCTGATCACAGGTAACTACTGGAGGGCTAAAATTGATCCACGGGGATACCTTGCCTGGGAATCCTTGTTTAACACAACAGACAGTATGCTGGCCGCCCAGGTAATGCCCAGGGGTGAGCTCCTGTTTGCCGGAATCAGAAATGCCGACAGAATGATCCTGATTAAAACCAGTGCGGAAAATAAAACTGTTTATGAGAAAGAGATCTCCCTTAGTGATATCCCCAAGAGCATCAACACAATCATCAATGGAAGCCCGAACCAGTTGATTATGCTGGTTACCTGCAGCACCAGCCAGTTTATTTGTTGGGTAAACGCATCGAACGGAGAACTGCTGAAAGCTGTGCCTGTTCCCCGGGGGATAAAGGCTGCTGAGTTGCTTACCGACCAAAAGAACAACCTGTTGATATCGGCACAAAATGGCAGCATGATCCTGATTAAAAACAGCGGGGTCACATTCTGATTCAGGTTTTTACAAGTTACAGCATGAAGAGCCACAAGATGCAACAGGAAAGCGATCTGGAACCAACCCTGGAAGAACTCAAATTGCGCCAGGAGCTTCAGCTGAAAGAAAGTCTGATATACGCAAGCCGCATCCAGCAGGCCATGTTTCCGGCACACGAGGTATTGAGCCGGTTGATCCCGGAACACTTTATATTTTACCAGCCCAGGGAAGTGGTTAGCGGCGACTTTTATTACGTTTCAAAACGAAACGACAATTTGTTCGTAGCAATTGGAGATTGCACAGGACATGGGGTTCCCGGTGCTTTCATGAGCATATTGGGCATCACCTGTTTAAACGAGATCATCATGCATGGCACATACCTGCATGCGGGATCTGTGCTCAACCAGATGCGGGAACATGTGATGGAATCTCTTTGCCAAACCGGGCAGGATTCAGATCAGCGCGATGGCATCGACATTGCACTTTGCATGATTGATCTGAAAAAAGGCATACTGAACTTTGCCGGCGCATTTAACCCGGTTTACATTGTCCGCAGCAAGAGTTTCTTCGAAATTGCAGGAGACATGATGCCGGTTGGCATTGGGGCAGAAGAAGAACGTTCTTTTAAGAATCACCAGTATGACCTGGATGCAAATGATACCTTGTACCTGTTTTCTGACGGTTTTGTTGACCAGTTTGGAGGTTCTTCAGGAAAGAAATTCAAATACGGGCCCTTCAGGAAACTCCTGGTTGAAATTAGCCACCTGCCCATACAGCTGCAGGAACAACGTATAAGACAAACTTTTAGTGACTGGAAAGGAAACCATCTGCAGGTAGATGACGTATTAGTATTCGGTTTTCGCCTAAACACTCCAACCTGATCAGATGATTGTTTCCAAAAATTCCTAAATCAATGAAAATTAGTGCGTTTCAAATAAAAAACTACCGCTCCATCGTTGATTCGGGCCGTTGTTATTTATCACCTGATTACATAACAGCACTGATTGGTCAGAACGAGTCGGGCAAAACTTCAGTTCTCGAAGCCTTAAGGAGCTTTTATGAAGGCAGTATTACCGATGACGTGCTGAGAAGCGACCTTACTTTTCCGGAAATCACCTGTACATTTCAGCTCGAAGATAAATCCCGGCCGTCAGATTACCTGAACCTTTCCGGTTTTCCCGACGAACTGCAAAAAACCATTTCCTCCAAAACCGAAATAAGCATCACCCGGAAATGGCTTGATTCCCGAAAAAATATCATTGCTGTCAACGAACCTGAGATAACTCACTTTTTTCAGCACCTGGATCAGGAGCGAAGCGAAAGGGTGGACCTAATTGCAACTGCGGTTTCCGAGCTGGGAAAACAGGCAGAATTTTTGGCGCGCGATATGGAATCAGCTGAAAACCTGGTATCAATTGCCCGAAGCGATCTTAATTCAATCTATTCCAGATCGGAACAGCTGAAGCGCACCGTGAGCAAGGCAAAAACTCCCGACGGGCAGATCACGGCTCAGCAGGAACTGGAAACCTGCCTGAAGCAGCTTGCCGATGCCGAGACCAATCTTAAAGAACAACTGATTACCAAGGAAGATTCCAAGAATAAAATGCAGCAACTTGCTGAAAAACTCTCAGTGTGCAAACAGGTTCAGGAACTCTCAGCCCGGGTTGCGGCGCTGAATGAAGAACTTAAGGTGAAATCCTCTCTGCTGCAGGATGCTGAACACCAATATGAAACACGCTCAGGAGAGAGCGTGTTGAAAACATTGGGTAAACAGCTTGTTCAATTAAAGGAAAGCAGGAACCTGACTGCAGATTCATTGAACGAACACACCATCCGTTATTATATCAGACAGCGTGTTGCCGAAAAGGTGCTGGCCGGAAAAAAACTGAAAGACGCCGAACAGGAAGCCGTTCATGAGCAGGACGTGGAAAATAGTTACCCAACTGTAATGGAAATGGGCACGGCCTTGTTTAAAAAGGTTCCCATGTTTGAGTTTTTTGAAGACTTCAGCAGCTTGTTGCCCAATAAAATCGACCTGGAAGATCTGCTGAGCGAAAATGTACACGCCGAGGGTTATAAGGCTGCCCGGAACTTTTTATATGTGGCCGGTTTGAATGCCGACTTTTTCAGAGAAAAAAACCACCGGATCCTGAAACAGAAGATTGAAAATCTCAACAGCGAGATCACTATTGATTTTCAGGATTACTGGCGGCAAAGTGTGGGCAAAGATGACAAAATCCGCATACACTTCGAACTGGAGCATTACGACAATACCCACCCTGAGAAAAGCGGAAAACCATACCTGGAATTCTGGATCAAGGATAAACAGGAAAGGCTTTACCCCAAGCAGCGGAGCAGGGGAGTAAGGTGGTTTCTCTCGTTTTACCTCGAATTGAAGGCAACTGCCAAATCAAATACTGTTGACCGGGTCATGCTGATCGATGAGCCTGGGTTAAGCCTTCACGCCAGGGCTCAGGAAGATGTACTCAAGGTTTTTGAAGACCTGCGCGAGAATCTCCAGATCATCTATTGTACCCATTCACCCAACCTGATCGACCTGAAGAAACTATACCGGATCATTGCCGTGCAACGTGCCCGGGATACTGATGAAAAGAGCGAAACCCTGATTCTCGATGCCCGCAGCCTCAGCGAAGCTTCTTCAGATACACTTTCACCTATTTATGCTTTGATGGGTACACGGCTGAACGACAGACAGTTTGTTTTCCCCCGAAACAACCTGCTTGTTGAAGATGCCATTACGTTCCATTACCTGGATGTCATGGCTAAGCTATACGGACTTGAAGGACAGGTTCATTTCATCCCATCGAATGGTACTGATAACGTGCCTGCTATGGCCAACGTACTTTTTGGATGGAAGGTGGATTTCGGGATTCTCCTGGCCGACACTCCTGCCGGAACAGGCATGATTGAATATTTGAAAGCCACTACTTTTTACCCGCACCCTGAATTTTCCGATAAAAAAATTTTACTGATGCAGGGATTCCCCTGGGTGGAAGACCTGTTTTCAACAATCGACCTGAAAAGGTTTATCATCCAGCAGCGAGCCGGAATCACCATCCGCAACAGTGAGTACATCACCAACAACAATCTTTCAAGAATTATCCTGGCCAGCGATTTCATTTCCAAAATTCAGAAAGAAGGAGTGCAGTTCAATGATTTTGACGATGAAACAAAGAATAATTTTGAAAATCTCTTTACCCGCATTAAAACCATGACGGAACTTCGTTAAATATTTCTATCTGTCATGATATCAATTAGATATAATATATTAGGATTGAACAGGTTAATTTTTGCAAAAATATTTGACGAACATGCAACTTTTTTTGACGAAGATGCGTATATTTGATACCAAGTTACAATCAACCTAACAAATTTCATTATGGCAACTTTACTACTTGTTCTGGTTCCGGCAGTTTCCCTGTTCATTCTGGGTTATCTGGTGATTACAGCTCCGGAATACCGTGAGTTTTAATTCCTGCCTTATTTAATTTGCTGTTCTTTCTACCAAAAGTGAAGTAGAAGAGCAAACCAATTCCAAGCCAAACCAAAAATCGCATCCAGTTTGTATGACCAAGCTTGGTCATTAGAAACAAACAACTCAGCAAACCCATTACCGGTATTAGCGATAGTTTTCGTGTAATACTCAGCCAGGTAATGACCATTCCGGTTAGTAAAAACAACATCATGGGCAGTCGCTCTGCAAAAGCCGCCATCCATTTTATGTCATCAGTTGTACTGAAGAATTCCCGCCAGTAATCGTGGTTGTATTTGACATTCAGGTAAATGGCAATGATCATCAATAGGGGTACCAGGTATTTCCCGTTAATATAGGGCACCTGAAAACGTCCTTCCACCCTGGTTTTTCGTTGCTGAAGCACCAGAACTCCACCGCAAACCACAACAAAAGCAAACAGCGTTCCAATACTGGTAAGGTCTGTCACCTCGGTGAGGTTCATAAAGAGGGCTGGAACGGCTACCACGATACCAGTTACAATGGTGGCAAAAGAGGGTGTTTTAAAGCGCGGATGAATTCTGGAAAAGGCTTTGGGCAGCAAGCCGTCGCGGCTCATACTCATCCAAATCCTGGGCTGTCCCAATTGAAAAATAAGCAGAACACTGGCCATGGCAATGAGTGCTGTAAAAGCAACAATGCCGCTCATCCAGTCGAGGCCAACTTTCTTAAATACAAAGGCCAGGGGGTCACCCACACCCAGTTCACGGTAATCAACCATACCGGTTAAAACCAGTGCAACAAGCACATACAGTACGGTGCAAATGGCCAGGGAATAAAATATGGCCCTGGGCAGGTCGCGTGAAGGGTTTTTGCATTCCTCGGCCGTGGTGGATATGGCATCGAAGCCTATAAATGCGAAAAACACGGCAGATACGCCTTTCAGCACTCCGGCAATGCCTTCGGGTGCGAACGGACTCCAGTTGCCAGGATGCACGTAAAATGAACCGGCTACAATTACGCCAAAGATCACAAGCAGTTTTAGCCCTACCATCAGGTTATTTATCGTTCGCGATTCCCTGATGCCCACAAATACAATTGCAGTTATCACCACCACGATAAAAAGTGCCGGGAGATCTGCTATGATCCTGATTCCTCCTATTCCGGGAGCCTGAATCCAGGCTTCATTTGCTGCGCGTGTGGTTTCAGGGATCATGGATAAGTCGGCACCAGCTGCCAGCGCTTCTGCAACCCCTTTATGGGCCCGCATGGCGCTGAAATAATCCATGGTCAGGTATTCCGGGAAATTCCAACCGAATCCCCTGATGAACTCGGTAAAATAATCCGACCAGGAGATGGCGCAGGCAATATTGCCAATGGCATACTCAAGCAGGAGATCCCAGCCGATAATCCAGGCGATCAATTCGCCCAGCGAAAAATAAGCATAGGTGTATGCACTGCCGGCAACAGGCACTGTTGAGGCAAATTCGGCATAACACAGCGCCGAGAAACCGCAGGCGATGGCTGTGAAAATAAACAACACGCTGATGGCAGGACCGCCATTTACAGCCGCATTCCCAATGGTTGAAAATATTCCGGCACCAACTATGGCAGCTATTCCAAATGCCGTAAGGTCCCTTACAGTTAATGATCGCGTAAGTGTGTTTTCAGAGTTTTTTTCATGAAGGGATTCCTCCAGTATACCGGATAATGACTTGGTGCGCCACAGGGATTGCCCGATCTTCATAAACGATAGTTGTTGTGCGTTTTAAAGATAACACAATTGGCGTTTACACAACCATTTTTTGAAGCTCAAAAACTTCAGTTAAATTGGGTATGGTTTCAATCCGAAGTATTACGGTTGGAGGGATATGGCTTTGCTGTTGGCACCCGTATACATGCCGGTGGCCAGCAATACCCGGGCAGTTCCGGTACATCTGCCTGAAAATTCAAGAAGTGCGGTGCCCAGTTCAGGCAATTTGCTGTCCTTTACACCTACCACCCTGATAAGCGCCATACCGGAAACCGGATTCTGATTGCAGGATGACGCAATTTCAACATCCAATAATCCCTGCTGAATAATTTCGGCATCCTGGTTATCAACCTCTATGAGCTGACCCCCGCCGGTAATGGTATAGCCATCGTCGTGAGCATCTGCAGCGGTTGCGTTTCGATCCACCGTGATCAGGTAGGCATCCTGTTCAATGGCAACATATACATCGCCGGGACCAGGTTGTTCAAGCCGCATATATTCACTTTCAATCTCCATGGTCTTCAGGTTGATCTGAAGAATTGATTCCTGGTCGGGATTCAAACTGATGTCCTGGCTTGCAAGAGCAACCCTGAGCAGTCCGTCATCATCAAGGATGACCGGTATCGTCTTTATAGCCAGCAGGTCAAATGTAGAAGTTTCCGACTGGTAATCGGTAAAAAGAAGGGTAAGTATGCCACAGGTTTCGTCGGCCCACAAGGCGGCAATTGTTATTCCGGATGCTTTCTCATTTGATGGGAGAAACCCGGAATCAGCCTGAAGATCAACCTCCATCAGGGTAGTACACGGATATCCTGCATTGCTGCGGATGGTGGTAACATTCGGAAAAGATATGCCTGAAACCGAGGCAATGGCAAGCGAAGCGGCGTATCCCGTGGTCACAGCAGTCTGAAAGGTCTCTGTCAGGCTTTCGGTGTCGGGATCCCTGAAGTATTCCTTCACCTGTTTGCACGATGAACCAGTAAGCATAAACAGAGTTGCCAGCAGTATTGGGTATATGATCTTCATGGCTATAATTTTTCTTTTGACTGACTCAGGTTGAAGTGTGTGATTATACTGGTTTTATTTGCAGGATGTTACCAAATTTCTCACTTTTTTGGCAAAACAATCAGATCATATTTTATCATATGTAAATTATTTTATATACTTTTGCCACACATTTTTTTATTTATTATTTATTACCATTATGAAAGAAGGAAAAGTAAAATTTTTCAATGAATCAAAAGGATTCGGATTTATTAAAGACAATGACACCAATGAAGAGCATTTTGTGCATGTCAGCGGACTGATCGACAAAGTCAGTGAAGATGATGAAGTTACATTTGAACTTCAGCAGGGTCGCAAAGGATTGAACGCGGTAAACGTTAAATTGGCATAATTGTAAATTCAATATACCAGCATTCAGTTGAGGTCGCCATTTTGGCGACCTTTTTTTTTGCCTGTCCGGGGTTGAAATTACCTAGTTGCTGCCAAATACCTTTCTGAGTATTTCGGTGGTGCGGGCCACCGGATCTTTTCTGATCTTCAGCTCTTCCCTGGCAATCATCACAAACAAACCATCAATGGCCTTGTCGGTAACATAGGAGGCCAGGTCGGGATTCATTTTTTCAACCAGTGGTATTTTATTATAGGTAGTGATGAGTTCACTCCAGTATTTGGTGGCATTTACCTTATCCAGCGAATTCCGGATCACAGGTTTGAACTTGTCGTTGAGCTGCAGCGAAGTGGTCTTCTGCAAATATTGTGTAGCCGCGTTATCCTGACCTTTAACAATGTTTATGGCATCCATGATGGTCATCCCTGTGATGGCAGAAACAAAAATGGGTTTGGCTTCTTTTGCAGCATCTTCGGCAGCACGGTTTATGGAAAGTATTGCTTTGTCAACCTGGGCTCCAAGTCCAACAGCCCGTAATTTATTTTCTATGTTGGCAGCCTCAGGAGGAAAAGGAATTTTGATTTCTGAATTTTTAAAATACCCGTCTACTACCGACACGATGCTGATTCCCTCATTGGTCCCCTTTATCAATGCTTCCCGGATTCCCTGGGCAGCCTCACTTTCGGTGTAACCACCAGCTGTTGTACCTACTGCTTTCGACAGATCCTGCAACAACTGGGTGTTCCCGCATGAATATAACAGCAATGCTGCAAGCACGAATGGAATGATGGACTTGTTTTTCATAATAGTACGATTAAGAATTGGTGATGATTGAAGATAAACTTGCTTTACATTACAAAATTTGTAAATTTATTCGCTATTCTGAAAGTTACTAAATAAAAATTACCTGAAATAAAAAACTCTGTAATATCATGAATGAGAAAGTTTCCATCAGTCCAAGCGGAGAAAAATTTCCCTTACCCAAGCCTGAAGATTATCAACTTGAATTCGAGCAACTTAAAAAGCGTGTTGAAAAAGAGCGTGCTGAAAACCGTGAAATAGTGGTTGTCATGGGCCTGGGATTTGTTGGCGCTGTGATGGCTGCCATCGTTGCCGATACAATAGATGAAAAAGGCAAACCGGGCAAATTTGTTATTGGCATGCAGCGGCCCAGTGTGAGAAGTTACTGGAAGATTCCGCTGCTCAATCGTGGTGTATCTCCGGTTAAGGCCGAAGATCCCGAAGTTGACCCCATGATTGAGCGTTGTGTTAATGTGAAGAAAACACTGATGGCAACCTACACATACGATGTGCTGAAACTGGCCGATGTGGTGGTGGTAGACGTGCAATGCGACTATGTTAAGAAAGATTTGGGGAATGTCAGAACCGGGCAAACGGACATGGCTGCACTTGAAGCCTCAATCAGCGTTATTGCCGAACATATACAGCCAGGTGCACTGGTATTGATTGAAACTACCGTGGCCCCCGGAACTACCGAGCAGGTGGCTTATCCCATTATGAAAAAGGCTTTCAGGCAAAGGGGAATTCAAAGCGATCCTCTGCTGGCCCACAGTTATGAGCGGGTGATGCCCGGTCGCGATTATGTGGCAAGCATCCGTGATTTTTGGCGGGTTTGTAGCGGCATCAACGAAGAAGCTAAAAAACGGGTTGTGAAATTCCTCAACGAGGTGCTTAACACCAAAAAATTCCCGCTCACTGTGATGGACAGGCCCATCGAATCGGAAACAGCCAAAATAGTTGAAAACAGCTATCGCGCCACCATACTTGCCTTTCTGGACGAATGGAGCCTTTATGCCGAACGAAACGGAGTCGACCTGATCAAGGTAATCAAGGCCATTAAAGTGCGACCCACGCACAGCAACATCATCTTCCCCGGTCCGGGTGTGGGTGGTTATTGCCTGCCTAAAGACGGAGGCCTGGGCGTATGGTCATACAAGCACATCCTGGGTTTCGACGATAAGATATTTAAGATTACCCCCATGGCCATCGACATCAACGACACCCGTGGTATGCACGTGGGCCAGTTGACACGGGATGCACTCAGGAATATGGGTCGTCCGGTTGCTTCCGCCGATGTTTTGGTTCTTGGCGCTGCCTATCGTGAAGATGTGGGGGATACCCGCTACAGCGGCTCGGAAATTGTGATCCGAAAACTTACGGAAATGGGAGCCGAAATCAGGGTGCATGATCCTTACGTGGACCACTGGTGGGAGTTTGAGCAACAGGATTCGTACCCCGATGTGGGACAGAGCAAGGCACGGTTCTTCCGAAACCAGGAGAAGCTCAAGGACCTGCGTATTGAAAAGGATCTGAAAAAAGCGCTGAAAGGTGCCGAGGCTGTTATTTTTGCCGTAAGACACCAGGAATACCTGAAGCTGACACCCGAAGATGTGGTGAAATACATAGGGCAACCTGCGGCCATCATTGACTGCTTCGGCATACTCTCCGATGATGACATCAGGAAGTATTTCTTAATGGGTTGCGAAGTAAAGGGACTGGGCCGTGGGCATATCCAAAGAATTAAAGACGAAATCAGGAAGGCATAAGATTTCACATGCAATTATGTTTTATTAGGAATTCTTTGCATAACTTAGTTGTTGCCCAATTGATCCGAATTTGAAGTTTACGTAACCCATAAACCCAAATCATGACAACCGTTTATGTAAATCTGCGCTCGGTAAAAGCCGATGGCAGGGAAGCACTGGCCCTGTTTGATTCAAACCGTTGCGGTGCGATTAATAACCTGGTTACCGAAGTACCGGCAGGAGCAAAAATTGTTTGGCGGCCCGATTTCTGCAGTGGAATCAAAACCATTATTTCCATACGTTCGAAATCAGGCAAAGGCAATATTTTCACTGCGGAGCCAAAAAAGCGACTGCTTTGCAGGGGCTTGTTCCTGCAACTTTCAAAAGAGGCCAGGGGAGAAGAGGAATACTTAATTGAATACATCTCCGACCAGGGCGAAAAGTACAGCATAGATCCCTATATCAAGATCAAACCGCCTGATAATCCATAATGATCCGTCGTTACCTGGTTATTTCATTTATTGCCATCATTGCCGCAATAAATCCTCTGTATGCGTGGCAGGACCACGCTTTGGATAGCCTTTTGCATGTTGTTAACGCGAATCAGTCGGGAGATGAAAGCCTGAAGTATGATGCGCTTTGCCAGATAGCTGCCCATTCGTCGAATGCCGATACCATAATTAAATACAGTGAACAGGCACTGCAGCTTGCAGCTAAACTGGGCAAAAGCCCGGCCCGTGCATTCACCTATAAAGGCATCGGGTACCTGAATTCGGGCAGGCTTGCTGCTGCCCTGAAATGTTTTCTGGATGCAGCCGGTGAATATGAGAAATTTGAAAATATAACCGGACTGGCAACAGCATACACCTATATCTCCCAAACATACAGCATGCAGGGAAACCATGGCAACGAGCGGCTTTATCTTAAAAAGGCAATTGAGATTTTTACCCATGAAAAGGATACCGTTAATTTGGCCTCGGCATTGCATAACCTGGCTCGTGGAACAGCTCGTCCACGTAGGGCCACATGTAGTGCAGGCCGGCCTGGACGCGGCGCTTGGACTCCTCCGTGCCGAGGCCCAGGCGCAGGATCCACTGGCTCGCGTGGTCCTGGTGGTACTCGATCTCCTTGAGCGCCTTGTCCGCGATGGCCGCGAGCGTCGGGTCGGTGGAGCGGACGAGGCGGCGGTAGAGCTCGTACTGGTAGTAGGAGAAGATCAGCTGCCGGGCGATGGTCTGCCCGAAGTCGCCGTTCTCCTGCTCCACGAGGCGGCAGGAGCGGAACTCCTCCTCGTCGCGGAAGTAGGCGAGGTCGTCCTCGGTCTTCCCCCACGCGGTGCCCGCGTAGGTGAGGAAGAAGCGGGCGTGCCCGAGCAGGTCCAGGGCGATGTTCGCCAGCGCGATGTCCTCCTCGAGCTCCGGGGCCCGGGCGATCCACCAGCCGAGGCGCTGGGCGAGCATCAGGGCGTCGTCGCCCAGGGACAGGGCGTAGCGGGCCACGTCCTCGGGGGCCTTCGCGCCGCCGGCCTTGATGTCCTCCGCGGTGATCGCCTCGCCCGCGCTCTGCCGGGTCGCGGACTCGTGGGATGCGAAGCTCACAGGTGCTTCACCCCTTCGCTCTTGGTGTAGTAGGTGGCGTGGCGGTAGCTCTTGCCCTGCGCGGACTCGAAGAACCCGCCCTTGGAGTCGGGGTCCGAGGCGGTGATGGCCGCGGAGGGGACGACCCACACGGAGGTCCCCTCGTTGCGGCGGGTGTAGAGGTCCCGGGCGTTGCGCACGGCCATCGTCGCGTCCGGGGCGTGCAGGGATCCGGCGTGGACGTGGGAGAGCCCGCGCGAGGACCGCACGAACACCTCCCACAGGGGCCACTCGTCCGAGGGTGCGCCGATCGGGCTCACGGTGTTCTCGCTCATGCTCAGGCTCCGATGAGTTCGGCGGAGGCGCGCTCCGCGGCGGTCTTGCGGGCGTAGGCGGCGGCGGCCTCGCGGACCCAGGCGCCGTCCTCGTGCGCCGTGCGGCGGCGCTGCATGCGCTGGAGGTTGCACGGGCCCCGGCCGCCGACGACGGCCTTGAACTCGTCCCAGTCCAGCGGTCCGTAGTCGTAGT
>JAWOJJ010000078.1:0-7095 GCA_046481675.1 Bacteroidales bacterium | reverse complement strand
CAACCCGGCCGACAACAATGAAATTGCCGAAGCCATACTGGCGGCATTGGAGATGAGGCCCCAGGAAAAACAAACAAGGGTTGAAAGAATGCAAAACCGGATTGCCAGTTACAACGTGTTTACCTGGGCTCACGACTTCTTCAATCAAACCTATGAAATTAAAAGTCAACAGGAAATCATGCGTGTAAAATTTGTAAACCCTGCCATTTCTGCCAAACTTGCTACAGCCTATAATGAAGCTGAACGCCGGATCCTCTTTCTCGATTACGACGGCACCCTGGTTGCCTTTGCCAAATACCCCGAACTGGCTGTTATTGATGACAACACACTGAAGATCGTGAGACAACTAACCAGCGACCCCAAAAACCACATTGTCATCATCAGCGGCAGGGGAAAGGACTTTCTTGAGAAACAGTTCAGCGATGTACCGGTTACCCTGGTGGCTGAGCACGGATACTTCATCCGGAATGCCGGCGGTGCATGGGAATCAACCATCAGCGCCGATGCCCAATGGAAAGAAACGGTGATGCCCATTTTGCAGGAATATGTTGACCGATGTAACGGAACCTTTATCGAAGAAAAAACCGGCAGCCTCGCCTGGCATTACCGCAATGCCGACATGGACTTTGCCCAGCTGCGTCTGAATGAACTGCGCGACGATCTGGCCGAAATCATCCGGCATAAAACCGATTTTGAAATTCTAGAAGGCCATAAGGTGCTGGAGGTTAAAAGCGGAAAATACGACAAGGGACAGGCCGCCGCGGTGCTCATCGCCAAAGAATACTACAATTTCATACTGGCAGCCGGCGACGATAAAACCGATGAATTCCTGTTTCAGGCCATTCCCGATTTTGGCCATACCATACGGGTAGGCCTGAGCCCATCTTTTGCCCGCTATAACGTACCCGACACGGATTCCTTACTAGCTCTGCTGCAAGCCCTGATGCGCTGATAGCCTGCGAATACGCCTCAATTTTTACGGTTTGGGCGACTCACTATAAACCAATGGCAACTGAAAAACCACCTTCACGCCCGAATCGCCATTGTGCATATCGGCCATGTTGGTAATGGCAAAATCAATCCCCTTCCGGCCTGCCTTTTTCAGGTTTGCTATGCGGCTGTTGGTAATTTGGGTGGCCATGGAAACATGACCGTTTTTTTGCTCGGATTGCTGTATGCCCACCCCGTTATCGGTTACCGTTAATACCAGGTTTTCGCCGGTTTGCACAAAACCAACCCTGATTTCGCCTGCGCCCTCATCTCTTTTGGCAACACCATGATTAACGGCATTTTCGATGAATGGCTGGGCCAACATGGGTGGTATGAGCAGCTCTTCACTGTCGATACCTTCATCCACGCTGACGGTATATTTCAGCTTTTCGGGAAATCGCAACTGCTGAAGCTTCAGGTAATGCTCCAGGGTTTCAACCTCCTCGGCCAGCGTAATGTATTCCCGTGTTGAATTATTCAATATCGACCGCATGAGCTTAGCAAAATCAGCCAGGTAAGAACTGGCTTCAAACGGGTTCTTCAACACAATATATTCCTGAATGCTGGAGATGGCATTAAAAATGAAATGCGGATTCATCTGAACCCGGAGCAAACGCTGCTCCAGCTCAATCTGCTGCCGGAGACTTTCAACCCGTGCATTGCGATATATTAACAGTCCCACCATAACCAGCACCACCACAAAGAAAACCAGACCGGTAATGAAATACCCCGAATTCCTGTTCTTCAGCATTTCAATTTCTTTTTCTGCCGACAACGTGGCAATTTGTTGTTCCTTCTTATCGGTTTCATATTGCGTCTGCAATTCCTGTATCTGTTTATGCTTCTCACCTGTAAACACCGAATCACGCAATCCGGTATAAAGTTTAAAGTATTCAAATGCCTGAACCGGATTGTTCAGCGAAGTGTATATATCCGACAGGAGCTTGTAATTGCTGATGCGGGTTGCTGTATATTGGGCTAGTTCATTGCTTTGCGTAACATGCGCAATGGCGGTCCGGTAATCGTTTTCGAGGTACGCAATTCTGCCCAGGTCGTTCAGCGAACTTGCCACATCGTCGTTGTCCTCATTCGTTTTCCTGATGTCAAGCGATTGCCGGTAATACAACCGGGCCTGCCGGTAACTCTTTTTAAGCTCATAAGAAACACCCATGTTGGCCAGTATGGAAGCTGTTGTTTTGGGCTCGCCCAGTGTGTTGGCCTGTTGCAGGGCAACCTGAAACCTGATCAATGCCGAATCGGGTAAATTCATTTCGTTATAAAGGATCCCGATGTTTTCAGTGGCCTTAACCAGTAAGGACAAATCACTTATTTTAGCGCTGATTTGCCTGGCCCGGGCATAATATTCCATCGCTTTTTGCTGCTGACCCCATTCCTGGTAAAGACTTCCCATATTCAGGAGAATGTAAACCAGGCTGTAGTAATCGCCTTCGCTTTCCGCCATCTTCAATGCCGAAAAGTAACAGTTCGATGTTTTCTCAAAATCCGATATCCAGTGATAGGCAAGACCGAGATTGTTCAGCGCCGAAATATGCCTGGGTACATCATTCAATGATTCGGCAATATCAAGCGCCCTTTTGTAATAATCGATTGCTGTGGCATAATCGCTTTTATCGAGATACACGTTGCCGATATTGGTAAGCGAACTTCCGATACCCGACAGGTTTTGCTGCAACGAATCAATGGCAAGCACGCTGAGGTAAGAGTCAACAGCTTTCTGGTATTCACCTGTGTTCCGGTACACGTTGCCCATATTATTCATCACACCGGCCATGATCTCCTGGTCGTCCACCTTTTCAGCCAGTACCCGGGCACGGTTATAATGGTCAATGGCCATAGGATATGCGCCTTTAAAGTAATGCACATTGCCAAGTAGTTTGCCGGCAATGGCCTGTTCCCTGACATCCTTAAGCTTTGTGGCCAGCTCCATTTTCTTCGAGGCAAAATAACCGGCCGAATCCAGGTCGATCGAATAATACAATACACAGAGTTCCTCATAAACAGCCAGTTTGCCCTTGTCACCGGCTTTTCGGAGGACATGCAGCAGGCTGTCGGTTTCAGCCGAAAAAGCTGTATTTCCCAAAAGGATCAGCGAAATTATCAGCAATAACTTATTCATGTTTCATGATGCTTGTAAACAGGATTCATACTTAAAAGTGACTCAATATACTATGTTTTATCATAAGAATTCCTTTTTTAAGCGGGCAATCTGTTTATCTTTGAAATCAATAAGGATTCCCGATGCTGAAAATTGCCATTATCGAAGACGAAGAGAAATCGCTGGGTTTCATCCGCAGCATCATCGAACAGCATTGCCCTGCAGTGGAAATTATTGGCACCGCCACAAGCGTGCAATCGGCAGTTACCCTGTTAACCAACGTAAAACCGGCACTGGTGCTTTCCGATATTAACCTGCCCGATGGCACCGCTTTTGATATGTTAAGCAGGTTGGATGAAATTGACTTTAAGGTTATTTTCATCACGGCTTTCGAGGAATATGCCATCAAAGCCATAAAATTCAGTGCTCTCGATTACCTGGTCAAGCCCATTGACCCAAATGAACTGGTTAAGGCTGTAAACAAGGCCAAAGAAAAAATAGAGCACGAAAACAACACCCTAAAGTTGAAGGCTCTGTTGTCGAATGTGCGGGATTTCTCCGAAAAGCTCCGGAAAATTGTTTTGAAAACATTCGACAGCATATACGTCGTAGACCTGCAGGATATCATCCGGTGCGAATCGGACAATTCATACACCCTTTTTTACCTGAAAGACAGCCGCAAAATAATGGTCTCCAGTGTGCTTAAGGATTATGACGAACTGCTGGCTGATTCAGGCTTCATTCGTGTACACAAATCGCACCTGGTTAACCTCAATTATATCGATAAATTCATTAAATCCGACGGTGGCTATCTCATCATGAAAGATGGCGCCAGCGTCCCCGTTTCGCAGCGGAAAAGAGACATGATCATGGATTTTTTCAATAACCTGCAATAACAAATACTAATTCATCCGCACCGTTTACTGTTTTTCTCCCGGCGTTTAGCAATTCGTCAAGGTTCATCTGACATTTTTATTGAATTATTGTACCGGTAAATTACCTCATTCAATGAATTGTCTGATATGAACCAAATTTCAATTACCATGAAAAAGAATGCAATGCTGCTTATACTGGCGTTCTCATGCATTGGCATGAATGCCCAGTGGAAAAGTTATCCAACCAACGCCAAGTTTGTAACCCACATGTACGAGGACAAACAGGGCAATGTGTGGTTTCTCAACAGGGAATCGCTGTCGCGGTCGTGCCTGGTAAAATTTAACGGGCAACAGGTTGAAAACCTGAAAACCCTTGATAAGGCAAGAACCGACTGTGTTTTTGAAATGCTCGAAGGTCCCGATGGAAAACTCTATGCCGCTACCATGTACGGACTTGCAGTTTGCGACAACGGCCAATGGAGTGTGAAGGATAACAACAACGGATTGCCGGCCAATCTGGTAAAGGATGCTCATTTCGACAAAAACGGAACATTGTGGTTGTTTCATGCCAAAGGCTTTAATTCAGGAATTGTCGGAAAATACACAAACGGCACCTATGAACCGGTTAACATGGAGGGCCATACCGGCAGGGCAATCAGAACTGTATTCGAAGACAGGGACGGCAACATATGGACCGGCATGCACCTGGGCAACGCCGCCAGTTTCGATGGCACAAAATGGACCGATCATACTGCTGCTGCAAAATGCAAACACGTGAGCCAGATTGCCCAGGATACCAAGGGAAGAATATGGATTGCCGGCATCGAGGGTCAGTTTGCCTGCCTGGATAACGGAAACTGGAAGAGCTTCAAGTACGGAAGCGGCTATTTCAGTCCCTATTCAGCACCCCTGATGATCATTGCCCTGGTTCCCGGCATTATTGCAGGTTATGCCGGACCCGACATCACATCGTGGGGCGACCTGGTAACCGACAGCAACAGCGATGCCTGGATGCTGGCACGAAAATACGGCGTGGCTGTTTCCGATGGCAACGATTATGAGTCCGCTGAAAAGAAATACCAGGCACCCAAAACCAAAAAGGCCACTGATATCATGACCGACAGTAAGGGTAATATCTGGATGAGCCTCAGCACCGGTGAAGTATATAAGTACGATTTCTCCAACTGGACCGTATATAACCAAAAAGATGGTTTGCCCGCCAAATTAACGGCCATCTTCGAAACGGAAAACGGTGACATTTGGGTGGCAGGAAAAAATAACATTGCGGTGCTAAATAAATAAAACATTTAGGGAAACTCAATCATAAAAAATCCAATGGGACTGCATTGATTCTGAAATTGTAGATCTGTCAATGCCTTCCATATATATCAAATCATAAAAACAGAGTACTATGCAACACCTATGTTTACTCAAAGAACCCCGGAAACAAGAACAATTTCATGCAAGTTCAAAGTCTGTTCGGAAGGAAATCATCCAACTATTAAAACCTAATTTATTAAGGATGGCAGGAATGATAGTCACAAGCTTTCTACTCTTTTTTCTGCCGGTATCTTTATTCTCTCAGGCTTGGGAGTGGCTTAACCCCCGTCCTCAGGGAAACACATTAAATTCTGTTTTCTTTGCCAATGCCAATACCGGGTACACGGTTGGGGACTTAGGCACCATCCTGAAAACTTCAAACGCGGGAACCGATTGGGAACAACTAAATAGTGGCACAACCAATAATTTGAATGATGTATATTTTAGCGATACCAACACCGGATACGCTGTAGGAAATAGTGGAACTATCATTAAAACCACAAATGGCGGGGTATCATGGTTTCCGCAAATAATCCCTTTTGCTTATTATGATCTAAAGTCGGTATATTTTACCGATGTAAATACCGGATATATTGTGAGCACGGGAGGACTTATTTTAAAAACTACCAATGGAGGAACTACATGGGAAAGTCTTACTTCCGGAACTACCCAAATATTGTTCTCTGTGCATTTTGTCAATTCCACTACCGGCTATGCAGTAGGAGTAAGCGGCACTATCCTGAAAACCATCAATGGCGGGGTAAATTGGACAGCACAAACAAGTGGCATAACCACAACTTTAATGGCGGTACATTTTACCAGTGCAAACGATGGATTTGCGGTAGGACGCAACGGTACTATACTAAAAACTTCGGATGGAGGTGCTAATTGGGCATTACAAGTAAGCGATCCTATCGATGAATTGACCTCTGTGTTTTTTACCGATGCCGATAATGGCACCATTTGCGGCTCAGGAGGGAAAATACTAAGTACCACCAATGGAGGCAACGACTGGATAATACAAACATCCAATACTTTATCGTATTGCACTTCTGTTTATTTTACCGATGCCAATACCGGATATGTTGCAGGTGCCAATGGGGTTATTATAAAAACCATTAACAAAAGCATTGATTGGGCTTATTTAACAAGTGGAAACGATGATTCTTATACCTATTTGGGCCTACGTTCTGTTTTTTTTACCGATGCTAATACAGGATTTGCTGTAGGTGGTAGTGCAACTATTCAGGTACTAAAAACAGAAGATGCCGGTATCACATGGAACGCGATGAATAACCTATCAATTTTCCATGCATTATTATCTGTTTTTTTCGTAAATTCAACTACCGGCTACGCTGTAGGTCTCGGCGGGTGCATACTAAAAACTACCAATGCAGGTGTTGACTGGACAGCCCAAACAAGCGGTACAACCAGTCAGTTAAATGCTGTCTTTTTTGTGGATGCAAATATTGGCTATGTAGTTGGAAATGATGGGTTAATAATAAAAACCATTAATGGCGGGGCTGACTGGACAGCCCTTGTAAGTGGTGCATCAGGCCAGAATTTAAAGGGAGTATATTTTACAAGTGCTAATAAAGGGTATGTTGTTGGGGACAATGCTGCAATTTTGTGTACTACAGATGGAGGTACAATATGGCAATCACAAGGTGCATCTGTAGCGAATCACTATAGTGCTATTTATTTTACCGATGAAAATACCGGTTATATTGTTGGAAATACTGGTACTATTCTAAAAACAACCAATGGAGGTGCCACTAACTGGACAGCAGTAAC
>JAWOJJ010000045.1:0-138689 GCA_046481675.1 Bacteroidales bacterium | reverse complement strand
ATGTACCCAACAGTTACAAAATCAGGTGGACTACCGACAACCCGGAAGCATCCAATCCATCCAGTTCCCTGATTACCCGGGTAAATAATCCGCCTTATGCAGATACCTGGTACAAGTTAACCGTAACGGACCTTTATGGTATCATCCGGTCAGATTCAGTTTTTTATGAATCCATCCAGACTAAGGCAGATTTAACTCCTGAATATGTCAGTTTGAATGACTCGGTGGAATATCCGGAAAACCATGAGAAATATGGATTTTTATATGATAGTCTTAGCTATTCAGCACCCGGGAAGTACCGTTTTGATCTTTCAGGATCAAAGAATTTATCCACTTACGTGATTCTTTTTGGTGACGGGGATACACTGATATCTTCGGTTGACGATACGCTTGTGGTAGTACATGAGTACCAGAAGCCCGGAGTTTATAAGGTAGTTCTGACTACCCGGTCAGAGGAGAATTGTATTGACTCGGTAGGCGTTACAGCTGAACTGAAAAGCGCATTCGGAGAGGGTCCTTTTAAGAATTTTACACTGCCGAACGTGATTACGCCCAATGCCGACAACCGAAATGACCGTTTGGTTATTTATGAGCGTGGCGAAGGCGGAAATGATATTTTCCGGTCGGAAGATGTTTCCGTTCTGGTCATTGACATCAGTATATTTGACAGGGTCGGCCACAAGGTTTATTCCTATGCGGGAAGCATCAGGGAGTGGGAAGGATGGAACGGGTTGATCAGGGATTCCAACCGCCAGGCACCTGAAGGCGTTTATTTTTATGTGATTACCTTATTAGATGCATATAATGACAAGGAGTATCCGATAGGCGAAAAAGTTAAAAGAGGTTTCTTTCATCTTTACCGGGAATAACCGGTATTTTATCTTAATTTAGCATAAGCCTTTTCACTCTTTTTCCACGCAGGCTTATAATCTCTTGATTTACAACTTATTTTAACAGCAGATGGTTGAAAATACCCGCTGCGGTTCGTTGCATGGGACCATGTAGTCATAATAGCATTCTGTCAGGCCATTTAGTTCGTTCATCAATACTTTGAAACCCTTGGTCAAAATAATTCGTATATACATCCGAATTTAGTTAGTCAGTAATTTTTTAATCAACCAGATAGGACTTATACCAGGAATGATCCTGATTTCATATCTCACAGTTCATTGAGGATCTAATCTATCGGGCAAAAGATACAGGTATGAGGGGCACATTTACAAAACTACTAACCGTAACCACGTTAATCGTAACCACGTTTTCGCTGCGGGTTGCCGGTCAGTGCGCACTGATCACCGATAATTTCAGCGGTCAAGTAACCAGCAGCGTTTGTGCCCCTGTTAGCCTGAACATGGATGTCAGGTATAAATTCATGTTACCGGTTGACCCCTCGCGTGTTCAGATACTATATGTGTGGAACGATGGCACCGGCGCAACAACAACAGTGCCGGCCATTTCGCAGGGCGATACTGTATTTACTGCCACAGCTTCTCATTTATATCCACCTGCAGACCAGTGCTCCTATACAGCCGAAGCTTATGTTATTTATGATGGTCAGGTATGTGTGAGCAGCAGCCGGCAGGAGCAGCAATTCAGCGCCTGGGCAAGGGACAATGAGAACGGTGCTGTGATAATTACCGATCCTGTAGTGGCCCAGTTTTGCGAAGGAGACGAAATCATTGACGTGCGTTTTGAGGATGTTTCTACCTTTAACTGCAACATCAGCATTGAACCCGACAAGCCCAACCGGATCACACGCTGGGTTCAGTTTATATACGGAACAACTTCCATTGGCGGCGACCGCATTCCCAACATTACCATCCGCGATCCGCTTGGCAATGTTTTTCAAATGACCGATGCAGCCGGCAATTCTTTACCGCCTGTTGCAGGGCCCATAGTTGAAATTCCCATACCGGCCGACGGGCCAACGGAAATTTCATGGCCCATCAGTGCTCCGGCGGGAGGAATTGCAGGAGATATTTTTGAAATTACCCTGAGGAACTGGAATATCTGCAATCCATACGACCGGAATCCTTTTGATGCAATTCCCCCGTCTGATCCTATTGACGGGGATTTTCCGCCTATTACAACCACGGCATTGATAGAGATCATAACCACTCCTCCTGTGATAACCAATCCTTCACTGGAGTTTTGTGCCGGAAGTCCGATTTTGCTTACACTGTCCACTTCAGGAGGCCAGGTGAACTGGTACACCGATTCATTGCTCACCAATCACATCCATACGGGAAGTACCTTTGATCCAACAGGTTCACCCACTTTTATAGATAACACGGTGAGTGGTATCTATTCCTACTGGGTAACCGAAACCATTGGAGCCTGTGCAAGCGCACCGAGTAAAATAACCTTCCGGATTTTTGATACACCTGCGCCAACCCCCAACGCCGGCCCGGATGAAGTGATTTGTGATGATGAGTATAACTTGCGAGGCAATACGCCGGTTATTGGCGTGGGCCAGTGGAGCACTACCTCCGGGGCTGTAATTGGCAATCCTTCTGATCCGCAAAGTCATGTTACGAATTTGGCCCCCGGCCCGAATTTATTCAGGTGGACCATGACCAATGGTCCTTGCGTGGCTGTTGACGAAGTTATTATTACCAGTGATCTGCCCCCTGCTACCGCTGAGGCCGGAATTGACCAGGCTTTTTGTGCCAATACCAGCACGGTATTGCATGCACAGACACCAACCAATAGTGGCACGGGAACCTGGACAGTGGCTTCAGGATCAGCTGTTTTCAGCGACATCCACAATCCTTCAGCCACAGTAACATCACTGGCAGGAGGTATTTCGGAACTGGTATGGACAGTCAGGAGCCCGAACGGTGCCTGTCCGACAACCCATGATACGGTTCAGATACTACGCGACCTGAGTCCGGGACCAGCAAATGCAGGACCTGACAGAGGAGTCTGCGATTCCATTGCCGTGAATATGGCAGCGCTTCCGGCAGAAAACGGGGGAACGGGTACCTGGAGTGTAATCATCGGTGGTGGCCTTGTTGGGGATATTCATGATCCAAATTCGCTGGTTTCAAACCTGTCGTTTGGTTCCAACCAGTTGCGCTGGAACGTAGTAAGCCAGTACGGAATTTGTCCGGGAAGCTCAGATAATATAATCATAACTCGTGATGAAAATCCTGCTCCTGCCTTTGCGGGCATGGACCAGTTCCTGTGTAATTCAATTACATCTCCATTAGGTGCAAACAGTCCTACAGTGGGCACAGGAACATGGCATGTGGTTGCAAATCCTTCCGCCACACCTCCGGTTTTTAATCCGGATATTCACAGTGCTGCAGCTACTGTTCAAATTCAACCTGGCAACGAGGGTTTGTACGAATTTGCCTGGACCATTGTGAATGCCAGTTGCAGAACCTCAGATACCATAGTGGTTGATTTTGGAATGCCAGTTCCTCCGGCCGATGCCGGCATGGATGATTCGATATGCGGCGTATCGGTTATACTGCAGGGTAACGATCCGGGAATTGGCACCGGAACCTGGCGAAAAATAACCGGAACAGGAGATGTTACTTTCAATCCCAACGAACATGCCCGAAACGTAGTAGCTGAGATAACACCGGGTGATGAGGGTTATTATACCTTTGAATGGCGCATAACAAGCGGATCATGTCCTCCCACCGCCGATACAGTTGGCATTTTTTTCAAACCAATGCCGGGAATACCTGTTGCCCATGATGAAGAACGTTGCGGACCAGGGTCGCTATTGCTTAACTCTACACCCGGTGCCGGTGGAGACATCAACCGGTGGTATGAGAATTCTTCAGGCGGACCCATGCTCATTCAGTCGAACGATTTCACCACACCTGCGCTTACATCAAGTACTGAATACTGGGTTGCCAGTTACAACCATACAACCGGATGTGAAAGCTACAGAAGAAGTGTTGATGCAAACATATATCCCGTTCCTGATGTTCCTGATGTCACAGATATTCAACATTGCGGAAGTATTAGTCTTCAGATTCCTGCTGTTGTCGGAAGCGATGGAACCACCAATCGTTGGTACGACGCTCCGGTTGCAGGTAATCTGCTGGCCCAGGCAGATACATTCGCTTCTCCCCTGCTGTCGGCACCGGTTACTTATTGGGTGAGCAGTTATCATGAGGTTACCGGTTGCGAGAGTACCCGGGTACCAGTGCATATTCAGATTGATCCGATACCTGACATGCCTGGAGCTTCAGACACATCCCGCTGCGGATCGGGTACCATGATGATTCATTCAACAATCGGGAATAACGGAAACGGCAACCGCTGGTACGATGCTGCTGTTGGAGGAATCATGCTGGATACCGCATTGAATTATGTCACGCCTTACCTGACCAGCTCAACTGCTTACTGGGTATCTTCCGTGAATACTACCACGGGATGTGTTAGTCCGCGGCAAAGGGTTATGGCCAATATTCATCCCATTCCTGATTTTCCTGATGCAGACGATGTTACGCAATGCGGGGCAGATACATTGTTGTTGCTTTCAACGCCCGGTTTAAACGGAACGGTTAGCCGCTGGTACGACAGTATTGCCGGAGGCAGCATGCTGTACCAGGGTAATGATTACACTACAGATTACCTTACAAATACGAGAAGGTATTATGTATCCAGCTACAACGAGACCACCCATTGTGAAAGCAGCAGGGCTGAGGTGATGGCTGTTGTTTTACCGTTACCGCCTGCCATAAGCATTACGGGGCCTGAAGTAGTGGGAATCAACCAGACCAATGTCATCTATTCCGTAAATTATCAACCCGGGTCAAATTACACCTGGACCATACCTCCCGGGATGAATCAGCTGTTGGTGAATCAGAATTTTGTGATTGTGGAATTCCCCAACCTGGGCAATTACAATCTTTCAGTTGTGGAAACCAACAGCCTGGGATGCAGTGGTCCGCCTGCCTATAAGCCCATTGAGGTAAAAGACGAGGTAATTATACTGAATATCAATGCAACTCATGAACAGGCATGCGCCGGAACTGACCTGCAGCTATCTGTAACACCAACCGGCGGAACACCTTCCTATACTTTTATCTGGGGAGGTGATACGCAATATCTCAGTTCGGTAAGCATATCCAACCCGGTATTTGTTTCACCCGATCCGGGCAACTATATGCTTACGGTTACTGTTAATGACATCAATGCCAATGAGGCTTCCGACACCATTTGGGTTAGTGTATATCCCAACCCGGTTTTGCATATACTGGTTACTGACACCATGGTATGTTCCGGGAATGACCTGGCATTGAATGCCGCGGTTAGCGGCGGATCGGGCAATTATGTCTCCTATACATGGAGTGGCGAAACCACACCTTTGTCGGCTCTGGATATTCCCAACCCGGTATTCAATTCCTACCTCAGGGGTGTTTACGATATGAGGTTGCGGGTTGAAGATGATCATGGATGCCAGGCGGTGGATTCCATCAGCATTCTGAATGACGCACCCCAGGCCGTATTTATTTCTGATGCCATTCCCGGATGCAGCCCGGTTCAGGTAAGCTTCACGAACCAGTCGGATAACGCGGCAAATTATAATTGGGATTTCGGTGACGGCAGCACCAGTACACTGGAGAATCCGGTTCATGTATTCACCAATACATCCAATTCAGTGCAGTATTTTAATGTAAGATTAACCTCAATAAGCACAAACAACTGCGTACACAGCACCAATGAATACATCACTGTGTATCCGAATCCGGAACTTGCCATTACCACTTATCCGGAAAAAGCCTGCGCTCCGGCTGATATTTTGCTGTCATCAACTCCCGGAGGCAGAAGCTATCAATGGAATTTCGGGGATGGAAATTCATCATCAGGGGATTTCAACATCCTGCACACATTTGAAAACGATACAGATCACGACACCGTTTTCACAATTGAAATCATCTCCACCTCTTATTTTGGATGCGTGGATACCGGATATACCAACATAACAGTGCATCCTTCACCGGCAGCTTCATTTTATGCCGATCCTACCTACCAGATGATTCCTGATCGCACGGTGAATCTGATTAATACTACCAAACCGGGCAACTGGACTTATCAATGGCGGTTCGGGGACGACAACACATCGATATTGCGTGATCCGGGATCACATGTATATGCCGGACCCGATGAATACCTGATATACCTGGTTGTAAAAGGGGAGCATTGTGCCGACAGTGCATGGACAAGTGTTGAAATAGTACCTCACCCTCCGATTGCAGCATTCAAACCTGTTGAGCCCGGCTGTATGCCATTAACGATTCAGTTTGAAAACACTTCGGCTTATTCAAATTCATATTTGTGGGAATTTGGTGACGGTGCAGTTTCCAACAAGCCAAATCCGGAATATACCTATTATGAATGGGGTACTTTTAAGATAAAGCTTACTGCCTGGGGACAGGATGGAACTACGGATTCATACAGTACAACAAATGATGTATATGTGCTCCCCAATGCCTATTTTGATATTGCTCCCCGTACTGTATATGTGAACGAAGAGGCAGTGCACTTCTTTAACCAGTCGGATAATGGCGATTATCCGGAGGAGGGCAATATTTACCTGTGGGATTTTGGTGACGGAACCGGTTCGGAAGAAATGAATCCGGTGCATGTTTACAAGAAGGATGGCAGTTATGATGTGACGCTGAACGTATGGACAAATAAGGGTTGTTACGACCTTTATGAATACAGCACCGCAGTTGTGGTGAGGCCTACAGGAAAGATCCTTTTTCCCAATGTGTTTAGTCCTAATGCGCAATTTGAGGAAAACAAGACATTCAAGCCGGCAATTCTCGACTATGTGGATGAGTATCATCTGATGGTATTCAATCGGTGGGGCGAGTTGATTTTCGAAAGCTTTGACCAGGAAGTTGGCTGGGATGGAATTGTTGACGGCCAGATCGCCAAGGAAGATGTTTATGTCTGGAAGGTGGAAGGCAAGTACGAGAACGGGCAGGCCTTTATTGAAACGGGAGATGTTACTTTATTGCGATAATCGGGTATGTTAAGAAATGGAATAATCATATTATTTTTGGTGTCATTTTCGTTCAGGGCACTTTCCCAGGATCCGCAATTCTCGCAGTTCTACTCTAATTATTTATATTTGGCGCCATCGTTTGCGGGACTTACCGATAAAAACAGGGTGGCCTTTAATTACCGCAATCAATGGCCCGAAATAAAGCACGGTTATCAGACCTATTCGGTATCGTTTGATAAGTTTATTGAGAAGTTCAACAGTGGAATAGGCATTCTGGCTTACCAGGATGTTGCCGGATCAGGCAGGATGAGAACCACTAGTTTGGGAATACAGTATTCGTTTGACTTCAAAATAACCGAGATATGGAGCGTCAGGCCGGGCCTTCATTTTAATTATACCGAGCGTGGAATTGATTTTGAAAGACTGGTTTGGGCTGACCAGTTCAATGCCTCCGGATCATCGGTGGTGATTGCGCCACAAACAAATGAAGTAAAAACACTCGAAGAAGTGGGTGATATTGATTTTTCGACTTCACTGCTCACCTACTCCTCTAAGTTCTGGCTGGGTGCTTCAGTAGATCACCTGTTGAGACCCAATCAGTCGTTGTACTTATATGAAGGAGATGAAGCGAATCAGGCCAAAATTCCGTTAAAGTATGCCGTATTTGGGGGCGTGAAATTTGTGCGGCCTGAAAAACTGCTGAGGCCTATACCTACCAGCATACAATTGGCATTCATGTACAAGCAACAGGCTCAGTTCCGGCAACTCGATCTGGGTGTTTACTGGTTCCACAGTCCGGTAGTATTTGGCTTGTGGTACAGGGGAATCCCGCTTTACAAAGAGGTGTTCAACAGGGATGCTTTCACCTTGCTGGTTGGTATTAAAACAGGCGACATCAATATTGGGTACAGCTATGATTTCACTATTTCACGGCTCATTACCAATACGGGTGGGGCACATGAGCTTTCGGTAAGCTATGTTTTTAAAACCAAGCCGATGAAGCATAAAGTCAGGATGGTACCGTGTCCGGAATTCTAGGCATAACAGGAATTCATCATCAACCTGAGAACAGGAGGGTTATCGTGTCTGAAGCAGGAAAGTGACATGACGCGGACGTTGGATGCCTGTTTTTTTAAAGCGGCTGATGATGTCATTTGCCTTATTTTCGTAAAAATAGTAATAACTTGATCCTTTCAAAAGCCTCACTTTATTTTTCAGCCGTGCTGCCATGGCGGCCATTTCCTCTTCATTCATGATATCCGCGGCAGCTTCTTCATGGATGAAATATTCCAGCAATTGAAATGGGGTATTCTTAATGATGTTCAGTAATTCTTTCAGATTAAAGGGTTCACGGTGAAACTTGCCTTGCTGGTTATCAGCATCGGCACTGAACCGGTGGTAGAGCATGTAGCTTTCCTGCGCCTCGTGATAGCTTTCATTCAGCATTTCATTAATTACAATCAGTCCCCGTGGCTTGCATATCCTTGAGGTTTCATTGAAGAGCAATTGCAGTTTTTCAATGTGATGAAGTGTATTTGACATGGTAATTGTGTCAAAATAATGATCTGTAAAGGGCATATTCAAAGCAGATCCCAGGACAAGAATTACCGGTGAATTTGAAAACACATTGCCCGCCTGTTGTAAGGCTTCTGCGTCAATATCAATACCTGCGGCACTGTGCCAGGAGCGGAACGAGCTGATTGCGAACCTGAGGAAATCTCCTCTTCCGACGGCTACATCAAGCAGCGACCCCGCATCATATCCGGAAATCCTGCTTTTCAGGGTGAGCATGTTTTCATAGTTCATAGGCGCATAGGCAGACTATGAATAAATTTAGCCTTAATTATTGTGGATAACAAGGGCATTTGTCATCAGTAAATGAGGGCAGGCAAACAAACATCCACCGGGGATTTCAGAAAGCGGCAATCAGCAGGTCAATATTTTTTGAAGGAATGCCGAACTGGTTGCCCAGGTTTTCGTTGGTAAGGATGCCGTTGTACACGTAAACGCTGTTTCTCACGCCGAGATTGGCTTTAAGAAAAGGTTTAAAGCCTCCTGAATTGCCAACGGTGACCAGTATGGGAGACAATATATTGCTTAAAGCAATGGATGCTGTTCGGGCAACCCGCGAAGGCAGGTTGGGAACGCTGAAATGGATTACGTTGTGCTTGGTGTAAATTGCGTCCTGCAGGGTTCTGTATTCACTGGTTTCAATACAGCCGCCCTGGTCAATGCTCAGGTCAATGATCACGGAACCCCTCTTCATTTCTTTCACCATGTCTTCGGTAATGAAGTAACGCGGTCCGGTATCCCAAAGGTTCAGTGCGCCGATTACCACATCGGCTGATTTGAGCGTACGGCGCAGTACTTTCGGGTGGAAAATGGAAGTATGGATTCGCTGACCGAGATTACGCTGCAGGTCTTCCAGGTGCTGGGGCGAGTTATCAAACACCTTGACCAGGGCTCCAAGTCCTAATGCAGCTCTGGCGGCGAATTCCGCAACAGTATCGGCTCCGATGATGACCACTTCGGTAGGGGTGATACCCGAGATGCCCCCGAGCAATATGCCCTTGCCTCCTGTTTGATTGCTCAGCAGTTCGGCAGCAATATTTATGGCAGATATACCGGATATGGCGCTCATCGACTGGATTACCGGGTAGCCGTCATGTTCATCCCTGATTTGTTCTATGGCAAAGGCCGTACACTTTTTATCCATAAGGCCCCTGATGTATTCTTCGGTTTGATGTCCAAAATGAACCGATGAAAGGATCACCTGGTTGCCTTTTAACATTTCAATATCCTTAATATCCGGTGGCGATACTTTGAGGATGATATCCGCATTAAGAACCTGTTTCCGGTTATCGATTATAAATGCACCACATTCGGAATAATCCGTATCATTATACCTGGCACCTTCTCCGGCTTTGGTTTCGAGAAGGACTTCATGACCATTGTCAACCAGAACTTCAACTGCTTCAGGTGTAAGTGAGACTCTCTGTTCAATTTGTTGCCGTTCACGGGGGATGCCAATGGTGAGTTTTTTATGCTTTTTCCCCATGGCAAGCATTTCTTCCTGAGGCAGCAATCCACCGTACATTAAGGGATTACTTGCCGGTTCCGGGCGATGTTCAACCATGATGATCGGGATTAGTTATTGCAAACGATCTAAATTAGTACAAAAACAACAAACAGTCAAATTTTTCAAAGATTAAAGTTCAATGTGAATCATCCTTTTTGAAGGATCTGTTTCTTCAATACTAACTTTGACGCAGGAATCGGGCAACAGTTCCTCTGCTTTTTCGGCCCATTCAATGAAAACGTAATGCCGGCTGTAAAAATACTCTTCATAACCCAGGTCAAACAGCTCATCTGTTGACTTTATCCTGTAAAGGTCAAAGTGGTAGAGGGTTTCACCTGTTGTTGTCTGATATTCATTAACCAGGGAGAAAGTAGGGCTGGTAATTACATCAACAGCCCCCAGTTCCTTACATATTGCCTTTATCAGAGTGGTTTTACCCGAACCCATGCTGCCGTAAAAGGCAAATCTTTTGAATCCGCTGGTAAGAGAAATGAAGTTTTGAGCAGCTGCCCGCAGTTCATCAAGCGAATTTATTTCAATTGTTTTCATAAAAAAGGAACGGAATTATCTGGGCTGCATGGTTATAACCGGAATCAGCATTTCCTCCATGGAAATTCCTCCATGCTGGAAAGTATTCCTGTAATAATTGACATAATAGTTATAATTGTTGGGGTAGGCAAGGAAATCAGAATTAATGGCAAATATGTAGCTTGAGCTCACATCCACTTTAGGAAGATGAGCCGCATACGGATCGCGGATCTCAAACACTTCCTTATGATTGTAGTTCAGGTTTTTTCCCATTTTATACCGCAGGTTGGTGGTGGTTTTTCTGTCGCCCACAACTTTTACCGGGTTATTAACCCTGATGGAACCATGGTCGGTTGTAAAAACTACGGTAATGTTGTTTTCTGCCATTTGCCGGATCATGTCGAGCAACTGGGAATGCTGAAACCACGAAAGTATAAGTGACCGATAAGCTGTGTCGTTACCTGCCAGTTCACGGATCATTTCAACTTCGGTATTTGCATGAGAAAGCAGGTCAATGAAATTATAAACAATAACGGTGAGATCGTATTCAAGCAGATTGGCAAAATTATCTACAATTTTTTTCCCGTTTCGGGTATGCGTGATTTTTTCATAATACACCCTGTAATTTTTGCCAAACCTGGATATTTGCTTTTGAAGGAGGGATTCTTCATTCATGTTTTTACTGCCTTCGTCTTCGTCATCCGACCACAGATCGGGGTTGATCGACGCGATCTCACGGGGCATAAGACCTGCAAACATGGCGTTTCGGGCATACTGTGTTGTGGTTGGCAGGATGCTGCAAAACAGGGAATCGTCGGCCATGGTATAGTATTCAGAAATGATGGGGCTCAAAATCCGCCACTGATCCAATCTGAGATTATCAATCAGGATCACAAACACTTTTTTCTTCTGATCCAGTAATGGGAAGACCTTTTCCTTAAATACGGCAGGTGACAGCAGCGGTTTATCGGTGTTTTTTTCAGTAAACCAGGAAAGGTAGTTATTCCTGATGAAACGGCTGAAGCCATTTCCGGCTTCGGTTTTCTGCATACTGAAAACCTGAAACATACTCTGGTCATCGGAGCGTTCCAATTCAAGTTCCCAATACACCAGCTTGCGGTAGACATCCTCCCAATCGGCAAAGCTCCGGGCCATGTTGATCTGTTCGCCAATATTTCTGAATTCAGCCTGGTATGCTGAAGTGGTTTCCCGTGTGATCAGTTTTTTGGTGTCCAGGTTCTTTTTGATGGAGAGCAGGATCTGGTTAGGATTGACCGGTTTAATCAGGTAATCTGCTATTTTTGACCCGATGGCGGTTTCCATGATGTGCTCTTCTTCATTTTTGGTGATCATTACCACGGGTATGGTTAAATTCAGAAGCCTGATTTTATTGAGGGTTTCAATTCCACTCAAACCGGGCATATTTTCATCAAGCAGTATCAGGTCAAAATGCTGCGATTGAACCAGATCAACTGCATCATTGCCGTTGGTGGCAATTTCTACCGTGTAGCCCTTTTCCTGGAGAAACAGGATGTGAGGCCTCAGCAGGTCGATTTCATCATCAGTCCAGAGTATTTTGATTTTTTTTGAGTCAGGAATCATTGATAATGTTCTTTAAAAAATTTCAGGTAGCGATCTGCCGATTTGTCTTCGAGCAGGGTTTTCAGGTTTGGTAAAGAAACGGCAAAAGGAACCAGCTGAATGCCGGGCATGTCTTTATAAATCTCTTCCGAATTGCTTATGGCGCTGAGGTATTGCATAACCTGCTCCCGGTCAGTGAAAGTTTTAACACTGATAAGTGATTGGGAATTATTCAGGTCGACAATATCAACAATCAGGTTGAGCTTGTCGAAAGCGTCGAGGTTGAAGTTGATGATATTGAAAACAAGCTGGTTGGTATTGATTTTTTTATCCAGCACAAAGGCGAAATAGTGGGCGGTATCAGGTGAAGGCTGGTAGAGCTTCCGGCTTATTTTTAATTCTTCTGCTTCTTTCAGTTCGGGGTGCTCCTTGTCCATATAGCTGATGAGGTTGCCGGCATCACTGGCAATATCAGTTCCGGGATATTTAGCCGCAAGTTCAGTAAGTTGTTGTCTGAATGTATTCCGGTCAAGAATTCTGGCCTGGGCCAGCACTCCCAGATAATCAAAACGGGGAATGAGAGCATGTTCGGGATATGTTTTCCTGGCGTAATCCGAACGGGCAATCACTTCACTGGAATTTCCCTCGAGGTAGAAGCTGTAAGTTTTTTCGTAATACTGCCGCACGACCAGCTCTTCTTTCTCAAGTTCCTTAAAGTATTCCGGGTTAGTGAGCACCCTGGCATACATACTTTCAGGGAATTGCCTGATGATGTTATTTTTATAAAGATCCATAAGGGCCTGGTTGTTTTGGTCCCTGGCTATGGCATAGAGATTATAGTACGATGCCAGCAGATAGTCTGAAGAGGGATAGCGTCTGATCAGTCCTTTAAACGATTCGGCAGCTTTTTCATAATCTTTCAGCTCATCTTTATAGATGATCCCCATATTGTAAAGGCCAAGTTCAGCTCTTTGATGTGTGGCATTAACAGCAGAGTCGGTGGTTGGAATTCCGGAGAGATAGTATTCTCTTGATGTCTTGCTGAAAGCATCGGCACTTGCTGAAGGCGCTGTTTCATCAGCATCTTCCTCTTCCTGGTTAACCGGAGCATAGCTTACCATAGCTTTTGAAGCACGTTGCCAGTGATCTTCAAGTTTACGGTTTCCCCATCTTTGTTTGAATTCACGGTAACCCAGATTTTTGGCAGCATCGTTGTAAAAATACCATTGTCCTCCTGTACCCATGGATTTTTGATTGGACACATTGCGCCAGGCAGTTTCATCACCAAATTGCTGGTCAAGTCGCTCTTCCTGGGCTTTCAGCCTGGCTTCTTCCTCTTTCTTTCTTTCTGCTTCAATCAGGGCTGTAATACGGTTATTCAACTCATCTGCAGGCAGTTTGGCAAGCAAAAGAACACTATCGGCTAAGTTTACCGCGTTGATTTCAGTAACCAGGCGTGTAAGGCTTTTTGATTTTGTAAACAGGATATTGTATCCCGGATAATCAGCATCAATGTTTGATACGGCGCTGTCATAATAAGCCTGTGCATGGGGATAATCGGGCCTGGAATAATAAATGTTTGCTATGGTAATGTAAGAGCGTGCCTTCTGCTGCTCATTCCCCTTATTGGCTTCAACTGACCGGGTATAGTATTCAAGCGCTTTTTCTTCGTTTCCCTCTTTGATGGCAAGGTTACCCAATGCATAAAAAATCTGGTCCTGATAGTCTATATTTTTATCATCATGCAGCATTTTGTTCAACTCATTTTCGATATCCTGTCCCTTACCAAATCCTTTCTCGTAAGCAAGCGCCATGTTGATATGTGCGTTGAATGCCATTTCATAAACAGGATTCATTTGAATGACCTGCTGATAGCATTCCGAAGCCCGTTTCAGGTCGCCTGTTTTTTCATAAAGCTGGGCAAGTATATAAAGATACCTGGTACGGGTTTTTTTTCGCTTTTCAACAGTCGCTGATTTTTCCAGAAAACTGATCGTTTTTGCATAGTCCTTTAGCTTCAGGCAATAATCGGCATAGACAGGATACAATTCAGGAAGCAACTTTTTCGGGAAAGCTTCATGGTTTAATAACATGGCAAGCAGTTCCGAGGCATTGATGTTCTGACCGGTTTGTATTGACAAACGCGCGAGCCATAATTGCGCATTAAAAACATTCGGATCATTCTTAAAATCGTTGATGACCTTTTTAAAAGCTTCTGAAGCCAGATCGTACTCCTGCTTGTAGAAATGTGCCTTCCCCATCAGCAGCCAGGCATCATCAACAAATGCATTGTATTCTTTTTTGCTGAAAAAGGCCCGTTGTTCTTCGGTCAGATTTTTCTTATCCTTCACCTTGGGTTTGGCAGTAATTGAGTGTAAGGTAATCAGCTTGGAGCACTTTTTAATGGTCCTGTCCATATCCGCGCTGGCAATGGCAACGGCATCTTTTCCGGAGTACTTGAAAATGGGAAGAATTTCAGAATAATCATCTGTGAATTCTTTATCTATTTTCTCAAGGCCATTATTATAGCTTTCCTGGCCATTGAAAAGCACGTTGTATTTTGCAGTGAGATTGTGGTAAGCGCGTGATAAACCTGTATTCTTTTGCGCGCTGCATCCCCAGAGTAAAATCAAAAGCAGGGAACCTGCAATATGGCAAAAAGCTTTATTCAATTTCTATAATTTTTGATCAGATGACAACAGCAGTATTCATTAGAGAACATATTTACCAACAGTAAAGCTAACTTTAATTCTGTTGTTTTATTTCCCGGCTACAAATTTATTTATTGTAGGATAAAGAAAAAAACTGTGGTAAAAGGCGCGTAATTATTACTGCAATTTGGTATAGGCAAGGGATATTACACTCAATGATACCTGGCAATTTGCCAAAATCGAACCGGCGCATGCTTCAATGGTTGCTCCGGTTGTAATCACATCGTCAACCAGTAAGATATGGTTGTCGTTCAAAGCCGCAATATCCTGAACCTGAAAGGTGTCTTTCACATTCAGCCAACGGTCGAAACGATTCTTGCGGGTTTGTGTTGCAGTCTTCATTTTCCGGGAAATCAAGTTGTTCCTGACCGGGATACTGAGAACCTGCGACACACCTTCAGCAATCAATTCGCTTTGGTTATAGCCTCTTTTGCGCTGTTTTGCCGGATGCAGGGGAACCGGAATGATCATGTCGGCCTGTGAAAAGGGCGTATCTCTGAGTTCAAGGCCAAACAGCCTGCCCATCTCATGGCCAACCTGCCGTTGATCCTTGTATTTAAGCTCATGCAGTATTTTCCGGTAATTGCTGTCTTTATTAAAAAAAATAAACGAGGTGGCATTCCTGAGCAGCACCCGTCCCCAGAATAACCGGGCAACTTCATTTTCAGGATTGTTGTGAAACCTGGTGCGCGGCAATTCCGCATAGCACGACAGGCAAAGTACTTTTTCGTTGTTCAGCAAAATATTTCCACAGGCTGCACAGGTCCTGGGATATATCAAATGTAACAAGCCGCCGCCTAGTTTTTTCAGCATAACGGATGATGATGGCTGATTACAAATCAGATACTTTAATTTCGTAGCTGATATCAATTCCTTTCCTGAGTGTGGCACTTACACCGCAATACTTCTCCTGAGAAAGCTCAATGGCATGTTTTAACTTATCCACCGGGAGGTTCTTTCCTGTAAACTCATACACCAGGTGAATGGATGTAAACTGCTTTGGGTGCTCATCGGTTAACTGACCTTCAGTTCTTATATTGAAGCCGGAAACCTCCACCTTCATCTTTTTCAGTATGGAGATCACATCCATTCCGGTGCAGCCGGCCAATGAAGCCATCAGCAATGGTTTTGGCCTGGGGCCCAGGTTTTTCCCGCCAACAGCAGAAGCGGCATCGAATACAATGCGGTGTTCATCTATACTGGCCTCAAATGCCATGTCACCAGCCCACTTAACATTAATTACATCTTTCATTTTTTTTTGCTTAATTTGGTAACTTTATTGTAAAAATAGTCAATTTCGCAGAGTCATAATCTCCTTATGAAAAACCAGACACCATTACCCAGAAAGGAATGTTTTATAGACAGTTCCTCTATTTTCAGACACCTTACCCCGGAAGAGCTGGCCAGTATACCCATTGATCAGGAGCCGGACACCTATAAGCGGGGTACGATCATATACTCGGAAGGCAGCAGAATTAATGGTTTCTACTGCGTTCAGAAAGGAATCATTAAAATTTTCAAAACAGGTTTTGATGGCAAGGAGCAGATTATCCGGTTTGCCAAAAAGGGTGACATTATGGGTTTCAGGTCAACCATTACCCGCGAACGGGCTTGTACTTCCGCAAAAGTTCTGGAAGATGCACTTATTTGCTTTGTTCATGCTGAAACCGTGCTGGAATTTGTTAAGAATAACGGAACTTTTGCCCTTGAACTGTTGCAGATAGCCTGCAAGGAATTGGGCGAGGCAAACGATTACATTACTGACATTGCGCAGAAAACAGTACGTGAAAGACTGGCTGAGGTTTTGATTCACCTACGTAAAGACTTTGACCTCGACAGTGAAAAGTATCTTCAGATTACGCTAACCCGCGAAGAGCTGGCCAATATGGTAGGCACTGCTACGGAATCGGTTATCAGGCTACTTTCTGAATTCAAGCAGGACGGACTGATCGAACTTCACGGACGCAGGATCAAGATGCTTGATGAAAAGTCACTCTACAAGATTGGCAACCTGAATGATTAAGGATTCATGGATTGGCACGCCATTCTTTTTGCATTTGCACTGACCCTATTTGCGGGGCTTGCCACCGGAGTCGGCAGTGCCATTGCTTTTTTTGCCCGAACTACAAACACGCGCTTTCTCTCGGTTTCCCTGGGATTTTCAGCAGGGGTAATGATTTATGTTTCGCTGATTGAAATATTTTCAAAAGCCAAATTATCATTGACTGCGGTTTTGGGAGAAGTCAGCGGGTACTGGGTAACTGTCGGATCCTTTTTTGGGGGTATTCTCGTGATCGCCATTATAGACAGGCTGGTACCGGAAATGGAAAACCCGCATGAGCTGAAACGTATTGAAGAAGCAGAACATCCATCGGAAGAATTTAAGAAAAAGAAGCTTCTTAGAATGGGCATGTTTTCTGCCCTGGCCATTGGCATTCATAATTTCCCGGAAGGATTGGCAACATTTACAGCGGCGCTTCAGGATCCGGCCCTTGGAATTGCCATTGCAGTTGCCATTGCCATTCACAACATTCCCGAAGGTATTGCTGTTTCTGTACCGGTTTATTACGCTACCGGAAACAAGAAAAAGGCTTTCTGGTTATCCTTTTTATCGGGACTATCTGAACCTATTGGCGCTATTGTGGGATTTCTTATTCTGCTGCCGTTTCTCAACGAGGTCGTATTTGGCGTATTGTTTGCCGCGGTGGCAGGTATTATGGTATTTATTTCGATTGATGAATTGTTACCGGCTGCCCGGGAGTATGGCAAAGCCCATTTATCAATATATGGTGTGATCGGAGGCATGATTGTGATGGCCGTCAGCCTCCTGTTGTTCGCCTAAAGCTGGTTTTTGTAAAATTTTTAATTGATTTGAATTGTTGACACGGGAACAGGAAATACAAAAAGCTTCATGGGTGGGCATTATTGGTAACGCCACTTTGTCATTCATGAAAATTATTGCCGGGATGATATCCGGAAGCCTTGCTGTTATTGCCGACGGAGTGGATTCTGCAAGTGATGTCATTACTTCGGTTATCACGCTGATCACTGCCCGGATACTGACCAGGCCACCCAACAAAAAATACCCCTATGGTTATGATAAGGCCGATACCATTGCCACGAAGCTGTTGTCGTTTATTATTTTCTTTGCCGGGGCTCAACTTTTTATTTCCACTATCAGGAAATTACTTTCGGGAGGTAGTACGGAAATTCCTACCAAGCTGGCTGTTATCATTACCATCATATCAATTACCGGTAAATTGCTGTTGGCCTGGCATCAGACCAGGGTTGGTAAAAAAACCGAAAGTTCCATGCTGATTGTCAATGGTAAAAACATGAAAAATGACATACTGATTTCAAGTTCGGTATTAATCAGCCTCATATTCATTTATATTTTCAAAATGCCCATATTGGATACCATTTTTGCGCTGATGGTGAGCATGTGGGTACTGTGGGTGGCCTTTAAAATATTCAAAGAGACCAGTTTTGAGCTTATGGATGGTACCAAGGACTGCACCATTTATGAGAAGATATTTGATGCCATTGATGCAGTTGAAGGAGCGCATCATCCGCACCGGGTGAGGACCCGGAATATGGGCCATAAAATAATGATTGCCATTGACCTGGAAGTCGACGGCGACCTTACCCTGCGTGAAGCACATGAAATTGCCCACAACGTTGAAGAATCAATCAAATCAAAAATTGCCAATGTTTTTGATGTAACCATTCATGTTGAACCACTGGGCGACCAGAAGGCCGAAAAATCGCTGGGGGTCACCAAGTCCAGTTTATAAATACCCGCTGTATTTTTTCAGCCATAATGAAAACTTTCATACCTTTTGCAAATATTCTTTAAACATGGCAGGAAAAAAGCAACATAAAAAGAAACCCGGAATCAATAAAAAAGAGTTATCGAACAGTATGCTGGCTGTTTTCTCAGGCCATCCGAAAAAAACATTCAACTATAAACAACTGGCCAGTTTCCTGCTTATCACAGACTCTGCTGAAAAGCGGCTGATCACGGAACTTTTGTATGAATTTAAGGAAAAAGGTACGCTTGATGAAACCTCTACAGGCAAGTTCCGGCTTAAAGCAACCGGCGGTACCGTTATTGGAACTGTGGATATGGCCAGGGGAGGATATGGTTATATTGTTTCTGATTCACTGAAAGAGGATGTTTTTATCTCACAGAACAACCTGAATCACGCCCTGAATGGCGATACGGTTAAAGTGTTGGTATATGCTCACAAAAAAACCAAGGGACTCGAGGGGGAGGTGGTTGAAATCATAGAACGGGCACGGGAAACTTTTGTGGGAACGCTTGAAATAGCCGGCAAATTTGCCTTTCTCGTTCCCGATACCCGGCAAATGCCTGTTGATTTGTTCATACCCCTGGATAAGCTCAATGGAGCCCGCCAGGGGCAGAAAGCCATAGCAAAACTAACGGAATGGCCAAGGAATGCGAAAAACCCATTCGGCGAGGTTGTTGAGGTACTTGGAAACCAGGGCGACAATGATACCGAAATGCATGCCATTCTGGCGGAATTCGGACTACCGTTTAAGTTTAACGAGGAGGTAGAAGAAGCTGCAGCCCTGATCAGTGACCGGATCACGGCAGCAGATATTAAGTCGCGCCGCGATTTCAGAACCATACCTACATTTACCATTGACCCTGAGGATGCAAAGGATTATGACGATGCCTTATCCATACAACCCTTATCTGGCGGAAAATGGGAAGTGGGAGTTCATATTGCAGATGTTACGCATTATGTAAATCCTGAAACCATTATTGATGAAGAAGCCCTGCAAAGAGGCACATCTGTGTATCTCGTAGACCGGGTTGTACCCATGCTTCCGGAAAGGCTTTCGAATTTTATCTGTTCTTTGCGACCCAACGAGGATAAGCTGTGTTTTTCCGCTGTTTTTGTCATGAATGATGAGGCTGATGTACTGGAAGCCTGGTTCGGGAGAACCATCATCAAGTCTGACAGGCGGTTTTCTTACAGGGAGGCACAACAGATTATCGATTCCGGCGAAGGAGATATGAGCCGTGAAGTACTCAAATTGAATGAACTGGCAAGAATTCTGCGGCAACAAAGGTTTAAAAACGGAGCCGTTGCCTTTGAACGCGAAGAGGTCAGGATTGAAGTGGATGAAAAAGGCAGACCTTTGAGAATAGTTGCCAGGGAACACGGCCTGTCCAACGAAATGATAGAGGAATTCATGCTGCTTGCAAATAAACATGTTGCGGAATTTGTTGGTAAAATAAAAGATAAATCTGAAAAGAAAACCTTTGTGTACCGGGTACACGACCGGCCCGACAATGAAAAACTGCAAAAGTTTTCGAATTTCATCAAGCGCTTTGGCTATAAGCTGTCTCTGAAATCAGGAAAGGAAACTGCTTTGTCGTTGAACCGGCTTTTGGATGACGTGAAGGGAACCCGTGAGCAGGATATTGTGGAGAACCTGGCGCTTCGGTCAATGGCCAAGGCCATTTACACTACTGACAATATCGGACATTATGGGCTTGCTTTTGATTACTATACCCATTTCACTTCTCCAATCCGCAGGTATCCCGATATGATGGTTCACCGGCTTCTTGCAGATTACTTATCCGGTGCTTCTTCAAGAAACCAGAAACAGTTTGAAAAAATGTGCCGGCATGCCTCAAAAATGGAGGTGCTGGCAATGGAAGCTGAGCGGGCTTCCATAAAATACAAGCAGACTGAGTTTATGAAAGATAAAGTAGGGCAGCAGTTTGATGGGGTTATTTCGGGTGTTACCGAATGGGGGATATACGTGGAGATTATTGAGAACAAATGTGAGGGGATGATCCCTATGCGTGAACTGGCAGGAGATTTTTATGAATACGATGAAGACAGTTACTCCATCAGGGGAAGAAGAACCGGCAAAAAATACCAGATGGGCGATCCCATTCAGATAACAGTAGTAAGGGTGAATATGGAACGCAAGCAAATTGATTTTGCTCTGGCAGGTGATGAATAATACAAAAACCAGGCTTCATGGTTCTGAATTATATATGGATCGGTTTCT
Organism: Bacteroidales bacterium; assembly: GCA_046481675.1. GTDB lineage: Bacteria > Bacteroidota > Bacteroidia > Bacteroidales > UBA10428 > UBA5072. The sequence continues at coordinate 117,757 of JAWOJJ010000045.1, read as the reverse complement.
TTCTTGTGGGCTTTCTGGTTGCACTGTTCAGGGTATTGGGGTATTATTTCCGTGATTTTTTTCTGGAGCAGTTCAACTTCATTTTCACTGTTGCTGACCGGGACGTTTTTTCTGCCATAGTGCAGAGCACTTTTGACATGGCCAAAACCAGTGTTGAAATTTCCATTTACCTGATTGGTGTGATGACACTCTGGCTGGGTATTATGAAAATTGGAGAAAGGGGCGGAGCAGTTGGGGCTCTATCACGAATCATGAATCCGCTTTTCAGTCGCATTTTCCCGGGAATTCCCAACAACCATCCTGCCATGGGATCGATATTGATGAATTTCAGCGCGAATATGCTCGGGTTGGATAACGCGGCAACACCATTGGGATTGAAGGCAATGAAAGAGTTGCAGGAGATCAATACCGATACTTCAAAAGCATCCAATGCCCAAATCATGTTCCTTGTGTTGAATACGTCAAGCCTGACCCTGATCCCCGTAAGCGTGCTTGCCATGAGGGTGGCCTGCGGGGCAAAGGTTCCCACCGATGTTTTCATACCCATCATACTGGCTACTTTTTTTTCTACCCTGACCGGGTTGATATATGTAAGTATCAGGCAGCGCATCAATCTTTTCAATAAGGTGATTCTGGCTTACCTTGCGGGCATTACGACTTTCATTGCAGGCATTATTTTTTACCTGAGCCGGCTCCCGCAAACCATGGTAGAGTCGAGAACAGCATTTGCAGGTAATTTCATCCTGTTTCTGGTAATCATTGTTTTTATTGTGCTGGGCATCCGGAAGAAGATTAACCTGTATGAAAGTTTTATTGAAGGGGCAAAAGAAGGATTCGGAGTAGCCATTAAAATTATTCCTTACCTGGTGGCCATGCTTGTTGCCATTGGTGTTTTCAGGGCATCCGGGTCGTTTGACTTTCTGATGAATGGTATTGGAGGGTTGGTTGCCATTTTTGGCATAGACACCCGGTTTGTGGATGCCCTTCCGGTAGCCTTTATGAAGCCATTGAGCGGAAGCGGAGCTCGTGGTCTTATGGTGGAAACCATGAACCATTTTGGAGCCGATTCGTTTGCAGGCAGGCTGGCCTGTATTATGCAGGGTTCCACTGAAACCACTTTTTACACGGTGGCGGTTTATTACGGGGCAGTGAATATACGAAACACAAGATATACGGTAACAGGAGGGCTGCTGGCCGATCTGGCCGGAGTGATCGCTGCCATTTTCATTATGTACTTGTTTTTTGGAAGGAGCTGATTGGGGATCAGCGTATCCTGTAGCTGACGCCCAGGGCAAGATAGTTATTGAAATCGCCTTTTGAGTGCCCGAAAATTTTACCGAACCAGCTGTAAAAAGATCCTGCCGAATCCAGATCACGTATGGAAAAGATAGAATAGGAATATCGGATATTCACGGCAATTTTATGTGTGATATATACCTCTGTACCAATCAGCAAGCCCAGGTCAAATTGATGAAAATCGACCAGGTATTCATCGGGAAGTTTTCCTGCATCATCCTCACCGGCGGCTTTGAACAAGTATCCGGGAATCAGCCCCAGTTCTAATGCGCCTATTTTTTTGTACTTCATCGATGCCATAACCGGGATGTCAATATAATGCAGCCCCAGCAGATACGATCCGGTATTGTCATCATCAGCCGGTTCCCGTGCCCCTCTTGAAGTATATTTAATTTCCATCCGGGCGTCGAGCCAGGGGAGTAATTCAGCAGCAACAAAAACACCTGCCTGCAGGCCCGGCTTGTTATAGCCTGAATAGGAATCACCGTCGACCTGTGATGCTGTGAAACCTGCTGTAATACCACCATGAAAAGGTTGTGAGAAGAGCTCAGAACCTGAAAACAGCAGGATGGCAAGAATGGAGATACAATTCGGCAAGATGCTCATGCAAAGCTTTCTTTGGTTAAAATCTCCTTCAGCACAACCACCCCTTTTCCGGCTTTTTCCCTGATGAAGTGGACGTGCCGGTATACTGGCACAGTTACTTCATTGGGGTCAATGAGGTATATGGGAGCATGATCCGGGACGTATTCAATAAGGCCTGCAGCGGGATATACAACCATGGATGTACCAATGACCACAAAAATATCAGCTTGCGAAGTAATGGAAGCTGCTTCCTCAATGGCGGGAACCGCTTCTCCAAACCATACAATGTCGGGTCTGAGCTGAAACCCTTTTTCGCAGGTATCTCCGGGATGTATGGGTTTGTATCCGATGTCATACACCAGCGAAGGATCTCCGGTACTGCGCGCCCGGGTTAGAATTCCATGCAGGTGCAGTACGTTGCGGCTGCCCGCTTTTTCATGCAGGTTATCCACATTTTGAGTGATGATGCTGACGTCAAATTTTTCCTCGAGATCAACCAAACCTGTATGGGCGTCATTTGGCATGGCCTCCTTTAATTGGGCCCGGCGCTCGTTATAAAAGCGCAACACAAGATCCTGGTTTTTTGTCCACCCGGCATAACTGGCCACCTCCATCACATCATAATCTTCCCAGAGCCCGCCCGAATCCCTGAAAGTCTTCAGTCCGCTTTCTGAACTGACTCCTGACCCGGTAAGCACAACCAGCTTTTTCATGCTTAAAGTTTATTACTAACAAATATAAGATTTTTATTTTACTATCTTTACGCGTTTCATATTCAGCAATTAAGACATGGATCAATTCCCTGAAATTTATCGAGAAGAGGAAAGCATTGACATCAAAAAGTATCTCTACAGGATTCTTTACAACTGGTGGTGGTTTGCGTTATCGGTTTTTCTGTCTTTAACAGTTGCATACCTGGTGAACCGGTATTCTGAGGATATTTACCGTGCCAGTTGTTCGGTTATTGTTGCCAACGAGAATGCCCCGCGCGGTGATATCGAAGGCGTTATTGAAGATCTGACTAATGTCCGCAGCAGAAGGACAAAAGCGGTGGTTCAGAATGAAATAACCGTGTTAAAATCTTACAAAATGGCACAGGCAGCCCTGGAAAACCTGGATTTTAACATTACCTATACGGCTGTTGGCCGAAGGGGCATAGCCGAATCCAAACTGTATAACAGTTCACCGTTCCTTGTTGTGCCCGACACATCGAAACCCAATCAATTCAACTATCCGGTAATCATTAACATTCTCTCTCCAACTACCTATCGGCTTACTATTGATGACCAGTTTGATATCAATGAAGTGCTTTACTTCGGACAGCCTTTCAGCCACAATAATTTCAACTTTACAATTCTCCCACGAACGCCGGAAAGCCTGAAATCTCTGAACCATTTCCCTTTGAAATACTACTTCATCATGCATGAGATGAACGGATTGGTAAACAGGTACCGGGCAGGACTCAGCGTGGAGGTGAATGATGAAAAGGGGTCCATTTTAACCTTATCATTAACCGGTCCCAACCGGGAGCAAATATCGGATTACCTGAACAGGCTTGCCGAGGTTTATATACAATCCAATCTTGAATATAAAAACACCACTTCTTTAAACACCATACGGTTCATTGATCAGCAGTTGAGAGAAACCATTGACTCGCTGCAACTGGCCGGTGTAAAACTGCAAAACTTCAGATCGGCCAACCGGATCATCAACATCAGCCAGGAAGGGAATGCCTTGTTTCAGAAAATGGAAATGCTCAATTCGCAAAAAGCAGATATTGACATCAATGGCAGGTACTTCAAATACATCAAAGATTACATTACTTCCAAAAAAGAAAATATTGAAATCATTGCCCCATCGGTTATGGGAATACAGGATGCCTTGCTCAATTCTCTGGTGGCGCAAATCAATAACCTGAACACCGAACGCCGGAACCTGCAGTTCAGCTCTAACGAGAATAACCCCAGGCTGACCATGCTGAATATGCAGATTGAAAACCTGCGCATGGATATTCTGGAGAATGTGAATAACCTGATTGAATCCAATAACATTTCAATGAGTGGTCTCGGAAGGGCTATCGATGATCTCGAAATTGAGATCAAGAAATTACCATCTACGGAAAGGCAACTCATTAACATACAACGTGAATTCAACATCAACGATCAGATTTATACCTTTTTACTTGAAAAGCGTGCAGAAGCCGGAATTACAAAAGCCTCAAATACTTCTGATCACAGGCTGCTCGACATGGCACGTGCAGAAAATGCGGTAATGATTAAGCCCAAAACATCCATGAATTACATGATGGCACTTGTGCTTGGAGGCTTGATCCCCTTAATGCTTTTGGTTTTGATAGAGTATTTTAACAACAAGATAGTAGACAAAAAGGATATCGAGCAGCAGACATCTGTGCCTGTTTTAGGTTCTGTAGGACACAATGAAAAGTCCTATGATCTACCGGTTTTTGAGAATCCCAAATCGGCTCTGGCCGAATCATTCAGGTCATTACGGGCAAATCTGCAATACCTGCTGAAAAATGAACTGCATAAAGTAATTTCGATTTCTTCGACCGTCAGCGGTGAGGGAAAAACTTTCTGTTCTGCCAACCTGGCAGCTATTATTGCAATGGCCGGAAAGAAGACACTTCTGGTCAGCCTTGATTTACGGAAGCCTAAAATTCACCGGATCTTCAAATTGAGCAATGAGCATGGAATCAGTTCTTATCTTGCAGGAATAAGCAGCCTGGATAAGATCATTCACCATACCAACGTGGACAATCTTTCAGTGGCTGTTTCAGGTCCGGTTCCGCCAAATCCTGCCGAATTAATTGAATCGGACCGGATGAGCGGGTTCATTAAACAAATGCAACAGGAATACGATTTCATTATCATTGACACACCACCAATAGCCATAGTTACCGACGCATTGCTTCTCAAGGAACTGGTGGATATTCATATTTTTGTTATCAGGCACGGGTATTCCAGCAAACAGGTTTTGCAGCTTGTGGAAGACCTTTATACAAAAAGAGGCCTGAAAAACATGAGCCTGTTGGTAAATGATGTGCAGACAAAGGGTTACTATGGCTATTCCTATCGATATGGTTATGGATACGGATACGGCTATGGTTATGGCTACGGGTATGAGCACGGGTATTATGATGAGGAAGCTCCTGTTACTCATAAATTCCGGAAAAAGCTGCAAAAACTGCTGAAGAAATAGCAACAGGTAACACCTGTTTCTCCTGCAATAAGCTGACTGTAATTATGCTCTGCCACCCAACGGCATCAGCCTCCCATTGAAGCAAATGATCCGGATTTCGTTATGTGTTTTGGTGTCAGGCACAGAACGGGTATTTCGGCCTTGTTGAGAATTTGATGGGCTGTGTTGCCCATGATGAGGCTGATACCGGATGATTGTTCGGTGGTAATGGAAATCAGATCTGCTTTGATGGCATTAGAATAATTATTGAGCATATCCGGAACATTGTCGCCGAAAACCTCATTGCTTTCGCAATGGACTTTGCCTTCGATGTATCCGGCAACCTGGCTGGTGTAGGATCGGATTTTTTTAACATCCTGTTTGCCACGTGATGTCTGCACACCTACAACATGAATTTCCGCCCCGAATAACCTGGCGAGGTCTGTGGTGAAAGGAACTTTCTGTCGTGATCCGGCAGAAAGATCAATCGGCAGGACAATTTTGGAAATACCCTCGGGGACGTAATTTTTTCTAAGCGTAATAACCGGTTTCTCAGTTGCAGATATGATCCGGAATGCATTGCTACCGATGAAGAATTCCTGAAAACCTGAAGCTCCATGTGTGGAAGCTGTTATAAGCGAATCAGGCAGCTGATCTGCAAGACTGACTACTTCCTGATAAACCCTGCCTGCTTTGATCTGAAACTGAATGGAGGAATCGTTGCCAAGCTGGGGTTGAAAGTCTCCGATGATTTTTTCAAACCTTCCCTGGGCAATCCGTTGTTCTTCATCCTGAGATTGCTTTTCTGCATCAGAAGTTTTCTGCAGTACATATACCATGTGAATGTTGACCTGGGCCCGTTTGGAAAATAAAACAGCCAATTTAAGGCCGTTTAACGACTCAACAGAAAAATCAATAGGTACAATAAAGTTTTTCATAAAACAGATTTTAAAGTCGGTTGAATGGAATAGTTAAATATAATGATTTTATGAATATTGTTTTCAAAACACGACTACTATTAAAAAGCAACCGGTATTGAAATATTTTAACGGATAAATGCATTCAGTTGTTTCCTGCACGGCCTCTAATTTTTCAAAGCAGCAGATTTGTTATTCAGCCAATTATTTGCTACCTTGCTCTGCTGCTTGTTTTTGGACATTCACACACGAAGGTGCCTGGGGTCATAATTTTTATCGATTTGATGATCATACGTAAGATCTTTTCAAGTATATTCATATATTGATTTTAACAATTGATTAGCTATAACGGATATCACCCATGAACGATCTATTCATCCAGGGAACTGATTCACTGCCTTCAGTTTCCCTGAGGACAAACGGAGAATTGAAAATTTCAGGCAGGGCATTACCGGAAGATGCTGCCAAGTTTTTTACTCCCATATTGTTCTGGCTGAAGGAATTTTCGGCCAGCGAGATTGCCATTGAAATCAACCTGGATTATTACAATACAAGTGTTTCCAAACAACTGCTCGATTTTTTCAAGACAATAGAGAACAAAAAGGAGAATCAAACTGTTCATGTTAAGTGGATGTATGAAGAAGGAGACGATGAAATGCTGGAATCGGGAGAAATATACCAGGAACTCCTGCCTCGTTTTCGCTTTACCTTTCATAAATTTGCAGAAATCAACGATTTGTAATTGATAATCAGCAAATAGTCACGTAAAGGTGACATTATGACAGTAAATATACAACAATCTACATATATAGATAAAAGGCACAATTCTTGTTGAACAGAAATAAAACAAAAGCTATGGCACTGGAACATTTAACAAAAGATACCTTTAAGCAAAAGGTTTTTAACTATGAAGCAAATAAGGAGTGGCAATATGAGGGTTCAAAACCGGCCATAATTGATTTTTATGCCGACTGGTGTGGGCCTTGCAAGATGGTTGCGCCTATTTTGGAAGAGCTTAAGGCGGAATATGATGAAAAGCTTGAAATCTATAAGGTAAATACGGAAGAAGAGCGTGAACTTGCAGCCATGTTCGGAATACAAAGCATTCCCAGTTTGTTGTTCATACCTTTGGAGGGGCAACCCCAGATGGCTATGGGAGCATTACCCAAGGAAACATTCAGGCAGGCCATTGATGATGTATTACACGTGAAACAATGAAAAGCTGGTTTGTTCGTTACTGGTACATCCTGTTGCTCATGCTGGCAGGAGGGCTATCGGGTTATTTCTATTGGAAATTTGTAGGATGCCACTCAGGCTCCTGTCCGATTACATCTCACTGGTACACCAGCGCTTTTGCAGGGAGTCTTTTCGGTTACCTGGCCGGGAGTATTATAGCTGATTATGTGAAGAAACCAGCCGGGAAGTAAAAATCTGTCTGTTCAACACTTCGAATATCATTGAATTAGCTTATGAGGATATCATCCCTATTGATATTCTCATTTTTTTTGTATTAACTTTGTTGCGCTTATTCAATTATCAAGTTCTTTATACTGTCCGTCGAGAGCCTTTATCAGGCATTCTGGCAGAAATATAACAAGGATATGAAATTGAAAAAACTCATGTATGCAACATTTCTGTCCGTTGAAATATCGCCAACTCCTCCCGAATCATTTCGTTCATATTTTCCCTTTTTTTAACGCTTAAAACTTTTCACATGGATCTAAAAGGAAAGCTATTCACGCGATTTCTTGAAAGGAAGCAAAGCTATGCTGAACAGCAAGGCGAAGCGATTATGGAAAAGCAGCATTCGAAAGGCAAAATGACAGCAAGGGAGCGGGTGGAATTACTTTTTGACCCCGACACGTTTGAAGAGATTGATGCTTTTTCCATGCCGGCTGCAGCCGGGGGTAATTTTGGGAAAATAGTAACCGCTTTCGGAGACGGGGTAATTGTAGGATATGGTAAAATCAGCGGCAGGCTTGCATTTGCTTATTCTCAGGATTTCAATGTAATGGGCGGATCGCTGGGATCTGTCCATGCTACGAAAATTGCAAAAATTCAGGACATGGCTTTGAAAATGGGAGCGCCTATCATTGGCCTGATTGATTCGGGAGGTGCCAGGATACAGGAAGGAGTGGCCAGTTTAGCCGGTTATGCATCCATATTTAACCGGAATGTAAATGCTTCAGGAGTGATCCCGCAGATATCGGTAATTATGGGTCCGGCCGCAGGCGGTGCGGTGTATTCACCTTCCATAACCGACTTTGTTTTCATGACCAACAAAACCAGTTACATGTTTGTAACCGGCCCCAATGTGGTCAAAGAGGTATTGAATGAAGATGTTTCTTTTGACGATCTAGGGGGTGCCATGGTGCACATGAAGAAGAGCGGTGTAGCCCATTTTGTATATGAAGATGAAGAAAACACGCTGAGAGGGGTTCAAAAACTGCTCTCCTACCTACCTTCCAACAACCTTGAAAACCCGCCATATTTCGAAAACTGTGATTCCGACCTGCGAATAGACGAGCGGATCAGGGACATCATTCCCGACGATCCAAATAAGCCTTATGACATCAAGGAGGTGATTCATCTGATTGTTGACCGGCAAAGTTTTTTTGAAGTTTCAACCTATTTCGCACAGAACGTTGTGGTGGGCTTTGGACGTCTGCGGGGGAAGGCGATCGGCATCATTGCAAATCAGCCGAAGATGCTGGCTGGCACCCTTGATATCAATTCTTCGGTAAAGGCAGCACGCTTCATCCGTTTTTGTGACTCTTTCAATATTCCGCTGCTTACACTGGAAGATGTTCCCGGTTTTTTGCCGGGAGTTGATCAGGAACACAACGGGATCATCCGGCATGGTGCAAAACTTTTATATGCCTATGCTGATGCCACTGTACCTAAGATTACGGTTATTCTTAGAAAGTCTTATGGAGGTGCTTATTGTGTAATGAACAGCAAAAACCTGGGAGGTGATTTTAACTTTGCATGGCCTTCAGCTGAAATTGCCGTTATGGGACCTGAAGGAGCAGTCTCCATTTTATACCGGAAAGAGCTGATTGAATCCGGGGATCCTGCAAGGCTCAAAAAAGAACTTACCATTAAGTACAGGGACGAAATTGCCAATCCTTATGTTGCCGATGAAAAAGGTTACATTGATGAAGTTATTGATCCGGCAATAACCCGCAAAAAGCTTATTTCAGCATTTGAAGCCCTTGAAAACAAGCATGTCAGTGTTCCTTCCAGAAAGCACGGCAACATACCCTTATAATGAATTAATATTTAGTTAATTCCAATAAATAATTCCAGGATGAAAATTCAAAGCCTGTTGATAGCCAACCGGGGTGAAATTGCAGTTAGAATTGCTGAATCAGCAAAAAAACTGGGAATTAAGACTTTCGGAATCAAAACTGCAAAGGAGCCGAATGCCTTATACCTCAGGATGGTTGATGATGTAATTGACTTTTCCGAATCATTTGATGAAATCCCTGAATTTCTTGATGTTGAAAGAATCATCGAAGCTATCGGACATTGCAAAGCCGATGCCGTTCACCCGGGTTATGGGTTTCTTGCAGAGAATCCCTATTTTGCCCGGCGCTGTGAAGAAGAAGGCATCATTTTTATAGGTCCTTCGGCTTCAGCCATTAATAAGATGGGCAACAAAACCATTGCCAAACAAATTGCCCAGAAACACAATGTACCCTTGTTGCAGGGCAGCCAGGGAAATGTTAAGAATCCCAAGGAAGCAGCCGATATAGCCTCCCGAATTGGCTATCCGGTAATTCTTAAAGCCGCTGCCGGAGGGGGCGGAAGGGGTATGCGTATTGTTGAGAAGGCTGCCTATATGGAGAAGATGTTTAAAATGGCAGCCAATGAATCGGAAAAGGCATTCAATGATTCCTCCCTTTTTATTGAAAAATATGTAAGAAATCCCCGGCATATCGAATTCCAGATATTGGGAGACCGGCATGGCAACTATGTCCACCTGGGTGAAAGAGAATGTTCCATTCAGCGAAAACATCAGAAACTGATCGAAGAGTCGCCATCAGTTGCTTTGGATGAGAAGCTCCGCAATGAAATGGGTTTGGCCGCCGTCAATATTGCTAAGGCGGTTAATTATTACTCAGCCGGAACAGTTGAGTTTTTACTTGATGCCGACAGGAATTTCTTTTTTATGGAAATGAATACACGGATCCAGGTTGAGCATCCGGTTACGGAGATGGTATCCGGTGTTGACCTTGTTGAATGGCAGATCAGGATAGCTGAGGGACAGGAATTAAGTATGCGGCAGGAGGATGTCAGATTGACCGGATGGGCGATTGAATGCCGGATCAATGCCGAGGATGTTCAGGCCGGGTTCTCGCCAAACCTGGGCATCATTGAAAAAGTATCCTTTCCCAAAGGAAAGAATATCAGGATAGATACGGGAATAACCAATTATTCCGTGATTACGCCCTATTTTGATTCGATGGTGGCCAAACTGATTGTTCATGCTGATACCCGTGATAAGGCTATATCTACAGCAATGCTGGCCCTTAAAAAAGTATGGATCAGGGGTATCAAAACTACCATTCCCTTTTGCCTGGCTGTGCTGAACAATAAAAAATTCAGGAAAGGCGATTTCAATACTTCCTTCATTGAAAAGGACATGGAAAAATTATTTCATCATGATGAGGAAGACGAAATGCTGGCCGCATATGTTGCAGCTTTTGATTTTGCTGCCGAGCTGGAAACGAACCGCACAGCCAAACCTGATTTTGAACGTGGCCGGAATATCAGTCCGTGGGTATTGAATAAGCGCCTTAAGTCATTATAACAATTGCAATATGAAGCTGCTTAAAACAAAAAAGAAAGCTGACCCGGAGTATTTTGCTGTTACACCGGGAGGCAAAAAATATTTGATCCGTAACCTCTTCAGCGAGGAACTTAAAATTAACGGGCGACATGAAGACGTTAAGATTTTCGAAGATGAAGAAGGGTTTACCGTGATTGAGTACAAAAACAAAAAGTACCTGGCCGAAATCATTGACAAGAATCAAAACAATTATACAGTTCAGTTGAACGGACTGAGTTATCATTTCACCATTGAATCCCCGATTTCATACAAGAGGAGAAAGTACCTCGAAAAATTTAAGCAGGCTAATAAGGTAGAAACGGTTACTGCTCCTATGCCGGGAAAAATCGTAGAATTACTGGTAGAGGAAAAGTCGGGTGTGAAAGAAGGGGAAGCATTACTGATATTGGAAGCCATGAAAATGCAGAATGAAATTATTACCATGGTATCCGGGAAAGTACGCAGCATTCGGGTAAAACCTGGAGATTCAGTGGCAAAGGATGACATCCTGATGGAGATAGAAAGATAAATTGCTTCAAATTACAAACGATTTCATGTGCATGGAAACCTTTGAGAAAATCAAACAAACAGTAGAATTCCTGAAATCTTCGGGCATAGTGGCACCTGAGATTGGAATTGTCCTGGGTACCGGGCTGGGCAAGATGGTGAATGAACTGGAGATTTTGAAAACCATTGACTATGGCAATATTCCTCATTTCCCGCTTTCAACAGTGGAATCACATTCCGGAAAGCTGATTTACGGGAAATTGCATGGCAGGATGATCCTGGCAATGCAAGGCCGGTTTCATTATTACGAGGGTTATTCGATGCAACAGGTCACCTACCCGATCAGGATCATGAAATCTCTGGGGGTAAAGTACCTGTTACTCTCCAATGCCGCAGGTGCTTTGAACCTGAGCTTCAAAAAGGGAAGCCTGATGCTTATTGATGACCACATCAGTATGCTTCCTGATAATCCTTTAAGGGGGAAGAACCAGGAAGAATACGGGCCACGCTTCCCGGACATGAGTTGTCCTTATTCCAAAAGAATAAACAGCAGACTGATAGAGATTGCCAGGAGGGAGTCGATTACACTTCATCAGGGAGTTTATCTTTCTGTAATGGGTCCGAATCTTGAAACCAGGGCTGAATACAGGATGTTCGCAAACTTTGCGGATGCGGTTGGCATGTCAACAGTTCCTGAAGTCATCGTGGCCAATCATATGCAACTGCCTTGTGCTGCAATTTCTGTGCTGACAGATGAATGCGATCCGGATCATCTGGTGGCCACAAAACTTGAGGACATATTGGAAATCGCTTCGAAAGCCGAAATTAATCTGATCAGATTGTTTTCCGACCTGATCAGGGAAATGGATATTTAAAATATGATACTGGTTACCGGTTCAACGGGCTACCTGGGGGCGCACTTGCTCTATGAGCTTACCAAAGCAGGTAAAACTGTTAGAGCGATGTTTCGAAACAGCAACAGGATTTCCCTGGTCAGAAGTGTCTTTTCCTACTATGAGTCGGATTACCAACAACTATTTGAAAAAATTGAATGGATACAGTCCGATATCCTTGACTATTATTCGCTGAACGACTCCATGAAAGAGGCCAGCCAGGTATATCATGTTGCCGGTTTGGTCTCATTTAATAGCAACGACAGGAAAAAGCTCAACAGCATTAATGTGAAAGGCGCAGCCAACGTGGTTAATGCCTGTATTGAAAACGGAGTTGACAAACTTTGTCATGTCAGCTCTATCGCAGCCCTGGGAGAAGCTGAAAGCCCGGAACTTGCTGATGAAAAGCTTATCTGGAAACAATCTGATACGGCTTCGGCGTACAGAAAAAGTAAATTTTTAGGCGAAATGGAAGTATGGAGGGGTATTCATGAAGGTTTGAATGCTGTAATTGTGAATCCTTCTGTAATTATTGGCCCGGGAATGTGGCTGGGACCTGGCAAAGAGCTCTTATACCGTGTTCAAAAGGGCCTTAAATATTATCCTTCGGGATCATCAGGCTATGTTGATGTACGTGATGTTGCCCGGGTGATGGTTTTGCTTACCGAGGGCTCCTATAGCGGGGAAAGATACATCATCAATTCGGAAAATATTACCCACCGTTATTACCTGAACCTCATTGCCAATGCCCTGGATAAACCCATGCCTTCCCGGGTAATCAGTCCTTTATTGGGAAAAATTGCTGTTGGCGCTGAATTTCTGAGAAGTGCAATCACCGGACTTCCTCCCCGGATTGACAAGCAGACAATAAGAATTGCTGCAGAAAACCTGGCTTATTCAAATGATAAGGTCCGGGAAGCTACCGGAATCAGCTTTATTTCAGCAGAGGAATCAGTAAAAACAGCAATAAAGCTGTACCTCAAAGAACAGGGTGCAGCATAGCGGAAATCCCAAATTTATTTTTCACCACAGGGTTACTTTTTGACGTTTCAAAGTATTAATACTTAGTTATTCGGAGTTTGTTAACCTTAATAATTAAGTTATGAAAAAAAGTATCCTTCCAATCCTGTTTTTGCTGTTCCTCCTTGTTTCCTGTGAGAAAGAGGAGGCTCATTTTGACAAACCCAAGGGTTCTTTAGTTGTTAACATCGGACTTTTTATCAGCATTAATGAAATTGATAAAAGCCTGAAATCGACCAGTGCAGTTGAAGATTTCAAAGTTATTATTTTCAACACCAGTCATCAGGAGGTTCTTTCATTTGAGCGTGAAGCGGATATGCCAGGCGAAATTGAACTTGAGGCCGGACAGTATTATGTTACAGCCAGTTCTGATAACAACCTGCCGGCAGCTTTCGATAACCCTTATTACTATGGTGAATCGGAGGTGTTTGCAATAACTCCCGGAGAACTTACTTCTGTTTCGGTAAACTGTGAACTGGCCAATACAATGGTCAGCATTGTTTATACCAGCAATGTAAGAAACAATTACACTGATTATAGCACTACCGTTAGTTCTTCGGCTGGTTCCCTTCTGTATTCAGGCACTGAAACGAGGGCGGGATTTTTTCAACCCCTGCCGCTTACTATTAATGCAGTACTTACCTGGCAAAAGGACGACGGATCATCGGAAACCAAAACACTTACCGGTAGTATTCCTGCTCCGCAGGCCAGGAAACATTACGAAATTCATATTGATGCAGTTCCGGCCGAAGGATCATCAGCAATTCAAATTACGGTGGATGAAGGTACTGAGCCGGTGGAAATTGTTGAGATCAACGATGGCCATAATCCTTCGCAAAACGGAATAAACTTTGGTGGCCTGCTGATCACTGAGATCATGTATGACCCCTTAATATTGACCGATTCTGAGGGGGAGTGGTTTGAAATTTACAACAATACAAATGGCCCCTTAGATCTTTATCAAATAGTAATACGAAAAAATGACACCGAGAATCACATCATCAACAGCCATATTGAATTGCCTTCGCACGGGTATTTTGTTTTTTCCAGAAGTGAAACAGCTGTATCCGCTGTCAACAAGTATGTATACGGATCTTCAGTAAGTCTGAACAATACCGGGGCAGTTTTATCCCTGTCAAACTATGGGTCAGATGGAACTAACGGTTCTTTGATCTTTTCAGTCAACTATGGTGATGCAGGTTTTCCTTCAGGAACAGGTGCCTCATTAAGCCTCAGTCCCGATCATTTTTCCGCGGCCGAATCTGTTCTTGGAAGTTCATGGTGTGTATCAGCAGTGGCCTATAATACCGGGGATTTTGGAACACCTGGAATACTGAACCCAAATTGCCCCTAAGGTGAAGTAATACACCAAATCTTTAACCGCATCTGTATCATAGCTCCCGTGAAGCCGAAGTTTAATCAACACCTGAAAACCCGTTAACTGTAAAATACCATAGGCCACGGGAGCTTATTCACTTGATTTCAACAAAGATTGTATTATTCCGGTTTGTTTATCCTCTTCATTTCATCAATTGGTTAAATTTGTCGGGTGATTTGTTGTTTCATTTCATTGCAATAGAATGCAGAAAGGCTTTTTAGCGGGTTTTTTCATCGATATGTTAGCTGTTGGAGCATCCTTTGTGTTGTGTGTAGCCATGAAACCCGGCTCAAACAGCACGTATTACAACAGCTATTTGGATTCGTTCATACTGTTTCTGATCATCTGGATATTTTCATCATTTGCCTTTGAAAAATACAATTTCAGGAAAGTTGCCAATTGGCGGGGGTTTACCTCGAAAATACTGATCTGCAATCTGTTCATTTTTTTCCTGGTGACCAGTATCATGTATCTCTTCCAGAGTTTTAATTATTCCCGCTTTATTGTGATCGGAACAGTTGGTATTGCTACATTGGTTGAACTTACCATGGGTTCGGTATATTATTCATTGCTGAATACCCGGATCGGAAATGAAAACGGAAGCGAATTGAAACTCCGGAATTCCGGCAAACTGGCATTTCAACCAACATCCGGGATGAGTGCCACAAAGAAAGCCATACCCAAATATGATTTTCAGTTAAGAAGGGAATATCTTAAGAATGAAATTGGGGAGGAAGCCTTTAATTTTGTGGTCAACTATTCTGCCGTTGATTCTCCGAATACGCTGATTACTGCAACAACAACCAGTTTTAATATTGACGCACAGATTCAGCATGAATTTGAATGCATCCTAAACGTCAAGAGAGTAAATGATTTCAGGTTTGTCAATAAGTTTTTTGAGTCGGTTAATGCCAAACTTCCTGTGGGCGGATTGTATATTGATTTTTTTGAATCGAAAAATCTGCGGAAGAAGCGCATCCTGGAAAAATACCCGGCAGGACTTAATTATGTTTATTACACGCTGGATTTCATTGTTAAAAGAGTTTTTCCAAAATTTGCGCTGACCAAGAAACTCTATTTCATCCTGACCCGGGGTGAGAATCGGGTACTTTCGAAAGCCGAAGCTTATGGACGTTTATATTCATGCGGGTTTGAGATATTGGACGAAAGGGTTATCAACAGGTTCCTTTATTTCGTGGCCATTAAGGTTAAGGAGCCGTTGTTTCCAAAAAACCCCAGTTATGGCCCTTTAATTGCGCTGGAACGAATTGGCAAAGGCGGGAAAACCATTCAGGTATATAAGATGCGCACCATGCATCCCTTTGCTGAGTATCTTCAGGACTATGTTTATCAAAACAAGGGGCTGCAGGAAGGCGGTAAATTTAAAGATGATTTCCGGGTAACTTCATTGGGCAGGATCATGCGCACATTCTGGCTGGATGAACTGCCCATGATCATTAATCTGCTGAAAGGCGACCTGAAGCTTTTTGGTGTAAGACCTTTGAGCAGGCAGTATTTTAAGCTGTACACGCTAGAATTGCAACGATTGAGGGTATTAACCAAGCCCGGACTGATACCTCCTTTCTATGTTGATTACCCTAAAACCCTTGATGAAATCATTGCTTCGGAGCTTAAATACCTCAGGGCCTATGTAAAAAAACCCTTTAAAACCGACTGGGTTTATTTCTGGAGGGCTTTCTACAATATCGTTTTCCGGCGATACAGAAGCCAATAGCAGCGGCCATCAGGGTTGATTATCCTGCTGTTTACTTGTTAATAAAATTCAAAATCAATATCAGGGTAGATATGGAGGTGAATGCCAGGGAGATCGTTGGCATATTCAACCGGAATGTTTTGTTTTTAATGGGCTCCACGTAAACCATATCATTAGGCAGCAGGTAGAAGCCGTCTGATGTCAGAATCTGCCTGCTGGTCAGATCGAGCCTGAATGACCTTGTTCCGTTACTTGTGGGCCTAAGCACCAGAATTTCTTTCCGGTTTCCGTAATCGGTAATATCACCGGCCATGCTGATAGCTTCAAGTACAGTCAGCTGACTGTTGAAGTTATTGTAAGTTCCGGGACGGTTGACCTCTCCAATAACCGAAAATTTAAACGAAATCAGTTTGACAATTACTGTTGCGTCTTTTAAGTACTGGGCAGCCCGCAGTTTTATGGATTCAATGGCTTCGTCCATGGTTTTGCCTTCAACCTTTATCTTGCCCAACACCGGAATTTCAATATTACCCGAATCGCTTACCGTATATCCATTAATGAACAGGCTCGTTTCATTCTGAAACAGATTTTGCTGATAGGAGCCGATTGTTTGATTGATCATGTTGCTCATATCCTGATTCAGGGAATATATTTTAATATACATGATATCCCTGGTCTGAATGCGATATTCGGGACGTTGTTTGGGATAGAAGTTTTCAGTTGACAAGGAATCCGCATTTCTCAGGTAAACAAGTTGCCTGTGAGAGGTACAGGAAAACACAACCATCATCAGACATGCGGTGAAAACCAGCATGAGTCTTTTACCGATAGCAGGGGGGTGGATATACATAATTTCAGTTAAGCAAGGTATTCCTGATATACTTTCTTAATTCCTTCTTCGAGTGAAATCTTTTCGTGCCAGCCCAGTTCATGAAGTTTTTTAACATTCAGTAATTTCTGGAATGTGCCGTCGGGTTTTGAAGTATCCCATTCAACAAAACCATCAAACCCTACAACATCCTTAACCAGCGTGGCGAGTTCCTTAATGGTCAGGTCTTTTCCTGTACCTATATTGATGTGGGTATTTCTGATTTCAACTTTGGTTTCACGTGAAGTAATTTTATCTGAAAATTTATCTTTTACCAGGTCTTTAAAATCAACACTTTCCATAATATATACACAGGCATCTGCCATATCATCAGAATGCAGGAATTCGCGGCGCGGTGCACCGGATCCCCACAACTTAACGGTAACAGGCGTTTCAGAAGAATTGTGCCTGAATACACCATATTTTTCTAATTTTTCACCTATTTCAATCTGGGTGGCTTGCCCATCAATACCTTCAACGGGTCTGTTGTTAAAATCCTTCCGGATCGCATCCCAGTTATTTTCGATCAGGCATTTGGCAAGGTGCATTTTCCGGATAATGGCCGGTAGCACGTGAGATTTCTCGAGATCGTAATTATCATTTGAACCAAAAAGGTTTGTAGGCATCACCGAGATAAAATTGGTGCCGTACTGAATGTTGTAACTCTCGCATAGTTTAATTCCGGCAATTTTTGCTATTGCGTAAGGTTCATTGGTGTATTCGAGAATATCGGTCAGCAGATACTTTTCCTTAAGCGGTTGAGGTGCCAGCTTGGGGTAGATGCAGGAACTGCCAAGAAAAAGCAATTTTTTCACACCGTTGAGGTAACTGGCATGAACAACATTGCTTTGAATCATCAGATTTTCATAAATAAACTGTCCGCGATAAATATTATTGGCAACAATACCCCCGACTTTTGCAGCAGCAAGGAAGACATACTCCGGTTTTTCCTTTTCAAAAAAACCGGTTACAGATTGCTGGTTCATCAGGTCAAGATCGGGATAAAGCCGGGTGACGATGTTATGATAACCTTTTTTAGTAAGATTGCGCATCAATGCACTGCCAACCAAACCGGTATGCCCAGCCAGGTATATTTTGCTGTCTTTCTTCATAGGACTATAATATTCAATGTTACTCGAAATAATTCAAAGTCTGATAGCCTCCTTTTTTCAAATAGACCTCTTTGTGCATTAGTTTAATGTCGCTCTGCATCATATCTTTTACCAATGCTTTCAAATCATATTCCGGTTCCCATTTCAGTTTGGTCTTGGCCTTGGTGGGATCTCCGATGAGAAGTTCAACTTCGGTAGGTCTGAAATACCTCGGATCAACAGCAAGTATTTCTTTTCCTACAGGCAATTGGTACTGTTTATCAGAACAGAATCTGATATAACCTTTCTCATCCGCACCGGTTCCTTTGAATTCAATTTCAATACCGATTTCTTCAAAGGCCATTCTTACAAATTCACGTATTTCTGTGGTAATTCCGGTAGCAATTACAAAATCTTCAGGTTTTTCCTGCTGGAGAATCAGGTACATGGCTTTGATATAATCCTTGGCATGACCCCAGTCGCGCTTGGATGAAAGATTCCCCAGGTATAGTTTTTCCTGCAGGCCCAAGGCAATACGGGCAACAGCACGCGTAATTTTGCGGGTTACAAAGGTTTCTCCTCTGATGGGAGATTCATGATTGAACAATATGCCGTTGCAGGCAAACATATTGTAAGCTTCCCGGTAATTCACGGTAATCCAGTATCCGTATAATTTAGCTATGGCATATGGACTTCTTGGATAAAAAGGCGTTTTTTCGGATTGCGGGACTTCCTGAACCAACCCGTAAAGCTCGCTGGTGGATGCCTGGTAGAATCTGGTCTTATTTATCAATCCCAGAATACGTATTGCTTCCAGAATTCTGAGGGTGCCAATGCCGTCTGCATTAGCTGTATATTCAGGGGTGTCAAAGCTGACCTTAACATGACTCATGGCCGCCAGGTTGTAAATCTCATCAGGTTGGGTATCCTGAACTATCCTGATCAGATTGGTGGAATCTGTCAGGTCGCTGTAATGGAGTTCAAAATTCCTGTTTTCCACATGCGGATCCAGATAGAGATGATCGATTCTTTCCGTATTGAACATGGAACTTCTTCTTTTGGTTCCATGAACCACATACCCTTTTTTTAACAGAAACTCGGCAAGGTAAGCACCGTCCTGGCCGGTTGCCCCTGTAATGAGAGCTACTTTTTGTTTACTCATATCATTTAAATTACAGTTTCTCGAAAATTGCTATAGTAAAGCTTTTTTGCACAATTCATGATAATCTCCGGACAGGCCAACAGGAGTTGCATTCCTAATCCGGTATACCATTTCAATTGAAGTCCGGGCTTCTTCTAATCCAAACCCTTTTCCTGCAAGAATTTCTTCGTAGCTCTTGGTATGAAGATCAGTGAAACCTTCGCTGAATTCAATTTCGGTATTGTCCATAACAATCGACCGGTAAGTCCGTTTTCCGGCCATCCTTACAGATTCAGGGAGATCTTTTGAATCCAAACTCAGGAACCACTTGACCCGTGCTTTTTCAAGCTCAATAAAACCACCTGCTTTATCCTGAGACAACAAATGAACGGTGTTGCTCTTCACTTTTCCGAAAATCCAGCTCAGCATATCAAAGAAATGTATGCCGATGTTGGTGGCTATACCACCTGATTTATGTATATCTCCTTTCCAGGAATTAAAATACCAATTCCCCCTGCTTGTAATGTAGGTAAGTGAAAGGTCATGAATGTGCTGTGAGTTATTGCTGTCAATCTTTTTTTTCAGGTCAATCAGCACAGGATGAAGCCTTAACTGAAGAATGGTGTATATTTTTTTGCTGTATTCCTTTTCGATTTCTGCCAGAGCGTCAATATTCCAGGGATTTAATACAAGGGGCTTTTCACAAATGGCACTGGCTCCTGAACGCAAAGCAAACCTGATATGGGAATCGTGCAGGTAATTTGGAGAGCAGATGCTGACGTAGTTGATTTGCACACCTGATCTTCTTAATTTATCCACATGGCGGTCAAATCTTTCAAATTCTACAAAAAAATGACTGTCAGGGAAGTAACTGTCAATTATTCCAACACTGTCACAAGGATCCAGCGTAGCAAGCAAAACATTACCTGTATCTTTGATGGCTTTGAGATGTCTGACGGCAATATAGCCGCCTACTCCAATAATTGCGAATTTTTTTTGTTCGGTCATAACGGGTTAAAGACTCATATAGGTTAATTTTCTAATGGTATTCCTGTAAACGCCCTTCACATCCATTACAATACCTTTTGGATCCGTATGAGTTACAAAAAACTCTTCAGGCAGGTTACTGTAATCCTTGTGAGCAACAGCAACAATAATGGCAGCATAATCTTTGCCTGGTTGTTCACACAGTGAAAAGCCATATTCTTTTTCAAGTTCTTCGGATGAAGCATAAGGATCAACAATATCAACCACAATCCCATAAGATTTCAATTCATTCACTACATCGGCAACTTTGGAATTCCGGATGTCGCTTACATTTTCCTTAAAAGTAGCCCCCAGCACCAGAACTTTTGAATTGAGCACGTTTTTTCCGGCTTTGATTATTTTCTTTACCAGCTCTGTGGCGATGTACTTACCCATACCATCATTAACTGACCTTCCTGAATTAATGACCTGGGCAGAATGTCCAAGTTCGGCTGCTTTAAAGGTGAGATAATAAGGGTCAACACCAATACAATGTCCGCCAACCAGCCCGGGAAAAAATTTAAGGAAGTTCCACTTGGTTCCGGCAGCTTCAAGAACTTCAAAGGTGTTAATTCCCATTTTATTAAAGATCATGGATAGTTCGTTCATCAGGGCAATGTTTACATCGCGCTGGGTGTTCTCTATTATTTTGGCAGCTTCAGCAACCTTAATGGATGAGGCCCTGAAAACTCCGGCTTCAACAACAAGTTCATACACCTTGGCAATTTCCTCGAGAGATTCCTGGTCACAGCCCGAAACAATTTTCGTAATTGTAGTTATGGTATGTTCCTTATCACCGGGGTTGATTCTTTCAGGAGAATAGCCTATTTTAAAATCGACTCCGCATTTCAAACCAGATAAATTCTCAAGTATGGTAAGACAATCTTCCTCAGTGG
Source organism: Bacteroidales bacterium (assembly GCA_046481675.1). Taxonomy (GTDB): domain Bacteria; phylum Bacteroidota; class Bacteroidia; order Bacteroidales; family UBA10428; genus UBA5072. Next base: position 96,393 of record JAWOJJ010000045.1, on the reverse strand, counting down.
CGCCGGGGTAAACAGTTGATTCATATACTACGTAATCTCCTTTTTTCAGAACTGATCCAACGGTGCGTGTTGCGGAAAGCAGGGGTGTCAGGTCAGGAAGATTGTGTTTATCTATGGGCGTAGGTACCGCAACAATATGAAAACTGGCCTGCTTGAGTATTTCCGTATCGGCCGTGAATACAATATCTGTGTTTTGAAAAGCCTCGGATTCCAGTTCATCGCTCGGGTCAATACCTTGTTTCATTAAGTCAACCCGGGTTTTGTTGATGTCAAAACCGATTACCGAAATTTTTCTCGCGAAGGCTAATGCAATCGGAAGGCCAACATAACCGAGTCCCACCAGGGAAAGTTTGGCTTCTTTCTTTAAGAGTTTGTCGTAAATAGGCATAAATTAATAATTATGGAGTTAATGAAGCGGATTCTTATTGGTCTTGCGAGTTGATGTTATTTGATACCAAATTCAGATTTTATTTTGTCCACGTAATCAAGCTTTTCCCAGGCAAAGAAATCAACTTCCCTGGTTTCAGGGGTGCCGTTTCTGAGCAGGGTGACTTTTTCCCTGTATGACTCCCTTCCCATATGCCCATAAGCTGCGGTGGGTAAAAATATCGGATTCTTCAGGCCAAAACGCCTGATGATTACAGCAGGACGCAGGTCAAACAAAGAAGCGATTTTTTGGGCAATGGCTCCATCATCGAGTTTAACTTTGGCAGTGCCGAAGGTATTCACGTACAATCCAACGGGTTTTGCCACTCCAATGGCATAAGCTACCTGAACCAGCACTTCATCAGCAACGCCGGCAGCAACCAGGTTTTTTGCAATATGACGCATGGCGTAAGCAGCGGATCTGTCCACCTTTGAACTGTCCTTTCCTGAGAATGCGCCGCCGCCATGTGCTCCCTTGCCGCCGTATGTATCCACGATGATTTTTCTTCCCGTCAACCCGGTATCTCCGTGCGGACCACCAATTACAAATTTACCAGTGGGATTCACATACAACAGATAGTCGTCTTTAAACAGCGATTTTACCCTGCCGGGCAGCTTGGCGATTACCCTGGGAATGAGGATGGATCTCACATCTTTTTCAATTGTTTTAAGCATGGCAGTATCCTCATCAAAATTATCATGCTGGGTGGAAACCACCAGCGTATGAATTCTTTTGGGTTGTTCGTCATCACCATATTCTACGGTTACCTGCGATTTGGCATCGGGCCTTAAATATTTCATTTGCTTTCCTTCACGCCTGATTTCAGAAAGTTCCAGAAGCAACATGTGAGCAAGTTCGAGAGAAAGTGGCATAAAATTATCAGTTTCCTTACAGGCATATCCGAACATCATGCCCTGGTCACCTGCACCCTGTTCCTCTTCATTTCCTCTTTCCACGCCCCTGTTGATATCCTGCGACTGTTCATGTATTGATGAGATAACACCACAGGAATCAGCTTCGAACATATAATCGGAATGAATGTATCCTATTTTGCGGATTACCTCCCGGGCAACCTGCTGAACATCTACGTAGGCATTTGTTTTCACTTCGCCGCTTAACACAACCAAACCGGTTGTTACCAGGGTTTCACAGGCGACTTTCGAATCGGGATCGCGCCGGAGAAATTCGTCCAGTAATGCATCGGAAATTTGATCTGCTACTTTGTCGGGATGTCCTTCTGAAACAGATTCGGAGGTAAATAAATAAGCCATAATCTATTATTTGCTGTTAAAATTAATTTAGTTGCAAAGATAAAAAAGAGAAATTAAACCAAAGGGTAATGAACGTTATAAGTTGATGAAGGGTTACTTTTATGAGGTAAGTTCACGAAAGACATCCTCCAACTTCTTTTCTTCCCTGTGCAGTGAGAGCACTACCAGATCCATTCTGACCGCCAGATTGAAAAGATCTTTACGAATATCATGATCAATAGTAGTTTCTATAAGCCATTTTCCTGAGCTAATTTTTTTAATCCTGTTTATGTAGGTTATTTCATTGAAAAATGCATCTTCAACATCCTGATTCAATTCAATGAGAACAGTTTGCGTTGCATTATTTGTGTAAACTCCCAGGTTCACCGTGAGATCATCAGCTACCTTGATCCCTCTGTTCAGAATAACTACCCGCTTGCAGATTGCCTCCACCTCCTGCATGATGTGTGTGGAAAGAATAACTGTTTTTTCCTTGCCGAGTTCCGATATCAGGTTTCTGATTTCAATGATCTGATTCGGGTCAAGGCCTGTTGTTGGCTCGTCAAGGATCAGTATCCCCGGGTTGTGGATGATGGCCTGAGCCAGACCAACCCTTTGCCGGTAACCTTTTGACAGCAAACCAATTTTTTTATGCATTTCGGGCACCAGTCCGGTCTGCTCAATTACCCCGGCAACCCTCCTGTTACTGTTTCTTCCCAGGTGGTAAAGACCGGCAACATGAAGCAGGTATTCCTGAACATAAAGGTCGGTATAGACCGGGTTGTTCTCCGGAAGATAACCCAGGTCCCTTCTGGTCACGGTTGAATTTGACGCTACCGGTTTGTCCTTGATTCTTACTTCTCCTGAGGAAGGATGGATCAAACCACATATAATTTTCATCAGGGTTGATTTGCCTGCACCGTTAGGCCCTATTAATCCAATGATCTCGCCGGTATTAATCACGAATGAAACATCGTTAAGCGCAGCCTGGTCTCCAAAGCGTTTTGTGATATTTTGAATCGATATCGACATGAATAGGTTTCTTTGCCCTTCAAATATAAGTTAATTGTTCCGAGTTTCATGGCCCGATTTTATTCCGGTGAAAGGAAAACTTCGGGAGAAATGCCATAAAACTAGTGTAAAATACTATTTTTGCAGGTTATAATCAAACGGAATTTCATGACCATGAGAATAAAAGAATTACTGGCATCACGTGATTTTAACAGCGAAGTGGAAGTCAAGGGCTGGATCAGGACCAAAAGAGGTAATAAAAACATTGCTTTTGTTGCCTTGAATGATGGGTCGATTATTCATAATATCCAGGTTGTAATTGATATGAGCAGGTTTGATGAAGAACTGATCAGGAAACTTACAACCGGTTCCTGCGTAGCGGTCAAGGGGAAACTGGTTGAATCTCCGGGTAAGGAACAACAGGTTGAAATTCATGCAGATTCTGTTATACTTTACGGAACTGCTGATCCTGAATCATATCCTTTACAGAAAAAGGGCCATACCCTCGAATTTCTTAGGGAGATTGCGCATTTGCGTCCGCGAACCAACACCTTTGGTGCGGTATTGAGAATCAGGCATGCCATGGCCTTCGCCATTCATAAATATTTCAACGACCATGGTTTTTATTATCTGCATACACCCATCATTACTGGTTCCGATGCTGAAGGTGCAGGAGAAATGTTCCGGGTCACCGTGCTGGATGCCAAAAACCCTCCTCTTAAAGAAGACGGTACCGTTGATTTCAGCGAGGATTTCTTTGGCCGTGAAACCAATCTGACCGTCTCGGGTCAGCTGGAAGGAGAATTGGGAGCACTGGCGCTTTCAAGTATTTACACTTTCGGGCCGACTTTCCGGGCAGAAAATTCAAATACACCGCGTCATTTGGCTGAATTCTGGATGATTGAACCGGAGATGGCATTTTATGAAATTGAGGATAACATGAATTTGGCTGAGGATTTTCTTAAATATCTGATCAGGTATGCCCTGGATCATTGCAAAGAGGATCTTGAATTTTTAATGAACATGTACGATAAAGAGCTGATTTCACGTTTGAATTTTGTGGTGAGCAATAACTTTGAAAGAATAACCTATACCAGGGCCATCGAAATTCTGCAACAATCGGGTGCTGCATTTGAGTTTCCGGTTTCATGGGGCATAGACATCCAGACTGAGCATGAGCGATACCTGGTGGAGAAACATTTTAAAAAACCGGTTATTGTTACTGATTACCCGATGGCTATCAAAGCTTTCTACATGAAGCAGAATGATGACGGAAAAACAGTACGCGGAATGGATGTACTGTTCCCGAAAATTGGTGAAATCATTGGGGGCTCACAGCGTGAAGAAGATCTTGAAAAACTAAACAGGAGGATCAGGGAACTGCAAATTCCTGAAAAAGATCTCTGGTGGTACATCGATACCCGGAAGTTTGGTTCAGCGCCACACAGCGGATTCGGCCTGGGTTTTGAAAGACTCTTGCTTTTTATAACAGGTATGGGAAACATCCGCGATGTGATTCCGTTTCCACGTTTCCCAAAAAATGCCGATTTTTAATAGCATTGGCTAAAGAATTATCACAAATGCTCAAGCAGAGGTTACAACAAAAGTTACTGCAAAAGTTATCGCCACAGCAGATTCAAATGATCAAGCTGTTGGAGATACCTGCGATGCAGCTTGAGCAGCGCATTAAAGAAGAAATTGAAGAAAATCCGGCTCTTGAAGAAGGAGCTGTTGAAGAGGATTCACTCAGAAACGAACAGCAGGATGACGACGACTTCAGCTCCGATCCGAACGACAAAGATAAGGATGAGTTTACGCTTGAGGATTATATTGACGAGGATGAATATCCTTCCTATAAGCTGAATGCCCAGAATTATTCCAAAGACGACAAAAGGGAAGAAATTCCTTTTTCTGTCGGAATTTCATTCCATGATTATCTGGAAAGCCAGCTGGGGCTCAGATCTCTCGATGAAAGACAACGCATGCTCGCTTTATACATTCTGGGTAACATTGATGACGACGGTTACCTGCGACGCCGGCTTGAGAATATAGTTGATGATGTGGCTTTCACCCTGGATATTAAAACCGATGAGCCGGAGCTGATTGAAATTCTGAGAATCATCCAGGAAATGGACCCTCCCGGTATCGGCGCCCGGAACCTTCAGGAATGCCTGATACTTCAAATCAACGCAAAAGACATGGATTCTCCCGATGTGGTTCTGGCACACCGGATACTGAAGGATTTATTTGAGGAGTTTACAAGAAAACATTACGACAAGATTATTGCCAGGCTGAATATCAGCGATAATCAATTAAAAGGGGCACTGGATGAAATTCTGAAATTGAATCCCAAACCCGGAAGTTCATACACTGACCCTCAGAACAAAGGTTACGGGCATATCATCCCCGATTTCATCCTGGAGAATAACGAAGGCGATCTGGAATTAAGCCTGAATGCAAAAAATGTTCCCGACCTGAAAATCAGCAGGACTTACAATGAAATGTTGCATGCCTACCAGGTCAATAAGGGGAATAATTCCAAAACCCAGAAAGAGGCGCTGAATTTTGTCAAGCAGAAGCTCGATTCCGCCAAATGGTTCATAGATGCCATCAAACAACGGCAGAATACCTTGTTTGTTACCATGAATGCCATCATTAATTATCAACGGGAGTACTTTCTTACAGGTGATGAAACCAAGCTGAAACCCATGATTCTTAAAGATATTGCAGATGTTACCGGGCTGGATGTTTCCACCATTTCAAGAGTTGCCAACAGCAAATACATACAGACCAATTTTGGCATTATTTCGCTGAAGTTTTTCTTTTCTGAAGGCATGCAAACCGAATCAGGAGAAGAAGTGTCAACGCGCGAAATAAAGAAAATATTACAGGATTGTATTGATGCTGAGGATAAACGGCACCCGGTAACCGATGACAAACTGGCAGATATTCTGCAGGAAAAGGGTTACCATATTGCCAGGCGAACTATTGCCAAGTATCGTGAACAGCTCAATATTCCTGTTGCAAGAATGAGAAAAGAACTTTAGCATCAATTGATTTCACTGTTTTACTGACCGAAAATGGAAAGAAAATTTGCCAACCTGTTTTCATACGTTGCCCATCCTTTGCTGATGCCTGTTCTGGGATTATTAATTATCAGTAATTCGGGGATTTATGCGGCTGATATGGATCACAGGTTCACGCAGTTCATCTATTTATCGGTATTCATCTTCACATTGCTGCTCCCCGCAGGTATGATTCCCTTGTTTCTCTATTCGGGACTGGCTAAAAGTATTCACTTTTCTGAAAAACGTGAAAGGCTGGTTCCCTTGTATATTACCCTGGTTTTTTACCTGGCAGCCTATTTCCTGATCAAAAAGTTACCAGTAAGTTCGGTATACCAGAAATTTCTGTTTGCATCCTGCATGTCAATTCTCTTTCTTTTGGCCATATCTTACTTTTATAAAATCAGTGCTCATATGGTTGGCTGGGGAGGCATTGTAGGGCTGGTTTTAACACTATCGCTGCGGTTTGATGCCGATCTCATGCTTTATCTTGTTATTGCAATACTTCTTAGCGGTTTAGCCGGATTTGCACGTTTGAGAATGGACGCCCACACGCCCTTGCAGGTTTACCTCGGATTTTCAGTTGGATTTCTGACTATGGTCACCGTTTTCCTGATCTGATAAAGGAATAACCAGAGAGTCTTCCATGCCACTCCAATGAGGCCGGTCATTACAGGAAACATTCTGATTGATTTTAAGAACTTGCTCAAGTGAAAACGCCTGTTGTGGAATAAATGAAAACCAGCCTTTTTGGCTCAGGTATTCGGCCAGGTATTCCTGCTCACACTGACCGGGAGTTGGAACCAGAATCGCAGATCTTCCCAGTGATACAAGGTCCATGATCCCGGAATAACCGGAACGGCATACAATAATCCCAGCCTGCAACAGCACCTGTCTGAACACAGCCGCTTCGAGATGCGGAACTACTTCAATATGGGGATGCTTATTGATTCCGGTTAATGCTTCGTTTTCAACAGATCCTGTTATAATAAGTACCCTGCCTGTCATCTTTATGGCCTCACTTATTGCCAAATCCCGAAAAATTTTCCGCTGCGGTTCGGGGCCGCTTACTATAATTACCAGTTCATAACGCTTCCCGGTATTTTCAATTTCCATGTCTGCCACATCATTAAAACGGGAGAGAATTCCAATATACCGGGCGTTCCCGGGCAAACGAAACCTGTGCGACAAACGGCCGCTCAAATTGTTCCGGGGATCCGGAAAATCCGGAACCCAACAGGCATGGAAACGGAGCAGGAGAATCCGGAGTATCAAATGCAACGGAACTTCAGCCCACCTGATAAAATAAGGCAGAGAGGGGGAAACCTGGTGGGTAACTAAGATGCAGTAAGCTTTTTTACTAAACAACCCATACCTGTTGTCTGAAATAACAATGTCTATTTCATAATCTTTTATGATTTGCCTGATCTGATTGTGTTCCCGGAATACAGAAATCAACAATGCAGGTATTTGAAAAATCAATGCAGGTATGAGCCAAACTCCTTTTGAAGCATAGCGTATTTCGGGTGAGGGTAAGTGTATAAAAGTCAGCCCGGGAAAAGTATTTTTAAGCAGCATTCCGGATTTTCCGCTACCCCCTATGAATACCTGGTAACCGGCATTCCTGTAGCGACTGATAACCGGTATCATTCTGGAAGCATGTCCGAGTCCCCAGTCGAGCGGACATACCATAACCCGTTTCGGAACACCTGCCATTGATGGATAATTTGTCAGGGAGTTACCTGCGTTCTGAACCCGGATTCTTCAGCTTTTTCCGCGATGGCTTTGAGTTCTTCAAAACCAACTGCATCCAAACCTTCAACTGCCGTATCCCTTGCCAGGGAATAAATCATCACCGATTCAGGCTTTATTTTACTTAATGCAGCAATCCAGGCACTCACTTCGACTTCAGTGGTATTGTCTATTTTAACACCCAGATAATGACCCCTGAAAAAAAGCGTTTGAATGACCAGTTTACCTTTAAACAACTTCAGGGAATTGATCAGGTTACGAAGATTAAATCCGGCAGCCGGGCAATTAATGAGCTTCAATGTTTTCTCCACTGCGGAATCGAGTTTCAGAATATTCAGATCCGCTTTAAGAAGTGCCTTAAGTATCTTGGGATTGGAACTGGTGGTTGCATTGGATAGTACGGTGATATTGGCTTCCGGATAAAACCGGTTGCGAATGCCAATGGATTCGTCGAGTATCATGGGGAATTGCGGATGCAATGTTGGTTCTCCGTTTCCGGCAAAAGTTATGCTGTTCAGGTACTGACCTTCTGCTTTCATTTTGGTCAGCTTTTCTTCCAGCAATTCCAACACCAGTTTGGCATCAGGAAAACCGGTTTGAGCAGTGTCTGCCGGGGTCAGTCCGCATTCGCAGTAGATGCAGTTAAAGGTACATACCTTGCGGTTAACAGGCAACAGGTTGATTCCGAGTGATTCTCCCAGTCGTCGGCTCCACACTGGCCCGAAGATGATTTTATCGAAAAGAAATGTAGGCATGGGAAAAATACAAAGATAGCATTTCACCTCATAAGTAAGGGCGCAATCAAACACAGAGTCATTACAAATGGTTATATTTATGGCCTCCAAATTTCGGGATCATGAATTATATTGACATGTTTATACTGGTGCTGCTTGTTTATGCAGCATTCAAAGGATTTACAAAGGGATTTATCATGCAACTTACCCTGTTGATTGCTTTGGGAGTAGGAATTTTTATGGCACTGAAACTTTCCGGCATTACTGCCCGGTTTCTTGAAGACCGGCTTGCCATTCGGCCCGAATCGTTGTACCTGGTGTCTGTTGGGATCACATTTTTACTTGTATTTATTGGCATTAACCTGGTTGGCCGACTCATTGACAAGGCTGTTAAATCAGTTGATCTTTCGTTTATCAACCGGATGCTGGGAGTGCTCTTCAGTGTATGCAAAACCGTGATCATCCTGGGAGCGCTGCTTACCTTTGTAGACCGTATTGACAGGCAGGTCAGGTTTCTGCCTGAAAACACCAGGGAGCATTCAATTTTCTACAAACCTTTTACTCAGGTGATACGTGTTCTGTTTCCTTCTTTCGGTTCCCCTAACGAAGACCCCTCAGAGAACAGTGAGTTTGCACGATTTAGAAGGGGTGATATAATGGAAGCTAAATAGTATATTTGCCAAAATTATTTTTATGACATTTATTGAAGAACTCAGTTGGCGCGGTATGATACATGACGTGATGCCGGGAACAGAGGAGCAATTGGCCAAAGAAATGACCACAGGGTATATCGGATTTGACCCCACAGCAGATTCGCTTCATATCGGAAATTTGTTACCCATTATGCTGCTGGTTCACTTTCAGCGAAGCGGTCACAAACCCCTGGCACTCGTGGGCGGTGCAACCGGGATGATTGGCGATCCTTCATTCAAGGCCGAGGAAAGAAGATTTCTTGATGAGCAAACGCTCAGGCATAACCTGGAATGCCAGAAAAAACAACTCGAAAAATTCCTTGATTTCAATTGCGGTAAAAATTCCGCGGAAATAGTAAATAATTACGACTGGTTTAAGGAATTCTCATTCCTGGGTTTTTTAAGGGAAGTTGGCAAGCATCTTACAGTAAACTACATGATGTCCAAAGACTCTGTAAAGAAGAGACTGGAAACAGGGATTTCCTTTACCGAGTTTACCTATCAGCTGATTCAGGGGCATGATTTTTACCACCTTTATACAACGAAAAACTGCCGGCTTCAGATGGGAGGATCCGACCAGTGGGGGAATATTGTTACCGGCACCGAGCTGATTCGCCGTAAAGACGGAGGCGAGGCTTTTGCCCTCACCTGCCCGCTGGTTACCAAGGCCGACGGAGGAAAATTCGGAAAATCGGAACAGGGCAATGTATGGCTCGATCCGGCCCGGACCTCCCCTTATACATTTTATCAGTTTTGGCTGAACACATCCGATGAGGATGCCGCAAAATATATCAAGCTGTTTACTTTGCTTACCCAGGAGCAAATTTCAAGCCTTACAGCAGAGCACATGCAGGTACCGCATTTGCGCCTGCTTCAAAAAAGGCTTGCAGAAGAGGTCACCACCATGGTACACTCTAAAGCCGACCTGGAAATGGCTGTTGAAGCTTCGGAAATCCTCTTTGGAAAAGGAACGGCAGACTCTCTTAAAAAACTGGATGAAAAAACCTTCTTAAACGTTTTTGATGGGGTGCCCACCTGTCAGATTGATAAAGAGCTGCTGCAGGCAGGGATCAACATAGTTGAATTGCTCGGAGAAAAAACGGATATTTTCCCATCCAAAGGAGAAGCCAGAAAAATGATCAAGGGTGGGGGGGTGAGCCTGAACAAAGCCCGGATTGAGGATGAATTCCTTAACGTAGGCATCAGCAATCTGTTGAATAGCCGGTACATTCTGATTCAGAAAGGAAAAAAGAATTATCACCTGATAACCGTATAACAATTCATAATTATGGAACAAAAGTCAAACACCAGGGTACCTGTCAGCAATGCATTCGACCTGATAACTTATATGTGGAAGAAAAGATTTATTCTGATCATCCTGACTTCCATTGCCTTCATAGCGTCTATAGTGGTCTCACTGATGATTACACCGCGTTTCAAATCAAACGTGGTGCTTTTCCCGGCTGCTTCCGTATCCCTTTCTAAAAGCCTGGTTGAAACATCATCCATTTCCACTGATTTCCGTGATGTGCTTTCTTTCGGGGAAGATGATGAAGCAGAAAGAATGTTGCAAATTTTACATTCAAACCAGATAAAGGACCATGTGATTCAGAAATTCAATTTAATGGATCATTATGAAATTGACCTTTCTGATTCGTTTCCATATACCAGGTTGGAAAAAAAATATAAGAACAATATCCGGTTCAGGCGAACTGAATTCATGTCGATTGAAATAAGCGTGCTCGATGCCGATCCGCAGATGGCTGCTGATATTGCCAATGAAATAGCTGCTTATGTTGACACCACAATACATAACATTCAGCGGGAGCGTGCCGTGGAAGCCTATAATCTTGTTGAAAAGGAGTTCAAGTATGCTGAAAATGAAATCCGGATGATCAGCGATTCGCTTCAAAAGGTCAGACAAATTGACGTAATCTATAGTGAGCTTTCGCAAAAGCTGGAATCGGAAATACAACGAATGGGTTTGTTGAAGGCCAAGCTGGTAGCAACGAAAGTGAACGTGGAACAGACGCTGCCACAGATTTTCATTGTAGATCAGGCTGTAAAAGCGGAAAAGAAGGCTGTTCCCAAGCGTTCAATTATTGTTATAATATCAACACTTTCAGTCTTTGCTTTATCCTTGCTGGCTTTATTGATCATTGACCAGATAAAACATTCAAACTCCTGATGTCCCTGAAGCAAAATCTCAGGAAGCACAGCCTTGTCATTGCCCTGGTGATCGTATACATCATGGCGGATATGGTACTGACATTCCGTGAGATATATTTGCTTAACCTGCTGCCGCTGGTTGTTCTGGTCATATACCTTGCTCTGGCAAGGCTTGACATCATGTATTTCATTATTGTTGCCCTTACCCCGTTATCCATTCAGTTGCTCGAGTTTTTCCCGGGTTTTCCCATCGACTTTGCCATACCTACTGAGCCTTTGTTGTTTGGTGTTATGTTGTTGCTGATTTACCGTACGGCTCTCCACGGATTCCGGCATAAAGAAATAGGAAACCACCCTGTAACCTATGCCATTCTTTTTTATCTTTTCTGGATGTTTTTTACATCGTGTACCAGCGTCATGCCACTGGTATCTTTTAAATTTCTGCTTGCCCGTATCTGGTTTGTTGTGATTTACTATTACCTGGCCATACTGGTATTCCGCCATACAAATAATATCCGCGTTTTTATTTTATCCTATACCTTTCCCATGCTTGTTGTTATTGCCTATGCCATTTCGCGGCATCTGTCCTATGGATTATTCGACAAGCAGGCAGCACATTTTGTAATGAACCCTTTTTTCAGAGATCATACTTCTTACGGGGCCATACTGGCCATGCTTTTTTTTGCTTTGGGAGGGCTTGTGATTGGCAAGAAAAGGGATCTTCTTTTTAACCTGCTGACATGGGGGACATGGGGCATTGTAACTCTGGCATTGATCTTGTCATACACCCGCGCTGCCTGGATCAGCGTTCTGATCTCCCTTATTGTTTTACTCCTGGTGTTATTAAAAATCAAACTCAGGTACATCATGCTGGTTGGGATACTGGGTATACTTTACATGACCGGTCAGCGCACGGAAATCATCCACAAAATGGAAAATAACCGGCAGGAATCCTCCGCAAGACTAAGCGAGCATGTGAAATCCATTTCAAATATCACTACAGACGAATCGAATCTGGAAAGGATAAACCGCTGGAATGCGGCATTGCGCATGTTCAGGGAACGCCCGTTTTTTGGATGGGGGCCGGGTACCTACATGTTCAAGTATGCTCCTTACCAGCGGGGAGCCGAAAAAACCGGCATCAGCACTGATTTTGGCGACATGGGAAATGCGCATAGCGAGTATATCGGGCCTCTTGCTGAAAGCGGTTTGTTGGGCTCGCTTTCATTTATTGCCATTGCTGTATTGAGCCTGATGACCGGTTTCAGGGTATATACGAGAATACAGGACAACCGCCTCAAACAGCTTGTTCTTTCGTTATTGCTAGGTTATATTACCTATCTGATCCACGGAACGCTTAATAATTTTCTGGATACGGATAAAGCATCAGCTTTATTCTGGGGATTTACAGCAGTATTTGTTGCACTGGACCTATCGTTAAAAGAACTCGATACCCAGAATTGAGATATCATCAAAAATAGCCGCGCTTCCTTCAAAGATGCCCTGTTTCTTGATTATGGCCTGAATATTTTCCTCAATGTCGTGATTATTCATGACGCAGTCCTCTATCTCCTTGGTTCCGAATGAAATCTTTTTTCCGTCGATCAGCTCAACAAGCCCGTCGGTATAACAAATGATCTTGGTGGGTTCTTCAATGGTTATTGAACCCTTACGGATCAAAGGAATTTCATCAATCATTCCGATTCCTACACAACCTTTGGTGAGCAGCGATAATTCCTTTTTGGTTTTCTGATACATCATCGGCTGGTTATGCCCGGCATTGATGTATTGCAGTTCCCGGGTTTTATAGTTGAATTTGCCCACGAAAATGGTGATGAACTTCTCCCCGTTGGCTGAGTGAAGCACTCTTTCATTGAGTTTCTCGATCAATGCGTCCAACGATATATCATACGTGAAGAGGGCTCTTAAATTGGCCTGGAAATTCGACATCAGCAGCGCTGCAGAAATTCCCTTTCCGGAAACATCGGCAATGCAGAAACCAAATTCCGTTTTGCTGAGTTGGATGTAGTCGTAATAATCCCCTCCCACATCAAAATGAGGCAGGTAAAATGCCGTCATGCATATTTTATCGTTCTTTGGAAGGATTGATGAACTGGGAATCAGCATATTCTGCATTTTGGATGCCAGTTCCATCTCTTTTTTAAGGGCTTCCTGGCGAAGGCTCTCCTTAAAAAAGCGCATATTTTGAATAGCAACAACAATAATATTGGTAAGCGTTTGAATGAAATTCAGGTGCTTGATGATCGGGCTCACTCCTTCGCCTTCTTCAATATCGCCAATAATGACAAATGCAACCGGCTTGCCCTTATTGATAACCGGGATGACAATATCGAATGCATTCAGTGTTTTATTTGGCGATGAGGTAATGAACGAGATGTCCTGTATGGGAATAAGATCTCTCTCTACATGAATTGAGGCATAAGATTCACCTACATCTCCTGATCTCAGCAAACACTCCCAGGCGTCTTCGAGCATGAAAATCAGAATCTTACCGATATTGAGATCCTTGGTAAGCAGGTGTTTGTAAATATCAAGCAATTCCTCACGGGTGAGATTTTCATTGATGGCCTGAGTGATGTTCAACAGGGACTGGAGCTTAAAAGTGGTCAGTTGCAACCTGTTGATGGACGCCTTGTCGTTTCTGCTTTCTTTCACGCTTCTATACAATTTGAAACTTTCAAGTCTGTAAGATACATAAAAAATATAAAGACGGGAAATATTAAGTAAAAAACCCTGAGGTAAGGACTTAACGGGAAGTCAGATAACCTCAGTTAAACACGATGGGGTATTTTAAACCGGAGTATTCTTCAAGATCCATGCGAAGCGATCCGACAAGCAAGTTAAATCTTACCTTGATGGGAATTACATTATTATCCTCAGAGAGCCATATCTGCATATCATCTTCAGAAGCAAACATCCTGCCCTTTTCCACAACAGGGTCAAAACGATGGCACCGTATCTTCCCGAATCTGGTTTTAACCTGTTCCTTTCCTTTGTACCTTATGTCGAAAGGAAAAATTTCATCGTCAAACAGGGTCACTGATTTAATCACATCGCCGGGTTTGAGTTGCGAATAATCTATTCTTCTGATGTAATAGATCAGCGAAACCATATCCAGAATATCCGGCGGAACAACAATAGTACTGTCTTCACGCTGGCTGTATGCTGTTCTTTTGGCATGGTCAAAAAAGGCTTCCTGATGCCGCTTGTAATTGCCTTCCTTAATATCACGTACCGATTTATAGGGGAGTCCGCTATTAATGTCAAAATAACTTTCAAAAATATCCTTGACACTGTAAAGGACTTCGGTCAGGCCAACAGTTTTTCCCTGTGCCACTGAATGAAAAACCTGTTTGTTGTTGTAATTGGTTTGCTTCAATACGAGCGATGCCGTTCCACCTGTGATTGGACCGAACTTAACGGAATAAACAAGCTTCTCTCCGGCTTTATAAGGGTTCTCTTTAACAAGAACATGACTCAATTGTCCTGACAGGGTAACTGTAAACAGAAACAAACCTGTAATAACTGCGGTCATTCTCATTTGAACTGGTATTTTAACTTGTTTAGCAACCATAAAACGCAAAATAGTGAAACCAGGTTATACCCTTAATCCTTTTTTCGAAGTGGTTGCTATGAAATCCTTCAGGTAAAAGGGTTCAAAATAGGCAACATTTTCAAACACATTCCCGGCATAATTTTCTTCTGCATGCAGGGCCAGGGATGATGCATGCGGGTGAATATCCGGGATGAATGCAGCATGGGGATGCCTCAGCACCTCCCTGCATTTGTCCATTCCCGATCCGAAAAAAACCATCATCCGGTCATCCAGGTATTGCTTGAATGTATCATGCTCAACAACAAGAGCCTGAACCGGTTGAATTGCTATTCCCTGAACACTGTAAAGGCACGTGAAAACCTCCATTCTTCGTGCATCAATCATAGGGCACAATATGATTTCAGATTGTAACGGCAAACTTTGTACCAAACCCGAATGGTGCGTCATGACATGCCTGACCATGATGCTCAGTGTGTCTATTCCGATTAACGGCAATCCGCTCCCGTAACACAATCCTTTGGCAACTGAAACACCAATCCTTAATCCGGTATACGAACCCGGGCCCTTGCCTACGGCAACAGCGTCTAAATCAGCAACTGACAAGTTTGCCTCTTTCAGCACTTCTTCAATGAATACCGTGAGCTTTGCCGCGTGAGATTTTTCTTCAAAGGTTTCCCGTGCGGCAATCACAGAACCATTCCGGGCCAGTACTACTGAGCACAAGTGGGTTGCAGTTTCAATATTCAGAATACAGGCCATAAAAGTCCGTAACTATTTATCATTCAACTTTTCTTTGGATACTTTTTTAATCTCCGTACCGTCCTTCAGCTTTTTGGTAATCACATTGTAAGGTGCAGTTACTACTTCAGTTCCTGCTTCCAAACCTGAGATAATTTCAATGTAGTCATTATCCTGTATCCCGGTTTTTACAATGGCGGTTTTGGCAACTCCCTTGTCGTATATGAAAACTACTTCCCTGGAATCCTTGTTCGCCTGAATGGCAACTACTGTATCTGCTTTGATCAGCGAGTCGGCTAAAAGGGTAACTGCCTGTAAAGGTGCAGATAGAACATTGGTTTTATGCTCTGTCATAATATCAACAGAAGCGGACATACCCGGACGGAAAGGTTGGGTTTTGCCATTGCCAAGCAAATCGAGATAGGATTCTTTAAGCAGCAGGATTTTTACCTCAAAGTTGGTTACCTGGTCCGCAGTCATTCCGGTGGTTGTTGCAGAATTGGCGATTTCGGAAACAATGCCTTTGAACTTCCTGTCGGGAAAGGCATCTACCTCAATAGTTGCGGAATCATTTAATGTTACCCTTACAATATCATTTTCATTGACCTCAGTGAGAATTTCCATTCTGGTTAAGTCGGCCACACGCAGCATTTCGGTTCCGCTCATCAGTTCGGTGCCAACTACTCTTTCGCCTTTTTCAACCTGGAGCAGGGTAACCACTCCATCCATGGGAGCATAAATTGAAGTTTTAACCAGGTTTTCACTGGCTTCTTTTAGCGTGGCTTCAGCACTGTGAACCGAATATTCTGCGGATGATACGCTTTGCTGGGAAGCACTAACCTCTGCTTTTGCCACGTTATACGATGATTGAGCAGATTCCCATTCAGCTTGTGAAATGGTCCGGTCTTCCCAAAGTTTCTTGCTTCGCTCGTAGGAGAGACGTGCCTGTTCATACCTGGCTTCAACCTGCAGCAACATGGCTTTGGCGTTGGCCAGGTTTGCCTTTGAAGCATTGAGCGCGGCAAGCACCCTATCGCGGGCAGATATGTAATTGTCGGGTTTGATTTTCAACAGAAACTGGCCCTTTTTTACAATGTCTCCATCCTTAACAGCAAGTTCCACAATCTCACCCGACACATCAGGAGTGATTTTTACTTCCGTTTCAGGTTGAATTTTGCCATTGGCTGTGATTACCTCGGTAATATTCCGCAATGCAACCTGTTCTGTAGTAACCTCATAAACGTTTGACTTGCCAAACCAGCCTGCTTTTTTTCCTGTTAAAGCAAGAACTATCAGTGCAAATGCAACAACTGACAGATAAATTAAAAGTTTTCGGGAGTTCATAAAATTTACTTGAATGGAGATTAAAAAATTGTCATGTAAATTTAGAATTTGCCACTGACAATTAGCAAAAAGAGTGTATTTTTTGCAAAAATTTGATGTGATGAAGGAGGAGGAATCGATAAAAATCGTCGATTACAAGGAGATTGGTGCAGTTAGCTTTATCAAAAAGCTTTCAGTGAGGAACCTGAAAATTACCATCAGACCTGTTAAGGGCGTCCAGGTCTCGGTTCCGCGTTTCCTGTCGTTTGAAAGCGCCTACAGGTTTGTAGAAGAGAAGAAACCCTGGATCAAGAAAAGCCTGCTGAAACTGGCAAAAATTAAGAACGGCATTTCGGTTTTTGATTACAATACTCATTTTCAGACAAGAGATCACAAACTTGTATTGGAAAAACACGCCAAGGCAACAATAAAAACTGTGATCGGCCATGGTCGCATTACCGTTATGTTTCCCGATTTCGCCGATGTATCGGATCACCGGGTACAGAAGGCTGTCCGAAAAGCAATACTTCAGGCCTGGAGGCTGGAAGCAGCAAAATACCTCCCCGGCCTGGTCAAACAGCTTGCTGATAAAAGCCATCTCAAATTCAGCCGGTTGACATTCAGGGATAACAAAACACGTTGGGGCAGTTGTTCCAGGGACAATAAAATCAGTTTAAACATTCACCTCATGCGCTTGCCCGATCATCTTTGCGAGTATGTGATTCTGCATGAACTGGCTCATACCGTTTTCAAACACCACCAGAAGGCTTTCTGGCAATACCTGGATCAGCTGACAAGAGGCCGGGCCCGGATTCTCGACAAGGAACTTAACGGTCACAGTCCTGAAGTCTGGTAGGAGAGCAGTGACAGGTGACGAGCCTGCCTGCCGGCAAGGCAGGGGACGAGGGGAAAGCAGACTTTGCCTGTTCGAATGGAATTCTTCATGGAGATTTCCTAACTTTACTAAAAAGACACGCCATGAAGAAAGTACTAATCCATTTTGCTGACGGTTTCGAGGAAATCGAAGCAATCACTCCCATTGATGTGTTGCGCAGGGCAGGGTGCGAAGTGGTTACCGTATCGGTTACCGGAAATAGCGAGGTAACCAGCGCCCGCGGACTTACTTTGCTGGCCGACAAACACTTTGTGGAAGCCGAATACGAAGATGCTGATATGATCATACTTCCCGGTGGCCAGCCGGGAGCCAACAACCTGAACCAGCATGAAGGGCTTAAGGAACAAATCCGGCAATTCCATGATCAGGGGAAATTTGTTGCTGCCATTTGTGCAGCTCCTTTGGTGTTGGGGAGCATGGGTATACTCAAGGGGAAAAGGGCTACCTGTTACCCCGGGACCGAACCACAATTAACCGGCGCCACCTGCACCGGCAACGGAGTTGAAAAAGACGGTCACATCATCACCGGAAAGGGCCCCGGTTTTGCGCTTGATTTTTCACTGCTGCTTGCAGAGGTACTTACCGGTAAAGATAAAGCCAACGAGGTGCGAAAGGCCATGCTGATTGAATAAACCTTTCACTTGTACCTGTTGAATCTGGAGTGTTTTCTGAAAGTCGCTGGCCGGAAGAATATTAATAGCCCCGGCCTTCAGAGGTTGTGTGAAAATTCAAAAATTGAGCGAAGTCGGGAGACCCTAGCCGTCAACTTAAGGAATTCTCCTGTTTAATCATTTTTGCTTTCAGTTCCGAAGGAACGTTAAGTATAAGCACAGGGCGAAATCATGTACAAACATGATGAAGCCCTGTGTAGGATAATATAAATGTTTCTAAGGGCTGAAGGCCCGTAAGGTGTTGTATTGGCATATGCATTTTAAAATTTCGCACTTACAGCGCTTAAAAATCATTATTCATATATAACACAGGGCTACGTTGCACTCCGCCCTGTGCTGTTATATTTCGGGGTTTCACCCCTTAGCAATCAACATACATAATGAATGTCAGTGTTCCTTAAGCTGACGGCAATGGTTTAGCTTCGCTGAGCTCCGTTATTCCCTTTGGTCATGAGCTCCCTTCGGTCGGTTGCAACTACGCCTAATAAAATGCCTTATTACACGGCCTCTTCAGGCTGGGGTTTTCGGATGGCAATCCTTACCTCCTTTTTGCGCAATAATCTCCGGCATACCAATTAAACTCTTGATTATCTATAACATTTTGCCCTTTTTTTCGTAAAAAAATCATCTGTACAGGTAAGATGTTAATAAAAAATGTCGGACCAACGGAGCATGAATTGTTATAATTCTGAAATTGAGCAGTTTTATTAACATTGAATGAAACCAAACCCAATAAACCAACTAGTTCAGGGAAACTTCTCCCGGGCCATTGCATGAAAAATACCGTTTCACATACCTCAATTTGTTTATTTTCTGGCTTAAGAGGCTCAATCCTCCTGTTGACTTTATTATTAGTGACCGGCTCTGGGGCGGTGGCTCAATATTCATCAGGTAGTTCTGGAAGCTGGAATAGTACTACCACATGGGGTTCAGCGGACATACCAGATGAAAATGACAATGTCATTATTAATCATACAGTTACCCTTACTGAAAACGCTGCCTGTTATGATATGAATCTAAATTCTGGTGGCACCCTTAACATTGGTAATTATACTTTTGCACTTAATAATGATTTTACAATA
Source organism: Bacteroidales bacterium (assembly GCA_046481675.1). Lineage (GTDB taxonomy): Bacteria > Bacteroidota > Bacteroidia > Bacteroidales > UBA10428 > UBA5072. The sequence goes on along the minus strand of JAWOJJ010000045.1, from coordinate 77,007 downwards.
AACTCCGGGGCCACAATTACGATGGGATCGGGTACTTGTTATTTCAGAGACGACCAAATTGTGGCTAATGGTGGCACGTTTAGCTGGGGCACCGGAACGGTTATATTCGACAGGGCAGGCAATCAGAATATACCCGGCCCGACGGACTACTATAATGTTGAATTAGGAGGTAGCGGGACAAAAACACTTTCCTGGTCCACCACCGTTAATGGTAACTTCACCATCAACAACAATGTTTCCTTCAGTGGTGGAGGTAATACTCTAAACCTGGCAGGCAACTGGACAAACAACAACACCACCGACCGGTTTGCTGAAGGTACCTGTACCGTGGTTATGAATGGCTCCGGACCTCAGACTATTGATAATGCGGAGGGTACTGAAAGATTTGGCAACCTGGTAATTGAAAATACAGCCGGGATTGTTTTAGATTGTGATGTGGAAGTAGAAAATCTGACACTTCGGAATGGCTGTTGTATTGAATTAAAGGGATTTGAGCTAACTGTTAATGGTACATTTATCCAGGAAAAAATTCCGGTTCCTGTTTGTCAACCCACATATACTGCTTATCTGGAAGCTGACGGGGAAGTAACTATAGACCCAGCAGCACTCGATAATGGATCCACGGTTGGTTGCGACGATCCGATATTCACCCTGGTTGATTCAACTTTCACCTGTTCCGATATCGGGAGCTTTCCTGTGACGCTTACGGTTCAGGATATTTACAAAAAAAATTCGGCTACATGCCAGACAACGCTTACAATAAGTGATGATGCTGGTCCAACCTTTACTGTTCCTGCCGATATTACCATTTACAAAGACGCCGATTGTAATTACGATGCTTCTGCAGGTGTAACCGGAGATGTAACTGATGAGGCGGATAACTGTGATAATATTTTGGATGCCACATACAGTGATGTGGTATCAAATGGAAGCTGCGAGGGAGAACAGATCATCACCAGGGCGTGGAGTCTGACAGATGATTACGGCAATACTACAACGCATGAACAGACGATCACTGTAAAAGACGATACCGATCCCACAGCAAGTAACCCGGCCCCGATAAATGTACAATGCATTGGTGATGTACCTGCCCCGGATATTACGGTAGTAACCGATGAAGCAGATAACTGCACGGTTAACCCTGTAGTAGCATGGGTGTCAGACGTAACCGATGGTAACACCTGTCCTGAAGTAATCTCCAGAACTTATAGTGTAACAGACGCCTGTGGCAACAGCATCACTGTAACCCAATCGATCACTGTAAATGACGATACCGCTCCGACCTTTACCGCACCCTCAGATATAACAATATACACCGATGCCAGCTGCACGTACGATATTACAGTAGGCAATACAGGCGATGTCACCGATGAAGATGACAACTGCTCAACAGGTATAGAGGCGACTTTTACCGATGCTGCTCCGGTACCGATAGCAGGATGCGAAGGAGGCTTCACCATTACCAGAACATGGAGTCTTGTGGATAACTGTGGTAATGCTGCAGCCGATCAATTGCAGGTAATCACGATACGTGACAATATTGCCCCGACCTTTACGGCCCCCTCAGACATAACGATATACACCGATGCCAGCTGTGCCTATGATATTACAGTAGGTAATACCGGCGATGTAACCGATGAAGACGACAACTGTTCAACAGGTATACAGGCAACCTTTACCGATGCTGCTCCGGTACCTATAGCAGGATGCGAGGGAGGCTTCACCATTACCAGAACATGGAGTCTTGTGGATAACTGTGGTAATGCCGCCGCTGATCAATTGCAGGTAATCACCATACGTGACAATATTGCCCCGACCTTTACCGCACCCTCAGATATAACAATATACACCGATGCCAGCTGCACGTACGATATTACAGTAGGTAATACCGGCGATGTCACCGATGAAGATGACAACTGCTCAACAGGTATAGAGGCGACTTTTACCGATGCTGCTCCGGTACCTATAGCAGGATGCGAGGGAGGCTTCACCATTACCAGAACATGGAGTCTTGTGGATAACTGTGGTAATGCCGCTGGCGATCAATTGCAGGTAATCACCATACGTGACAATATTGCCCCGACCTTTACCGCACCGGCCGACATAACGATATACACCGATGCCAGCTGCACGTACGATATTACAGTAGGCAATACCGGCGATGTAACCGATGAGTCAGATAACTGTTCCACGGGACTGGAGGCCACCTATACTGATGTAATCGTAAATGGACCTTGTGAAGGGAGTTACATCATCTCCCGTACATGGCACCTGGAGGATAATTGTGGTAATGCAGCGGCTGATCAGGTACAGACGATCACGATAAGTGATAGCACCTCCCCGACCTTCACTGTTCCTGCCGACATTACCATTTACAAAGACACTGATTGTAATTACGATGCTTCCCTGGGTGTTACCGGAGATGTGACGGATGAAGCCGATAACTGCGACAGTTCACTAGATGCCGCATATACTGATGTAATTGTAAATGGCAGCTGTGAAGGAGAAGAGATCATCACCAGAACATGGAGTCTGACAGATGACTGCGGAAACATTACAGAAAAGATACAGATTATCACAGTGCAGGATACAATCAATCCGACATTCACAGTTCCTCTCACTGATACCATTTGCAGGGATCAGCTGTGCAATTACAACATGGATCCTTCCATAACCGGAGATGTGACTGATGAGGATGACAATTGCAGTACCAACCTGGATGCTACTTACAGCGATAATTTAGATAATCTGACCAGTTGTGATACAGCCGGTTATGTATTACGTACCTGGTCGTTGCAGGATAAATGCGGCAACATAACTGTGAAGTACCAGATCATCTGGGTAGAGCCCACGGCCACTGTAGATGCTACACCGGCAAGTGATACTTTATGTACTGGTGAGTCAACAACCATACAGCTGAACAGCATCAGCAGTCCGACATTGCCGGTATTGTTCAGGTATGAAACAAGGCTTCCCTATGGCGTGACGGCAAATCCGGGTAATGGAACAACACTGCCCAATGGATCAGGTATTTCTGATATAGTTGTTAATTCTACGGATACTGCAAAAAGGATTCTGTTCATTGTTACACCCTATACACAGGATGGTTCAGGGATGGAGAAATGTCCCGGAATTGCTGACACAACTGAGATCTGGGTTGAACCGATTCCCAAAATAGGCCTTGATCCGATCATTGATACAATTTGTACTTCATTAAGGCCCCTGATCAGTTCAGGTACTGTTACCCGTTCACTGCAGCCTGTAAAATTTATCTATGAAGCAGAATACAGTTTTGCTGATGTGGAAGTATTTTATGCCCAGGATACTTTTGACCTGGTGCCGGGCAGTGCCACCATTATTGATTCCATAGTAAATTATTCTGACATTCCGCAGCGGGTTACCTTTATTGCCTATCCCTACCTGAAAGCTCCGTGCGGCGCTCACAAATGCAGCGGAATACCCGATACCAGTTATGTTTGGGTAGCACCTTCCTTAAAGGTACTTGTAGACACCATTTCCACCTATATTGGTGGTCGTAACATCAGGTGTTACGGTCTCAATGATGGTTTTATCAGGTTGCAGCCAACAGGAGGTATTGCATCGTTCCCGGGCTATGATGACAGCGATCTGAACTATTCCTGGAATAGCGGATGGCAAACATCCCGTGATATTACCAGCCTGAATGCCGGAGTATATGAAATTGCCATTAGCGACAAGCTGTTCTGTGCTGATGATTCCTCATTTACGATCACACAACCGGATGTTCTGGAATCACAGATTGCAGATGTTCATGAATTAAGCTGCTACGGCAACGATGGAATTATTGCACCATCCACTGACGGCGGAACTGAAGGGTATTCTTATACATGGGTTCCTCCTATTGATTATTACCTTTATCCGTCAACCAATCAGGATACGCTTGAAAACATTATCCCCGGGTATTATAATCTTTCTGTAACGGATGCAAACGGTTGTCAATATGAAACAAACAGGCTGATCAATCCTCCGGGCGCTGTTAAAATTGTTGCAATGTCTGACACATCGTATGGAGACTATGATGTCAGGTGTTATGGCGAAAACTCTGGTAAACTGGGATCTTTCAACCGTCACATGAAAAACCTGACCTATCATTGGACAGGCCCAAATGAGTTGGACACTACTTTTACAAACAGTAGCCAGCTTAATTATCTTATTAATTTACCTGCCGGCAAGTATTATCTACACTATATTGAGGTGTCCAATGGATGTTCCGGCAAGGATTCAGTTATTCTGGATCAGCCCGATCCTGTCCGGATAGACCAGGCAACCGTTTCAACCTATCCCGGAGGCTTCAATGTAACATGCTATGAATCGGAAAACGGCAGTATTCAATTGAACAACATTTCGGGAGGTCATGTGAATACCTATGAGTATTTGTGGAAAACCCTTTCAGGAACGGAGATTCTTGATTCGGCATCCAGGGACCAATGGAATCTTTCAGCCGGAGCATACGAGGTAACCATTGCGGACACCTTCGCCTGTGCTGTTACAGACACGTTTGAATTAATACAACCATCAGATATTTCCATTAATGCTGAAGTTTCGTTATCAAATAATGGAGCGTACAATATCAACTGCAATGCTGATTCTACGGGATACATAAAACTCCAGGTTACAGGCGGGGGTTCAGGAGCCTATAATTATGAATGGGAAACGATACCGGAAACTACAAATGAGATCTATAATTTGCCGGCAGGAAATTACTTTGTCACAGTCACCGATGGGTTGGGTTGTTTGAAAAAGGATACGTTCACGTTGACTCAGCCTGCACCATTCCGCATAGATGCTGCCGATTTGTCAAATCATAACGGATACGGAATATCGTGCTTTGACGGAACTGATGGATCCGTTCGCATCTGGCCAGCCGGAGGAGCTTTGTTATATAGCTATGATTGGACACACAATGGTGCTTCACTTGGCCGCGATACAAGCTATATTGACAATCTGCCCGAAGGAATTTATCATCTAATGATGCAGGATGCCAATGGTTGTCAGGTTTTATGGCAGGACACCTTGAAGCAGCCTTCGGCTCTAATGCTTACAATTGAAAGTCATAATATTAACTGTACAGGCACTGTATTGGGTTCTGCACAGGCATTTGTATCCGGAGGTGTTCCTGACTATGATTATAATTGGGAACATGGAGCATTTACCTCTGCTATAAGCGGACTTAATGCAGGTGCGTATGAATTAACCGTAACAGATGGGAACCTATGTGTGGCAAAGGATACCGCCATCATTGAGCAAAACACGGAAGTGCTGGTTGAAATTAAAGTGCTTAACCCAATATCATGTAATAAGGGGTCGGATGGCGTGTTGGAAGCAGTGGCCAGCGATGGAGTAGGCTCATACGGTTATGAGTGGCAGGATGGATCTGCTGAACAAACACTAAGCAATGTACCTGAAGGCACCTATTCGGTAACTGTTACTGACGAAGGTGGTTGTGTGGGAAATGCAACGATAGATCTGGCAGATCCCGAATCATTGATTCCGGTTGTTTCCGTTACCGATGCCAGTTGTTTTGGTTACAATGACGGTTTGATTGAACTTGATGCTGTGGGGGGAACTCCCGGATATACTTACCAGTGGGATAACAAAACTGTTAACGGGAATGAAGTTGGCAACCTGAAAGCAGGAGCCTATTCCTTAATAGTTATTGATGCTGAAAATTGCGAAACAGATACCCTGGTAATTATCGGACAACCTGCAAGACTGACTATTACATGGGACGAAAGCAACAGTGTAATTCCCTATTGTTCGGAATGGCATAACGGAGTTGTTGCTGTAACGGTTAGTGGTGGTACAAGGGATTATTATTTTGAATGGACTGATTTCAGTGCAGAAGGAGATTCAATTCTTGAGAATATAACTGAAGGAAAGTATAGTGTAGCTGTAACGGATGCCCATGGTTGTTATACAGACACTACCATCATTTTGAAATCACAAAACAATACCTGCCTGGTAGTTCCTACTGCTTTTACGCCAAATCCGGAATTGGACAATGCCAATAATACCTGGGAGGTCATGTATATTTCCGAGGATGGTAGTGAAGAACCTTTCAACGCAAGATATCCGGGCGGAACCATGAAGATTTATGACCGGTTGGGTAACCTGGTTTACCATTGTTCAGGAGGATGTCCTGAACCCTGGGACGGAGAGGATATGAAGGGTATGCGCCTTCCTGTAGATACCTATTATTATATTATTGATCCCGGTCATGAAGCCTCATCGTTGCGGGGGATTGTTACCATTATCCGTTAAACCTCCTGATTTTCAGATAACCTGTTCAATTATAATGCTTTCCTGCAAACTTTTTGGGTTTTTTTACGTATTACTATCGATCACGAAATTAAAAACCTGAAATTTGCCCAAACCTTCTCAGATATCGCATTGTGTGAATAAGATTTCGTTTAGGCTGTGTTTTGTGCTTTTTGCTTTAATACTTTCCTTTTCGGGATATGCACAGCAACTTCCGCGGTTCAGCCAGTACGCCGACAACGAGTTTCTGTTTAATCCTGCTGTTGCCGGTTATGATGGGAGAACTGCTGTAAACCTCTCGGCCAGAAAGCAATGGATGGGTTTTGCTGATTTTACGCCCAGCTCGTACATATTCAGTTTACAGGGAAGGATTCTGAAAAGTGGCTATAAGATCAAACCTGGTGCCGGACACAATGCACTTCGGAAGCCCAGTAAAGGAAGGGTTGGCTTGGGTGGTATTCTTTACCACGATTTGAATGGTGCCATTGAGCGTACGGGTGGGCAATTCAGTTATGCCTACCATGTTTTTATCAGGAATTCACAGCTTTCCTTTGGTTTAACCGGTAACATTTTCCAGTACAGGATCAGCAGGGACCGTGCCCAGTTGAAAAACCCGGAAATTGATCCGTTGGATGGATTGATCGGGAAGTCCACCATGGTACCCGATGCAGGTATTGGCGTTAATTATATGACGGCCAACTATCATGTAGGGTTTTCAGTTGCCCATGTTTTTCAGTCGAAGTTAAAGCTGGGCAATGCATCAGATTTTAAAAGTTCAGAAGAAACACGTATTTTAAGGCATTATATCCTGGCGGCCGATTACAGGATGAACGCAACCAGAAAAACCGACTGGGAGTATGAACCATCAGCCTTATTGCTGTTCAATGAAGGTTTGCATGTGCAGGCACAATTAACCATGAAAGCATTTTACAAACGGCAGTATTGGTTTGGCCTGGCCGGCAGAACAACAGGAGACATCATCGCCATGGCCGGATTGAAGTTCGGCAGATACTATTTTGGTTATGCCTATGATTACGGGTTCAATGGCATCTCACGCTATACCTTCGGTTCGCATGAGATTTGTATCAGTGCAAAATTCGGCGATACCGCACGAAGGTACCGCTGGCTCGACAGATACTAGAAAAATCCTGAACCTCAGTTGAACTCCAAGCCGTCAGTCTTTTTTTATAGAATTGTTCCTCCATTCCCTGTACCCCATTCCGGCCAGCAGTAGAATAAGCAATATGGAACTTGCCAGGGATATTTTTTCTCCGATAAAATAACTATTCGGATGGAAGCGGAATTCAATGACGTGACTGCCCGAAGGAATTACCATGGCTCTTAACAGGTAATTTGCCCTGAAGTGTGGCACTGGTTTACCATCTACAAACGCCTTCCATCCTTTATCGTAATAAACTTCAGAAAATACGGCAAGTTGGTCAGCTTGCGACACGCTTGAATACTTCAGATAATTTGCCCGGTATTCGGTTAGGGAGATTTTTGCCGTGCTGTCATATACCGGTTTGAAACCCTTTAACAATGACGAAAACCGTTCGTCAACCACTGCCTGTTCCGAAGGTTTGAAAGTTGCAATGGCTGCTATTTCGGCATCGGCATCGGGAACCATCATAAATTCCTTAACAAACCAGGCATTACCAAGTTCATTTTTGTTTACAAGCGGCGGAGCATCAGGGTTATAAATAATGTAGCGGGTGTTGAGCATATTCATGGCATTCAGGGTTGCCATGGTGCTATCCACTGCCTCGGGAACCGGTCTTTTCTGCAATGTATTGATGATGCTCATCATTTCACCCTGGATGTTGTGGTCGAAAAGTTCCTGGAACCTGCGCATCTTGGCCCCGTGATAACCTCCCAATGATTTGTGAAAATACGAGGTACTTGCATCCTGCAAAGGACTGAGCGACATGTTCAGAACCTTAAAGTTAGTATCGCGGTCCTTCAGAATTAACATATCTGCAGTAGAAGGGGTGAAGGGATTCTTATCTTCTTTCTTCGTAACAAAATCCTTGCTGTTCAGGTATCTTTTGTTCACCGGCCACAAATCAACAAGAACCAGTAATGACAGGAGTATTATAAACGTACTGAACTTAACCTTTTTCAGAAATACGACATAAATAAGCGCTGCTGTCAAGGCAATAAAGATCAAAGAACGGAAAGCATCCGTACGCAACATACTGAGGCGGTCTTTTTGTATGGCATCAACAATTTCACCCATACCTTGCGAGCGGAACTGGTCATCATATTGTGAGGTCATGTCGAATGATCCCGCTATGGCCATAATTAACAAAATGATTCCCCCCAGGCCAATTGCAGCATATTTCATCGCTTTCATGAATTCCTGCTTCGGGATTTCGCGGGTTAAAATCTCTTTGACTGTTAATATGGCCAGCAACGGCATGGCAAATTCGGCCATGATGAGTGTCATGGAGACACTCCTGAATTTGTTGTATCCCGGGAAATAGTCAAACATCAGGTTGGTGAGTGCATTGAAATTATGGCCCCATGATAACATGATTGAAAAGACGGTAACGATAAAGAGCCACCATTTCACAGGCCCTTTAACCAGGAGCATGCCCAGTACAAAAAGGAACATGATTGCCGCACCAATATAAACCGGGCCACTGGTACCGGGTTGCTTACCCCAGTAGAGGGGTACGCTGGAGCAGAATTTTTTGGCTTCAGAATTTCCGTAGCGGCTTTTAATGAGGTCATAGGTGTTGGAACCGGCTTTTAATTCACCTGTTGTACTGCCGCCGTTGATGTTGGGTATCAGTAAACTGAAAGTTTCTCCGATCCCATAGCTCCACCCTGTGGCATAATCCTTATCGAGCCCTGTTGTTTTGTTTTCCGCATTTACCGACAGCTCAGATTTTCCACGGATGGAGTATTTACCATATTCGTATGTGGTGTATAAACTGCTGAAATTTGCGCCAACCGCCAGTATAACAAAAAAGATCAGCCAGGCAACAGGTTTCAGGAATTCTATATATTCTTTTGTTTTAATCGTATTTACCAGCTCAAAAATGCCCAGGATCAGGATGATGAGCAGGGTATAATAGGTAATCTGCACGTGGTTGACAACGATTTGTAAGCCAAGAAAAAGACCTGTAGTCAGGCTTCCGAGCAAGGCCTTCCCCCTGAAAGCGGCATATACCCCTGCAATAACCGGGGGCATGTATGCGAGAGCAAAAACTTTGGAAACGTGACCTGCCTCAATGATGACGAAAAAGTAAGATGAGAAAGCATAAGCAATGGCCCCTGCCATGCTCAGCCAGGGATTCACACCGAAGAGCAGAAAGGCCAGGTATGCGCCAACCAGGTATAAGAAAATAAAACATACCGGACGGAAATTGAAAAGAGTAAAAATCCGGTGAACCTGTCGCAGCACGCTTGATTTATATTGGGTTGAAACCAGGTATGCGGGCATTCCGCCAAACATGCTGTTGGTCCAAAGTGGCTCCTCTCCGTATTTTTCGCGATGATCAACCACTTCTTTTGACATGCCTTTGAACTGAACGATATCATGTTGCGAGAGTTTCCTGCCTTCGAGAACATCGGGTACAAAATAGGCCAGGGATAAAAAGAAAAAAATAATTATCGGAATAATGTACCGGGGAGCTGCTTTATAAAAGGGTTTCATAATCAAAAGTATTTTGGTGAACGAAGATATCCAAATCGCGTTAATTGAGTTTTATTTTCATCAAGTTTTTCCTCCATTCCCTGGGATTTTTCCATTTCTGCCAGAATTGCCCTAGTCGTTCAATTTCAATGGATTCATAGAATTTTAATAAAAACAGGATGAAGGGGAAAGACAATATCAACATCAACTTGCCTGTCAATCTAAATACTAAGGGGCAAAAATTCAATAACATTCCGGCGCCATAGATACAAACACCAACAATGATCATCAGTAGTATTTTTTTAAGTTCGTATGGAACGGGATAATATTTCTGAGCAAAGAAATAAACAGAAGCAAAAAAGATAATCTGTGATATCGTTGTGGCAACAGAAGCGCCATAGAGATGTAAACCGGGAATAAGCAACACATTTAGCAGGATATTGAGCAGGGCTGACGTGATAATCAGCAAGGCAATTACTTTAGTTTTCTTTGTAATGTTCAGTCCGGTAAATGCAACATCCCGAAGCATGGTAAACAACATGGAAAAACTTAAAATGGGTACAATCTTATAGGCATCCCAGAATTCCATATTTTGCCTGGAAACGATCTTGATAATCTCTGGGGAATACAGAGAAAAGAACAGCACAAAAAACATCAAACCAAAAGTGAAATACGTCATTACCTTTGAGTAGAAACGTTTATTGCCGGGATCATCCATCATTTTGAAAATGATCGGCTGTAAAGCAAGATTTACTGAAGTGATGACAAAAACGCGAATGGTATTTGCAATCTTGAACCCCAATGAATAAATGCCAACATTGCCCATATCAGATAAAAACCGGAGAGAATACCTGTCGGTAATATTTAGTATGATACCTGAAATGGAAGTAAGTACAAGAGGCATGCTGAATGAAAGCATGTCCCTGAGGATTTTCCATTCAAATTTGATTTGAATATTTTTTCGGAAAACATGGAATATGAGAATAAAATAAAGAATATTGGCAATCAGTTGAGCCTCATATACAGCTTCAATATTTCTGTTATGAAATACTATGAGGTAATAGGTTACTCCCAAGCAAACAGCTAATTTAATCAGCTGAAGAAACGTGTAAAAAATAGCCTGTTCTTTCAATCTGAGCAGTGTGGAAATCAACACGCCAATAGCTTCAAATCCGCTTACAATCAATAAAATTTTAATGAGGTATGAATGGTTGTCCGAATCAAATACCAAAAGAGATAATTCCTTTTGTAGTGATAACCCAAGAATGACAAACAGGGTGATTTGAAAAACCAGAAAAACCGTAATGGTAAAGAGAATTGATTTTTGTTTATTTATGTAGTTCTTGTCCCAGTACCACCGAAAGAAAGCGTTATATAAACTGAATCCCAGTAAAGCAAGCAAAATTTGAGATGAAACCTCCATCATACTCATTAAACCATATTCTTCTTTGGTGAAATGGCTGGTATATAATGGAATCAGAATAAACCCAGAGAGTCGTGAAGAAAATGTTCCTATACTATAAATAAAAGTATTCTTGAGTGTTGATTTGAGTGTGGGGATCATATCAAACTAACTTATGATTGGTTGATATCAAATAGTTACTCAAAGCTTTATGCATCCATGCCTGGCCCCATCTGATATAGGGAATTTTTGATCTGAATGTTGTTTTGGTTAAGCGGCTTTTTATAACAGCATAGTAAAAATAGCCGGAAGGGTCCTGAAGGTTGCTGATGGTCCAATCAAGGACTCTTTGTGCTGTTATCAAACCTTGCGGAAAGGTACAGCCCAGTTCAGAAAGGCAATTAATACTTTCAGCACAGGAATGTATGTCAATCCTGTACTTTCGGTCGGGCATAAGTTTTGGAATCTGATTATCCTCGAAAAAACTGCCTAAGTAATGGTTATAGCATCTGCTCAACGAATCGTATACATCTTTTCTATTGGTTAACTTCCAAATTGAATGGAGCATGCGCAATACAAATCCTGTATGATAGCTGTCAAAATGATGCTGGGGTGTTTCAGGCGGGCCATTATAATCAAAGGAACCATTTGAAAGTTGATTAGAAATAGTATAGTTTATTGCCTTTTCAGCCAAAACAATCCATTCATTATTGTCCGTTTCCAAACCTGTTTTTAGTAACTGTTCCGCTACAAATAAATTCAAATTGTGAACATGATTTACGAAAATGGGGGTATAAGAAAAACAAATTTTATCATCATCAATGATGTCAATAGGAAGGGTGCTAAGAAACTTAGATATTTTAATACAGTAATTTAGGGATTCCTCATCTCGGAAAATCCGGTAATTTTTCCAAAAGGCTTCACTACACGCAGTGGTTACTACACCATTGGGAGTTCCTGCTGGAATAAGTTTTTCTGACTGCCAGTCAAAAGGATAGCCCCATCCGATACCCTGGTCAACATGAACAAAAGTATCTTTCAACCATTGCAGGCACACATCAGCTTGATGTTTATATTGATCCTCATGGGTTAATTTATAGAGGTCGAGATAGGAGGAGGCAAAGAGTCCCATGGCCTTGGCGTTAACAGCCGGCTTTACCCGAAGGATCTTTCTGGAGATGACAGGAAAAGTATAGAAAATTTCAAAAATGGCTTCTCTTAGCAACGCAGCGATAAAATATCTGTTGCCTAATGACGTTAGCTTGATAATACCGGATTTACCTTTAATATCATAGGGGTCATAACCGATAAAACCATTGTTTTCAATCCATTTTTCCAAATCACTCAAACTTAATGGTATATGACCAGCCATCACTACTTTTGCTATTTTTTATAAAGGTAGTAACAAGCCGTGTCCCCCTTTTTTGCTTTATTCAATTCTACGGCCATCTGACGAAATCTTTTGAGCTCTTTTTTTGTGAACAATGTAGTTTTTTTGTTGATATAATAGGAATCTGGCGCTTGTATGGGAACATCTTTAAGCAGTTGTTCGCTGGCGGCATAATTGTAAGTTATTGAATCGTAGATAACCTCAGCGATCTCAAAACCAACTTGATCACATAATATTTTCATGCTTGTATTGGTATGTAAAAAGAAGTGTCTCGGCGGATCCATTGGCATCCATTTTGTCTTGTATTTTTCCCATCCGTAAGAATCAGCAACAGGAATTCTAATAAGTGCTGTCCGATTGGGTTTAAGCAATCGGTATACGTCTTTCATAGCCTGTAAGGAGTCGGGCATGTGTTCGAATGAATGATTAAGCATTACAAGATCATATTGACCAGAGGCTTCTGAAAGGTGCATCTTATAAACAGTTATTCCATTGTCATATACAATATCCTTATCAATAAACGGCTCAATACCGGTAAGGTTTTTAAAACCCTTATTTTTCAGACTGATCAATCTTGATCCGTAACCTGTACCCACGTCTAGTATTTCGGAATCAATGGTAATATGGGTGGGTTTCAGATATTGTATAAAACCCTTTTTAATAAACAGGTTGAGTAAAGTGCCAATGAGATTTGAGTTCATCTCAAGACTGTTTTCTAATTTCTTGCGTTTCAGAAAACGAATTAATCTGTTTTCATTAGTTTTTACATAGGTCCTGTATGCCCCATATTCTTTAGGATAATACTTCGAAATATTTTCCGGGAAATGAGCTATTTGCAAACAGCCACAATTTGAACACTGGAAATATTCAAATTCATCACGAAAACCGAAATACATTTCCTTGCCAATATATGATGGATTGTTTTCTTCGTTATTACAAATTCTACATTTCATCATTTGCTGTGCATCTTTAGTTTGAGTAATACCTTAAGAGAATCCAGATTGTGTTTTAAGTAAAAGCGCCGTTTCATCAGTTCTTTTTTATTTAAGTAATCACTGGTGACATCTTCTTTATGAATAATTTGTGCATCAGGGTAATAAACGGAAATCAGTCCGGCTTTTTGAACAATATGGTACAATATAGATTCTTCACAGTATAGAAAGGTTTCAGGATAAAACGCTGAATCATATTTTTTTACATAATCCGGGGAAAAGGCAATTGCGCTACCATGTAGTTTAACTTGTTCCATTTCAATATTGTCCGGATTTATAAATTCATTGTTTGCACTTGGAAGACGGGACTTGGGCAAGAACGCTTTTTTCAACCGTAAAATAGGTGCATCTAAAAAGAAATAGTTCAAAAATAAACATATACGGAAATATCTCATATGTTGTCTGATAACTTCAATAGTGTTGAGTACTTCGATTCTTGGGTTTTGATGAGATCCGGTTTTTAGTGACAAGATATCTGGCCCCAGAACATCATATTTTCTTAAATTGTAACGATTGATGATCCTTGGAATGAAATCGTGTTGGCGTATTAGGGTATCATTGTTTATAATAATGATAAAATCGGATTTAAGGGTTTCTTTTGCATAAAGATAACCTATATTGTTCCCTTTGGAAAATCCCAGGTTTTTGGAATTGAGCAACACATGAACCTGATTATTTTCTTTGTATTTTTTTTCTAAAGATTTCCCTGATTTATTTTTAGAACCATTATCAACAATTACGATTTCTGATACCGGATAAGTATTTGTTGATAAAATAGATTCAACACATTCGATCGTATCGTCTAATGTTTCATAGTGTAATATTATGAAAGCAACTTTGTGCATATTCAATTGTATGTATCTGCCAATTCAATAGTAACCCTTGTGGTCTCGTATAATTGGGGCCATTTAATTGGCCAATCAGAACAATTTCCGGCAAGTGAATTGTGCAAAGCCAGTAATTCCTCAAAATGGCCTTTTTTACTTATTTTTGAAGGAGAGGTATTTAGTTTACAACCATATGATTCAGTTTGTTTATAATCAGAAAGGATTATTGATTTTTCATCGAAATGAATTTCCATGTATTCTTTGGGAAGGTCTCGGTTTCCCATTGATATATATTCAATAACAGCTACTGAACCATCTTCATATTTTAATGTGATCACTTTGTTGTCACTTGTCAGAAATTTTGAATGACTACTTTTTATTCCTTCTGCCTTGCTGGTCATTATTTGGCAATTCGTTAAAGCACTCATAAGGTCAACTATATGGCATGCTTCACCTATTATTCTGCCGCCATTCTGATGGGTCCAATGATCGGCCGGTTGAAAACCGGCATTCATACGGTAATGGATAAACATAGGCCCGATCCGGTTATCTGTAAGTTTTCTTATTTCTCTGATATAAGGGCTGAATCGTCTGTTATACCCAACCATAAGTAACGGCGTGTTCGAGGTATGGGTCTGAAAAAAGCGTTCAAGTTGTTCTAAATCGTCAAGAGTTGTTGCGAGAGGCTTTTCGACAAAAACATGTTTCCCTGCCTGAAGTGCTTTTAAAGTTAATTCGGCATGGTTGCCGTGCCTGGTACATATCATTACCAGGTCAATATCTTTATCCTTTATGATTTCATCATAATCAGTTGTCACATAATTGGCGTTATAAAAAGAACCGGCATTTTTTGCTTTAACACCTGATTGACTAGCCAAGGCATGGATTGTGTAATGGTGATTCAGCTTATTAAGATTTGGAAGATGTACCGACTGTACAAAATTACCAACACCAATAATACCAATTTTAATTTTATTATGCTCAACAGGTTTTTCTGCACTAAGAATGAGTTTTCTTTGAATGGAAGGAGCAAAATGATCGGCTGGTAAGCCATAATCAAGCAAAACTATCAGGGGTTTATGATCGCTGCTTTTCAACGATTCAAAAGCTTTCCCGGAGTTTTCAATCGGAAATACTTCACTTATTAATTTATCCAGTACAACGTCTTTGGTTGCCAGCAGCCTCAGGTACTCTTCAAAGTTTCGGCCTTCGGTCCATCTTACATATGAATAAGGGTAATCACTTCCGTTTTCTTCATAATTGATATCATAGCGTCCTGGTCCGTATGATGTTGATATATGAAAATCAATTTCTCTGGCATACATATCTTTTCTGCTAAGTTCCATTCCGGAAACACCCATAAGAACAACCTTGCCTTTTCGCTTACACATTTGGAATGCTTGTGCCAATGGTTTGTTATCTGATGTTGCAGCAGCAAAAAGAATGGCATCTGCCCCGTGGCCTCTGGTAATGGTTTCAATAAGGTTAACCGGATCTTCAGTAGTTGAATTGATGATAAATTCGGCACCCAGCAAAGAGGCAATATCTAAACGTTCAGCGTTTATATCAACAGCAACAACCCGAATCCCGGATTTACGCAATATCTGGATGGCAATGAGTCCTAAAATTCCTGAACCGATTACAACGCAAAACTCTCCCAATTTGAGCTCCGTTCTTCTGATGCCATGCAAAGCAATGGCGCCTATTGCTACAGTAGATGCTTCCTTAAAATCGAGCGAAGCCGGCATTAAGGTGACAAGGTTTTTTGGTACTTCAACAAATTCGGCATGATATGCAAAACCTCCGCCAGCTGCTGCAACCCGATCTCCTATCTTGAAATTTTCCACATCTTCACCAATACCAATAACAATACCGCTGACAGAATAACCAGTAGGAAGCCCCGAGTCTTTAATAAAACGGTATTGATTTACCAGTTTACTCAAACCTTCAGATCTGAGCATATTCAGGATTTTCATTATTTTCTCAGGTTGTTCGAGAATTGTACGCAAGGGGGATTTTCCTGTTGAAGAAACCCCCGCCATTTCGGTGCCGGCAGAAATACAACTGTATACAACCCTGATTAGCACTCTTCCTTTTCTTACCACAGGAGTAGGTACTTCTTCGGTATTGACGTGGCCGTTTCTTATTAATGCTTGTAGCACAATGTTATAAATAAGGTTATTAAAGAGTATTATTTATTATACAAATTTAACAAAACCGAACTATCAACAGTCCAATTGTATTTTTCTTTAACAGCCTTTTCTCCTTTTGCTCCGATTTTTTCACAATCATAATGATGAATATCTGACAATATTTCAGCCAATTGCTTTGTGTTATTATGCTCGTAAACAATACCTGACCCGGTTTCTTCAAGGATTCTTTTAATGGGTAAGCAATCACTTGCAATAACCGGTTTTTTGGCATACATGTATTGGAAAAGTTTATGGGGGATAGTGGAATCAGTATGGGCGTTTTTTATGTGGGGAATAACGGCAAAATCAGCCTCAGCAAGTTTCTCCATGACAACCTGAAAAGGCTGGTAACCGAAAAAGAAAACTTGTGATGCCAATGAGAATTGCTCTACCAATGCAATTAATTCATTTTTATAACTGCCTTCACCCAATATCCAAAACATCAACTTTTTGTTGGTAGATTGATGCATGGCAAGGATTACATTTTGAAGCCCCCTGTGGTAGTTAATGCCTCCTGCATAGTATAATATGTTTTTTTCTTTTTTACCATGACTCTTTATGAACAAATCTGATAGATTGATGGTATTTGATACAATTCTTATTTTACTTGCGGAAATTCCCAGATTTATCAGACGATCCCGGGCTTCTTCCACCACAACAATAATGTTGTCTGTTTTTTTAAGAACTCTTTTTTCAAACTTACGCCACATGAAAACCGGAGAAAAAAACTTCCCCAACAACGTATTGGTGTGCTTTGACATCTCAACAAATGCCGGCCAGTTTTCATGAAGGTCAATGGTTAAAATCAAACCGAATTCTTTTTTCATTAAAACGCCAACGCCTGCTAACGGGAGGTCGTGAATATGGATGGCATCAAAAGTCTGAGTCTTGAGAATTTCTCTTAAATACTTCTTCCAAAAATGATTGTAAAATGGAAGCGTCAAAATGGCAATGCTGGATTTGTAAATGAATTTCGAAATGGGCTTCCTGTGAATACTGACCTGTTCGGTTTTTTCTAATGCCGGTTTGTTTTTCTGTGTATAGCAGGCTATATGTATTTCATGACCGCCCTGCTGCAAGGCAGCTATCTCATTTTCCACACGGATATCAGGAGGAAACTCACGATCGAGCACCATTAAAATCTTCATGGTTGATAATTGATTATGGAGTTGATAATTTTGATACTGGCATTGCCGTCACCATACAAGCTGTTGATGTGGCAGATTTCTTTGTCTTTTAAAATCATGAAACTGTTTCTGATGGATTCTGCATCTGCTCCTGTAAGCATATTGTAATGGTTGTTTACCAGTTCGATCCACTCGGTTTCTTTGCGTAGGGTAATGCAATACTTTTTAAAAAAATAGGCCTCCTTTTGCATTCCTCCACTATCTGTCATTACGAGATTACAATTTTTAAGCAGTTCCAGCATATCAAAATAACCAACCGGATCAATGGACTCAAAGCCGGGAACGATATTGTGCTGTTTCAGAATCTTCCTGGTTCTCGGGTGCAAAGGTAATATAACCTTTTTTTGCTTATTGATATCATTCAATGCAGCCACAATCTGTTTCAGGTTTTCCAGGTTGTCGGTATTCTCCTGCCGGTGAACTGTGCAAAGGATAAAATCGCCAGGGTTAACCTGCAAACGAGTCATTATGTCGGAACGAGTTGCTGATTTTTCAGAATAAAACAATGCCGCATCATACATCACATCGCCCACCTGGTGAATCTGGCATTTGAAATTACCGAATCCTTCATTATCCAGGTTGTGAACTGCATTGTCTGTAGGACAGAAAAGCAGGTCCGAGATCCTGTCGGTCAGTATGCGGTTGATTTCTTCAGGCATCTTCATATTGAACGACCGCAATCCGGCTTCTACATGAATTACCTTGATATCCAGTTTCTTTGCTGCCAGTGCTCCGGCAATAGTTGAATTGGTGTCGCCATAAACCATCAGGAAATCGGGTTTCTCCTGCAACAGCACTTCCTCAATCTTTTCGAGCATGCGACCAGTCATGGCGCCATGCGACAAGCTGTTGATCTGCAGGTTATAATCGGGTTCGGGAATTTCCATCTCTCTGAAAAAAACCGAAGACATGTTTTCATCAAAGTGCTGGCCGGTATGAACAATGATCTCGCGGAGCCCGCCGGATTTCTGAATGGCCCGGCTTACAGCAGCTGCTTTTACAAACTGCGGGCGGGCGCCTATTACAGTTACTATTTTTTTCAACTTACAAGTTGGTTTAACAATTCACTCAATTGGTGCGTCAGGTTTTTCCTGGAATACTTCTCAATACCCGAACCACTCACCTGCAGTTTTCCCTGCGAATATAGATCAAATAATTCCACCAGGTGGTCTTTAAGAGTTTCCGTATCTTCATAGCTGAAAATCTTTCCTGCCCGGGTTTCACCCAGTATAGCTGCTGCATCTCCATCCCGGGGGCCGATGGCAACAATGGGCCTTTTGGCCGAAAGGTATTCAAAAAACTTGTTGGTAAGTATGCCTTTCGCATTGGGCGTATTGTTGATGCAAAGCAGCAGCACGGCTGCTTCAGATAGTATGGAATAGGTCTTTTCATGAGGCACAAAAGGTTCCCGCATCACATATCGCATTAACTGCAATTTCCCCAGTGATTCGGAAACAGATTGGTCGACTTTGCCTATTAATTTGATTTCCAGAGAGGCGGCAAACCTTTCATTGTTTCCGGCCAGGTCGCTTAATACCTGCCATAGGTTCTCCGGATTTCTTGATTTGGGCATGGACCCCAGGTGAACCAGGGAGAATTTACCCGTACCAGGCACCCCGGATATTACTGCTGGTGTGTCATAACCATTGGTGATGGTGGTTACTTTTTTCACACCAAGGGCAACGAATTCTTCGGTCATGCCGGGACTTATACTGATCACCTGATCGGCATTTTCAAGAACCCTTTTTTCAAGCCTTCGGTGCTGCCGGTCAGCATAAGCAGTCAGCAGCAGTTCCCGGTAAAAATCCACATTGGTCCAGGGGTCCCGGAAATCGGCAATCCATTTCACACCCAGTTTATTTTTCAGCTTCAGCCCAATGAGGTGCATACTTTGCGGAGGTCCGGTTGTAATTACCACATCCACCGGGTTGTTTATGAGGTATCTGTACAGGTTCCTGACCGAAGGATTGACCCATCCCACCCGGGGATCGGGTATGAAAAGATTGCTTCGGATCCAGAGAAAAAGCCGGCTCATGATGCCGGTTTGCTTTTTTTCAGAGATCAGCGCGACAGCAATTTTTTCATGCTTCTTTTTACCGGTAAGCCATTTATATATGCCGTAAGGTTCAATAATTTTCGTTTTCAGGATTTCCATTCCTTCGGGGATGTCCTTGAGCAAGGATTCGTCAATTTCCTGTGCTTCCGGATTTTCAGGAGTATAGATTACAGGTTCCCAGCCAAATTCCCGCAGGTATTTGGAAAACTTAAGCCATCTCAGCACAGCCGAACCGCCGCTGGGAGGCCAATAATAGGTGATAATGAGTGCCTTTCGCATCATGGAGAAAAATGGGCTGGTAAAATAAGCATATTCAAAAGTATTAAAAATACACAAACGCCAACTTTATAAAAAAACAGTGGATGAAGCATGAAAAAACCGGGATTTTTTGCGAACTTTCTGTACAAGTGACACCCTGAAGAACAATTCGCAATAAGAGGTGTTTAGTAATTATGTATTGAACCAAAACCTAAGGATCATGAAAAGGTATACCACCAACCGCCGTTCTTTTATCAGGAATACAGCAGCTGCTGCTGCAGGATTTGTGTTGATGCCGGGTTTCGGACTGGTGCCCAACCGGGTTTCTCAACCCATGACCAGGTCGTTCGGGAGGCTGAATTTTGATGTTACCACAATGGGCCTGGGAGGTCAGGCCTCTTTACAATGGACTCCGGGTGATGTGGATCCGGTTAAAATTATTCTGAAGGCTTTCGGCAAGGGAGTGAATTACTTTGACACATCCAATGTATATGGTCCCAGCCAGATGAATTACAGTAAAGCGTTCCGGGAATTGAGTCTCGACCCTGCGCGGGCGGGCTATAATGAAGCACTGAGACGGTCTATCTTCCTTACCACCAAAACACATCTGCGTGTGGCAAAGGGCGATCCGAATATCCAGGGTGTCCGCAACAGCACCAACGGACCTGCAGGTTCCCGTACCATTGATGATCTGAAACGAAGCCTGTCGCAATTGTTCGGCGACAACCAGGGCAATTACCCGAAAGGCTCTTACGTGGATATGGTGCTGATTCACAGCCTGAGTACCATGGAGGAGGTAGATGCCATTTATGAAGGTTTATATGATACCAACCCAAAGGCAGAGCGCATAGGTGCGCTTGCTGCCCTGCGTGATTACAGGGACGGGACCAATTTAACCGGGTTGAATCCGAAGGAAGAAAAACTGCTCAGGCACATCGGCTTCTCGGGTCATTTTTCGCCGCCGGTGATGATGGAGATGATCCGGCGTGATCAGACCAACCTGATAGACGGGTTGCTGGTTTCCATAAATGCCAACGACAAGCTGAACTTCAACATGCAACACAATGTGATTCCGGTTGCCATGGCAAAAAATATGGGTGTAATCGGCATGAAGGTATTTGCCGACGGGGCCATGTATACCAAAGAAGCGCACTGGACCAGGGGCCCTGAAGAAGTTGTGAGAACCATTGGCAGTAAATCATTGCCCAGCAGGGAATTAATAGAGTATACACTCACAACGCCCGGGGTGCATACCCTGATCATTGGTACCGGACAAATCAGTGATGACCCTGTAAGTTGCCAACTGGAGCAAAACCTGAGTGCCTCACAGGTGGAACTATCCGGTATGAGCCAGACTGACCGGGCTGAAGTGGAAAAAAAGGCAGCTGCCGTGAAAGAGGGAAAGACCAATTACTTCCAGACAGCCGGAAAGGGACTTGTTGCTCCTTCAGGAATCAGGGCCAAACAAAACAGGGCAGGTGACGAACGACACATTGAAGTCAGCTGGAATACGGCATTCGCAGGTAATGCTGCCTTGAAATCATATGAGATCTGGCGGGATAACAGGCTGATTCAAACCGTGCATCACAAGCCTCAGATCAGCACGGAACCATTTACCTGTGCCGATGAATTAACCGACACATCTTCACATGAGTATTTTGTAATTGCCACCGACATGGAAGGCAATTCTGCAAAAAGTGTAGCGGTAAGGGTGGAAGCAGTTTAAAGCTTTTTCAGCAATCCCTTCAGACTCACCTTGTCACCCATAATTTCAGGCAGGCGGTCAACGGCAACCCGTTCCTGCTGCAGCGTATCGCGGTAGCGGATGGTAACCGTATTGTTGTTCAGCGTATCGTGGTCAATGGTGATGCAGAAGGGGGTTCCAATGGCATCCTGCCGGCGATACCGCTTACCGATGGAATCTTTTTCCTCATATTGGCAGTTGAAATCGAATTTCATGTTGTCCATGATTTCCCGGGCTTTTTCAGGCAACCCGTCTTTTTTCATTAGCGGAAGAACGGCTAATTGAACGGGGGCCAGGGCAGGGGGCAGCTTCAGCACCACGCGGTCTTCCTTGGCACTGCCTTCCCATTCCACTTTTTCTTCCATATAGGCATTGGAAAGCACGGTGAAGAACATGCGGTCGAGACCAATTGAGGTTTCAATCACATAAGGAGTGAAGTTTTCATTTGTTTCGCTATCGAAGTACTGAATTTTTTTGCCCGAGAATTTCTCATGATTTCCCAGGTCGAAATTGGTGCGTGAATGAATGCCTTCCACTTCCTTAAAGCCAATGGGAAATTCAAATTCAATGTCAGCGGCAGCATTGGCGTAATGGGCCAGCTTGTCGTGGTCGTGGAACCGGTATTTATGATCTCCCATACCCAGTGCCTTATGCCATTTCATGCGCTTTTCCTTCCAATACTCATACCATTGCATTTCGGTGCCGGGCTTGATGAAGAACTGCATTTCCATCTGCTCGAACTCGCGCATGCGCAAAATAAACTGCCTGGCCACAATCTCATTCCGGAAAGCCTTGCCGGTTTGTGCAATGCCAAAGGGAATTTTCATACGACCTGTCTTCTGCACATTCAGGAAGTTGACAAATATGCCCTGGGCTGTTTCAGGCCGGAGGTAAATGGTATTGGCTTCTTCGCTCACCGATCCGATTTGGGTGCTGAACATGAGATTGAATTTGCGCACCTCGGTCCAGTTTTTGGTACCTGAGATGGGACAAACAATTTCGGCATCAACAATGAACTGGTATAATTCTTTCAGATCATCTTTTTCAAGAGCCAAAACGTAACGCTTACGGGCGGCATCGTATTTTTGCTGGTTTTCAATCACACGCGGATTGGTGCTCCTGAATTTGGCTTCGTCAAAGGACTCTCCGAATTTCTGAGCGGCTTTGGTCACTTCCTTCTCTATTTTGTCTTCTATCTTCTGGAGGTAATCTTCTATGAGTTGATCGGCGCGGTACCTCTTTTTAGAATCTCTGTTATCGATCAACGGGTCATTGAATGCGGCAACATGTCCCGATGCCTCCCAGATTTTGGGATGCATGAAAATGGCCGAATCAATTCCTACGATATTTTCATTGAGTTTCACCATAGATTCCCACCAGTAGCGACGTACGTTGTTCTTCAGTTCCACCCCGTTCTGGCCGTAATCATAAACGGCACCCAAACCATCGTAAATTTCACTGGACGGAAAAATAAAACCGTATTCCTTGCTGTGGGCAATGATTTTTTTGAAGAGATCTTCCTGAACCATGGTATTGCTTTTTGTGTTAACGGGCACAAATGTAATGGAAAAAACTTGATTTGAAAGTTTTGGAACCGGTTAAAACTCATGCCCGTCGGGCATGAAAGTATGGTACGACAACGTCAGTCACACTGAGCTTTTCTCGCCCGATGGCAGACGGCGTATCACACCAAATATTAGTAATTGACAAACTTATTTTTGTCACTTTTCCCTTCAGCTGAACTAAGCGAAGCGATCTCACGAACGAAGTGAGTAAAAAGTAACCAAAAGAGCCGCCGCTGCTGATAAAAGGCTAAAAATCAATTCATGCGCTACACAAGAAAATAAACTCTCCCGATTAAGAATTCTGTGAATTTCAGTGCCTGAAATTCTACAGATTCTAAACCGGGATCAAACATATTTTCTTATATGCATTCTTAAAGCAGTCATAGCTGACTGCAGTGAATTGATTTTCTTGACGCCTTTTCTCAGAGGCGGATCTTGCGGGTTCATTTGTGTTGTTCCATTATTCTAGGCACAGGATAGTTTTCAGAGGCACAACATTACCATGAATTAGAACTATAAAAACATAACAGCATTACCACAACGAGTGCGGAGCAAAATTAAAAATTCCAAATTGAGACGGCCTGCTGTCTGAACGAAGTCGAGGCACGAGACGGAGTGAGTTCAGGCCGTATGCCTTTTTTGGTCACTTTTTGTGGCGACAAAAAGTGACAAAATATAACCATATTTCTGTTAATTTTGCAATTCGAAAAAGTTTAGAAAGATGGACCATCAATATGACTTTTTAGTAATCGGATCAGGGCTTGCCGGATTAGCCTATGCACTTCAGGTTGCAGATAGCGGTAAAGTTGCCATTATCACAAAAACTGCACTGAGCGATACCAATACCAGTTATGCCCAGGGGGGTATAGCTGCCGTATCGGGCGGAATAGACAATTTCAACAAGCATACTGAGGATACCCTGATTGCAGGAGATGGCCTGTGCAACCGCAAAGTAGTAGAGATGGTAGTCAGTGAGGCACCCGGTCAAATTCAGAAACTGCTCCAATGGGGAACTGATTTTGACCGTGAAGAATCGGGAAAATTCAACCTGGCGCGTGAAGGCGGGCATTCCGAGTATCGTATTTTTCATCACAAGGACAATACCGGGTTTGAGATACAGAAATCATTGAGTGAGAAGGTCCGGAATCATGCCAACATTGATATATTTGAATTCCACTTTGCCATTGACATCATCACGCAACACCACCAGGGAAGGCTTATTAAAAGATATTTTCCGGATATAGAGTGTTACGGGGCTTATGTAATGGACCTGAAGAGCAGTACCATTCATAAGTTTCTTTCAAGGGTAACGCTCATGGCCACCGGGGGCATCGGCAACCTTTACCACATAACCACCAATCCGCTGATTGCCACGGGCGATGGCATTGCCATGGTTTACAGGGCCAAAGGCATTATTGATAACATGGAGTTTGTACAGCTTCATCCCACGGCGTTGTACAATCCCGGCGAGCGCCCCAACTTTTTAATCACGGAAGCCATGCGCGGACACGGGGCTATATTGCGCAATCACAAAGGTGAAGATTTCATGCCCCGTTATGATCAGCGGGGATCACTTGCCCCGCGTGATATTGTATCAAGAGCCATTGACAATGAGATGAAAACCAGCGGGGATGAATATGTATTCCTGGATTGTACGCACCTCGATGGGGAAGATCTGAAGCAGAGCTTTCCCAACATTTTTGAAAAATGCATGTCGCTTGGCATCGATCTGAGAAAAGACATGATACCCGTTGTTCCTGCTGCCCATTTTTTGTGTGGCGGAATAAAGGTAGATATGAATGGCTGCAGCTCCATACAACGACTTTATGCGGCCGGAGAGTGCTCATCTACGGGTTTGCACGGGGCAAACCGTTTGGCCAGCAATTCGCTGCTTGAGGCCATGGTTTTTGCGGATAAAGCAGCCCGGCATTCCCTTGAGCGTTTCAGAAACAATTCCATTCCCGGTAATATCCCTGAGTGGGATGATGCAGGAACCACCCATAATGAGGAAATGGTTTTGATTACACAGAATTACAAGGAAGTTCAGCAGATTTTCAGTTACTATGTGGGAATCGTCCGGTCAAATATCAGGTTGAAGCGTGCCATGGAAAGGCTCTGGATCATCTTCACGGAAACGGAACAGTTGTTTGCCACATCAAAACTGAATCAGAAACTTTGCGAGCTGCGCAACATGATCAATGCAGGTTACCTGATCATCAAAGCGGCCCAGCAACGAAAGGAAAGTCGCGGATTACACTATACACTTGATTATCCCCGGAAGGATCCGGCTAATGCTGCGGATAACTGATCAGGATGAGGTCGAGCAGTTTTTCAATTTCTTCAATATCCAGTGTGGTAACCAGTTTCATCCGGATGTCCCTGAAATCGGGAAGCCCTTTGAAATAGTTGATGAAGTGCCGTCTCATTTCAAAGATTCCCCTGGGAATTCCTTTTATTTCAAGCGATTTCCGGAACTGGAGCCGGGCCAGGTCTACTTTTTCATTCAGGGTCATTGCCGGAAGCAATTCGCCGGTATTTAAAAAGTGCCTGATTTCACGAAATATCCACGGCCTTCCAACAGTTGCCCGGCCAATCATGATCCCATCCACGCCATAGTTGTTAAAGGCATCACGTGCTGATTGCGGGGTGATGATATCGCCGTTACCAATAATCGGAATCTTCATCCGGGGATTGTTTTTTACTTCACCGATGAGGGTCCAGTCGGCATTGCCCTTATAAAACTGCGCCCGGGTGCGCCCGTGTATGGTGAGCGCCTTTATACCCACATCCTGCAATTTTTCCGCGATCTCCACAATGTGCTTGCTGCTGTCGTCCCATCCCAGCCGGGTTTTAACGGTGACAGGCAGATTCACGGCTTCTACAATGGCCTTTGTCATTTCCACCATGAGGGGGATATTGCACAACATACCTGCACCTGCTCCACGGTTGGCGATCTTTTTCACCGGACAACCGAAATTGATATCGATCAGATCGGGCTTTGCCTCTTCAGCAATTTTCGCGGCCTCTGTCATGCTTTCAATCAGATGTCCGTAAAGCTGAATGCCTATGGGTCTTTCACTTTCAGAGAGGTCCAGTTTTTTCAGGCTTTTTTTGGCATCGCGGATGAGCCCGTCGGAGGGGATGAATTCGGTATACACCATATCTGCACCGAAATGTTTGCAGATAAAACGGAACGAAGGATCCGTTACATCCTCCATGGGTGCCAGGAAAAGGGCTTTATCGCCAAGCTGTATATTGCCGATTTGAATCAATGCGGAAAAGTTTAAAAAGCAGGCAAATTTAACAAGATTGTTGTGATAGTTCACCATTTGATATGCCGCAACAAATACCACATAAGTTTTATTAATTTTGACCCGAAAACTATTTCATACATGTCATCATTATTTGATTCGCTGCGCCACACCTATGTGCAGATGCGCCCTCCGGTGAAACTGATTCTATTGGTTTTGCTGGTCCTGGTTATGGCTTTGTTCGGAACACTGGCTGCCTACCTGGTTTCAGTTCCCCTGTATCATATCGATATGAAAACCCTGGAAAGTTTTTTGAACAATCCCAACCCGGAAAATATCGGGGTGATCAAGCTTTTCCAGATTTTTCAGTCGGTTTTTCTTTTTGTGATTCCGGCCCTGATCGCAGCGTGGTTATTCAGCACGGATATGCGTGGTTACCTTAAAACCGGGGGGGGGACATCCGGAATCACACTGATTTTGGTGATTCTTGTTCTTTTTGCCGCCATTCCGGCCATGAATATGCTCACCTGGATTAATTCCCGGCTTGACCTTCCGGCCTGGCTTGATGCTGTTGAGCAAATGATGATCACAAGTGAAGAAAATGCGGAGAAATTAACGAAAGCTTTCCTTGATGGCCGCTCAAATGCAGACCTGGCCGTAAACCTTTTTATGATAGCTGTTCTGCCTGCTATTGGTGAGGAGTTTCTTTTCAGGGGTGTGGTACAGCGCATCTTTACCGATTGGACAAAAAACAGTCACTGGGCCATAGCCATCACTGCCTTTATTTTCAGCTTTATCCATTTTCAGTTTTTTGGGTTTCTGCCCAGGTTTCTGCTTGGACTGCTTTTCGGGTACCTGATGCTTTGGAGTGCTTCCATTTGGGTGCCTGTGGCGGCACATTTTGTAAACAACGGAATGGCCGTTGTTTACTATCATTTTGCCAACGAGCCATATGGGGAAACAGCCCTGGACTCCTGGGGCACTTCAGGTCAGCAACACTACTATCTTTATATCAGCGTATTTCTGACATGCCTGTTGCTCGGGATGATATTCCTTCACGAAAAGGAGCGCGTCAGGCTGAGGGGGTAATGATTTGCGGCGATTCTTTTTGAATTAATTCATTCTTCCTGTAAAAATATACCACACCGTAAATTTTGGCGTGGTTCCTTTTGGCATCATCGGGCATGTCTTTATAGTGTTCTTCCACTTCATTCCAAACTGAGGCAATGATTTCATCGACGATAAGACGTTGTTCAATCAGCTTTTCCTGGCTCCGTTGCAGGTTTTTCTGAAGTATCTTCTGAAACCGGTGGGCTTCCAGAAAATTTTCATAGTGTACCTTAACAACGGCAATTGATGGATTAGTAACCGGTGTCAGGCCTTTTTTCTGCCGCTGCATTTCGCCCTGGATCATTTTTTCTCCCCAGCTGAGCACTTCGGCTTCACTGTTGAATGAGGGAACCCTGCTCTGGGTGCGACTGAAGCCAAAGTAATCGCGGTCATTGGAAGACATTTCGCCACGTGTGATGGCCATATTGATCACCTGGATGAAATGTGAAAGATAGAGCTTGACTCTTTTAAGCAGTTTTCCGTAATCCTTGCTTTTCTCCACCTGTTTGTTGAAGGCCTGCCTGCTTTCCAGCACAATTTTTTCAAAATTGTGCATGTTCGAAAATACTTTCTGAAAAGTAGCCTGTGAGAAAGCCAGATTAAACGGGGGTAATTCCTTCCCCTTTTCGTATGCGATCCGCAGCGCACGGAGCCGGGCCAAATCAGTATTTGGGAGTCTTCTGTAAGGCATTGTTCTTTTTCAGGTTATACGAAGATAACAAATAACTTGTTTACATCAATATGGGATAGCCAGATATGCATTTTTGATAAAAACTGATTTTTCTGTGGTTTTAAAGCAAAATAGATTATAATTTTATTGTCGTATATAAATGAATTCAACCATGTTTCCAGCCGAAGTTTACATTCAAAGAAGAAAGCGCCTCAGGGAGCTTGTGGGGAGCGGAGTAATCCTGTTTTTAGGCAATAAGGATGTTGCCATGAACTATGCTGCCAATAATTATCCTTTCAGACAGGACAGTTCTTTCCTTTACTATTTCGGGTTGGATATGCCCGGATTAGCAGGAATGATTGATTGCGAGCTTGGAGGAGAAACCATTTATGGAAGTGATCCCACGCTTGAAGACATTATATGGGTTGGGAATCAGGAGCCGCTGCAGGAAAAGGCTTTAAAAGCAGGCATCACCCTGGTAAAACCCCTTGAAAGGCTCGACGGTGATGTATTCAGGGTCATTGCACATTCGAGAGACGTGCATTACCTGCCGCCATACCGCGAACAAAGAAGGCTGCAGCTGGCTTATTATGATAACCTGAAATACGAGGAGGTTGACCGGAATGCATCAGAAGCACTGATCAGGGCTGTTGCCACACAGCGTTCCGTTAAGGATTCCTATGAAATTCAGGAGATGGAAGAAACCATGACCCGGGTTACCGGGGAGGCCTATGCCCATGCCATCAGGCAAATTAAACCCGGTGCTTTTGAGTACCAGGTAGCCGGAGCACTGGAAGGAACAGCACTTGCAAAACACTGCCGGATGGCATACCCGGTAATTTGCAGCATCAACGGGCAGATTCTGCATAACCATTATTATGGCAATGAACTTAAGAAAGGCCAGATGTTGCTGATTGATGCCGGAGCTGAATCGCAGAGGCGTTATGCAACAGATATCACCAGGACGTACCCGGTTGGCGGTAAATTTTCAAGCCAGCAGGC
Source organism: Bacteroidales bacterium (assembly GCA_046481675.1). Lineage (GTDB taxonomy): Bacteria > Bacteroidota > Bacteroidia > Bacteroidales > UBA10428 > UBA5072. The sequence goes on along the minus strand of JAWOJJ010000045.1, from coordinate 47,424 downwards.
GGAAATTTACAAAATTGTGCTGGATGCCCAGCTTGAAGCCATTAAGGCCATCAAACCCGGGAAACCCTATTATGAGGTACATAAATTAGCCTCCATTGTTATTGCCCATGGTCTCAAAGAACTGGGGCTCATGAAAGGGGATGTTGATGATGCCGTAAACCACGGTGCCCATGCCTTGTTTTTCCCACATGGAATCGGGCATATGATCGGGCTCGATGTGCATGACATGGAGGATATTGGAGAAGAGTATATCGGATATGACCTTGATTTCAAGCGCTCAGATCAGTTTGGAACTGCCTACCTGAGAATGGCCAAACGGCTTCAGGAAGGAAATGTGGTAACGGTGGAACCGGGCATTTACTTCATTGAACCGTTGATTGAAAAGTGGCACAGCGAGGGACGTTACCGCGATTTTATTGATTACAAGGCCGTCCGGAAGTATCTGGGCTTTGGAGGTATCCGAATCGAAGACAACATTGTGGTAACAGACAAGGGCCATAAGGTTATTGGCAAACCCATTGCCAAGGAATTAACTGATGTGGAAAGTTTGGTAGGAAAGTAGCTTAATTGCCAGTCAGCCGTTACCTGTTCATCAGATTCTCAATCTCCTCGGGCTCCAGCGGTATATCTTTCATCAGGTCCTCATTGCCATCGCGGGTGATGAGGATGTTGTTTTCAAGCCGGATACCGGTTTTTTCGACCGGAATATAAATCCCCGGCTCACAGGTAAGCACCATACCCGGCCGGAATTCAGCGTCTTTACTGCCCACATCATGCACATCGAGCCCCAGGAAATGGGAAGTCCCATGCATGTAGTACTGCTGATACAAAGGGTTATTCATGTCCTGGTTAGCCAAAGCTTCAGCTGTATAGAGCCGCAGCTTCACATGTTCATCGCCGAATCGCTTGCAAACTTCCTTATGCACATTACTGATGCTGTTCCCGGGCTTCATCAGTTTGCAGGCAAAACGGAATACATCCAGAACGCTCTTGTAGAGGTCTTTCTGCCGCTGTGTGAATTTACCGTTAACCGGAATGGTTCGTGAACAGTCGGCTGCATAATTGCCGTATTCGGCACCAAAGTCCATTAGCAACAGGTCGCCTTCATTGCAAACACAGTTGTTGCTGACATAGTGAAGCGCGCAGGCGTTGATGCCGGAGGCAACAATTGGAGGATAAGCATGACCGCGGGCTCCGTTTTTAAGGAAAGCATAGGTGATTTCAGCTTCCACCTCGTATTCCATGATGCCCGGCCGGAGGCATTTCAGCACATTTTCAAAGGCCAATCCTGTTATTTTACAGGCTTCCCGGATCAGCGACACTTCCTCTTCCGATTTGATCACACGCAGGTCGCGCATGACGCGCGCCAGTCTTTCATATTGATGTGCCGGGAACTTTTGCTTCAGTACTTGGGCCAGCCGAAGGTTCCTTACCGGTAAATCAGGAATGGTCTTTTGCAATTCGGGCAGGTTGAGGTATACATTTTCAGCATAAAACATAAGCGGTGCCAGTACCGTTTCGTACTCGTCCAAATACTTAACGGTTTTGATACCGGAAATTGTCATGGCCTCCTCAGGAGTGAGTTTATGCCCTTCCCAGGTTTCCAGTTTGTGGTTGGGCCTGAGGATGAGCAATACTTCCTGCATAGATGCATCGGGATGGTCAGGTGCAAACAGCAAAATTGTTTTTTCCTGGTTGATCCCCGTGAGGTAGAACAGGTCGGCATCCTGCCGGTATGGATAATACTGGTCAGCACTGCGATGCATCTCGTCATTGGCATGAAGGATGGCCAGTGAGCGGGGTTTAAGCGCATGCTCAAGCCGGTTTCTGTTCTTAATAAACAGTGAGGCAGGTATTTCAATTTTTTTCATCTGTTTCCGGGGGCCAGGTTTTATCGTGTTATATATAATTTGTCTAAATTAGACATTCAGAAAACATCTGTTGTAAAAATAAAGCTAAGCTGGTAAATTTGCCGCTTTATCATCAAGCAATTTTCAACACTTTTAGCGATTAATAATAGTTCTATGAGTAATTTTCTAACCTCATCCATCGGGAAAAAGCTGATCATGTCTCTGGCCGGGCTTTTCCTGGTTACTTTTTTGTTGGTGCACCTGGGCATAAACCTGAGCCTGATTATTGCGGATTCACGTGAACCTTTTAATAAGGCGGCCCATTTTATGGGGACAAATGTGATTGTAAAAGTGTTGGAGTTTGTTCTTTTCGGAGGAATCCTGCTCCACATGATCTATGGCGTGGTACTGCAATTGCAAAACTGGTTTGCGCGCCCCAACCGGTACAAAAAGGAAAACTACTCACAGACTTCGTTCTTTTCCAAATTCATGATCCATACAGCTGTTATCATTACTGTTTTCCTGGTTATTCACCTCTTTGATTTTTACCTGAAAATCAAAATATTCGGTGATGTTCCCCTGGTAGTATATGATGGTAAGGATTACCACGACCTGGGTATACTGGTGATTGAAAAATTCAAACTGGGCTGGGTGGTAATTTTTTATATAGCCTGTTTCCTGTTGCTGTCTTTTCATCTTTTACACGGCTTTCAATCGGCATTCCAGTCGCTGGGAATCAACCACAAAACATATACTCCGCTGATCAAGTCAATAGGAGTTATTTACACTGTTGCCGTCACCGCCGGATTTATTTTTATTCCTGTTTACGTTTATTTTTGGATGTAAGTATTTGAATCTTTTGATATGACTCAGCTAAACGCACGCATACCCGAAGGCCCGCTGGCCCAAAAATGGACCAACTATAAGGCGTCACAGAAACTGGTGAACCCGGCCAACAAGCGCAAACTCGATATAATTGTGGTTGGTACCGGCCTTGCTGGTGCTTCTGCTGCTGCCAGCCTGGGAGAGCTTGGCTTTAACGTGAAGGCATTTTGCTACCAGGATAGTCCGCGCCGTGCGCACAGCATTGCAGCCCAGGGAGGCATCAATGCTGCCAAAAACTACCCAAATGATGGTGACAGCGTGTACCGCCTGTATTATGACACGATCAAGGGAGGCGATTACCGTTCACGTGAAGCCAATGTATACCGGCTTGCCGAAGTAAGCAACAGCATCATTGACCAGTGCGTAGCCCAGGGTGTTCCGTTTGCAAGGGAGTACGGCGGATTGCTCGACAACCGTTCTTTTGGCGGGGCGCAGGTATCGCGTACTTTTTATGCCCGCGGGCAAACAGGCCAGCAACTTTTGCTGGGAGCTTACAGTGCCATGATGCGGCAGGTGAAACTGGGCAGGGTGAAACTCTACCCGCGTACCGAAATGCTCGATGTGGTGCTGATCGACGGGAAAGCCAGGGGAATTATCACCCGAAACCTGGTTACCGGGAAAATTGAAAGACATTTCGGACATGCTGTGGTAATTGCAACCGGCGGTTACGGCCGGGCTTTCTTTCTTTCCACCAATGCCATGGGCTCAAACGGCAGTGCTGCCTGGCAGATATACAAAAAGGGAGCTTATTTTGCTAACCCGGCCTTTGTTCAGATTCATCCTACCTGCATACCGGTTCACGGTGATTACCAGTCGAAGCTCACGCTGATGAGCGAAAGCTTGCGTAACGATGGTCGAATCTGGGTTCCCATAAAGAAAGAAGATGTTGAGGCTTTGCGCAGCGGACGTATCAAACCTAAAGATATTGGTGAAGTCGATAGGGATTACTACCTCGAAAGGAGGTACCCGGCTTTCGGCAACCTTGTGCCCCGGGATGTTGCATCACGGGCGGCAAAAGAAAGATGCGATGCAGGTTATGGCGTTGGCAGCGGTTTGGCTGTTTACCTCGATTTTGCCGAAGCTATTGGCCGGTTGGGCAAGCATGTGATTGAAGAGCGCTATGGTAACCTGTTCCAGATGTATGAGAAAATTGTAGATGACAATCCCTATGAAACACCCATGATGATCTATCCTGCCATCCACTATTGCATGGGCGGAATCTGGGTTGACTATGAACTGATGACCAACATACCGGGATTGTTTTCCATTGGTGAGTGCAATTTTTCGGACCACGGAGCCAACAGGCTGGGGGCATCTGCTTTGATGCAGGGACTGGCTGACGGGTATTTCGTGTTGCCCTATACGATACAGAATTATCTTGCAGGTGAAATCCTGACTCCCCGTATTCCGGTTACGCAATCTGATTTTGAAGAAACGGAAAACAGTGTACGGGAGCGATTGAACAAGCTGATACAAGTAGGGGGTAAGCAATCTGCTGACCAGCTTCACCGGAAATTCGGACTGCATTTATGGGAAACCGTGGGCATGGCAAGGAACCGTGAAGAACTTGAAAAAGCTGTAAAAGATTTCAGTGCCCTGCGTGAAGAATTCTGGACCGATCTGCGGGTTACCGGAACGGTTGATGAGTTGAATCCTGAACTCGAGAAAGCCTCGCGTGTTGCCGATTTCATTGAAATGGGCGAACTCATGGCCCGGGATGCCCTGCAACGGGAAGAATCGTGCGGAGGCCATTTCAGGGAGGAATACCAGACCGAAGAAGGAGAGGCCAAAAGAGACGATAACGAATTCATGTTTGTGGGGGCCTGGGAATATGCCGGACTGGGCAAAGAACCCATCCTGCATAAGGAGTCTTTGATTTATGAAAATATTAAAGTACAGTCGCGCAATTACAAAATTTAGCACTATGGATTTTACACTCAAGATATGGCGACAGGAAAACGCCAAGGCCAGGGGAAGGTTTGAAACCTATCCTATCACCGGGATATCGGCAGACTGTTCTTTCCTTGAAATGCTGGACATTTTGAATCAGCAGCTGATTGATAAAATTGAAAAGCCAATATGCTTTGATCATGATTGCCGCGAAGGTATTTGCGGAGCATGCAGTTTGTACATCAACGGACATCCGCACGGACCCGATACCGGAATAACAACCTGCCAACTGCACATGCGGAAATTTAAAGATGGCGATACCATTATTATAGAACCCTGGCGCGCCAAACCTTTTCCTGTAATAAAAGATCTGGTGGTCGACCGCTCGGCATTTGATCAGATCATTGAAGCCGGTGGGTATGTATCGGTGAATACCGGGGGTGTTCCGGATGCAAATGCCATTCCCGTTCCCCGCGTCAATGCCGAAACTGCTATGGATGCTGCAGCCTGTATAGGTTGCGGAGCGTGTGTGGCAACCTGCAAAAATGCTTCGGCCATGTTATTTGTAGCCGCCAAGGTTTCGCAATTTGCACTGTTACCTCAGGGTAAGATTGAGGCAAAGGAAAGAGCCATCAATATGGTTGCCAAAATGGATGAATTGGGATTTGGTAATTGCACCAATACCGGAGCATGCGAAGCAGAATGCCCCAAGAATATTTCCATATCACATATAGCCCGTCTGAACAGGGAATACCTGACCGCCAATATGAGTTAATCTTCAGCGGTACCTAAAGAGTCCTTGTCTGTGGTGGTGGAGAGGATGAAAAAATTAAAGTCGTTTTCGTCTGATAAAACCTTGCAGTCGAGCTTGTTTCCACTGATGATACTGGTCTGTATCAAACCTATCTGGGCTCCGGTATCTCTTTCCAGGGCCTGCGACCTGATATCCCTCTTCAGCTTTCGCAACTGGACTTCATCAAATGAATTGATCTCTTTGCAATAGCTGATCAGCTTCGGGCCGTGTTCATGACGAATCCGGTTACCTGTGGTAATTGTCAAATTATTTTCAAAATTCTGGATGGTAACCCACCCGCTACCGCATGAAACGCCGCTTTTTACATCAACCATTTCAGCCGAATAATAAGACACGTTCTGTGTAAGTTCCATGAAGATCCTGAAGAGCTTTTGCACAGTCTTGAAGTCAATCTCAGGCAACAACTTGATCTGATTACCCAGTATGGAGATCAGATTCACGGTAAAGGCTCCCTTATAAATGAGCAGGGAATTTTCCTGGTATTCTTTATCAATTGTCATAGATAGTAGGAATTCTGGTATGAAGTTAATCATTTTACACGTTACAACCTGCGTACAATGGAAATAACTTTTTTAAAATTCTTAATTTTTCCATGGGGATGAAATAACTGTCCCCGGATGATATAAATACCCATATCCGCAGGCTCATTATTGGCATTTTTGCCATCCCATTCCAGGTATTCATCAGCTCCCAACAGGCAGTTTGCAGCCAGGTCCCTTACCTTCATTCCACGAACATCATAAACTGCAACAGAAGCCTTCCACCCCGGTTCATTTATTTTCAAATGCAGGATGATCTCATCATCTGTTCCGTCATTGTCGGGAGAGCAGATATCTGATGACAGGGAGATTTCCGGATCGCCCTCCCTGTCCATGTACTGTGAATTTATATAACCGGGAGTGGCATAGCCCGATGCAGTGGAAGCAGAATGCCAGTTTGTGGCATCGGTCCGTTCAAGCGAAACGCCACGGGTATCGCCAAGCAGGTTATCATGCATTGTGCTGTTGTAAATCAACTCATCAATAACCCGGGAATTGGTGTCGGATAAAACGAGCAATGCCCCATCATCCGGAAGCCGGAACAGTTCGGGAATTTCCAGAAATGCTGAAACATAGCGGTTCTTGTTATCGTGAATCAGGTTCCGGGTATCTTTTGCAATTACCACGTATTTTCCGGGGAACAGGATATAGGGATGTTTCCTGAGTGTAATGGTATGTTTTATAGTTCCGCTTACTTCATCTGATAAAGACAGCTGAAACGAGGCCATATCAATAACCTGGTCCGACCTGTTGAAGAACTCGATGAATTCAGACAATCCTGCAGCCGGACTGAACATGATTTCGTTGAAGACAACATCACCTGCAGCAGGTTGGTTTGCCAGGGCAAATTCTGCTATGGCATTGCCCTGTAATGAATTTCCTGCGCAATCCCGAAGTGTGCTCATAACCGAAACCGTATAATGCAGTTCTGAATGAAAAGCCTTTGGGTATTTTAGTAATGCAGTGCTGTATTCCGGCTCAACCGGATGCACGGCAAGCGGATGATACAATCCCTGGTTTGCCGAATAGGTTTCGGACTTCATTAAGGAATTCCTTTCCATGGGCTCGCTGAAGTGCAGCAATATCATGCTGTCGGATGGGAGGGTAGCCCTCATGAGTATTGGCGCCTGTGTATCGGGATTATCTGCAAAGCAGGAATTTCTTTTGCCAGGAGTACCGCCTGCCGGATCTGTTGAAGCGCTCCAGTTTTCAATGCCGCCGCAGGGATTGCCGGGATCGATGATTTCAAGCGACCAACCGCCATCAGCTTTTTTACTGTCGCCATACCAGTGGTCGGTGAAAGTTACCGTATGGGTTACTGTTCCTTCTGTATTTTTCAGCGTAAGGGTCTGTCCGCTGTTCAATATCGGAGGCATTCCGGTTACTGCAAGGGTTTTTCCAAAGGAAGTCAGCAGGCTGTCAGAAGATTGATCTGTCAGAATCAGGTATTCACCGGGCTCAATCCAGGCTTCCGGCAGCAATTTCTGGTACTTCCCTGCAATAAGCATCCAATCCCTGAGGTTCATCCGGTTTATAGTACGATTGAATATTTCAATATACTCCACTGCGGGCAATCCAACACAGGGAGCAGGATCTGCCATGATTTCGGTTATAATTACGGGGTAAAAATCAGCAGTATGAATGCTTGCAGTATGGTTCTGGGAATATGCCTGGAATGAAATTATAGAAAAAATTACCCCTAAAACTTTCATAAATCAATTTTTTTACCAATTTTGCGGATAACAATGGAGCAATTTAATCCATTGTAAAAAGAAATCAAAGAGAATGTTACAAAAGATTTTTTGCCTCGGCGGATACAAATGCAAAACTAAAGCTACCGGATATTCCATAAAAAAATGGTAATAACCGGCAGTTGTATTGTTTTCTTTGTATACACTGCGGTAAAATGTGAAAATCTTTTGGGATGTTCTCTTTTGTTGTGTATAGCAGGTATTAATTTTTAAAAATTTAAAACATGAAAGTTGCAGTTGTTGGGGCTACAGGCCTGGTTGGTACCCAAATGATGAAGGTACTTGAAGAAAGGAATTTTCCGGTAACCGAATTCATACCGGTTGCTTCAGAGAAATCGGCAGGTAAAAAAGTGACTTTCAAAGGTAAAGAATATACGGTAGTTGGTATGCAAGACGCCATCAACATGAAACCACAGCTTGCCATTTTTTCTGCAGGCGGTGGAACTTCAAAAACCTGGGCTCCCAAATTTGCAGAGGCAGGAACCACGGTGGTTGACAATTCATCGGCATGGCGTATGGAACCGGGCATTAAACTAGTTGTGCCTGAAGTAAATGCGCATGTATTGACCAAAGACGACAAAATCATCGCCAATCCGAATTGTTCCACCATTCAGATGGTGGTTGCTTTGGTAGGTGTGCATAAGGCATATAAAATCAGGAGAATTGTTGTATCTACCTACCAATCGGTCACGGGTACCGGAAAAAAAGCTGTTGATCAGTTGATGAATGAAAGAAAGGGCATCTCCGGCGATATGGCCTACCCGCATAAAATCGACATGAATGCATTGCCTCATATTGATGTTTTCCTGGATAATGGGTATACCAAGGAAGAAATGAAAATGGTGAACGAAACCAGGAAAATTATGGAAGACGACACCATACAGGTAACCGCCACCACGGTAAGGATACCGGTAATAGGCGGGCATTCCGAAGCAGTGAATGTTGAATTCGAAAAGGAGTATGAGCTGGCTGATATCAAAAAAATTCTGGAAAATACATCAGGCGTTATTGTCATGGACGATCCGAAAAATAATGTTTACCCCATGCCGGTTGTTTCGCACAACCGTGATGAGGTGTTTGTCGGAAGGCTCCGGCGTGATGAATCGCAACCTAAAACTTTGAATATGTGGGTTGTATCGGATAACCTGCGCAAGGGTGCTGCCACCAATGCTGTTCAGATTGCCGAATACCTGGTTCAGAACAAACTTATTTAATACAGGAAGTTATCGTAAGGGTACCGGGAGATGTGGATTTCCCGGACCTTTTCGTACAGGTAGGTTTTTAATTCCTCGATATTCTGCTTTTTCAGAGCAGAAATGAAGATCGAAGGCGCATTGTTTTTTGCCATCCAGCTGTTTTTAAGCTCTTCCAGCGTAAGATTCTTTTTCTGTTTCGGACTCAGATCGTCTTCATCCTTTTTTATAAAGCTGTAGGCATCGGTTTTATTAAATACAACCAGTACAGGTTTGTCAGCAGCCTGAATATCTTGCAGGGTTTGGTTTACAACTGCCATTTGTTCTTCGAAGCCCGGATGGGAAATATCCACCACATGCAATAAAAGATCTGCTTCACGCACTTCATCGAGTGTTGACTTGAACGATTCAACCAGGTGATGCGGAAGTTTGCGGATGAAACCAACTGTATCCGATAATAAAAAGGGAAGGTTGCCGACAACAACTTTACGGACTGTGGCATCCAGTGTGGCGAATAATTTGTTTTCAGCAAAAACATCCGATTTGCTCAACAGGTTCATCAGGGTGGATTTCCCCACATTGGTATAGCCAACCAGTGCCACACGCACCAGCTTACCCCTGTTTTTACGCTGCGTGATCATCTGCTTGTCGATTTTTTCAAGCTGATCTTTCAGCAGTGCAATTTTGGTTCTGATGATCCGGCGGTCGGTTTCGATTTCGGTTTCTCCGGGACCTCTCAGGCCAATTCCTCCGCGTTGTCTTTCCAGGTGTGTCCACATACCGGCCAGCCGGGGAAGCAGGTATTCATACTGGGCAAGTTCAACCTGTGTTTTGGCATAGGCGGTTTTAGCGCGGTGGGCAAATATATCCAGTATCAGGTTGGTGCGGTCCAATACCCGGATGTTCAATTCCTTTTCAATATTGCGAACCTGGCTGGGCGATAGCTCATCATCAAAAACAGCCAGATTGATGTCGTGATTGATCACAAATTCCTTTATTTCTGCAAGTTTTCCGCTGCCAATGTAGGTTCGGGAATTGGGAACATTGAGCCGTTGAATGAACTTTTTAACGGGAACAGCACCTGCTGTTTCCAGTAAAAAGGAAAGCTCATCCAGGTATTCCTCAACCTGAAAAAGTGGCAGATCGTTACTGGAAACGCCAATAAGTACGGCTTTTTCAGGCTCAGAAGTGTTGATATATCCTCCCATCTATGAACAGAAATTATTTAGAGGGAGCAAATTAAGTAAAATCATATTAACGGATGATGCTTCGGTTATAATTAATTGCTTCGTGAATGGAATTCTTCAGTGCCTGTGTACAATCAATGATCATCTGGATATCATTGGGGAAAGGTATGGGCTCCAGATCCACCAGCTTTCTTTTCTCGGGTGAAAGGGCATTCAAATCACCAATGGCACGGGCAGAAATATGTTCAAAACGGATAGATGCAGCAATGGGCTGTTTCTTCAACAATGTCTGCGGATTGGTGGCCAGAAACTCCACCTCACCGGTTATGTTGCACTCTTTAAACTGTTGCGATTCAATAACGGTACATTGGATTTCTTTGTATTTTTTAATCCTGATGTCATTGCCTGCCGTGTCTTTCATTACATTGCCACGGGCATCCAGCACATATTCAAAACCGTTTTCAATGGTTTTCTTTTCAATGATGTCTTTGTCCTTAACCAGGTCGGGCGATACGGAAATTGCCTGCAGAACAATATCTATGTAATAATCATATTTGATGTTTTCATCTGTTTTTCGGGTGTAGTATTCCACCCATTCGTTGTTCAGCTGGGTGGCGTTAACGGCAACAAGTCCGTCGCTGAACTCCTGCGGCAGGTTAATAATGGTGCGGTTCACCACGCTGATCAATGCCCTGCTCATACCCTGGTATTTGGCCTCATTAATGAGCTGATTCAGGTCGGGGTAGGAGTCACCCGAGTAATTCCGGGCTTTAACCAGCTCGTAATAAGCCTGCCGGTATGATTCCTTGGTTCTGTTCTCCATGAGCTTGCGCCCGTGTGCATTGAAATAGTCGGCAGCCTTGCGTTTGGCAGCAACAATTTCGGCATCATAATCCACAAAATTGTATTGAATCCTCTGGCCGTTGAGGTTCAATGGCAGCACACGTTTAACAGATGCCTGCCGGTTCTTCAGGTTGCCGTATAAACTGAGCATTTCATCCCAGGTGTCCGGATTTCCTTCCGTTTTCAGGTATTTAATTCGTTCCAGGTCCCTTTCATTAGCCAGTTTAAATGCTTTGTCAAGCATAGCAGCATCTTCTTCATTATTCGGATTTTTTATCAGGTTTTTAACTGATTTTTCAATAATGGCATCATAGTTGCCTTGCTGCAACAGCTTTTCGGGGGATGCGCAACCAGCGACTACAAGAAGAAGCAGAATAAATGGTGTAAATATTTTCATAGGAGATGTTTTCGGTACAACAATCTAAAATTAAAATGTGGCAAAAGTAATGCCATTAAATACGAGTAAAATTGAAATATGTTTTTTTTGCATGAATAGTTTTATTTTAATACTTTTGCCCTCTCTTCACTCAAAACTGACAACGGTCAGGCCCACACACACCCAATCCGGGGAATTAGCTCAGTTGGCTAGAGCGATTGCATGGCATGCAATAGGTCAGGGGTTCGACTCCCCTATTCTCCACCAACAGGTGTGGGTCTGGCTTTCGGCAGTAAGGCGGATAATTCAGGATCAGCTTATTTTTTACGGTTTCTGATATACAGGAACAACAATCCAAGCAACAGGGTGCCCAGTCCGGCTGATATGATGATCAGCATCCGGTTCCGGCTTTGTTGTTTGAGATACTGGCTGTTGATGTTGTTGATATACATATCCGTCAGCTTATCATTAGCCTCCGTTTCCAAATCTGCTTTTCTTTTTAATGCTTCCTCATTCAGCTTGGTAAGAATCTTCTGGGTTTTGTCGAACTCCAGGTCCATTTCATTTTCCGAAACGGGAATTTCAATACTCACATTCTTCTGGTTGAGATCGGCAAGCTCTTGTTCCATGGAAGCAGCCTTCTCAAAATTCTTGGATGCACTATAAGAAACAGCCAGTGCTTTGATGGTTTTTGCCATAATGGTAGTTACATCCAGACTGTCGGCAATTCTTTTGCTTTTTTCATAGCTTTTGATAGCCATCTCCTGGTTTCCTGATCTCCGGTAGGCATTACCCAGGTTAAACAGTGTAACTGCCTGCCCGTAATCATATTTGGTGTCTTTCTTGTTGCTGAGCGACCTTTCGTAATAAGCAATGGCATCTTCATACTTGTTGTTAATAAACAACAGATTGCCCAGATTATTCAATGCCATGGAAGCTTCCTTCCGGTTGTTGTTTTCGTTCAGGTTCTTCATCGATTCCTTGAAGAACTTTTCTGCCTCCACATAATTACCCATTTCATAATGGGCCACTCCAAGTTTATTGTATACCGACCCCAGGGCTTCATCCATGTTTAATTTCCGGATTATGGCAACGGTTCTTTCGTAGGAACCTATAGAACTGGTTAACAGTTTTTGTTTGTAATATACGTCCCCCAAATTATCTTCCACATCCTTGAGTCCCGGTTCATCCTGCATGCTTTCTTTTATTTTGGCCGACTGCTGGTAGTAATCAATGGCATTTTTATAGTCATAGGTGGTTTCATAAACATTGGCGATATCCGACATCACCTTGGATGCTCCCGCCTGGTCGCCTGATTTTTCCTTGAGTGAAAGTGATTTTTCAAAGGTACTCAGCGAATTCTGAAAATCACCGGCATTGTAATATGAGTTGGCCAGATCTTCATATACGGTGGCAATTGCCTCTTCTTTGCCCAGTTTTTCTTCAATGGCGAGGGCTTTATTGTAATACATGATGGCCATTTCATCATCATTCACCTTTATAAAAGCTTCGGCAATTTTCCGGTAAACGGCTGAACGAACGGATAAATCACTGTTTTTTTCAGCCAGACGAAGTTCTTCAGCAAACTGATCCAGGATGGCCTTCCGATCCGACTCGATTGTTGATGTCGCGGTTTCAGCAGCTTGCTCCTGAGTAACAGCAGCTGCCTGTTTTGAAGCAGCGTTTTTTGCTTCGGCTTCTCTGCGAAGTTGTTCCTGTTCCTGTTTTCTGGCGAGATCAACCTTTCTCTTGACTTCGGCAAGTTCATTTGTACCCAAAGTAGCTTCGATACTCTGCATTTTGAGCCTGGGTTCATCTTCCGTGGGCATCAAATCCGAAGCCTTTTCATATTCATACATGGCTGCAGCGTAGTTTTTTACTGCCAGGTAAGCATCTCCTTTTTTAATATACTCTTTGTACTGGGCGGTTTTATCGGTAACCTGGGCATTACAATGGTGCATACCGGCGCCGGGAAGCAATAAGCCCGATATGAAGAAGCAGAATAACGCCACAACTTTCGGACTGCCTGTAAATAAATGCTTTCTCATAGGTTTCAGATTTTAAAGCTCATACGCAATATAACCAAGGATTGATACATCACTTAAAAGGAAATTTTATGTAAAATAAGCTAATTTAGCTGAAATCTTTAATATTTTCCGGCTCCATTTATGAGAAACAGGGAACAGGAAGCTGAACAATATATTAAAAACCTGATCCGGTCAGGAGAGAGTCAAGAACTCGATTTTAAATTTGAAATCAGCAATGCCCAAAAACTGGCCAGAACGCTATCTGCATTTGCCAACACCGACGGGGGAAAATTGTTGATTGGGGTTAAGGACAATGGAAAAATTGCCGGTGTCCGCAGTGACGAGGAAGCCTATATGGCTGAATCGGCAGCTCACATTTTTTGCAAACCTGAAGTGATTTTTAAGATAAAAAGATGGGATGTAAGCGGAAAGAGTGTGCTGGAGGTGGACATCCCGGTGAGCAGACACAAACCTCATTTTGCCAGGAACGAGGAGGGGAAATGGGTTGCTTATGTCAGGGTAAATGATCAGAATATTCGGGCCAATAATGTACTGCTTCACGTTTGGAAAAAAAAGGAAAGAAGAGCGGGCGCCTGGTTGAAATTCGGAAGGGAAGAGCAGGCGCTGATGGATTACCTGGCAGAAAATGAATCAGTCACACTTTCCAGGTTCATACGGGTTGCCAAAACCAATTTTGCAACTGCGGAGAAAATTTTGGTCAGCCTGATTCTGATGGATGTGATACAAATGGAACTCACTGAAAAAACAACATATTACCGGCTAAACAAAGAACACAAGTCGTTGTTGTAATACTGACACATTTTCATGAATTGTACGAATGACAGGAATGGCACGAAAATTGAATATATAGATATATGAATATAAATGAATATGAAAATAATGAATAAAATTACGTACGCTGCTGTTGCTTTATTGGCTCTTTCAGTGATCAGCTGCAACAGCGGGCAAACCGCACAACCTGAGGCAAAAGATTCTGTTGCGGCCACCGCTCCGGTTCAGGCAGCCATTGAACAAACAGCAAATGGCGCTCCTGTGCATATAAACAAAGCTGATTTTCTGAGGCTGGTGATGGATTATGAGAAAAATCCGGAACAATGGAACTTTCAGGGTGATAAACCCTGCCTGATCGACTTCTACGCCGACTGGTGTGCTCCCTGCCGCATTACATCACCCATTTTGGATCAGCTGGCCAAAGATTATTCCGGAAAGATCAACGTGTATAAGGTTGATGTGGATAAGGAACAGGAGTTGGCAGCAGTATTTGGCGTACAAAGCATACCCACCTTTCTTTTTTGTCCGGTTGAAGGAAAACCCACCATTTCCGCAGGAATTGCGGGTTCTCCTGAGGCCACAAAACAAATGTTTATTCAACAAATTGAAGAATTGTTGCTGAATAAGGCAGGCAATTCTACCTTGTAGCAGTTATCCATTTTTTATCAACACAAGGGAAATCATGCGGTAAACTGAAGTAATTTTACCGCATGTACTTGATTTTTGATACGGAAACCACCGGATTACCTTCTAATTACAATGCACCGGTAACCGATACGAACAACTGGCCGAGAATGGTTCAGCTGGCATGGGAATGTCATGATCAAACCGGCCGCCTGTTGTATAACAAATCTTTTATTATCAGGCCCGAGGGTTATGTGATACCGCAAGCTGCCGAGCAGGTGCATGGTATATCCACAGAAAAAGCCCTTGCCGAAGGTCTGGATCTGGAAACTGTGCTCAGGGATTTTGATGCTGATCTCAGGCAGGTTTCCGTTATTGTGGGGCACAACATCTCCTTTGACCTCAAAATATTGGGCGCTGAATATGTCAGAAAAGGCCTTGCTACAGTTCTTCATGAAGTGCACCCGCTTTGTACCAAAGAAACATCAACCGATTTCTGCGCCCTGCCCGGCGGTAAAGGCAATAAATTCAAATGGCCCACCTTGTCGGAATTGCATAACAAGCTCTTCAATGTAAGTTTTGAAGAAGCGCATAATGCAACTGCCGATGTGGCAGCTACTTCCCGTTGTTTTTTTGAATTGATCCGCAGGCAAGTCATCACTGCAAGGCACCTGAAAATTGAGCCTTCCCTGGTGCAGGCTTTCTTATCGGCAAATCCTGATGTGATTCAGCCTTTTCCTGTTGTTGTCAGGTCAAATTCCGAAAAACCGGCAGAAAATGAACCTGAAGAAGTTCAAAAAGCCACCCCTGTTAACGAAACCATTGCCACGCCTTTTACACATCTTCATGTACACACCCAATATTCCATACTTGATGGTGCGGCAGTTATCAAGAGCTTGATTGCCAAGGCGAAAAAGGACAATATGGAAGCCGTAGCCATTACCGATCATGGGAACATGTTTGGTGCCAAGGAATTTCATAACGAGGCCAAGAAGCAGGGTGTTAAACCCATCCTGGGATGCGAGGTATATGTAGCCAGGCGATCTCGTTTTGAGAAATCTGACAAATCGGATGGCGGCGGATTTCATCTGGTGCTGCTGGCCAAAAACAAGCAGGGATATAAGAACCTCATCAAAATGGTTTCCTATGGGTGGACAGAGGGGTTCTATTACCGCCCCCGTGTTGATAAGGAATTGCTCATCAAATATTCCGACGGACTAATAGCAACCTCCGCCTGTCTTCATGGCGAAATTCCCTGGTTGTTGCGGCACGAAGGTGCTGAGGCTGCAAAGAAGGCACTTGCTGAATACAGGCAGATCTTTAAGGATGATTTTTACCTGGAGTTGCAACGGCATCCATCAGGAGATCCCCAGATTGACCGGGAGGTATTTGAAAACCAGGTTTTCGTTAACAACCAACTTTTAAAACTGGCTGAGGAAACCGGTATCAAATGCATTGCCACCAATGATGTTCACTTCATCAATGAAGAGGATGCTGCGGCACATGACCGGTTGTTGTGCATCAGCACCGGGAAAGATGTGGATGATCCGAACAGGTTGCGCTACACCAGGCAGGAATGGCTCAAAACGCAGGATGAGATGAAGTGGCTTTTTGCCGACGTTCCTCAGGCTATTGCCAATACACAGGATGTGGTTTCGAAAATCGAACTCTATGAGCTGAACAGCAACCCGATCATGCCTGACTTTCCGATTCCCGACGGATTTGCAGATGCCTTTGAATACCTGAGACACCTCACCTACAAGGGAGCTGAAAAGCGGTTCCCCGACATGAATGAAATGGTCAGGGAAAGAATTGATTTTGAACTGGACACCATAGGTAAGATGGGATTTCCCGGCTACTTTCTGATTGTATGGGATGTGATCAGGGCAGCACGTGAAATGGGCGTTTCTGTGGGTCCCGGAAGAGGATCTGCTGCCGGTTCGGTGGTGGCCTACTGTTTGAAAATTACAGATATTGACCCGATCAAGTATGACCTCCTTTTTGAGCGCTTTCTGAACCCCGACCGCATATCCATGCCCGATATTGACATTGACTTTGATGAAGACGGCAGGGAAAAGGTGTTGCAGTATGTGGTTAAAAAGTACGGAAAGGAACGTGTGGCCCATGTAATTACTTTCGGCACCATGGCTCCCAAAATGGCCATTCGCGATGTGGCACGCGTTCAGAAACTCGAACTTTCCGAGGCGGACCGCCTGGCAAAACTGGTTCCGGATACGCCGGGAACTACTTTTAAGGATACCTATGAGAAAGTTCCTGCCCTGGTGGCAGAAAAAAATTCGGAAAATGCGCTGATTGCATCCACCCTGAAATATGCCGAAGTTTTGGAAGGATCGGTCAGGCAAACCGGTGTGCATGCCTGCGGAATCATCATCGGCAAGGACAACCTGGAAGAATTCATCCCCATTTGCAGAAATAAAGATGCCGAGCTGAATGTGACCCAGTTTGAAGGATCACACATTGAATCGGTGGGCATGCTGAAGATGGACTTTCTGGGTTTGAAAACCCTGTCCATCATTAAGGATACGCTTGACAACATCAAAAAATCGAGGAACATTGATGTGGACATTGATGGTCTTCCGCTGGATGACCTAAAGACTTACGAACTCTACAGCAAGGGCGAAACCACAGGTTTGTTTCAGTTTGAATCGGAGGGTATGAAAAAATACCTGAAGGCATTAAAGCCCAACCGGTTTGAAGATCTTATAGCGATGAACGCGCTTTACCGGCCCGGCCCCATGGAGTACATACCCAGTTATGTGAACCGGAAGCACGGCAAAGAGGACATCGTATATGACATACCTGAAATGGAGGCTTACCTCAAGGATACCTATGGCATCACGGTATACCAGGAGCAGGTAATGCTTTTATCACAGCTTCTTGCCGGATTCTCCAAGGGAATGGCCGATTCGCTCCGGAAAGCCATGGGGAAGAAGATCGTGTCTATGATGAACGAGCTCAGGGTAAAGTTTGAGGAGGGTTGTGTAAAAAACGGCCATGACCCGAAAACTGTCGGCAAGATTTGGAAAGACTGGGAATCATTTGCACACTATGCCTTCAACAAATCACATTCAACCTGTTATGCCTATATTTCCTATCAGACTGCTTACCTGAAGGCCCATTACCCTGCAGAATTCATGGCGGCAGTTTTAAGCCGTAACCTGAACGACCTGAAGAAAATAGGGTTCTTTATGGATGAGTGCCGGCGCATGGGTATGAAAGTCCTCGTTGCAGATATCAATGAGAGTTATGCCCGTTTTACGGTAAATGCCCAGGGAGACATTCGTTTTGGTCTTGCTGCCATCAAAGGTGTTGGTGAATCTGCTGTTGAGCATATCATTGAGATCAGGGAAAAAGGAGGTCCTTTCGGTGATATTTACGACGTGGTAGAAAGAATTAACCTGGCCACAGTGAATAAGCGCTGCCTGGAAGCATTGGTCATGGCAGGCGGTTTCGATAGTTTCAGTGAGATACAGCGGCATCAGTACCTGGAAAATGATGAAACCGGGGTGAACTTCCTTGAGCAACTGATCAAATATGGGAATAGGTCGCAGAACAATGTGAGCAATGTGCCTACTTTGTTTGGCAACATGAGCGATATTGAAGTGATCAAGCCGCGGCCGTCAAAGGTTGCTGAATGGCCTCCCCTGGTTAAACTGAACAAGGAAAAGGAAGTGATTGGCATTTATCTTTCGTCTCATCCGCTCGACAATTTCAAGCTTGAAATGAATCAGTTTTGCAATACAACATTGGCTGAAATGAGAGACCTGGAAGTATTGCGTGGTAAGGATGTTACCATAGCAGGGATGATCACCACCGTGAGACATGCCACCACCAAAAACGGCAAACCTTACGGGGCATTTACATTGGAAGATTACACGGATACCTTCTCAATTACCCTGTTTGGTAAAGATTATGAGAACTATCGGAAATTCATGTACGATGGATACTCCTTGTTGTTGAAGGGATCGGTAACGGAAAACACCTGGAGGTCGACTCCTGAACTGGAATTCAGGATAAAAAATATTTATATGCTGAGCTCCGTCAGGGAGGAACTTGTAAAAACCCTTCAGATCAAACTTCCCATAAATCTAATCGATGAGGAATTCATTGACGAGCTTTCAGCCTTTACACAAAAAAATGGCGGAACAACAAACCTGAAAATTCTGGTTTATGATCCGGGTGAAAACATCGGGGTTGATTTCTTTTGCAGAACACACCGCATTGCTTTGGCGGATGAGTTGATTGATTTTCTGAACCAAAACGAAGAAATTGAATACAAACTGTTATAAATGCTGCTTGTTGTTCATGCGCAGTTTTATAACTTTGCTCTGAGTGAAAAAACAGATTGTTTAAAATTTAAAAATTATAGACATGGCTATTACATTGACTGATGCTAATTTTGACGAGATGGTGCTGAAAGCAGATAAACCCGTGATGGTGGATTTCTGGGCTGAATGGTGTGGTCCCTGCAGGGTTATTGGTCCATTGGTGAGTGAAATTGCTGAAGATTACAAAGACAAAGTTATAGTTGGGAAGCTGGATGTGGATTCTAATCCGGCGGTTTCCTCCAAATATGGAATTCGGAATATTCCAACCGTTCTTTACTTTAAAAACGGACAGGTTGCTGACAAGCAGGTAGGTGCCGTTCCCAAAGGCAGCCTGGTGAGCAAGCTTGAAGCTTTGTTGTAAGCTGATCAGTTACGCTACAGCACATGTTGTTAAAATTCATCAACAGCAACCGGTTTAGTTTAGTTGTCGTAATTACATTATTCCCTGTGCTTTACTGGATACCTTCATGGGTTTCCTTAAGCAGTGCTCAGATGATGCACGATCCCGGTGTTCCGCTGGGCAAGTTGATCGTTTATTTTGATTCCAATTTCAGGCTGCTGGCATCGGCGGTTGCGTTGTTGCTTTTGCTTGGCAACAGCTACCTGTTGATTCAGATGAATACGAATTTCATATTCATCCCGGTTCGTACACAATTGCCGGCTATGTTTTACCTGTTGCTGTGCACCGGAATTACACAATTACATGAGCTGACACCTGCGCTGGTATCCTCAACATTTCTGATATGGATGTTCTATAGGCTTTTCAGCGCCTATAAAACGGATGGCGTTTCCATTAATTTCCTGGATTGTGGTTTGCTGATCTCCGTTGCAAGCCTTGTTTATTTTCCTGTGGTTGTCTTCTTCTTTTTTCTGCTGGCGGCAATCGGCCTGCTCAGGCCATTTAGCTGGCGAGAATGGGCCTTTGCCTTGATCGGTCTGTTGATCCCGTATTTATTCTTGTTATCGGGGTATTATTTTTGGGATTTGTCGGTTCCCGATTTGGTTTCAAAAGTTGCAGCATCATTCACCAGTCCGGGTATTGATTACAAGCTGAGTCAGATGGTAAACTGGGCATTTGTACTTCTGCTTATCCTTGCGGGCAGTTACTTCATTGCCGCCTACTTCGACAGCATGAAAATTCATGCCCGTAAGTTCTTCATGGTTTTCTGGGTTTTTTTTCTGTTCGGGCTGCTTGTTTTTCTGGTTCGCATCAACTCGGGTATTGGAATGGTTTATTTTATTTCCATACCACTGGCATACCTGTTCTCGTTTTATTTTATTAAGTGTAAAGCCAACTGGATCAATGAAATAGCGTTTGCCTTGTTGCTTATGTTGTGGATCTGGCAAAGACTATAGCAGAAAAGCCGGTATCCATTTAAAGACACCGGCTTTTCTACGATTAAGAACCTTTGATTACAGTTTCTTCACATAAGACATGATACCAACACCTTCTCCTGCTTTCCCTTCCTTAAAGGAAATAAAAACGTGGTAAACACCTGTTTTCTGACACTTGAAGTCGAAAAACGGGAAATCCTTTCCGGTGGCGGAAATAAATGTACTTCCCAGCAGGGTGTTCATATCGAAAAGTTGCAAAACAGCTTCTCCGTCTGAGTTTGGGGCGGAACATATGGAGAATCTGTAAACAACATTCTTACTTAGCAGCAGGGCGAACCGGGCTGTGGGGGGAGCCCCTCCGGGAGTGCCCTGATCGAGTTTAATAACAAAATCCTTCAGATACATTACATCACCTGCATTAGCGGCACACTGGGCTGTAAGTTGTGACACATCCTGGGCCTGTGTGAAAACTGTTGCGGCAAATGCAAGAACAGCAAATATGATGATGAATTTCTTCATAATTATAAGCTTATTAACCTGTTACGAACTTCCTCGGTAGTGGTGATGATATTGTTCAATACCTCAGGAGATATTTTAATGATGCTTTTATCACCCTGAACAATACTTAACATACCGTCAATTTCAATCATTTGAGGTTCACCTTTTTCCACAAATATTTCAACTGATTTGAAAAGTTCTTTCAATAACTGCAACTCTTCCAGGAGTTTGGTGTACTGTTTGTCTTTCTGATACTTTTCGAGGATCAGCATGAGCTGGTCAAGTGTAAGTTTCTGTTCCCCGATGCGATCAGCAAGGTCTTTATTCGGAGTGGCTTTATAAACCTGCGTACCCAGGTACAATCCTTCGATCCATACACCGGTAACCATCAATGTGCTCAGATTGGTCCGGTTGTTGGAATGCAGGTATTTGTCCATTTGATTGAAACTGTGTACAGAGATGTACATCAGTGAGTCGAGGTTTTTACTATTGGTAGCCAGTCGTTTCAGTGTGGTAAAATCAAAAAACTGACCCACCTTGATGGCATCTGCAAGGGTTTTAATGGCGGTCAGATAATCCACCACTGCCGAAGTTTTATTGTACATATTCAGGTAGCCCAAATCTGCAGCATAAATTCCAAGGTTCAGCGATTGCTGAAAACTGGTTGTCAGATTTCCGACCCTGTTGGTAGGGGAGATGTACTTGTTGGAGAAGGGTACCCCAAGATCTTTGATCATGGCAGCCATTTCTACAGGCGAGGATATGTTTTGAACAATATCCTGCATCACCTCTTCCGAAATTTCGACACCTGCATTAAGTACAGAATCAGGTATCTCTAAACCGGCATCCTTGCCTTGACCTCCCGATTTACAGGAAACGGCAACGAAAGCCAGTATGATCATTAGATAAACAAATACTTTGGGCATAATCCTAAGGATGTTTTTGTTAAACAAAAATAACGAATGCATGAAAGAAATAATAAATATTCTTAATCAATTTGAATTTTTCTTCTTAAAGTGATCTGGTAAATTGACCAGTTTTTTGAGCCATTCATAATAAAGCGCAATATACAGCAGTAATGTAAGCAGCCATACAAATATCATATTATACCAGAAGGTGTCATATGTTTTTCCAAGAAAGGGTTTCGTCGGAGAGTAAAAATGGGTGCGAAGTGTAAGTAAGCTTCCGATGTAAGGATCCTGGTAAATGGGGTCGTAATGTTGCACCAATTGATCATCATATTCAAGGATCTTATTCTTTTCGTAGACCTTTCGGACAATATCCTGCACCCCTTCGTTGTGGTAATTGTTTCGCAGTTTTTCATAGGCATCCGGATCACGGTCCAGGTAGAAGTTGAAGTAATTGTCCTTTTGTTTGCTGATCCGCTGAAAATGTTCACCATAATACTTGTCTAGTGCAGTAAGGTATTCCAGCACTTTTTCAGCAGTTTGAACAGTGAATTTACCGGGTTTCAGGTTCTCAGCCGGTTCAAAAGGAGTGACACCGCTGTTGGTAGCAGACTCTTTAATTACTTCATTTGCAATAACATGTAGGTCTGTAATCGACATGGAAACGGTTCCTGTATTATAAACCTCATTCTTCACGCGCTCAAGTCGCTCCATCAGTTCAGGCAGCCAATATACCTTTTTATAGTCGCTCTGGCTTTCTTCCTTTTCCAGTTCATAAAGTTTGTTCTTCATGAATTTGTTATCCTTATACTGGTGTACCATTAAAGCCTCATACGACCATTTGGTGACCATGAATTCAGCAATGACCGGCACTTTATCAACCCTGCTGACATGCCTGTTGAGTTTGTCAAAGCTGAACATGGCGCCGCTGAGCACCATCATGGGAATCATTACCAGCGGGATCAATATGTAAATGGTTACAGCCGAGTTAAATGAAGCAGAAATGTTCAATCCCAGCATATTGGCAAATGATGCTGTTGAAAAAAGGGCAAACCAGTAAATAAATCCCATATCGCGGATACCCAGGATTTGATTGGCTACCACAACGAAAAGAATCGACTGGATAGCCGAAATGGCAAACAGGATGGTTATTTTGGAAATCAGGTAACTTGACCGGCTCAGGTTCAGAAATCTTTCTCGTTTCAATATTTTCCTGTCGCGGAAAATTTCCTCGGCACTCACGGTTAAACCCAGGAACAAAGCAACAATAAGGGCCATGAAAATGAAAATGGGAATATTTTCATTAACCCTGAAGATGTAGTGTCTGGATGTAGGATCCTCGATATAACGGATAATGAAAGCCAGTATGATGCCAAGAACAGGTGCCTCGAGCAGGCTCAATGCCACGTATTGCCGGTTACTAATTTTGGAGAGGAAGTCCCTTGTGGTATAAATACCAAGTTGTTTGAACCACCCGGGAATTCTCAGGTTTTTGGGAGGGGCGTCCTGGCCTGATTCAAGTTCCTGGTAGGGAATCAGGGTATTGTAATGTTCTTTCCATTGTTGCGGTGTTACTTTGCGTGAATCGGTATAATTTCCGAATTCGTCCACCACTTTGGCTTCAATGATGTTAAAGATCAACTCGGGGTTCACATTGCCGCAGGTGGGACATTCACCGACATCACTGTTTATCTGGGCATCAAGACGCTTGAAGTACATGACCGCTTCAACCGGGTTGCCATAATAAATCATATAGCCTCCGGTATCCAGGATGATCATTTTATCGAACATCTTGTAGATTTCTGATGAAGGCTGGTGAATGACCACGAAGATCAGCTTTCCTTTGAGGGCAAGTTCACGAAGCAGGTCCATCACGTTTTCTGAGTCGCGTGAAGACAAACCTGAAGTGGGTTCATCTACAAACAGGATGGATGGTTCACGGATGAGTTCAAGGGCTATATTCAGCCTTTTCCGCTGTCCGCCGCTAATAGTTTTATTAAGAGGAGATCCTACTTTCAGGTCCTTTCTGTCAAAAAGTCCCAGGCTTTGGAGGGTTCTGCAAACCATTCCGTCTATTTCCTGATCGTTTTTATCCTTGAAGCAGAGTTTCGCGTTGTAGTAAAGGTTCTCGTATACGGTAAGTTCCTCAATCAGCAGATCGTCCTGCGGAACAAGTCCGATAACACCTTCAAGTTTTTCACGTTCTTTGTGAAGGTTTATTCCGTTGATCATGACTTCTCCCTGTGAAGGAGCTTCAACCCCGCAAAGTACGTTCAGAAGCGTTGTTTTTCCGGCACCGCTGGCGCCCATAATTCCAATGAGGCGTCCGTGTGTTTCAGAGAAACTGATATCTTTGATTCCAAGGTTTCCATTAGGGAAGCGGTATTCCAAATCTTGTGCAATATAGGAGATCTGGCTGGTGACCATGTCAGCCATGAAATGAGCCACCACGTCACTGTGGTAGATGGGTGCTCCTTTCGGTAATTTTACCGTGCTGCCGTTTGCGAACAGGTAAATGCGGTCATTGCGGATGGGTAATCCGTTAAGGAAAAGGTCCTCGTTACCTGTATATTTCAGAAAATACAGGTCAACACTGTTGATCTTCAGGACAATTACATTGCCCTGCAGATGCTTTGTTTTAATGCTTTTGGCCGATTTTGGGCTGATTAATTTGTCGTTGATGATCAGAATATTCATTTCATCAAGTTCATCAGCCTCATTGCGAACTACAAATGACTCAATACTGGCGAATTCTTCTTTTTCAACCTTGAAAACATCGGCAACCGTATTGATGATCTGCATGCGCTGATCCGAAAATTTCCGATCAGCATTGACAATTTCAAAAAGCCGCACCAAAACCACAACCTTTTGCTTTTGGGTAAGGGTTTTGTTGATCTTTTTGCACAATCCCAGGATTCTTACAGAATCTCTCACCGAGGTAAGTTTCCGGGTGCTTTTTTCTTCTTCTCCTTCTGCGTTGTTATCCCCATCTTCCATTCCGCTGTACTGCCTGAAAAGCTGGAAATATTCCTTTACTTTTTCATCATTGAGCTGTTGCTGAAGAAAATTCTTGACGTATTCCACCTGGGTAGACTCAACGCCTTCATCTTGCTTTGCAATGATTGCAAAGAGCTGCATTAGAGCTTTCAGAATTTCTTCACTCATTCAGGGGCGAGTTTGGAATTTTAACCTTTTACCGGCAGGGCAATCCGTTAATAGGGAATCTGTTCAAAAGGTACATCTACGATATCGGCGTATTCCTCACCAGCCTCAGCCATATCCTCATCATCTTCAGGGAAATGCCATCTGATCACAACATCATTGCCTTTTTCGTGCATTTCCTCTAGTTTCATGAGAATATCAAGCAACAGCTTGGAAGATGCGGTATTGAAATAGGTCAGCTTGAAATTGAATATGGTTTTCTTATTCGGATTTTCAGCATATTCATTCAACCAGTTCAATACCGGTTCATAAAAGGAGCTTACATCTTCAGGCAAAGAACGACCGCTGATCTCCATGATTTCGTTCTCTGCATCAAGCATTATTTTGGGGGTGTCTTCAGTTCCTTGAATTTTGATTGTTTCCATATGTTCCAAAGTTATTTTAATTATCGCTTCTAGAAATGGTTGATGTCAGTAAAAAGAATGAGGTATCATCCGATATGGGTAGAAAATGATATTCAAGTTCCTTGTTGGTTTTTCTTTTAATGTCAATGAAACCCAGGCCTGCACCTCCTTTTTCTGAAAGTCTTCCTTCTTTCATTTGCCTTTTGTACAACTCTTTGAGTTCATCCTTGTCCATGTGGTTGATGTTCTCCAGCAACTCGGTAAGATATTCAATCTTATCATTTTCAACCGCATTTCCGGTAGTCACACTGTATTCGTCTTCACCTTTACTTACAAGAAAGATGCCACGTCCTGAAAAGAGATAATCATTTGAGGTGAAATCATCTGCATGCTTGCTGATATTCTGTAAACATTCAACCATCACATGGAATACCTTTCGTTGTACTGAATTCGGCTCATCTTCTTTTGACATGTTCGATTCAGTGAGAGATGTAAATGCCTTGGTGATCTGATGGGTTATTTCACCCTCATACACTAAAGTGATCTCATGGGCTTTCATTGATTTGTAGAATTCATAAACAAACTCCAGAAAGCCTTTCACATCTTTTTTATTATCCATTGTTCATTTGTTTATATTACAATATTACTAAAATTCGATTCCAATCAATAGCACATCGTCTATTTGTTTTCCTTCACCTTTCCAAACTTCAAAGTCCTCAGCGAAAAGCGTGCTGTACTTTTCTATCGGAAGGTCTTTATGCTCCAGGATCATTTCGCGTATCCGTTTGGGAGAGTATTTCTTTCCTTCGGGACCTCCCAACTGATCGGGAAGACCGTCGGAAAAGAAGAAAAACTTATCTCCGCGTTTGTACCGGATTACGTAATTGGTGAAATTTTCCTCCTCTTTTTTGCGATGAGGGATTCCGCCAATGGCCTTCCGGTCGCCTTTATATTCGGTTAGTTCACCGTCACGCAGCATATAGAGCGGGCGGTGGGCACCGGCATACTGAAGTTCCTTTTCCAAATGGTTCACCTTGCAAAAAGCGATATCCATGCCATCTCTGGCTTCTGCTTCCTCACTATCCTGTTTAAGTGTTCTTCTCACGCCAAAGTGAAGCATATCACATACTTCAGAAGCAGTCATCTTTCTTTCGTGGTCAACAATATTGTTCAGCAGAAAATAACCTACAAATGAAAGCAATGCACCCGGAACGCCGTGCCCGGTGCAATCTACAGCTGCCACATAAATATCATTACCCCTGTTGAAGAACCAGGGGAAGTCGCCACTGACCACATCCCTGGGCTTATACAGGATAAACGATTTCGGCAGGTGTTCCCTGACCGTTCTGATATCGGGAAGAATAGAAGTCTGTATGCGCTGTGCGTAATTGATGGAGTCTTCAATCTTGCGGTTCTTGTCCTGAATTTCAAGTTCAATTTGCTTGGCTTCTGTAATGTCATGCCCCACAAAAAGAATGGTTTCCAATTCATTCTCGTTGAATTCTGGAATGGCAGCAAAACTCATAATCCGGTCGGCCTGAACACCTTCAATGGTTGCAGGAATGGTAATTTCTGCCAGTGTTTTATTGGGATAGGACTTGATGGTGTCAATGGTATCCTTGAAATACTTGTGCAGCGCTTCCGACATATTGACCTCACCGAGTGATTTGTTGATGAGATCTTTGGGGTCAATATCCATGAAGCTGCTGACAATGGGATTGGCATAAAAGAACTGTCCGATGGTACTCAACCGGATGATCAGGTCGAGTGAGTTTTCCGACAGCGCCTGCATCTTGCTCTTAAGTCGTTCTTCACGCTCGGCACGCTTTCTTTCCGTAATATCGGATGAGTTCAGAATGATGCCTTCAATGGCAGGGTCCGTAACTAAATTCCGGCCGGTAGCTTCCAAAAAGATCTTCTGGCCGTTCTTTTTCATGTAGGTGTACTGGATGGTAACCGGCTCGTCGGGCTTGGCAAGCAATTGCTTGAACATGTTGCGCATGCTGGTTTCGCCTTTTCGCGTGAGGCGGTCAATATCCTTGCCATGCATCATTTCTTCGGAAGTAAAACCAAGAATTTTAAACACAGAGGGACTGACATACTTCATCAACATGTTTTCATCATAAATGGCGATTATTTCTGATGCATTTTCAAGCAGGGAGTACTGTCTCTTCTGCGCGTTTTCAACTTCCTGAACCTGCTGTTCCAGGTGCTCGTTCGATTTTTTAAGCTCTTCCTGGGTTGCCCTCATTTCTTCGGCATTCTGCCTGAGTTCTTCTTCATTCTCCTGAAGTTCGAGCGTCATTTGCTGTGATTCAACCAGTAATTTTTCAGTACGCTCGTTAATCTTCAGGTTAAAAAAGGTTCTTGCGATTATTTCAGCCAGCTCCTTCAGCAACCGGATGGTCAGGTTGGGAATGTGGCTTTCAACAGAGGCAAATTCCATAACTCCCTGAAGTTTTTCATCGGAGATCAGGGGTATCAGTAAAAGGCTCCGGGGTTTCTGGTCGCCCAGAATTCCTGAAGATACGGTAACATAATCGTCCGGAATTTCGGTGCGATAGATGTAATCCATTTCATAAGCACACTGGCCGATCAGTCCGTAGCCCAGCTTATATTCGGAATTGCTGAATTTTATTCTGTTATAGGCATATTTGGCAACACCCGTAAGTACCTTGCGATCGTCGTTGTACAGGTAAAAAGCACCCTGTACCAGTTTGGTGTAGGTTACCAAATTCTGAATTACATGTGACGACAGTTCATCAATTTTATTATATTGCCGGAGTATGTCGGAAATAATTTCTTTGCCTTCAGCAATCCAGCTCTGTTCCGATTCTTTCTTTGAACTCTGAAGCAGGTTGTCGCGCATGAGCAGCAGCGATTGTGCAAGAATGTCCTGCTCGGAGCTGATGGTAAGCTGGGAACGGTAATCCCCTTCTCCAATTTTCTTGGCAAAATCAGCCATGGCGTTCATTCGTGAATCACGCTCGTTCAGGCTGGTTTCAAAAGTGGATTTATCCTTCATCCTGCGCTTATCAAGCAGGTATGCCCCTATAACCATGATCAGCGGCATAAAATCGAGAATGTACAACAGGGGATTGCTCCTGTGAATTTCGCCAATGCCTGAAAAGGATACATGTACCCGGCTTCTGATAAATTCCATTGTCCAACCGAGCAGAGTCAGTGTCAAACCGGTGATGAGCCCTGCAACAAACGTTTCCGTTCGCAGCACCTCCTGAAGGATATTATTTTTATTTTCTGTACTCATAATGATCAGGCAACTGCAAATTTATGAATCCTGGGCCCCAGTTCAGATGCTAATTTATCAAGAATTTTTTCGGTCAGGGCATCCGGTTTTTTAAATGCCGCGAGCTCAATCACTGCAATGATTTCGTCGTTGTTCAGAACAGGAACAATAAGCAGGAAGCGGGGTTGTGAATTACCCAATCCTGATGAAACCGTGAAATAGTTTTCAGGTACATCATACAGTACCATCCTTGTTTTGCTTTCAGCAACCTGGCCTGCAAGGCCTTCTCCAGTCTTAAAAGGGCCCGGCTTGCGATCCGTAAGGGCATATTCCCCGGCTGGAGTGAACAGGTCGTCCTGGTTGTCTTTCACGTAAAGCAGGCCCTGAACAAACTCCATTTCCTTACCCAGGTTTGACAATATCTTGTTGCAGAAACTGTTCATGGTCCGGATTCCCTGCATGCCGGTTAGCACTGAGGAAACGGTATGGTCAATGGCTTTTGACTCGTCTTTATCTTCGCTGGTTTCTTCCTGTTTTCTGTTTTCAAGTTCCTGCAGAATTTCTTTCTTCCCGGCTTCAAAGGCCGTTTTTTTCATATTCTCGAGTTCAGCCTCATCTGTGGACCTGAAGGCTATGATAAACAGGAAAACACCGGTAGCAAAAAGCATGAGAATGAAAAACACAACCCATCCTTCTTTTTGCACATCACTGGTCAGCAATGACTCCCAAAGGGCGGCAAAAGTCAGCAGCAAACCCACAACCAAAACGATCAGGGCCGTAATGCTGGATTTTCTGTATTTTTTCATGTCAATCATCGACTTACCGGAGCTTTTGTAAATAACTAATGATCTGATCTGTGCTATATACGAAATCCACCTTGGTAAGTTGCAGGGCAGATTGTGTCATCGTTTTTACTTCACATTCATTGGGATCCTGAACAATGGCAACGCCTCCATTATCATGAACCCTTTTAAGTCCCAACGCTCCGTCTTTATTGGCGCCCGAAAGTATGATGCCAATGAGTTTCTCGCGGTATGCGTTGGCTGCTGAAATAAAGGAAAGGTCAATAGACGGCCGGGAATGATTTACCGTATCTTCAGTTGACAAAGCAATACGGTTTGCCAGTTCAACATACATATGATAATTGGCCGGTGCAAGATAAGCTTTCCCTGGCCGGAGCGAGTCCTTATCGTAGGGTTCCTCAACGGGTATATTGGATTTCAGCGATAATGCTTCCACAAATCCCGAGCGAACATGCTTGAGCCGGTGAAGGCACAGCAAAACAGGCAAGGGAAAATCCTTGGGCAATGAATTCAGTATCCGGGTAACTATCTGGAAACTGCCAGCTGATCCGCCTAATATTACTGCTTTGTAATTCATTATCAAATCAATATTTTTTCCGGTATACGCCCTCAGCTTCATTTACAAATTCAAAATCCTTGCTGGTGCTTAACCCGGGTATCTTTTCACGAATTCCGATGATCAGGTGACCTGAAACCGACAGGGTTCCGTGAAGAACCTGCAGTATTTTTTCCTGCAGGGCAGGATTATAGTATATCAGGGCATTTCTGAACAGGATCAGTTTGGCATTTTGGGGTGCACTATCAAAGTTAATATTTAGTTTTTTAAATTCAACTTGCTCAATCAGGCTGTTGTTTCTAACCACGTAGTCTTTTTCGGGTTTGTAATAGGCTGATAATTCCTTGAGCCCGTTAAACCTTTTATAATTCTCTTCGGAGATTTCTATTTTTTTTGCATCATAATTGCCTCCCCTGATTAAATCAATACTTTTGTTGCTGATGCACGAGGCGGTAATCTGTACCTTATCAGCCATGCCGATTTCATGAAGCAGTATGGCAAGCGAGTACAATTCTCCTCCTGAAACACATAAAGGAAGCCAGATTTTAAATTTTCCTGAGTTTTTATCAATTTGCTGAGGAAAGAATTCCTCCCTTAACCAACGCCACAAAGACGGATCACGAAACATTTCAGTTGAAGACACCGTCATCTCAAAAAGGAAAGTATCAAAAAAACCTGCGTCATCCTGTAATTTTCGCATGAGACTGTCCAGAGACCCCAGGGCATACATCTTCATAACCCTTTCCAGCCGTTGCTTGAAAGAAGTAAGCGCATAACTTGAGAAATCGTAATTGTATAACGATTTTATGAGCCTGATAATTTCCCGTATGTCAACTATTCCCAATTCGGCCATCTGTTGCGAAATTTATATATTTAACTGTAATTCCTTCACGGCTGATAACTGGCGTGAAGTTTTCCACAATTTCAACTTCTTTCTTCCCTATCCTGATGGTTTCATGGACATTGACATGTTTTTCCCTCAATACGTCCTCCCAAAACCGGGTATCGGTTTTCAGTGTGCCATTGAAGGCATCCTGGTGCAATTTTCCCATGAGATCATCCCGGGTGGTTCCCAGGAAGACACATAATTTATCATTGCAGTCGCTGATCTTTCCTTCCAAATCATACTCGATAACATACAAAGAGTTACCCATGGCTTCCACTATGCCCCTGAATTCTTCCTCACGCCGGCCCGATTCTTCCTGGGTGGCTTTCAGTTCTTCCATGTTCTGCCTCATTTCTTCTTCCTGTTCTGCCATTTCAAGTGCCTGTTGCTGCGAACGGGCCAACAAATCAGCTGTTTTCTGGTTGTTCCGCGCATAATCAATGGTTGAACCCAGGCTTCTTGCAACCTGTTCGGCAAATTCAATCTCGTAATCTTTGAACCGGTTGAGCGAAGCAATTTCAATCACACCGAGCAGTTCGTCTTCATGAAGCACAGGAATCAGCAACAGATTGTCAGGCGGCGTATCGCCAAGCCCCGATGTAATGATGATATAACCGGCAGGTATTTCCAGCAGGTTGATGGTTTTCTTTTCTTTGGCACATGTTCCCACAAGGCCTTCACCCAGGGAAATCGACTTGTTCATGTATTTCTTCCGGTTGTAAGCGAATGCCGCTAACAGGTTCAGTGCCGGAGTTGATATGTCTGTATTTTCATAAATGAAGAAACCGCCCTGAATGGCGTTCAGGTACTTGACTATTTCACGTATGAAGTTGTCACCCAATATGGTCAGATCATTACTCTTTGTTCGCAGAATTTCAGCAAACCGGGCCAGACCTTCATTCATGTAGCGCCTCTTCAGATTGTCTTCTTCATTTCTGGCCTGCTTTTCAACATTTTCCGAAATTTTCTTCTGAAGCCTGATGAGTTCCTGCCCCAGCTCATCGTTTTCATCCGGCAAAT
This sequence comes from Bacteroidales bacterium, assembly GCA_046481675.1. Lineage (GTDB taxonomy): Bacteria > Bacteroidota > Bacteroidia > Bacteroidales > UBA10428 > UBA5072. The sequence goes on along the minus strand of JAWOJJ010000045.1, from coordinate 15,485 downwards.
CCAATGTTACGTCAAGAATATCCTGGTTCATCGCGCTGGTAAATGCATGCTTGCTGCGCAAGGAAACAACATGCTTGTCGAGAGAATCCTTGATGTCATGCATATCCGGCAGGTTGCCACATGAAACAGCATCATCAGGGAATTCACCCCGGGCAATCTTCTTTGCAAAACCGGCGAGTTGTTGCAAAGGATCTACAATTGAGAAAATATTGATAAACAAGTAAATATACAATGCTACGATGAGGATGATGAAGAGATAGCGTGCAACAGTCCACCCTGCTCTACCTTTGTCCGCCTTTTCGATGATGAGGCCGTTGGTCTTCTGAAAACCTTCCTGCAACCTTTGCATGGATTGCTGCATTTCTGTAACAATACCCGGGGCACCCTCATACCCCATCCTTTTTTCAATGGAAACCAGGTTGCCTGTAAGCGATGCATACCGATCGAGATCTTCGTAAGTGATCGCTCCTTCTTCAAAAGCTATCTGGTTGCGGATCTCCTCGGCAATTACAGAGATGTTTTCAAGTGTTCTGATGTCCCTGGTTAATAAATACTGGTTTTCCAGATCTTTAATCTGAAACATGCCGGCGGCCTGCTCGCCTTTGCTTTGGTTGGTTGCGTCAAACATGGTACGCGACAGCCCCAGCCATTGGGACACCAACCCCGACTTCAGATTTCCACGCTCGTGCGAGATCAGGAAGAAATCATTCAGCGAGTTCTCAAATATGGAAAGTGTATTTGAAAATTGTTCAATGGAAGCAGATATCTCTTTCTTACGGGCCACGGAATAGTGAGCCTTACAAAAGGTCAGGTCCCTCCTGATTTCGGAAATGATCAATCGGGCATCTGATTCAGCCTTAATGTCGGTATTTGAAAACAGATTGTCGGCCTGGTTATAATTGAGCAGAAAATTTACATGAATGGCCTTAAGATCGGTTAATTGGCTTTTAGTGGAAGAGAACCTCAGTACAAGCTCATCAGCTTTTTGAACAGGCATACGGAAAAGCCAGTTGATGACAAGGACCAGGGTTGCGAAAAGAACAAACCAAAACCCAAGGAATATTTTATTGCTTATGGCAGATTTGGATGCTTTTTTATTCATTGTCCCCTGTTTTGAAAAAACAATCTTTTGGTATTCAATTTAATCAAATATATCGTAACTGTCTTAATTTTTAAAGTAAGCATGCCCTTTTTTTTGAAATTTCGATGCATGCGCTCCCAGAATTGTTTCATGCATTCCTAAAACAAGACAACCGGTGTCGTACAAACTCTGGTGAAACAGGTCAAAAACCCGGCATTGCAAATTGTAATTGAAATAAATAATCACATTCCGGCACAGGATCAGATCGAATTTCACATACAGCGTATTGGTGTCAACTACCAGGTCGTGTTTTTTAAATACCGGTTTTTCTCTCAGGAAAGGCAACAGTTTAATGGTGTCGTTGGCTTTGTCCAATTGCAGGTATTTCTCATAAGGAACATCATTGTATTCCTCATAATTATAGGGGTTTTCCTTGATCACTTTATCAAAGTTATCAAGGTAGGCCAGGTTAAAGCGGTACTTGTATTCCCCTTGTTTGGCGGCATCCATTACATCGGTATTGATATCGGTTGCATATACCCGGGCTTTTTCAAGCATGCCAAGCTCATTCAGAAGAATCAGCATGGAATACACTTCCTGGCCTGTGGAGCAACCGGCATGCCATATGTTGATCACAGAATTGTTTTTGAACCTGGGTAAAATGTTAAACCGGATGGCCTGCCATACCTGTGGGTCGCGGAAAAGCTCGGTGGTATTCACAGTGATTTCCTTCACCATTTTTTCAACAAACTCCGGGTCCGTCTTTATTTTGGAAATCAACGTGGTGATATTCAGAGAATGGTCGGTAAGCACCTTCAATATCCTTCGCTTCAACGATTTTTCGGAATACTGACTGAAGTCGTACTTTGAAGAATTCTTCAAGGCATACACAAAGAGTTGATAATCCTGATCAGATACCATCATACTAAAACACAAAATATGTGTGGTGCTCACTCATATCCCGACCAAAAAAATAGCAGGCAGGTGAATATACTTGTCTACCATTATTTGTACCTATTGGTTTCATTTTTAGGTAAAATTATTTTATATTAGATGAAAATATGTAATACTATGGAACTTAAAGCAGCAATTGAAGCCCGCACCAGCATAAGGGTGTTCAGCGATGAAAAAGTGGACATGGCCGACATCCGTGAAATGGTCAGATTGGGGGGGCTGGCTCCCAGTGTGAACAATTTTCAACCCTGGCGTTATATAGCAGTGACCAACCGCAAATTGCTCAACGAGATAGCTGATGTGGTGACACATAAAATTGAAGAATTGCCGGCTTCAAAATCTATTGCTGCTGCCAATGTGAAAAAGCAGGTTACCTGGTTTTCTACCTTCTTCAAAGATGCACCGGCATTGCTTGTGTTGGTTACAAAACCCTATGTAACCGTTCTTGAAAGTGCGGTTGAACTTTCACATGATGAAATTAACCTGTTGCGCAATCATCCCGATATTCAAAGTGCCGGCGCAAGTATTCAAAATATTCTGCTCGCGGCAGTGGATATGGGATACGGCGCATGCTGGCTGAGCGGGGCCATGTTTGCACGCAGGGAAATTGAAAAAATGCTTAAAATCAGCGAACCTGAAAAAGCGCTTGCTTTCGTGGTCATCGGTAAACCCAGCTCGCAACATAAACCCAAGGCAAAACCCAACCTGGCCGAATCAATGGAAATATTTGAGTAGCCGGCTTTTTTAATCAATATAAACCCGTTGATCCTTGGGGTATTTGATGGCAAAGGATACCCTTACTTTCTTTTCTGTTGCAGGTTCCATTTTCAGTTTCCATGAAATGCGGCCGGTTTCCTTGTTGAGTTTTCCTCCCGAAAAATCAAGGGGTTCCACTTCAATATCCTTGTTCATGGAAACAGGTAACTGGTCTTCAAGCCAAAGGTTCAACAACTGCTTCTTATTGTTGCGGATGGTGATTTCCCAGGCCCGGGTCTCTCTCTTGTTGCTGCCAATGGTTTTTTCTTCCGTATAATCCTTCATTTTCACACGGGTGACAATGATTCCGCGGTCGCGCCCCAGTGACAGATCGAGCGTGTCATTGGTATTCCTTACGTTCAGAAATGACTTACCCACGTATGTTCCTTCGAAGAACAGGTTCATTTCGCCCGACAACAGGTTGTAGTTCTCCCATCCTGTAATCCGTGCCAGCAAAAATGCTTCGCGGTCGAGCTTGGGAGCACAGTAATATTCATAAAAAGCCGGAAGACTGAAATCCTGGATGTTGATGGTATATTCCTTGTTGTCCGAGGGGATGTCGTAAGGCAGTTTGATGTTGAACTCCAGGTTGGTCTGGTTTTCATTTACTTCGGTATAAGTTGCAGCTGTTACGGCAGCTTCTTCTGCAACAGCAATTTCCATTTGCATGGCATCTGCAACAACGGGAGCCATGTATGTTCTTTTGGCAGCACCCGGCCTGGCTACGTTATATTGACCCAAATCGCTGATCTGTTGCTCAAAATCAACATACCAGGGCTGAAGGTTCGGCTTTTCGCCTCTTTGCCGTGGATTCGCCGTGGATAGTTTCAGGTTGATGTTGCTCCAGTCTTCACCGGTGTTTTGCGACACACGGGCATTGTAGAACAGCTGAACCGGACTCTGCACATCTTTGGCCCTTACATCATAATTGGGATTCCACCGTGCATCATAAACTGCATAGGTCAATACAACGCCTGCTGATGTGGCCTCGTTGCACGATACGTTCACAAGCACCTCTGATGTGGGCCTTTTCATTCTGGCATTCAACACATCGAGCTGGGCACGCACTTTGTCTGCTTTTTCTTTGAATAGTTCCGCATCACGGTTCAACTTCAACTGTTCTTTTTTGATTTCAGTAAGCCGTGCCCGGTAAAAATCGGCGGCTGTTTTGAGTTCAATCATGGTTACTCCTTTTTCACTGCCTCCTAAATCGCGGTTGGCAATCAGCAGCTCTTCCTCACTCTTCATCACAGATTGCATGCTGCCGGTAAAGGCAATTTTTTCCTCGTAAAACCTGAGTGAATCCTGAAGCAGCTTAACCTGGGCGGTAGTACGCTGACCAGCCAGGTAATTCACCTGGTGCAGCAGGGAAAGTATGATGAAGTTGCCTTCTCCCCGGGCCTGTATGCTCTGGGGGTCAATATTTACAGGCAATTCTCTGAATACAAGGGTTGTCATTCCTTTTGACAGGGAAATCTTTGCCTGGCGCGACACCTGCGCCCCGTTCAGAAAAACAGTCACTTCCCTGATCTGCGATTTTACCTCAACAGGGTCGGATGCATATCCCGGAAGGAATGAAATGAGACATGACATGACCAGAATAATCCTTGATTTCATAGTTTTGGTGTTTGTTGTTTAACCTGATTCTCCATGAAAGATAGTACATCATGAACAAATATCAGTCCAAATTGGAAATAAACATCCTGTTCCGGTTGAAATAAATTGGTTAGATTTGCCTTACTAAAACCTATTACTACAAGTAACATGAAAAAAGCAATTCTCTCTTCAATTCTTGGAGGTTTCCTGTTTGCAGGTATTATGGCACAGGACTGCCCCATGTATTACCCGGATATGGTAAACGCCCAGCTGGAGTATAAACAATACGATAAAAAAGGAAACCTGAGCGGATCAAGTGTTCAGAAAATTTTAGACATCAAAAAATCGGCCGGATCAACCGAGATGGTGATTTCTGCTGAAAGCTTTGATGCTAAAGGCAAGAGCCTGGGATCGGCTGACCTTAAGGCACGCTGCGAGGGAGGAGTTTATTATATTGACATGAAAAACCTGATGAGTCCCCAGACCATGGAATCGTATAAAGATATGGAGATGAAGATCGAGGGAGGTAATCTTGAAATTCCTGCATCCATGAAAGCCGGTGACCTGCTCAAAAGCGGTGATATGAAAATGTCTTTCCTGGCAAATGGCATGGCTGTGATGAATATGACCATCAATGTTTCCAACCGGAAAGTTGAAGCGGTTGAAAGCATTACCACACCTGCAGGAACTTTCGAATGCTATAAAATCTCCTTTGATGTAGCTACAAAAATGATGATCAACATGAAAACAAAGGGAGTGGAATGGTTTTCCAAGGGAATCGGTATGGTGAAAAGCGAAACCTATGACAGTGCCGGTAAACTATTAGGATCTAACGTGTTGACTTCGGTTAAGAAGTAAGATACTGATAAATAAGCTTTTATTATAAGTTTCAACAGGCGGGGCAGCAACCCCGCTTTTTTTATTTGATTGAGATTCAATGATGAAGACGACGCCGGGCTCCTAAAGTACAGAAAAACAGTTGTGTACGATATCCTCTATGCTTTTACCGGTTTCATCAAATCCAGTTCCATGTTGGTGTAAAAAAAACGGATTTCGCAGGCTTCCTGCCGTATATTATCACAGAAACCAACAGATGGAATCATGAACACAACCGTTATTGACAATTGCAGCACCCATCTTACCGACAATGGCAAAACCAACTCCGATACCTGTTTTCACAAAAGGGCATTCAGGTATTTTATTGCAGTTATTCCGGTGGCATTAGTGCTGCTGATCAGCACCAGTTATCAGCACAGCCCGGGTAAAGAGAACTTTCCCGAGTACGGGTATCTGAATCCTGAAACGATTGACTCACTTCGTGCTTTTCTCACATCCGATGCAGCAGACAGCACGATCCGCATTGAAGGGGAAATTCCGCAGATGATCAGTGCAATAAGAACATTTTACCTGGACAACGGCTATAAACCGGTATGGACTCACCACTGCGGGCTCAATGAGCGTGCAGAGGAGCTCCTCAGACTGGTTGAAAACTCACGTGAATACGGGCTGGAACCCGCAAGTTACCATTTGGCAGCAATACGGCAACTTCAGCTCCGGATGGAAGATATATCCCGGCCGGCCAGGCAGTCAACCACCGGTGTTGCCCTAGAGGTACTGATCAGCGAAGCGGCCTTCCGACTGATGGTCAATCTCCATGCAGGTTATCGCGCCTATGATTCAACACTGTTTTCGGAAACCTGGGTGGCAGAATTACCCGGTACTCTTGCTTCGGGGTTAATGAATAAAACGCTTTCCAATAGCATCCTGTCGGTTCAGCCACAATTCATAGAATACCTTCGGCTTCAGGCAGCCAGCCGGAAATTTGTCCGGAACAACACACTCACTGATGAATGGGTTAACATCACCTATCCAACCAAAGACTCTGCTGTTTTATATGGTCAAATTCGTATGGCGCTCCAGAAATACGGGTATATCAGCAGCAACGACTTTGATGGTAACCTGACCGTGGCCCTGAAAAGATTTCAGTACTTTCATGGCCTGAAACCGGATGGCAAGCCGGGAAAAAACACCATTGAAGCGCTTGAACAAAGCATGCTTTACAAATACAGGATCCTGGCTTTAAACCTCGACAGGCTGAGAAAGAAACAAAACATGAACGCCAATATGCTCTATGTGAATATTCCTGCCTACCAGATGAAAGTCTTCCAGGGTAACAAACTGGTAGATACCTTCCGGGTGATCGTGGGACACCCTTCCACACCAACACCGGTGATTTCGTCTCAGATGAACAAGGTGATTGCCAACCCAACCTGGTTTGTGCCTAAAAGCATTACCATGAACGAAATCATTCCGAAAATTAAATCGGATTCCGGTTACCTGAAAAGAAACAACTTCCAGCTGCTCGACAAGGATTACAAAACAGTTAGTTATGAGTCAATCAACATGGCCGATATCTCATCCGACAATTTCAACTATACCATCAGGCAGGACCGTGGTGCCGATAATTCCCTGGGCCAGCTGAAGTTCATTTTTCCGAGTCCCTATGCCATTTACCTGCATGATACGCCAGGGAAATCACTGTTCTCTAAAGATTTGAGGGCCTTTTCACATGGTTGCGTTCGCGTACAGCATCCCGAGCGTCTTGCCGGATACATCCTGCACCAGATCAACGCCGATACTACCAATATTGTAAACCTGATCCGTACCGGGAAACATCGTGAATTTGGGGTGAACTCGGAACTGTCTGTTGAGATTCTTTACATTACCTGCGAAGCGGACGATGCCGGCAGGTTGTTTTTCTACAAGGACATTTACGGAACGGATAAAAAGGAACTGGAAAAATTCTCAACTGTAGCAGGAATCTAAAGATACGACACAGATAATGCCCTGTCAGCAGGTTGATAACCAAGCACAACGGATTGATTTAGATAATTGCTGTCTGGGTAAAATCCGAATACCACAGATCCTTCCTTGATCAGATCGATAATTTCCTTATTCACACCTGGAGGCAGGGCCGGACATCCAAAGCTGCGGCCCAGCCTTCCGTATTGTTTGATGTAGTTCTCAGTTGCGTAATCGGCACCATGTATCACTATGGCTCTCAACCTGGCCTGGTCATTGTACCCGGTGTCAATACCGTTGAGGATCATGGAATACCCCTGTCCCCCAACATACGGATTCCCGGTAATGTAAAATCCAAGCGCGCTCTGATGGGAGCGGACCTTGTTTGAGAATCTCAGGGCATAGAGCTCACCCGAATTGCGCCCGTGGGCAACCAGTGTTTTATAAACCAAACATTTGCGCGCCAGGTTAATCACAAAGAAACGCTCCCTGGATGAGGGCATACTGTAATCAATAATGGAAAGCAGACTGTCCTTCTCCACCTGGTTTTGTGTTACAAGAGCCCTGTAACCTTTCATGGCTAAGAAGAAGACCTCTGCTTTAAGCGAAGTGTCGTTGAGTGATTCATAAAGTTCGCGGATATGATGCAGCGAACCGGTTTCAATGGCCGCAGCTTGCAAATCAGGCTCAGTGTATCGCGAACCCGGATACATAAAAGGGGTAACAAAAACCAACAACAATGCCAGAATGGCCGACCGGAAAAACATAGGAATCAGTTAGTAGTGTTTGGGAGTTAAAAATAATGTTTTCCTGCTTATTAATAACAACGGTAAGGAGAATTTATGAACAGATACACTGAGCCTGCCTCGCCGGCTGGCTTGTCGAGGTGTTATGTTGAGCCTGTCGAAGCATGCGACTTGCTGAATTTGCTACTGGTCATACTTCGGCATACTGCTAATGACAATCATTTGTGTATTGTTGACAGCCTATTTATTGTCACTTTTTGCTACAGCTCAAAAAGTGACCAACCTGCCTGCCGGCAGGCAGGAAAAGCCGCCGCTGCTGATAAAAGGCTAAAAATCAATTCACATCCTGCACAAGAAAATAAACTCTCCCGATTAAGAATTCTGTGAATTTCAGGCACTGAAATTCTACAGATTCTAAACCGGGATCAAACATATTTTCTTATCTGCATTTGTTAAGCAGGCAGGCCTGCCTTGAATTGATTTTCTTCACGCCTTTTCTCAGAGGCGGATCAATCTACTTTAGGGGCGTTGCAACTTCGCTCAATGTCAACGATAGACAACCAAGCATGTGTTTAGTTCAATTCATTAAATACAGAACATTGATCAGAGCAAATGAAATAGCACTGCTAACCCATAAGCACCGTGGGCGGGCCCGACAAAACGTAGAGGGCTTGCCGGGACTAGCCAGGGGTTCGTTTTGTCTTGACTTTTCTTGCTTACTTCTTTGTGTTAAGACAAAGAAGTAAGTGGGGTTCGGGGCGAAGCTCCCGGACGAATGTTGGTAATAGAATTGATTCCATAATATTAATTTATAAGAACAACAGAAATAGATTGGTTAGAAACGCTGTGTTTTATGTCACTTTATTATAAAATTGTAATTTATTACAATCGAGGACTCAGTATGACACATAACATGCTGCCTACAGCCAACAGCCAATAGCATTCATCAGCTATGATGAAAATCACCTTTTCTTTTTTGCAATTATAAGCAAATGTTCATTATATTTGTATCGAACAAATGTTCATAATATATGGCGCGACCCAAACGAATCAGAAAAGTATTGAACCCGCCGCATTTCAGGGGCTATTTGCCCATCGGGTTACCTGAAGAACACCCCATAGTACTCAATTATGAGGAATATGAAGCCATCAGGCTTTGTGATCATGATTTGCTGGGCCAGGCAGAAGCAGCATTAAAAATGAGTGTTTCGCGCCCCACCTTCACCCGCATATATGAAAGCGCCAGGCGTAAAGTGGCCGAGGCTTTTGTAAAGGGCCGGCCGATAGTGTTTGAAGGAGGGAAGGTATACTTCGACAGCGACTGGTATGCTTGTAATACTTGTGGATGCTGGTTCAACCATCCCGAAAAAAATAGGGCTTTGACCCATTGCGCATTATGCGGTTCAACAGCCATAGAACAGTATAATAAAGACGAACAGTTTACCAACCAAAATGATAATAATCTGAAATATGAAAGTTGCGATAACATCAACCGGCAATAGTACAGATGCCAAAATCGACAGCCGTTTTGGCCGTTGTTCCTATTTTGTAATCTATGATACTGAAACGGCTTCCACTGAATTCATACCCAATCCCAATCTTGAGAGCATTGAAGGGGCCGGTCCGGCTTCGGTTCAACTGGTGGCTTCCAAAGGCGTTGCCAAAGTGGTGTCGGGAGAATTTGGATCAAAGGTCAAATCCATATTTGATCAGCTTAAGATACAGTTGATTGTGGTTAATGATCCTTCAAAAAAGATCAGCGAAATCATTGAGTTACTCAACAATAATAAATAGCGCCATGGCACAAATGGATGGAACAGGTCCTGAAAAAAAAGGACCAGGAACAGGAAGACGGCTTGGAAAATGCCGGAATGCTGCAACAGAAGACAATGCTGAAAAACCAGGTAAAGGTAGGGGTATTCGGCATGGTTCTGGCGGTGGACAAGGAAAGAGAAAACGATTGAGAAGTGGAAACAAATAACAAATGAAATCCTCTATGAAGAATATTATTGCAATTCCCCTGGAAAATGGCAGGTTGTGCTCACATTTCGGGCATTGTCAGCAATTTGCCATTATTGATGTAGAAGACAATAAGATTGTAGGTGAAAAGCTGCTGACACCTCCACCTCATGAGCCGGGTCTGTTGCCCGGATGGCTTGCCGAACGCGGTGTAACACATGTTATAGCCGGAGGCATGGGGCAACGGGCCATTGATCTTTTTACCGGGCAGCGTATTAAGGTATCTGTTGGGGCACAGGTGAAAAGTCCCAAGGACTTGGTACTCGACTGGTTGCGAGATACCCTGGTAACGGGTGATAATGCCTGTGATCATTAGGAAAATGAAAATTGCTATAGCCAGCGGTAAAGGCGGAACCGGTAAAACCATGGTATCGGCCAATCTCTTTTATTCCCTCTGCAGTGCGGGAATGAAGGTGTCTTTGGTGGATTGCGATGCCGAGGAGCCCAATGCAGCTGAATTTATTTCAGGTGGAAGTGCAGGTGTTTCTTTGGTATGCCAGAAGTTGCCGGTGATTAACACAGAGAAATGCACGTTCTGCGGAAAATGCTTTGAGTATTGTAATTACCATGCCATAGTTTTTTTACCTCCTGCCAATTTCATTCAGGTGGTTAGTGATTTGTGCCACGACTGCGGAGCCTGTGTTTACGCATGCGAGTATGGCGCTATAACCGAGATTAATAAAGAACTGGGCAAGGTGAATACGACGCAGGTTAACGGGCAGTGCAGGTTAATCGAAGGAAGAATTAATGTGGGCGTGTATTCACCGGTACCGGTAATTAAAAAGGCCATACAATCACTTAATGGCGAAGATATTGCAATTTTTGACTCTCCTCCCGGTATATCCTGTCCCTTTATTGCCACTGTGGTGCGTGCTGATTACGTGGTGCTGGTTACGGAACCTACACCATTTGGATTAAACGATCTGAAACTGTCGGTTGCCACCCTGGAACAACTGGATAGGCCTTATGGGGTTATTGTTAACAAGGCCGGGTTGGGGAACAGGGAGGTTTATGAATGGATTGCACAGAAGAACATCCCCTTGCTTATGGAAATACCATTTGACAAGGAAATAGCCCGGATTTATTCGGAAGGCCGATTGCTGGCGGAAGAAATAGATGGATATCAAAAAGGGTTTTTGGTTTTGTTGGAGAAAATTAAGCAAGCGTATCATGAATGAAATAGCAGTATTAAGCGGTAAAGGGGGGACAGGAAAAACTTGCCTGAGCGCTGCGTTTGCTACATTATGCAGTAACGTGGTGGTTGCCGATTGCGACGTGGACGCGGCCAATCTTTACCTGATATTGCAGCCCCAAAACGATACGGAAGAGGTTTTTGTATCGGGACAAAAAGCTATAATCAACAGGAAAACGTGCACAGATTGCGGCGTTTGCATTTCCTATTGCCGGTTTGATGCAATCAGGAATATAAATGGAACTGTAGAAATTCTGGAAACTTCCTGTGACGGCTGCATGTTGTGTATGCGTGTTTGTCCCGAAAACGCTATTACCATGGCAATAAGCGATAATAGCCGTTGGTATTCCGGGACATTTAGAAACGGGAACATGGTACATGCCCGCCTGGAGCCGGGTGAAGAAAATTCAGGAAAGCTGGTCAGTGTTGTCCGCAAAGCGGCTCGTGATCTGGCCAAAAAAACCGGAGCTGAAACCATCATCATTGACGGGCCTCCCGGAACAGGTTGTCCTGCTATATCTTCACTTACCGGGGCAAAAAAAACGATTATAGTTGCAGAGCCTACTGCTTCGGGTTTTCACGACATGAAGCGCATTATTGAACTTGCCGGAAATTTTGGCATCAAAACTTACGTGGTCATCAACAAGTACGATCTGAACCGGGATGTAACAAATCAAATTGCCGGCTGGTGCCGGGAAAATCACATCCCTGTCGCCGGTTGCATAGCTTTTGATCCTGCGATGGTGGAAGCCATGCTGCAGTGTAAAAGTATCATTGAATATAATCCCGCATCAGATCTGAGCCGGGAAATAATAACTATTTGGAATAAGATTGAAAAAGATGAACAAACAACAGACTATTGAAAAAACAAAGTTGCCGGATGTTAAAAACATCATCATTGTGGCATCGGGTAAAGGCGGAGTTGGTAAATCAACCGTAGCTGCCGGACTGGCATTATCGCTTGCCATGGAAGGCTATGCAACGGGATTGTTTGATGCTGACCTATACGGACCTTCGGTTCCGGTGTTGTTTAATTTGCAGAATGAACGGCCTGCTGCACATGAGGAAAACGGCAAAACACGTATAGAACCCTTTGTAAGACTGGGTATTAAACTGATGTCTCTGGGTTTCTTTATTGACAGCAAGCAGGCTGTTTTATGGCGGGGACCGCTGGCATCCAACACACTCAAGCAGCTGATCAACGATACCGACTGGGGATCACTTGATTACCTGATCATTGACACCCCTCCCGGTACCGGTGATATTCATATTACACTTTTGCAGCAATACGAAATAAACGGTGTTATTGTGGTTACCACTCCCCAGCATATTGCATTGGCCGATGTGGAAAAAACAATTTCCATGTACCGTGATGAACATGTAGGAGCACCGGTGTTGGGCATTGTTGAAAATATGTCGTGGTTTACTCCTTCGAAACACCCCGATGAAAAGTACTTTCTCTTTGGACGGGATGGAGGGAAGAAACTTGCCGAAACATTTCAGGTGCCCCTGCTAAGCCAGATTCCCATGGATGAAACCATATGCTCCAGTTGTGATGGAGGAAGACTGGATGAGCTGTTTACCAACCCGGGTGTCAGATCGGGTTTTGATGCACTGCTGAAAACTATTACCCATAAAAGCAGCATGAATGTAACCCATTAATATAACAGCCATGAAAACGACACGAAAGGTTCTTCACTGGATGGTTTTTTTACTATTGGCCTTTTCAATCAGTAATTGTGCATCTCAACGCAAGCACCATAAGGCAGTTCCGTGTCCATGTGAAAAGCAAAACAAAAGATAACAGATATGATTGAATACGAATTTCAGTTCAGGGTAAGGTATCCCGATACCGACCAGATGGGTACGGTACATCATTCAAATTATGTTAAATATTACGAAACTGCCCGGTGGGAGCTCTTCCGAACTCTTGGTATATCTTACCGGTCGGTTGAGGAAGCGGGATATATGTTGCCTGTTACCCGGATGAATTTCAGGTTCCTGAAAACCATTCATTATGATGATTTACTTACAGTGAAAACTACCCTGAAACAAATGCGTGCTGCACGAATCTGGTTTACCTACAAGCTTTATAATGCTGCCGGTGAACTGATAAATGAAGCGGAAACTGAACTGGCTTTTGTTCAGCGGGATACATGGAAGCCCTGTATAGCTCCTGATTTTGTAGTTGACGCCGTTAAAGCGCATCAGGCAGGAGAATTATTGCATGCCTGATGAATAAACCCATTCGACCCTAATTGATTACCTTAAATAAATATGGGTAAATATTATTTGCATTACACAACATAAAATGAGAAATATGGGAAACAGCAAAAGAATTATTGTAATTGGAGGTTCAGCAGCCGGTCCGAAAGCAGCAGCCAGAGCCCGTCGTATGGATGAAAATGCAGAGATCACACTTTTTCAGAAAAGTCCGGACTTGTCCATGGCTTCATGCGGATATCCATATTACGTAGGTGGTTTTTTTGAAGACCGCAACCAATTGTTGTGTTCTCCGACAGGTGTGGTCCGTGATCCCGGGTTTTTCTGGAATGCCAAGAGAGTTGTCACCCAGGTGAATACGGAAGTGACACGTATTGATCGCAAAAAGAAAATAATTGAATATAAAAACCTGCTGACGGAAGAGCGGGGGGTAGCCGAATACGACAAGTTGGTTATTGCTACAGGTGCCATTCCCAGGCGGCCTCCTATTCCGGGTATTGATCTTGAAGGAATTACGGCTTTGCAGTCGATGGCAGATGCAGATTACCTGCGCAAAATTCATGATGAGGGCAAAATTAAAAAAGCAGTGGTTATAGGCGGGGGGCTTATTGGCATTGAAACCTGTGAAGCACTTCACCTGGCGGGGGTTGATATTACCATTGTTGAACTGCTGCCCCAGTTGCTAACCTTCCTGGATTCCCAAATAGCCCAATTGGTTGAAAAATATGTTCGTACCAAAAGCAATGTGATTCTTCAAAATGGTGTAGCTGCATTCTTAGGCGAAAACGGAAAGCTTACCGGTGTAAAACTGCAAAACGGTATTGAAATCCCTTGTGAATTGGCGGTTGTGGCCATAGGCGTTTCACCAAATAATATACTGGCAAAAGAGGCCGGGATTGAGATAGGTGCACGGGGAGGTATTAAAGTTAATGAATATATGCAGACTTCCGATTCCGATATTTATGCGATTGGAGACTGCATTGAAGTACCCAACCTTATAACGGGAAATAATGTGCATGCCCCTTATGGTGATCTGGCCAATTTGCAGGGCAGGGTGGCAGGTGAGAACGTAATCATGGGTAATACGGCAAAGTTTCCGGGGACTATTCAAACAGGTATTTGCAAGGTGTTTGATTATGGGGCAGGTGCAACTGGACTTTCAGAAAATGCTGCCAGGTTAGCTGGTATAAACAATATAGAAACAGTAGTTAATGCAAGTCTGGATAAACCCGGGTTTATGCAGGGTGAGTTGCTTATAACCAAACTGGTGGTTGACCGTGACAAGGGTACTATTCTTGGTGCACAGGTAATCGGCCCTGGTGATGTGAGCAAGCAGATAGCCATTTGGGCAATGGCCATCAAGGGTAAACTTACAGTGGATGATATGGTTAACGCCGATTTGCCTTATGCCCCACCATTCTCGTTGGCTATTGATCATAGCATTGCTTCAGCACACATCATGCAGAACAAGTTGAAGGGACTGTTCACAGGTATTTCGGCGCTTCAGTTCAAAGAGATGATTGATGCCAAAAAGTCATTCTTTGCGCTGGATGTACGCAATCCCATTGAGTTTGAGCAGATGCGACTGGGTATTGGTGAAACGCTTATTCCTCTGGGGCAGTTACGTAACCGGATTAATGAATTGCCCGAAGATAAAGGCAAGGAGATTGTCGTCTATTGCAAAATTTCGTTGAGGGGATACGAGGCCGCTTTGATTCTACAGGCCTTTGGTTATAAAAACGTGATGGTACTTGAAGGTGGTATTATGGCCTGGCCCTTTGACAGAGAGAAGTAGCGTCCTTTTTCATATTGAGACCCCCAAATAACTGACGCCTTTGTCATAAGGTTGCCTCTTATAATACGCATAAATACCTATTCACTTTTAGTAAAACACTTGATGGGTATAAAGCAGTTACTTCCTACATTTGTTAGCTAATTAACAACAGTTGCGCCTTATGAGTAAGCTTGTTGATCAACTCAAATCCGATTTCCGGATGATTGAAGGACTAAAGGCCTGTATCAACTGCGGTACTTGCACTGCCATTTGTCCCGCTGCCGGTGTGAGCGATTACGATCCCCGGGTGGTGGTGGATACAGTGCAGGAATATAACGAAGC
>JAWOJJ010000106.1:0-20000 GCA_046481675.1 Bacteroidales bacterium | reverse complement strand
CCATCGGGCAATGTTGCGCCCGCAGGCGCAAACGCACCTTTCATACCGGCGTGTACGTTTGGCGCACCGCATACCACCTGCGCCTCGTCCCCCTCCGTTGCGACCCGGCAAACGCTCAGGCTATCGGCATCCGGATGCTTGCTGGCAGCCAGCACCTCGGCCACGACAATGTCATCCAGGCCATCGCCGTGGCGCTCGATGGCGTCGACTTCGTGGCCCGCCAGGGTGAGCCGATCAGCCAACGCCCGTGTATCGAGCATCGGGTCGACCCATTCACGCAGCCAGCTCTCCGGTATTCGCATCTGCCGCCCGCCTCGCCTCAGTGAAACTGGCGCAGGTAGCGCAGATCGTTATCGAAAAAAGTCCTCAGGTCACTGACGCCGTAGCGCAACATTGCCAGACGCTCGACGCCCATACCGAATGCGTAACCGGTGAATTCTTCCGGGTCATGAAATAGCTTCCCTGGGCTGCGGCATAGTAGGCAAGCGAAAGCGTGTAGGGGTCGTCGTGGTAGTATCCAAGGTTGCCCAGCAATATGAGCTTCAGATCGGCATTGCCTATAATCGAATCGAGATATGCGCCAAGGCTCATGTCCGGAAGGTCATTTTCTGTTGCTTTCTTCCTGGGCTTCAGTATATGGGCGAAAAAAGTGTTGATACCGTCAGTCTCACCGGGGAACAGGCTGCATAGTCTTTCGGCAGCTATCTTTGGGTCATGAGGTATGGTAACATCAATGCTTCCGTTGACAAACCTGTAAAATTCAGGTATCCGGATGAAACTGACCGTATTAAAAACCTCAAGTTCATTGAATATCTTGGTTTCCATATCACCCGGAGCAGGGCCGTACATCTCGTGCAACCCCACTTCGAACAAAAAATCGCGCCTTTTGAATGTTGTGGCATAGCCTCCCGGCACACTGTGCTGTTCAATAACAAGCACCTTTTTTCCTTCTTTTGCCAGCCTGGCCCCTGCAATTAGTCCGCCAAGGCCGGCCCCGATGATGATGATGTCATGTTTCATTTGGAATGGGGTATCGTTTGAATTCTTTGGTCTGATCAAACAGGTAACGGTAGGTAATGTAATTCTTTACCGGAACACAACCTACTGCCATGAAAATCTTTCTCATTCTGGGATTGAAATCGGCTACCCATGAAAATTCAATTTCGGTGTAATGTGATTTTCGACTGAATACTTCCTGCAGGTTATGAATAAATGCCGACTCAATTCCCCTGTTCTGGAACTGGGGAATAACACCCATCAGAACACCTTTTGCCCTGGTAATTGTTTTTCTTTTTTTCAGCCACAGAAATTTAATCATATCCGGCAATCTCATTTTTCCTTGCAGGTGTTTCAATATCATATTCAGGTCGGGAAACATGAGATAGATGCCAATTGGCTTGCCTGAATGATAGGCAATCCAGATGAATTCCTCCTCAACTATGGGCCTGGCTTTCTTCAACACCGCACTTATATAGTCCGGATCAAGGGGTTCGAAATTTTCTTTGAAAGATGCCCATGCCTCATTAAAAACTGTAGCAAAGTCTTTTGTCATGGCCGCTTCATCTTTCCAGGTGAAGTGCCGGAATTCGTAACCGGGCTGGCTGATGACCCGGGCTGCAATTTTCTGAAGTCTTTCGGGCAAAGGTTTTGTGATATCCAAATGAAAGCCTTCCATCGTATAGTATACGTTGAACCCATACGATTCAAAGAATTGCCTGTAATAGGGCGGGTTGTAGGAAACGTCAAACGAAGGATGGGTGAACCCGTTTACAAGCAGTCCCCAGTAACGGTCTGTTTCGCCAAAGTTAATCGGGCCATCTGCTGCTTCCATTCCTTTTTCTTTCAACCAGGCAACGGCAGTATCAAAAAGAAGAAATGCCGCCTTTTCATCCTGAACACATTCAAAGAAACCGATTCCCCCCGTTGGCTGGTCATAAGTGTTCGCCAGGATGTAATCAATGAAAGCGGCTATTCTGCCTGTTAATTTGCCGGAATCGTCTGTAAGAATCCATCTTTCAGCAATACCATGTTTGAAATAGGTGTTGACAAGCGGATCAAATATTCCCTGAATGTCTTTATCCAAAGGGCATACCCATATGGCGTCGTTCCTGTATATATACCGGGCTGTATCGAGAAACAACTTTTCTGTTCTCTTGTCATTGACTTTGATCAGGTTCATTAAGATGAGATTAAGGGAAAAAGGGCATTATTTCATATAGATTTGGGCAATAATGTCCCTGTATTTAACCTGAATATATTGCCGCCTTAATTTCAGGGTGGGGGATAATTCCCCTGTTGCCGGCGACCATTCATGCTGAACAAGCCGGAACCGGTTGAGCCTTTCAGGGGGACTCAACCGCTTATTTAACTTATTGATTTCGTTGGAAAAAAACGACAGAACGGCAGGCTGCAGGATGAGGTCCTCATTGTTTTCGAAAGTGATGGTATTGTTTTTTTTCCAATCGTCAAAGTATTTGAAATCAGGAGATATCAATGCGCTGGCAAATTTCTCATGTTCACCGATGACCATAATCTGATCGATTAAAGGTGATTCTTTAAAAATATTTTCGATTAACTGGGGGGCAATGAACTTTCCGTTTGAAAGTTTGAAGATCTCCTTTTTTCTGTCGGTTACCATGAGGAATCCGTCCTCAATATGGCCGACATCTCCGGTATAAAACCAACCTGCTGAGTCAAATGCGTACCTGGTCAGCTCAGGGTCTTTATAGTAACCCGGAGTTACATTGGGCCCTTTGCACAGTATTTCTCCGTCTGCTGCTATTTTAACTTCAACACCTTCAATTACTTTTCCAACTGACCCCAGCCTTACATTCCCTTTTTCGGTGCGGTTGATGGTAATGATCGGGGATGTTTCGGTTAGCCCGTACATGTTGATTATTTTTATCCCTGCTGCCCAGAATACTCTTTCGAGGCGGGCCTGCAGACTGGCCCCTCCGCATCCCACTATTCTCACGTTGTTGCCCAAAGCCTGGCGCCATTTGCTGAATATCAATTTGTCGGCAATCTTCAGCTTCGCCTCATAGAGTATTCCGTTTTCGCCAAATGGATTGTATTTCAGCCCCAGGTCAACAGCCCAGAAAAACAGTTTTTTCTTAATTCCTTCAAGTTTATTGCCTTTTGCAATGATGGCATCATAGAACTTTTCAAGAATCCTGGGTACTGCATCAAAACCATCCGGTTTGATTTCTGCCATGTTAGCAGCAATAGACCCCATATTTTCAGCGTAATAAATACTGGCTCCGCTATATTGAGTTTGGTAATTTCCAAGCCTGCCGCCTACATGGCACAATGGCAAAATGCTGAGAAATTTGTCTTCGGGTTGCAGATTAAAAACAGAGGCCGCGGCCAGGAAGTTGCTTACCATATTTCTGTGCGTGAGTATCACTCCCTTTGCTTTCCCTGTGGTTCCCGATGTATAAATCAGTGAGGCAAAATCGTCCGGGCCAATACTACTCATTATGGTTTCCACGGTTTGACAATGCTTTGAAGCATTCCGCTTTCCTGCTTCAACAATGGTTTTCCAGTTTTTCACTCCGTCAATATCGTCAAAGGAATAAACAGGAACGGGCTGTTCAATTTCAGAAAGAGCAGCGTTCACCAGCTTGAATATTTTCCGGTCAGATACCAGAATGAGTTTTGCATCGCTGTGGCTGATAATATACTGGTAATCGGATGTGCCCAGGGAGGAGAAAACAGGGACGTGAACGGCTCCGATCATGGATATGCCCATATCAGCAAAATTCCATTCAGGGCGGTTGTTGGTTATGGTAATGATTTTATCACCCTTCAGGATGCCCAATTCAAGCAGGCCATAGCTGAAATGAAATGAATTTTCAATGTAGTCGTCCGACGAATACTGTTGCCAAACTCCATTTTGTATGCAGCAGAGCGCATCCGTTTTATGAAACTGTTCCTTGTATCTTGTTAAAAGATCAAATGTCCGTTCTACTTTCATTGATTCAAATATTTTAGTCTGCTCTTATACGCCCTGCCCCAAATGGGTCAATTCCGGTTCCGTTCTGTTTCCCATGCCTTTTTGCAATAGCAGTCAGAAACTATGAAATTCCTTCTATTAATAGTGGCTGAAAATTAATATTTTTTGGATTATTAAAGGCATAAAAATAAGGACTGTTTTAATAGCCTGGTAATTTGTCATTGCGAGGGAGGTACGACCGAAGCAATCCGTTCATTTGCAATAGATTGCCTGCCTGTCGGCCAGGCAGGCTTCACCGCGTTCGCAATGACGTTCCCGCTTTATCAGCCTATTAAAACAGTCCCTTTTTACGCTCCTGTTTGTATTAGCAGCCTCCGGCAGCTGGTACTTCAGGCTTCTTATCGGCCGTTGTTCTGGTATTGTTGCCGGTAGCACTTAAATCTGTGAATCCAAACGTGGTACCGGGTGTTACAGGCAATGCACCCGGCAGGAACCGCCGTCGTGTTTGTTTTATCATTGTTGAATTTTTTATTGCATTTGAACTTCTGCCCTTAAAATTGATGTGTCCTCGTTGTTCAATGGCTGATGCCCGCCCAGGAAAAGGTTGAATTTGCCCGGAACAAGCGCTTTACTAAAGGTTTCATCAATTACAGAGAAAGCATCCGGAGCCAGTGCAAACGATACAGTTTTGGCTTCTCCCGGTGCCAGGTGAATTCGTTTGAAGCCTTTCAGGGCTCTGATCGGAACGGCAACAGTGGCATCCATATTCGAAACATAAAGCTGAACCACCTCATCTCCGGCTATCTTGCCGCTGTTTTTTACCTTAACTGATACCTTTAATGAGTCTCCTGATTGAAAGGATCTGGCTACTTCGAGGTTACTGTATTGAAAGGTGGTATAGCTAAGCCCATATCCAAAGGGATATAGCGGTTTTCCCTTGTAAAAACGGTAGGTTTGCCCGGTCATTCTGTATTCCTCAAAAGGTGGCAGGTCATCGGTTGATTTATAAAAGGTAACCGGAAGCCTTCCACCGGGATTGTAATCGCCGAAGAGTACATCGGCAATTGCCTGTCCTGCTGCCTGCCCCGGGTACCAGGCCTCAAGAATGGCCGGAATATGCTCATTTTCCCAGTTAATGGCAAGCGCACTTCCATTGAGCAATACAAGCACTACCGGTTTTCCCAGGGCATAAATTTCCCTGATCAGCTCCTGTTGCACAACAGGCAAATCAATCCGGGTTCTGTCGCCGCCCCTGAAGCCTTCTATTTCTATGTCCATCTGTTCACCTTCGAGCCGGGCTGAAAGCCCCATAAACATAACCACCGCATCAGCCTTCCGTGCTATCCGAAGTGCCTCTTTTTTTAGCTCGTATCGTTTGTTCCTTTCCGGCTTTGCCCAAACCAGTTGCACCTGGGCATCGGCATAAGACTCACCCGCCTCAATTCTGATCCGGTAGCTTTCACCCGCGTTCAGAACTACAGGGCGTGATTTTCTCAGGCGCGGGTCACTGTATTCATCCCTGAAATGGTATGATGTATTTACAATCAGGCTGTCGTTTAAATACATATTCACTTTGCAGGTAGTGATAACACCCAGCTGGTACGTGCCGGTTGAATCGGGCTTCAGCTCGCCGGACCACCTCACTCCGAAATTGTCATCGTCCATATCTTCCCGGGGAGCCTTGTTTTTCCAGTTGGCATCGAGCGTATTGTCAATCCCGGTAAACAACACTTTTCCTTCAAAATCCCTGTTGTCAAAATATTCCACGAACAGACCCTGCTTACCGGTTTCGTGAAAAAATGTACCGGCAGGTATAGTTACAAAGTCGGGCATTTTTTCAGCCACTTCGCAGCCCTGGGCATACATCACATTGGCGTCCGGCAGTTTCTCCCTGATGCCTCTCAGCGGTGTTACCGGGTCAGCAGGTAAGCCATTGTAATTGCCCAGCAGCATATACCAGTCGTCGGCATTGGGGCCTATTACGGCAATGTTTTTCACACCTTTGTTAAGCGGTAGCGTATTATTTTCATTTTTAAGCAGAACAAGCGATTTACGCGCTGTTTCCAGTGCCAGGTTACGATTTTCTTTGCTGTCAACCACTGTGTAGGGGATATTTGCATATTTCACCATTTCGGGAGGGTCAAACATACCCAGCCTGAACCGGGCCAGAAACAAGCGTTTAACAGCCACATCAAGCTCCTGTTCGGTGATCAGTTTCTGCTGAACGGCTTCTTTAAGCGACTGGTAAACGGTTGCACACTCCAGGTCGCAACCCGATTTTACGGCCAGTGAGGCAGCTTCTTCGGGTGTTGCAACTACCTGGTGATATTGGTAAATATCGGTAATGGCCCCGCAATCGGAAACGATATACCCGTCAAAGCCCCACTCATCGCGGAGTATGGTATTCAATAGCCGGTTGCTTCCGCAGCAGGCCTCTCCGTTATAGCGGTTATAGGCGCACATCACCGAGTAGGCTTTGCCCTCCTTAATTCCCATTTCAAACTGAGGGAGGTAGGTTTCCCTGAAATCACGTTCATCGGTTACCGCGTCAAAAACGTGTCGTTCAGGCTCCGGTCCGCTGTGAACTGCATAATGCTTTAGTGTGGCAATGGTTTTAAAATATTTGGGATCATCTCCCTGAAGTCCTTTTACAAACTGGATGCCGAGCCGGCCGGTGAGGTAGGGGTCCTCACCGTATGTTTCCTGTCCTCTTCCCCAGCGCGGATCGCGGAAAATGTTGATGTTGGGAGACCAGAATGTAAGTCCCTGGTAAATAAACCGCTTTCCGTTTCTTGCAAATTCATGATGTTTTGCCCTGGCTTCATCAGATATGGCCGTTGACATCCTGAACATGAGGTCTTCATCCCAGGTGGCGCCCAATCCAATGGCTTGCGGAAAAACTGTTGCCAGTCCCGCACGGGCCACCCCGTGAAGGCATTCGTTCCACCAGTTATATTGCGGTATTCCCAACCGGTCAACAGCCGGGGCGGTATTCATCATCTGGCCAATCTTTTCTTCCAGCGTCATTCTGCTGACCAGGTCATTCACACGTGTCTCAAAGCTTAATGAAGGATCCTGGAAAGGAAATTTGAATTCTTCCTGAGCGTAGGCGGATGACACGAACAACAGCCCCAGACAGATCAGGCTTTTTATAAAATGTCCTGGATACATTTTGTTTATAGTATTAATGTGTAATTAAAGTTTGTCAATAAAGTTGGTAAAAGGTCTAAATAGTCATGTGTCTGTTCAGAGAGTTCCATTTGCAAGGCTTGCGCAGTCCGAAAATGCAGAGTTTACCAGTCGTAAATGAGCAATTTTCGGACAAGCGTAACGCAGCAAATGGGACTATATGGACAGACACTAATTAACCAAAAGTAATCAAATCAGCCAAATGTCAGATCATGCCACAAAGTATAATTTTGAATCTGCAGATTCTGAGAAAAACCTTTTTTATTACATTTGTGTATAGTCAATCAAACTAAAAATCCACCTGATGAAAATTGTTTCTGTAGTTGGCGCCCGTCCGAATTTTATGAAGATTGCTCCCTTATCTGCTGCGATTAGAAAACACAACAGTAATAATCCCGATAAGCCTATTGAACACGTTCTGGTACACACAGGTCAACACTATGACATCCGGTTGTCTGAAAATTTTTTCAAAGAACTGGGAATTCCTGAGCCAGATATCAATATGGAAATTGGATCCGGATCTCATGCTGAGCAGGTTGGCAGGACCATGATGGCTTTTGAAAAAGTATTGACTCATGAGAAACCCGATTGGGTAGTTGTGGTTGGCGATGTAAATGCTACCCTTGCGTGCTCCGTAACCGCAAAAAAGGAAAATATTAAATGCTGTCATATTGAAGCCGGATTGCGTTCAGGTGATATGAGCATGCCCGAGGAAGTTAACCGCCTGGTCACTGACAGGTTGAGCGACCTACTGCTCACTCCTGACAGGATATCTGGAGATAATCTTCGGCGTGAAGGAGTTCCTGAAGAGAAAATCAGGTTTGTTGGGAATATTATGATTGATACCCTTGAAGCCAATCGTGAAAAAGCACAGGCACTCAATATTCCGGATGTTATTGCCCGTAATCGGATTGCCGATACCGGGAAGCTTCCTGATGTTGATCTTTCAGGGCCATTGGCTGTTGTCACACTGCACCGGCATTCAAATGTTGATAACAGAGACATTATGGGGCCGTTGCTTCAATTTTTAATTGATGAGGTCTGTTCGGTTATGCCGGTGATATGGCCTGTACATCCTCGTACAATGAAGCAGCTGACACTTTTCGGTTTATGGGGAAAAGCCGAGACTACAAAAAATATGATGCTACTTCATCCGTTGGGTTATCATGATATGCTTAGGCTGAATATGGGAGCAAAAATTATGTTGACTGATAGCGGTGGCTTGCAGGAAGAATGCTGCATTCTTGGTACTCCATGTCTTACAATGCGTTGGAATACAGAACGACCGGTAACACTACGGGAACATGGAGGGGCTTCTGTTTTAGTGGGAAATAATGTTGAACGAATTAAACAGGAATTCAGAAAAACGCTGGCAAGCAAAGCTGTCCCTGCCCGACCTGAGTTATGGGACGGTCATACTGCTGAAAGAATTATCTCCCTGTTTGCAAATGAGTTTTACGAATAGCATTCTTTGCTTTCCCCGGGGATTTCCAATTTCTCTATATAATGTGGCAGAATGGAAACAAAATCCGGTTATTAATCGATTTTGATTTTGTTTCCGTAGATAAAACTATACTTTTAGTATGATATAACTTATTGTTCAATTGCAATGAAAGCTGCAATTAAACGATCAAGTATATGTGCATATATATTATAAAGTATTGATTAACAAGAATTATTTAACCATTAAACCTTGTTTTATGAAAAAAACTGTTATTATTTTAGCTTCTTTAATGATTTCTGCCCTGGTTGGTGCACAGGGAATCGATTTTTCAGGCAACTGGAAACTCAACAGCTCAAAAAGTAAGCTGAATGCAGAATTCAGCATGGCACCCAAATCTATTAATATTGCCCGGGACGGGAACACGTTGTCTGTCGTAAAACATTCCGAATTCCAGGGCCAGGAAATGGTAAGCACCGACAAGCTGACTCTTGATGGAAAAGAATGTACCAATCCCGGATTCATGGATTCAGAAAAGAAATCAACTGCCGTTTGGGCCGATGATAAAAAGTCGCTGAAAGTCGTTTCAAAAATTGCTATGGGTGACGGAAACGAAATGGTAATTACTGAAATATACAAATTAGATGGTGGCAGCCTGGTCATTGACTCTTCCTCATCGTCCTCATTTGGGGATATGGCTGAGACCATGGTGTATGATAAATAGCAATAAGCTGCACAACACGCAGCAGATTTCATTTTTTGCGTAGTTACAAACCAACAGGCAGGGCATTCTTAAGTATTGTGCCTTGCCTGTTGGATATATAAAATGAGCCGGTCGTTAAGTATGATTCTTTTTACTAATTTTGGCGCTTCAACTAAATCCGGACCATGCTTAAAATACTGAATAAGCCATATCCTTTCAATGATGATCTGAAGTTCAACACGCTGGCCATTTTCTTCATTACCCTGATTCTTTTTGTTTTCTTGTATCTTTTTGAGCCCTTCGATATGGATTCCCTGCCTGTAAGGCAGAAATACATTATGGTTTCCGGTTTTTCCGTAATCACCTTCCTGGCACTCACGCTTCACCTGATGATTATCCCGAGCTTTTTTCCGAAAGGTTTCTCCTCAACCAACTGGACCATTAAGAAAGAGATTCTCTGGAATCTCTGGATCCTATTTACCATACTGGCCGGTTATTTTTTGTTTACCCGTTTTATGGGCCTTATGAAATTTGGTTTTGACATGGTAATCACACTGGTGTTCGTTGCCATAATACCCATTTCCATAATTATCATCATCAACTATAACAAAATGATCCGCTCGCACCTAAAGCTTGCGGATGACATGAATAAAAAATTGAGGGAAAATAAAGATGTTCATGATAAAGTTGTCTACTTCAATTCCGATTACCAGAAAGACAACCTGGTAATAAAGATCAACTCCTTGCTGCTGATCCGGTCGGCCAACAACTACATTGAGGTATTCTGGCGTGAGGGAGAACTGATTAAGAGCCAGATGATCCGAATGAGCTTGTTGAATGCGGAAAAGATCCTTAAGGACTACAAGTTTGTTTTGAAATGTCACCGTTCCTACCTGATCAATATCAATTACATTGAAAAAGTTGAAGGGAATTCACAAGGCTATAAGCTGTATTTTGAAAATGTCAGTTTTCCGATCCCCGTTTCAAAAAACTCCATTGACAAATTGCAGGGATTAATTTAAAAACCACCTGAATTTCGCCCCTAAAACGCATCCATTCGCCCCTGATTTTAACGTTCGTACCTTTAATTAGCTGTCTGGCCCTTTTTCTGTCAACAGGCTGGAGGAATCGTAATTTTGTCAGCCTTATTAATTATAAAGCTATGAATTCATTTCAAATAGGTGATCTTCATGTGAAGTTACCAATCATACAGGGTGGGATGGGTATTTCTATCTCATTGTCAGGACTTGCGTCAGCTGTTGCAAACGCTGGCGGAATTGGTGTTATTTCTGCTGCTGCCATCGGAATGGGCGAACCGGACTATGTTAAAAACAACCGTGAAGCCAATAAGCGGGTATTGCAAAGAGAAATACGCAGGGCCCGCAGTCTTACCAACGGCGTTTTGGGAGTTAATATCATGATGGCATTAACTGATCATGAAAGCCTTATAAAAACTGCCATTGAGGAAAAAATTGACCTGTTGATCCTGGGGGCCGGATTACCGCTTAAAATACCAGCTATGTTGGCAGAATCAGGATTTACTGATTTCAAAACCAAAATAGCCGTAAAGGTGTCATCAGCAAAAGCGGCACGACTGATTTTTCAATACTGGGCGGCTAAATACCAGCGGGTACCTGATGCAGTGGTTGTTGAAGGACCAATGGCCGGAGGGCATCTCGGATTCAAAAGAGAAGAACTGACCGGAACCATGGTTCCTTTATCTGCTTTGATCAAAGAAACCGTTAGTGAGGTTAAAAAATTTGAAGATCAGTTTGGTATTGACATACCTGTGATTGCTGCCGGTGGAATTTATACCGGTAAAGATATTTATGAAATCATGCAGGCCGGAGCCAGCGCCGTGAAAATGGGAACCCGTTTTGTTGTTACCCATGAGTGTGATGCTTCAGCGGAATTTAAGAACAGCTATATCCGATGCGGAGAATCCGATCTGACCATCATAAACAGTCCGGTGGGTTTACCCGGAAGAGTTGTCAGAAACGAATATGTAGATCAGATTATGCTCGGAAACAAAAAGCCTTTTAAGTGTTCCTGGCATTGCCTGGCATCGTGCGATTTCAGGAAAGCGCCTTATTGTATTGCGCTGGCATTGTACAATGCTGCGCAGGGCAGAATGAACGACGGATTTGCCTTTGCCGGTTCCAATGCATACCGTACCGACCGGATTCAGCATGTTTCAGAAGTTGTTACGGAATTGGTGTCGGGTTACCATGCTGAGGTTTCCAAAAGGGTATCAAACCGGTCACCCGAAGTGGATGGGCAGCCTTCCATCCGGGCTGTTGCCTGACAGTTGTGCAGGATCCCGTAATTTTTGTGCGGGCTTTTTGCTTATTTCCCTCATAAAGTAATACTTTTGCGGCGGTATAAATTTCGCCATTTGCTTAAGCGATTCACGTATTTTAATGAATCGTTCTTTTAATGGCTCAAATTATTTTATTTTCACCGCCAAATTTTTTGGTTCATGAGCAGAATTCTTTCAAAGGAGTACCTGTCGCCCAACGTGGTCGAAATAGAGATAGAGGCTCCTCTCATTGCCCGGAAAAGAAAAGCCGGACATTTTGTGATTGTGAAGATTGGTACTGAAGGGGAGCGCATACCGCTTACCATAGCTAAAGCCGACATTGATAAAGGTTCAATAACACTGATCGTTCAAAAGGTTGGTGTAACCAGTCACAAGCTGGCCAACCTGAATGTCGGAGATGAAATTACCGATGTGGTTGGCCCGTTGGGAAATCCAACTCATATTGAAAAAATGGGTACCGTGCTGTGTGCCGGCGGTGGTGTTGGCATTGCCCCGTTACTGCCTATAGTTGAGGCGTTGCATAACGCGGGTAACAAGGTTATCAGCATTCTGGCTGCACGTACCAAAGATTTACTGATACTCGAAAATGAAATCCGGAGCCATTCTGATGAGGTGATCATCATGACCGATGATGGCAGTTACGGAACCAAGGGACTAGTAACAGCCGGGATGGAAGAAGTGTTCAATAGCCGGAAAGTCGATTTTTGTGTTACCATAGGCCCTGCCATCATGATGAAGTTTACCAGCCTGGTATCTGAAAAATACAATGTGCCTGCCATGGCCAGTTTGAATGCCATTATGGTAGATGGCACGGGTATGTGCGGTGCATGCAGGGTGAGCGTAGGCGGCAAAATTAAGTTTGTTTGTGTTGACGGACCGGAGTTCAATGCTTTTGATGTTGATTTTGATGAACTTTTAATGCGCCTCGGGGGTTATAAAATTGAAGAGGAACAGCAATACAGGGAGCAACTCTCAAAATAGGGCGAAACATCATGGCTACAGATAATACCAATAACCAGAAAGAATCACGGGATCAGGAATGGCGCAGGGAGTTGAAAAAGAGGTTCTCTGCCAAAGATCGCACGAATATAGAAAGGGTAAAAATGCCCGAAGTTGATCCGCAGGAGCGTATCAAAGGCAATGTGGAGGTAAACAGCGGGATAACGGCTGAAATGGCTTTAGTTGAGGCCAGGCGTTGCCTCGACTGTCCGGATCCCGAATGCATAAAAGGCTGTCCGGTTGGTGTTGATATTCCCGGCTTTATCAAATATGTTGAAGCAGGGGAGTTTCTGAAGGCTGCTGCTGCAATTAAGAAAAACAATGTGTTTCCTTCAGTCTGCGGGCGCGTTTGTCCGCAGGAAATACAATGCGAAGCCAGGTGCATTTATACCACCAAATTAAAGAAAGAACCTGTAGCAATAGGATACCTGGAAAGATTCACTGCCGATTATGAAAATCAGTCGGGACACATTTCGGTTCCCGAAATCACACATCGCAATCACATCAAGGTTGCCGTGATCGGATCGGGTCCGGCCGGTTTGGCAGCAGCAGGCGACCTGGTTAAGTACGGGTATGATGTAACTGTATTTGAAGCCCTTCATGAGTTCGGCGGGGTGCTAAAATATGGTATTCCTGAATTCAGGTTACCCAATCAGATTATTGATCTGGAAATCAACAATCTGAAAAAAATGGGAGTAACCTTTGTTAAAAATATAATAGCCGGAAGAACACTGACGTTTGATGATCTCAGGCAGGATGGTTTCAGGGCTTTCTTTGTAGGAAGCGGAGCCGGTTTGCCCAATTTCATGAACATTCCGGGCGAAAATTTCAACGGCGTTCTTTCATCCAATGAATACCTCACACGCGTTAACCTGATGGGAGCTGCCAAAAAAGATCATGACACCCCGGTATTTTTTGGCAGGCGTGTTGCCGTTATTGGTGGCGGGAATACGGCCATGGACTCGGTGCGAACAGCCAAAAGGCTGGGCGCTGAGAAAGCCATGATCATTTACAGACGATCATTTACCGAAATGCCGGCGCGTAAGGAAGAAATCAGGCATGCGCAGGAAGAAGGGATTGAATTCCTGAACCTGCATAATCCTTTAGAGTACTATGCCGATGAAAAAGGCCATGTGAACCGCATCAAGCTGCAGCGCATGGAATTGTCGGAACCCGATGCATCGGGCCGGAGAAAGCCGGTTCCCATTCCCGGTTCGGAGTTTATTATTGAAGCCGATCTGGTGATAGTGGCCATTGGTGTTTCACCCAATCCGCTTATTCCCCAGAGTATGCCCGATTTGCGCGTCAGCAAATACGGAACCATTGAGGTCGACAGCGAAAAGATGGAGTCGAATGTAACCGGTATGTTTGCCGGAGGCGACATTGTACGGGGAGGTGCCACCGTGATCCTGGCTATGGGCGACGGAAGGCGCGCGGCAAAAGGTATACACGAATATTTATCTAAATTGTAGGGACAGGCCGCGGCCTGTCCATCGGTCCAATCATCAACCTTGTTCACCCTATGGTGTTTATGTGTATATTTGCCGTATGCATGCATCTGCTCCCAATATTTCTGAAATACGGATTGCTTCAGCCATAAGCAGAATTGTTTCCGTATTACCGGTGGAGAAAGCATTCCGTGAGAAACTGCAGGATATATGCGAAATTTTGCCTGCAGCCTTTCAGGTTACCGGTGGTGTTTCGGCCCGCATTGTGTTTGAAGACCAGATATACTGCAGTACTTCATTTAACGAAACCAACCAGGTATTCAGCCATGCCTTTACAACGCCCGATAATGCCAAAGGGGAAATCAAACTTTTTTTCCCTGATGATAAAACCATCAGAGAAAACGGTCTTACCCCCGATTCAATAAATCAATACATGGCTGATACAGCTTTGCTGATCAGCAATGCCATCTCAGCAATAAGGCTATCCAAATTGCTTTACGATAACACCGAAAGATTGAAGGAGCTGAAAGGGATCAGGCGCACTACCGAAGTGCTGAGTAAAGGTAACTCCCTGGAGGCATCACTCATGGAAATCTGCTCATTTCTTCCTGAGGCATGGCAATTTCCTTCACATTGTGTGGCGCGTATCACATACGGCGATAAAGTATTCACCAGCAGGCAATTCAGCGAAACAGGCTGGATACAGAAACAGGTTTTTGAAACTGCTGACAATCAAAAAGGCAGTATTGAAATATTTTACCTGAAGGAATTTCCGGATGCAGATGAAGGTCCCTTCTTAAAAGAGGAACGTGATCTGATTGATAACCTTGCGGCACTGATTTCAGGTACGGTTTCCGGGCAATCCTTGCGAGATCTGCTGACTCAGAACACTGAAAGGCTCAAGGAACTCAGAGGTATTAACCAGACCTCGAAGATTTTAAAAGAAAGCAAATCAATCAGTGAATCGCTGAAAACGATCTGTTCCATCCTGCCTGACGCCTATCAATTTCCCGAAGATACCGTTGTTCGGATACGCTATGAGAATCTGACGTTCACCAGCAGAGATTTCAGGGAAACCCGGCATGTGCAGCGGCAGGAATTTGATACACCCAACGGAAGCAAAGGTGTTATTGAGGTTTTCTACCTGAAGGATTTTCCGGAAGCCGATGAAGGACCTTTCCTGAATGAAGAACGAAATATGCTGATCAACCTGGCAGGTCTGATTGCCGGATCGGCATCAAAAGATATCCTGAATAATCTCCTTTATGAAAACAGGGAGCGATTGAAAGAGCTGCATGTGATCAATCATACCTCTTACATTATTAATCAGGGAAGACCCATTGATGAAACACTTCAGAAGATCTGCTACATCATGCCCCGGTCATGGCAATATTCGCGCTATACCGCTGTGAGAATTACCTATGAGGGCCGAACTTATGCCAGCAGGGAGTTCAATGAAAGCCCATGGGTGATGCAGGAATCATTTGTTACCTTCGATAACAGCCTGGGTGTGATTGAGGTATTTTACCTCAAGGAATTCCCACAGTCGTTCGAAGGGCCTTTTCTGAAAGAAGAAAGGCAGCTGATCATCAACCTGGGTAAACTGATCTCCGGATATATCAACAGTTACAAGGGTAAGGAAATCTATTCAAAAACTGACCTGGAAAGGGTACAGCCTTATAATTCAGGGGAGTACAGGCAGTCACTTGTTAAAAACAAGCGCCCGTTGCAGCTGTTTTTTAACCAGCAGGCACTTGATAAGTACATCTACCTTGATATGATGAAGTACAAGGTGAAAGAAATACTTTTTGTGGCTACACTTTATGATGCTTTTATTCTTGAGAATGAGGACAGCTTCTTTGAACAATTCATGGGAATCATTTATCAGTACAGCCTGTTTTCACTTCCCAGGATAACCGGAGTAAGCACTGCCGAAGATGCGCTGGATGTGCTTGATACGGCACGGTTTGATTTGGTTATTCTGATGGTTGGCATCGACCGGGAATCACCTGTTTCATTGAGCGAAAAGATCAGGCAAAAGAAACCGGCTCTGCCCATTTACATGTTGCTGAACCAGAAAAGCAACATTTGTTATTTTGAGGAACTGATGCCCTCACTTATTTCAATCAACAAGCTTTTTGTGTGGAGCAGCAATTCACAGATCTTTTTTGCCATTGTCAAGTCGATTGAAGATGAGGCAAACGTTGAAAACGATACAAGAATAGGGCTTGTGAGGATTATACTACTGGTGGAAGACTCTGCGCTGTATTATTCGAAATACCTGCAAATGCTTTATTCCATCATTTTCGATCAGGTTCAGCAGGTATTGCCGGAAGTGGAAAAAAATGAACTCGACAAGATCTGCAAAATGCGGTCGAGGCCCAAAATATTGCATGCCCGGAATTATGAGGACGCCATGCTCATATTCAACAAATATAAGGATTACATGTTGTGTGTAATCTCAGATGTGGAATTTGAAAAAGATGGCGTGCCTGATAAAACTGCCGGTGTAAAACTCATCAAATACATCAAATCACATATACTCAACCTTCCTATTATTTTACAGTCGTCTGAACTGAGCAATGAACAGCTGGCACGTAGCCTTAACGTGGGTTTTATCAACAAGAATTCCGATACCCTGGTGAGTGACCTGAAGAACTTTCTGACCTATTACCTGGGTTTCGGTGATTTTGTATTCCGGAACCGCGAAGGAAAACCAATAGCTGTAGCCAAATCGCTCAGGGAATTTGAGGCATTACTATCTGTTATTCCCGATGAGACTTTTTACCTGCATGCACTTGAAAACCAGTATTCACTCTGGCTGATGGCCCGGGGAGAGATTGACCTGGCCCGGATCATCAATCCCATGCGAATAGGCGATATTAAAGATGTCGGGGAATCGCGCCGGTTGTTTATTGAAACGCTCCGGAAATACCGGGAGGAAAAGAAAAAAGGTAAGGTGCTCAGTTTTGATGAAACCGCCACCATGGACGAGAAGAATATTGTTTCTTTTGCCAGCGGATCATTTGGCGGAAAGGGCAGAGGTCTTGCTTTTATCAATGCCCTGGTATACAATATCGACTTCGGACCTGTTTGCAAGGAAATAAA
Organism: Bacteroidales bacterium; assembly: GCA_046481675.1. GTDB lineage: Bacteria > Bacteroidota > Bacteroidia > Bacteroidales > UBA10428 > UBA5072. The sequence goes on along the minus strand of JAWOJJ010000106.1, from coordinate 2,837 downwards.
CATCAAAACACCCATCACCGCCATAATCGGCACAGATGAGTTCGAGTATTTCATTGAGATTAACAGTTTGCATGAGCTGATTATCAAGCCTGAGGTTACTTATCAGGAGATCAGGCAGGCATTTGTGAATGCTAAGCTTTCAAAGAACCTGGTGAAAAAGCTGGAATTTTTCATTGATCAAATTGAAAAGCCGATTGCGGTCAGATCGTCAAGCCTGTCAGAAGACTCGCTGACACAGCCGTTTGCCGGAGTGTTCGACACCTACATCATTCCAAACAACAGGAGCGACAAGAAGAGGGTTCTCGGGAACATGATGATGGCTGTTAAACTGGTCTTTGCTTCGGTTTATTCAGATAATTCCAGAACCTATTTCCAGGCAATCCGCCACCGCGTGGAGGATGAACGAATGGCAGTAGTTCTGCAGGAACTGGTTGGCAACCAGTATGAAAATTATTACTACCCGCATATCAGCGGCACGGCCCAATCATATAATTACTACCCGGTGGCCCACATGAAGCCCGAAGAAGGTTTTGCTGTGGCTGCAATTGGTCTGGGGTCTTATGTTGTTGAAGGATGGCGTTCATACAGGTTCTCTCCCCGGTATCCGAAGATCGAAATGTATACCAATAAGGATTTGCTCAACAGCTCGCAACGAAAGTTCTATGCTTTAAATACCATGAAGGGTGAGGTGGACTACGTTACCGATGGCGAACTGGCCTCCCTTGAACTTCTTGATATTGAAGTTGCAGAAAAGCACGGAACGCTGGCTCATTGTGCCTCGGTTTATAATACCGACAATGACCTCATTGAACCCGGGTTGTCACAGGCAGGTCCAAGGGTAATCGATTTCGGAAACATTCTCAAGTTTCATTACATACCGCTTGCTGAAACCATTGATATCATGCTGGGGACCATTGAAGACGCGTTGGGTTCTCCGGTTGAGATTGAATACGCAGTTGACCTGAACAGGGGCGAAAACGGTCTGCCTTCATTCTACCTGCTTCAGATCAAACCTTTGGTAGGCAATCAGTTGATTATGAATATTGATTTTGGAAAAATCAACCGGAACAGGATGCTGCTTTATACCGAATCGAGCCTGGGTAATGGTGAAATTAACCACATTCACGACATTGTGTTTGTGGACATTGATCAGTTCGACAAGTTGAAAACACATGATATTGCCAGGGAAGTTGAGTCGATAAACAGTTATATGAACAAGCAAAACCTTGAATACATACTCATCGGGCCTGGTCGCTGGGGAACCCGCGATCCTTTCCTGGGAATTCCGGTGGTGTGGTCACAGATATCGAATGCACGGGTTATTGTGGAAGTAAGTCTGGCAAACTTCCCGTTGGATTCTTCCCTGGGTTCGCACTTTTTTCACAATGTCACCTCAATGAACATCGGGTATTTTTCGGTTCTCGACACCTCTGTGACCGATTTCATCAACTGGGAGCTATTGCAGGAAAGTGAAGCTGTGCAGCAAACAAAGTACCTGAAGCACATCAGGTTTTCACAGCCGCTGCAGGTACTCATGAATGGAAAGCAAAAGAAATCGGTGATCATTTTCAATGATTAATATCAAGATGTTATGATCAGGTTGGGGATATATGATGAAATGAAGATTACGCTGGAAGGCATCTGTGAACTTTTGAATTCCGCGGATGAAATGGAGATCGTTCTCAAAACCCACCTTTCAGAGGAACTGCTTGAAGGTTTGAAGCATGATCCTGTTCATATCCTGATCATCAACGTGCACACCTTTGATTCACAGTTTACCGGTTTGATGCTTCAGGTCTCCATGTCATTTCCGAAAACAAGGGTTTTAATCATTTCGGCCAGTAATGATGAGGAATCCGTAATGAAATCAATCAAGTCAGGTGCCAGGGGTTTTCTCTCCAGGGATACTTCGCGCAGTGATCTGATACAGGCAGTGCTCACCATCAGGAACGGGCATGAATTTTTCAGCAACTCCATAACCCTGTTGCTGCTGAACAAGTACATCAAAAAAATCAAGAGCGATGAGGATCGGCTCGACATCAAAAGTTTAAGCACCCGGGAAGTTGAGATTATGAAAATGTGGGGGAGCAGCAATACAAACAAGGAAATAGCCGACAAGCTCTTCATCAGCGTGAGAACTGTTGAAACCCATAAGAACCACATCATGCAAAAGCTCAACCTGAAAACCTCCGTGGATATGGTTAAGTTTGCCATACGGAATAATATTATTGATTTGTAGCTGTTGGCCGTTAGCTGTTGGCCGTTAGCTGTTGGCCGTTAGCTTTTAGCTATGAGCTGCGAGCTACGAGCATTGAGCCAAAGGCTAAAAGCCAATAGCCAATAGCCAATAGCCAGGAACCAAGACTGGCCGGAATACTATCAATAGCACTGGCCCTGCCTGACCGGCAGGCAGGCTTCAGGTCGGGGATTTGGGAATCCCTATTCCCTCCGCGGGGCTACATTTGGGGTTAAAACTCATAGCCGTCAAGCTAATAATTATAAAGTATAGATATTCAATGTTTAGTATGATCTTTACCATACTCTGCCTGCGCTTTGCTTGGCAGTATTTTCTTTAACACAGCTTGTCCCGCCTTAGCGGGAAAGTACACGAAGAGAAAGCTTCACTAAGACCACTAAGTTTAAGAACACTAAGAGGTCCCGCCATCGGCGGGACTTTCCTTTGTGTGCTTAGTTCTTAGCGTTCTTAGCGACGATTTCACTTTGAGTACTTTGTGTTTAAAATATCTGCCGTGTACGTGTGCACGGCATATAATAAATGTCAAATAAATTAAAGCAAAATATTATTTTAACTAATTATTATAGAATTATTTAAACCG
>JAWOJJ010000114.1:0-2766 GCA_046481675.1 Bacteroidales bacterium | reverse complement strand
AAATCTTTTCCCAGGACACCATTGACAAAAGGCAGGATTACATCCCCGACATTTTTGGAATCCTGAAGACAAAAGGAGAATTCGATCTGGAAAATTCCCTCATGAGGTTTGAAGTAAGGAATGCCAGATTCGGAGCTACCGGGAAAATAAACAACAATATGTCATACAAGATTGAAATCGATCTTTCTGATGAAGGCAGGATGAAAATGCTTGATGCTTATGTAAAATTCATGCCGGTCAGCAATCTTAGTTTCTACCTTGGCCAGAAAAAAATCCCGTTCAGCACCGACTATATGAGGAATCCTGCTGAAAACATTTTTGCAAACCGTTCATTTCTTGCAAAATATATCAATGATGGTATGCGCGATATAGGATTCTATGGTGAATACGGTATTGAGGGGCAAATACCTGTAAATATTCTTATTGCTGCAGTAAATGGTACCGGAAACAATAATCCGCAATGGATTGAAAAACCCAATCTGGCCGGACGGCTTACCCTTGGACCGGAAAAAGGTATAAGAATAACCGGGAATTTTTATCAGGGAAACGATTCTGAAAAAAAGAACCTTTCAATGCTTGGCGGTGAAATAAGGTTCACAAACGGAACCTTCTTCATCGAATCCGAATACATCAAAAGGAGGTGGGACGATACACTTTCGGTAAAAAGGAATGATGACGGATTTTTCATTCACTCATACTATAATTTCCCAACCAGGGGAAACATGATTCAGTTAATCACCCCGGTTATAAGGTATGATTTAATCGGGGAATCGGTTTTCAGAAAGAAGGTTGACGCCGACAGGCTGACATTCGGTATCAACATGGGCTTTGAACCAAAACAATTCTATTCAGAAATACGTCTGAATTATGAGAATTATTTCAGGTCCAGTCTGCCAATCCATACAGATAAGCTGACACTGGAATTCATAGCCAGGTTTTGAGTTTTACCTGGAAGCCTGATAAGGTTTAACTAAAGATCTTCTTGTAACAAATGAAAATGATCCAACTTATTTCTTAATTTGGTCCTTCAAACTTCGGAATGAGGGGTGCCCATGAGTAATCAGCGAAGTCTTACCAGGACACTCGGACTGGGTTATGTGATAATCTTCGTCTTTGCCAACATCATTGGTTCAGGGGTTTACAAAAAGATTGCTCCCATGGCCGACGGGCTGCAATCGTCCACCTGGATACTCATTGCATGGGCAGCAGCCGGATTGATTACTCTTTTTGGTGCCCTTAGCAACGCCGAGCTGGCCGGTATGCTGGCTGACACTGGCGGAGAATTTGTCTACCTGAAAAAAGTCTACAACCGCTTCTTCTCCTTCCTTTATGGATGGTCTCTCTTTACAGTCATCCAGACGGCGACTATCGCATCGCTGGCATACGTTTTTACCCAGTCGCTCAACAGCATTGTTCAACTGCCTGATTTATTTTCCGCATGGCAGAATGCCACCATTGGAGGTGTTTTCTTTCCTTTTCAGGATTTTGGTATCAAGCTGCCTGCAATTATGCTTATTATGGCCCTGACACTCCTCAATATGTCGGGACTGAAGAGCGGCGCCCGGGTAAACAAGGTTTTATTCTTCCTTGTCTGCGCAGGTCTGACAGTGATTGTGGTATCCGGCCTTACCAATGCTCCCCGGAGCCCTTCAGAGATCGTTGATATCAGCAGCATGAAGGGAGGTTCTGTTACTGTCTCATCCTTCATGACAGCAATGCTCGCAGCTTTCTGGGCCTATCAGGGATGGGTCTCGGCCGGGTTTATCGGAGGAGAAATAAAGGATGCCAGGCGCAATATTCCCAAAGGGATCATCATTGGAGTTTTTGGAATAACAATAATCTACCTGCTGGTCAATTATTCCTACCTCGCAGTAATGTCGGTCCCCGACCTGGTCCGGGTGCATGAAGCAGGCAATCAGGTTGCCGCGATCGAGATGGTGAGGAGCTTCAGCGGATCGGGAGGCATACTCTTGATTTCATTGCTGATTCTGGTATCAACACTGGGCTGCCTGAATGCAAGCATCCTGACAGGCTCAAGGCCGTATTATGCAATGTCGCAGGAGAGGCTTTTCTTTTCAGGCATCGGGAAGCTAAACAGCCGGAATGTGCCGGGCAACTCATTGCTGTGGCAGGGAATATGGGCATCGGTCCTGGTTTTGTCAGGCAACTTTGATCAGCTTACCGATATGCTCATCTTTGCCGTTTACATATTCTACGGTGCAATGGCCATGGGCGTTTTCATACTGCGCCGCAGGATGCCGGATGCTTACCGGCCGTACAAAGCATGGGGTTACCCGGTTGTAACGGCATTATTTGTTCTCTTCTGTGCCGGGCTGTTCACCAATACGATAATAACAAGGCCCCGGGAAGCCCTGATTGGACTTTCCCTGATAATGGCAGGAATACCTGTATATTTCCTGTTCCGCAGGAGATACAGGCAGGAAATCAGCAAAGATTCAAGTTATTAAAGCCACGACAATTGTAATTTTATCAAGAGATAATTTTCGCATGAAAAAAATTGTATCCACCCTGATAATTTTAAGTCTTACCCTGGTCGGATGTTCTAATTATTTTATCAGATCTTAAGTGGTTAGGATTCTGCTTGCAGCGAGTTTGCCTGTTAAAATGGACATAGGTACCCCGGCCGGACTATAGGTCCATTGTCCCGCCTGATATATTGAAGGTAGCGGGGTTACAACTGCCCGGTTTGCAGAAAGGACTTTATTGATCACGGGAACCGGTTCGCGGAAAGACCATCCGGTAATA
>JAWOJJ010000108.1:0-11450 GCA_046481675.1 Bacteroidales bacterium | reverse complement strand
ACTGGAACTAAGGTAATACTTTTCATTATCTCAGCTATATGCCGCGATAGAATTGTTAGGATATTTTTATAATTTGCAGTGTTAGTTTGTTTGGCAGAATTGTTTTCATGATTCCTTATATACATAATAAACTAGAAAATAAATTAACGGTATTTTAACAATTTTGCACATTTTTTCCTACATTTGATAATCGTTAAACGTTAGAAATAACCAACTTTATATAATTATGGTAATATTTGAGGACCAATCAGTTAGATTAGATTTTCTGGAAGATGTCCCCTGTATCGTTTGGAAGCCGCTGAAGTACATATCGGGCGATGGCTGGAGAAAGCCTTTCCAGGTAGGGATGGATTTTATGGAAGAAAAAATCAAAACAATTCCAAATCTGGGCTGGATTAATGATGCCAGGTTACTGAAAGTTGTTAAGCCGGATGATTTGTTGTGGCTTAATAAAAATGTGAATGACAGGGCTTATAATTTTGGAGCCAAGAAAGTGGCGTTTGTATTGCCGGAAAGCACCTTTGGCCGACTGGCAGTAAAGACCTATGCGGATTTTACCAACCGCCGCACCGACAACAAATTCCAGATTAAAGCATTTTTATCCATTGATGAAGCAAAAAAGTGGATTAGTGCAGAAGTGAGCGTTGATTCCAGTGAAGTAAGTCTTTGATAGCTTCATGTTCCTACCTGAAACACCCTACATACTTTGACACTGAACCGTAGGTTCATTTGTGTCATTGTAAACCAAACCCCGACAAATATCCCGTAGCTAATCAGATCCCTACCCTGATCTGACAGCAAAAACCTGATTCAGGACAAACATACTGTCCTGGAAGATGTTATGTATTGTGTTGATGTGAACGGAAAAGGTTAATTTAAATTATAGGAAAATGAAAAATGTTAAGTTGAATCCGCTGGAAAGAAATTGCGATATAGCGGTAATCGGGTTGGGATGTTATTATCCCGGGGCAAAATCACCGTTGGAATTGTGGGAAAATATTCTGGCACGACGTCAGCAGTTCAGGGAAATGCCCGATGTGAGGTTGCCCAACAGTGAATACTATGATCCGGATCCTTCGGTTCTGAATAAGACCTACCAGAATAAGGCTGCAGTAATTGAGGGCTATGAGTTTGACTGGATGGGTAAACGAATTCCCAAGCAGACATACGAAAGCACTGACATAGTTCATTGGCTGGCTCTTGATACAGCGCTTCAGGCAATTGCCGATACAGGGTTTACTAAAGACACGATTTTAAAAGAAAAAACCGGCGTTATTTTGGGCAATACACTTACCGGAGAGTTTACACGCTCGAACCAGATGTTGTTACGATGGCCCTATGTGAGGAGGGCGCTGAAAGCTTCGGCGGCGCAAAAGGGACTCTCACATGTTCTGGGAGAACTTGAAGGCACCATGGAAGCCTACTACAAATCGGTATTTGCACCGGTTACTGAAGATACACTGGCAGGAGGATTGGCAAATACAGTAGCCGGAAGGATCTGCAATTACCTCGACTTGCATGGCGGGGGTTATATTGTTGACGGTGCTTGCTCCTCTTCAATGCTGGCGGTTATAACAGCAGCCAATTACCTGGAATCGGGACAAATGGACCTGGTTATTGCCGGGGGGGTGGATATCAGTCTGGATACCTTTGAGCTGGTCGGGTTCTCCAAAACACGTGCGCTCACTCCTGATGAGATGCGGGTTTACGATAAGGGAGGAAAGGGATTCCTGCCCGGTGAAGGATGTGGAATGGTTGTTCTGAAGAGGCTTGAAGATGCTGTAAAAGACAACAATCAGATATATGCCATAGTTAAAGGGTGGGGAATTTCATCCGACGGTAAGGGCGGCATCACTGCGCCCAGTGCCGCTGGCCAGTCGAGGGCCCTGATACGTGCCCATGAGAAAGCCGGCCTGAATTCCAAAAGCCTTGATTTCATTGAAGGTCACGGAACCGGTACCACCGTTGGAGACAAGGTGGAACTGGAGGGAATCACCATAGCCCTTAACCATAAAGATAAAGTACCTCCCAGGAGTTGCGGTGTTACTTCACTCAAATCCATTGTGGGACATACAAAGGCCGCTGCCGGTATCGGTGCATTTATTAAAACTGTAATGGCTGTAAACCGCAGGGTGCTGCCACCTACGGCCGGACTGAAAGATCTTAACGATATTTTTGAAGAAAAAGCACAATCGGTTTACCCAGTCATTCACGGGCAGGTAAGGGATTCCGGAAGCACATTGATTGCCGGAGTTTCTGCAATGGGTTTCGGCGGTATTAACAGTCACGTGGTCATGCAATCCGGCGACAGCCCCAATCCGAAACTGCAACCATCGTTGCCTGAAAGCAAACTCATGGTGTCAAACCAAACGCATGAATTGTACCTGTTTGCAGCAGGCAGCCGTGATGCATTGATTGAGGAATTGAAGCAATTTCAACAGAAAGCGTCAGGTATGAGTTATGCCGAGATGGCCGACCTCGCTTTCCAACACAATTTACTGACCAACAGCGATAAACCTTTAAGGGCCGCAATAGTGGCTCATACTCCTTTTGAACTCGACAGGAAGATAATTTTTCTTATTGAACAGGTTGGAAAATGGAATGAAACACACCGGGTTTCATTTGAAAACAATTCCATTGTTTTGGGCCTGAGAAAGGGAAATCCCGTTATAGGTGCCCTGTTCCCGGGTCAGGGTTCCCAAAAGCTCAATATGACCAATAAGCTTACCAAACGATATGACTGGCTTCAGGAAATGGTGAAGCATGCAGCTGATCTTTTTAACTCATGCGGATCTGACCAGGTGATATCTTCTGTCTTCCGGCCTTTAGACCGGGCGGCTGACAAACAAGAAGTCGCATCCTGGATGAATCAGCTCAAACAAACCCAAATTGCCCAGCCCGCAATTACCCTGGCATCCTTGGTTTGGTATAAATATATTGAACGTCTTGGAATTAAAATTGATTATGCCTCGGGTCATAGTCTTGGTGAGTTAATGGCCTTTTATGCTGCCGGTTTGTTGAGCGAAGAGACGCTTCTTCGTTTTGCTGCTTTCAGGGGTAAGTCCATGGCTGAATTTGGTTCAGGAACCATGGCCAGCCTGTCGTGCAACAAAGAGCAGGTTGAAAAATACCTGAAAGAAGTCAGCGGCTATGTTACCATTGCCAACATCAATGCACCGGAACAAATTGTAATCAGTGGCGAGGCCGATAGTGTACGATTGGTGGTTGCTCTTGCAGCAAAAGATCAGGTGCAAGCTATAGAACTCCCGGTATCCGCAGCATTCCATTCAAAACTGGTTGCTGAAGTTGCTGAAGAAATTGCAAAATACGACCAGTTGAAGGCTGCAGCACCGGGAATGAATTCTGTAAAGCTGGTAAGCAGCGTCAGCGGGAGAGAAATTGATGAAGCCCCGGATTTGAATGCCTATTTTGCCACCCAGGCTGTTCACCAGGTTGATTTTATCAGCGTGATAAAACATCTTGAGAGTCAGTGTGATATGCTGATAGAAATAGGGCCCGGCAAGGTTTTGAGCGGTCTTGTTTCCAATATCTCCGATAAAATCAGGGCTTTTCCGGTTGAATTGAATTCCCTGGATGACTTTTCCTGGAATATCATGCTTGCCAACGCATTTGTGCTGGGTTGCAACCTCAATGCAGATGAAATATATAAGGGCAGGTTGATCAGAGAGTTTACTCCGGCAAACAAAAAGAAGTTTTTGGTAAACCCGTTGGAACGACCCTTCCCGGAAGAACCATTAATGACTGAAAACGATCTGTCCTCAGGTATCGGAGCGCTGCTGGGTTTCGGTAATGATGACCCGGCATTCAGCGACTACCTGAAACTCAGAAGTGATTTTATCAGGCAAATGGTTGATGCTGATTTTAAATTCTTCAGCAAAAGTAAAACTGAATTATCCGGACAGGCTGCAAAAACCAGTATTCCGGCTCAGGTTTCAGCCGCACCCAAGGCTGTGCCTCCTCAGTCACAAGCCTCCTCAGGCATAAAAGATGTGCTCTATAAAAAAATTGAGTCGATGACCGGCTTTTCTGCTGATGGCTTCAGGGATGATATGAAACTGCTGGATGACTTTAACCTGGACAGTATCAAGTCGGGTGCCCTGCTTGCCGGTTTGGTTAAAAGCCTGAATGCCACCGGTAAAATCAATACATCGGAATTGTCCAATGCATCACTGGGAGAAATAGTCAGCAGGCTGAACACGCTGGTACCTGAGCAACAACATGCGGCAGGAACTCCTGTTGCTGCTTCATCAGATAAACCCGGGAAAAACGTTGCTGAGGTAATCAACAGCATCCTGGCTGAAAGAACAGGATTCCCGAAGGAAAGTATTCAACCTGATTTCAAATTGCTGGATGACCTGAACCTCGACAGTATTAAAGCAGGTTCGTTTGTCGCCGAAATATCAAAACAATTCGGAATACAGGGTAAACTGGGTGCTTCTAAAGTGGCCAACGCCAAAGTTGAGGATGTGATCAGGATGGTTGGCGAGCTGGTTTCAGAAAGTTCCGTTCCCGAAGGCAGTTCAGATGAAAAGGCAAATGCTGACAACTGGGTAAATGCCTATTCGGTGAAGCTCATGGAATCTCCTGTGGCGGTTGCCAAACAGACAGTACAGGAGTACTGGAAGAATAAAAGCATGGTTATAGTTCACCATGCCGATGACGAGAAAGCTGCTTCCAATATGGTCCGGGTGCTAAAATCGCGGATTTCCAAAGTGATTTCTGTTAAGAGTAATGATTTGCACATGCTGCATTCACTTGAAAATACGTGTTTGCTGGTCATGTTACCCGATGTGATCATTAATGGTAAAAACACTGAAAAAATAGTTACCCTGCTGGCAGACGTAGCCGGTAATTTGAGCGAGGTATCCTTGTTGGGATTTGTGCAGCAGCATGACGGTTGTTTCTCAAGATATGCGCTGATGCCTGCAGAATCAAAAGCAGCTTACAGTGCTGTTGGTTTTGCTGCCAGCCTGCATCATGAAAGACCCGATATGAGGATACGGGTTGTTGAGGTGAGCCGGAAACTTCCGGCGGATCTGATACCGGATATCTTCATGAACGAATTTACCACCAATGAATCATTCATGGCTGCAGGATATGATGCGGATCAGGTAAGGCGCCGCATGCAATATGAGCCCGCTGTCACCGGCAAAACGCTGAAAGAAGAACCCGGTTTTATTGATGAAACGGATGTGGTTGTGGCTACCGGAGGAGCAAAGGGGATAACAGCTGAATGTGTTTTTTCGTTTGCACAGAAATACAAATGTAAGATTGCACTGATTGGCAGTTCTCCTGAAAATGAAGAGGTGAGAACTACTTTATCCAGGTATGGAAGTGCTGATCTTACAGCTCAGTATTTTGTCTGCGATATCGGTAAAGATGGACAGGTTAAGGAAACTATTGCCAACATTCAGAAAAGCCTGGGTCATGTCACTGCCATAATCCACGGAGCAGGAAGGAATGTTCCGCGCAGGGCTGAAAATGTGACTGCCGGTGATGCCATGGATGAGATAGCTCCCAAACTGGCAGGAGCCATAAATTTATTGAATGCGCTTGGGGACAACCGGCTCAAATATGTTGTTGCACTCACCTCCATCATTGGAGTTACCGGCATGCCGGGCAACAGCTGGTATGCTTTTTCAAATGAGGCCCTTGATTTATTGCTGAGAAGGTTTGGCCAAAGCAACAAATGCCGGACCAGAACGCTTGCCTACAGTGTGTGGGATGAAGTTGGAATGGGAGCCCGGATGGGCAGCAATAAAGTACTGGCCGGTATGGGTATTGGTTCTATTGCGCCCTCCCTGGGCGTAGAACAATTCCTGCATTGGTTTGAACATGAAAACAGCGATCAGCAGGTAGTTATTTCATCACGAATGGGAGGCCTTGATACCTGGTATCTGCTTCAGCCTGAATTACCCGAAGCAAGAAGGTACATCGCCGATATCCGGCATATGGAGCCGGGAAGGGAATTAAAAGTCAGGGTGAAACTGAACCGTAAAGATGATCTTTATATTGACGATCACAATTACAACGGGTCGTTGCTGTTTCCCACGGTATTCGGACTGGAAGCCATGGCGCAGGCAGCATGCATGCTGGCCGGAGCAGGGAAGGTTAATCACCTGGTTTTTGAAAATGTTTCGCTGATCAGGCCGATTGTGGTGCCTGAAACAGGGGATATGGAAGTTGAAATCACCGCACGTGTAATGGAGGGATCCGTTAACACGGGCGAGCCGGTTCGGATATTTACCGGAATCAGCACGGAATATGCCGAAACCGGTTTTAACAGTTTCTCTGCTGAGATCATTATCGGAACAAAGTCTGAAGCAATCCAAAGAACCATTGACCTGCCTGAAGTGCCACTGAAAATAAGTCCCGAAAGTGATTTGTACACCTGGTTGTTGTTCCAGGGCCCCAGGTTCAGGAACATCAGCAAGGTTTACGACCTGAATAAGGAAAGTGTCACATTCACTGCCGGTGCCGTTCAGAAGGATCCGGCTGAGGTATGCTTTTCGGAAACCTGCCGTTCACCTTTACTCTTAGGGAGCCCCTTGTTCAGGGATATCCTGCTTCAGTCGGTACAACTCTTCCTCACGGGTAAGAAGTACCTGCCGGTAGGAATCAAACGTTGGGAGATTTATGATGTTGGCAGACAGTTCAACGGGGGTACCATCAAAAGTGACCTGAATGAACTAAGCGAAACCGAAGGAATCTGCAATGTTGAGTTTGTCAGTGACGGCTATTTGGCAGAACGCATTGAAGGCTATACGGTAAAGGCCCTTGAACCTACGCCTGATTATCCGGAGCCTGAAAGAATTGCAGCCCTGGAAAATGTTTACCGGGAAGCTTTGGATCACGAATTGGGCAAGTACCGGAACCTGATGGGCAAAAAGGTTCATTACGGCCTTTTCAAACATGACGGTGAGTTCAACCGGATGGATGCCTCAGAGCGGCATCTTCTTGAAGACAACCTGCTCCGGGAATTGCTGGCTGAAATGAATGTAAGCCAGGATGGTAAAGACCATCAGATTCAACGGTCGGCAAACGGTAAACCTGCCATTGGCAACAGTGACCTTAAAATTTCGATTTCGCACAGCCGGTCGGTTCTGCTGATGACAACAGGTGAACATGAACAGGGTTGCGATATTGAATTTGTGGAAAGCAGACCGGTACGTGAGTGGAATGAATTACTGGAAGGAAGATATGGCAGTTTGCTGGAGCAACTGCAGCGAACGGATAAAGATATCAATGTCAGCGCCACACGCCTATGGTGTCTGAAAGAGGCCATGATCAAATCGCTCGGCGTGATCCCGGTAAACATCAGTATTGAAAAAGTGCTGGATCGCGGCGTAGTTTTCAGGGTGAGAACCAATGAGCAACCTGATTGTATGGTACTGACCTTCCCGGTTCATGCTCTTCCCAACAATACGGCCATCATTGCAAACCTGATTGAACTGAGATCCGTAACTACTGTTGCAGATCCGGCTGAAACCGAAGAATCCGGTAAATCTCTTGTTTACGATGAGAAACTAGGGAAATTCTGTTATGGCTTTTATACTACGTTTAAGGATTGCAAGCGCTTTTTCGGGAAAACACATTTCACCAACTACCCGGGATGGATGGGCACGCTCCGCGAACTGGTTCTTGCCCCGATAAGTCAGCAGCTTCTGAGCGACCTGGGATCGGGCCTGTACGGCATGGTTACCAATGAATCGGATATTCAGATATTCAATGAGGCAGATACGCTTAATGAGATAACGGGAAATCTTTGGATCACGAATAAGTCTGATTTTGACAATTCATTCATTGATCTGAACTTTGAGTACCTGAAGAAAGATCCGGGCACCGGTTCCCTGATCAGGCTGGCTAATTGCAACCTGTCAACAACCTGGGTGAAAATTGAAGGACGCGGTATTGTTAAGAAATCACCCATACCCGCCTACTTCATGGATTTTTTGGAGAAGTACAAGGGTAAGTCGGTCTCATTGAAAGGTCAGGAGAAACTCAGTCATTACCCGGGTATGAAAGACCTGGGGGTGCTTAAATATGAGAACCCGTCTAAAATTAGACCCAGTATTTTGCTGAGTGAACGGGTGTTTGATACGGGCATGCACAACGGAAATGCCGTGGGCAACCTGTATTATTCCAATTACTACGACTGGCAATCCAATTTAATGGAACAATATCTTTACCAGCTGGCCCCCGAGATATTCATTAGCAGTGGCAGGAGCGGGGAATTCATATCCATTGAAAGCAGTGTGAAACACCTGCAGGAGGCCATGCCGTTTGAAGATATCCTCACCCGGTTTTATATCGACAGGATTTATGAACACGGGGTTCGTTTTCATTTTGAATATTTCAGTGTAAACAATGATGAGAAACGAAAACTGGCCTATGGGTTCAATACGGTGATCTGGTGCAGGCGAAAAGATGAAAAAGCAGTACCGGTAGCTCAGCATCTGCCCGAAAAACTTACGGAAGCCATTCGCAACCTGGTAATGGTTTGAGGATGGGACCCGGATGGTGCAGGGTGTTTTAGAGCCAGCCAATAATCGCTGGGATCATATCGGGAATTTTATAATTTTACGCACAAATGACTACTTTTATTCCTGTTGATTGAACAGGGTCAGTGACGTAAACTTATAAAACTCCAATTCATGAAAAGATTCAGGCGAATACTGGCTGGTTTACTGTTGTTTTTTATCCTCGTTGGTGTTATTGGGCTTTTTTTCCTAAGGAATCTGACGCATCGTTCACTTCCCGACTACAACGAAGACATCCGGTTGAGTGGCTTGTATGCACCTGTGGAGGTTTACCGCGACAGTTTTGCCATTCCACACGTTTATGCCCAAAATGAGCATGATTTGTATATGGCTGTTGGCTACCTGCTGGCACAGGACAGGCTCTGGCAAATGGACATGCTCCGGCATGTTACGGAAGGAAGACTTTCGGAAATATTTGGTGAAAAATACATGGAGAACGACATGATCCTGCGCGCACTCCGGTTCAGGGACAAGTCGGAAAAGCTGCTGGAAAATTCTGATTCATCTTGTATTGATGCACTTGAAGCATTTTCAGAAGGCGTGAATCAGTATATTCAAAACAATCAGCGCCGTTTGCCTTTTGAATTTACCGTTCTCGGGTATAAACCCGAGTTGTGGGAACCTTATCATACGGTGAACATGATCGGGTACATGGGATGGGATCTCAAATCGGGCTGGAGCGAAGTGCTGCTGGCCGATATTCAGAAGGCAGTGGATTCTGTTCGTTACAGTCAATTGTTGCCTGATGTGCTGAGAAAACAGCCTGTAGTTTTCGACGAAAAACCTGAAATGAAAGGCATTTCAACATTGCTGCCCGATTTGATGCTGCAAACGGTAATGCTGCAGGACCTGGGAATTGATGTGCTGGATGCAAGCAACAACTGGGCGGTGGCTCCTTCCAAAAGCACAACAGGTTACCCGATTCTGGCCAACGATATGCATCTCGGGCTGAATGTGCCGGGTATCTGGTATCAGATGCACCAGGTGATTGAGGGAAAACTGAATGTGACAGGCCTTGTGTTGCCCGGTACTCCGTTTGTTATCTGCGGGCATAACGACAGCATCGCCTGGGGAATGACCAATACCTATGTGGATAATGTGGATTTTTACGAAGAAAAGATCAATCCTGCTGATTCCGGACAATATGAATTCAACGGAAGCTGGCGTAATTTTGAGGTCCGCCAGGAAATCATCAAAACAAAGGAAGGAAAACAGATAGAAAAAACACTCCGTTTCACACACCGCGGACCGGTTGTATCATCATTCAAAAGCTTCGGAGACCGGGTAGTGACTATGCACTGGGTAGGTGATGAGGAAAGCAATGAGATCAGTACCATGTACCTGCTCAACCGGGCAAATAACTGGAACGATTTTAAGCAGGCGCTGAAGACCTTTACTTCCATAAGTCAGAATATAGCTTATGCCGACCGCAATGGCAATATCGGGCTGTTTTGTGCTGCCGGGGTGCCGGTGCGCAGGCGCGACATCCCTTTCGGTGTTTTACCGGGCACTACTGGTGAATATGATTGGAAAGGCTATGTTCCGTTTGAGGAATTGCCCTATCAGTACAATCCTGTGAATGGTTATGTTGCTTCGGCTAATAACCGCACTGTTCCTGCAGATTATCCCCATCATATAGGAACCTGGTATGCGCAACCAAACCGGTATCTGAGAATAACAGAGATGCTTAATGCCAAATCCCGGCTTTCGGTTGAGGATTTCAAAGCCATTCAGCTCGACAGGTATTCCAAAATGGCTGAAAAATACATGCCGGTTTTCATCAAAGCCTTATCGGGAAATACGAACCTTACTGAAACTGAAATCAAAGCGTATGAGTTGCTAAAAAGCTGGGATTATGTGATGGATGCTGACCGTGCTGCACCGTTGATTTTTGAATCGGTTTATGTAAACCTGATTGGTTGCATATATTCTGACGAATTGGGATCCGCTTTATTTGACAGGTATCTGCGATTGGGAAGTATCTGGCGCAATGCCACCGATGGTTTGATTGAGGCCGGCGTTTCGGGGTGGTTTGATGATGTAACTACCATTGACAGCAATGAGGTTTTCGATGATGCGCTGTACTGTGCTTTCTCAAAAACCGTTTCGAACCTGGATTCAGCAATGGGGAGTGATCCGGGAACATGGCAATGGGGAGAACAGCACAGGCTGGTCCTGAATCATCCGCTTTCAACGGTTCCTATTCTGGATAAAACTTTCAAACTGAAACGCGGACCTTATCCGGTAGGGGGCAGTTTTCATACCGTTGCGCCTTATGGCTATACTACAGGCAAATCGTTTGAGTCGGATTTTGGTGCTTCACACAGGCACATATTCGACCTGTCAGACTGGGACAAATCGCTTACCATTATTCCAACCGGTAATTCAGGAAATCCTGCCAGCAAACACTATTGTGATCAATCGGAATGGTATGCAACAGGTAAGTATCATGCGGATCATTTTTCACGGGAGAAGGTCAAAGCCCATGCCCGCTACCATATGCATTTCAAACCGTAGAGACGCATTGCATGCGTCTCTTGTATGTTACGCATTGCATGCGTCTCTTGTATGTTACGCATTGCATGCGTCTCTAAATGCATGACCTGTATTGCATGACATGCATATAGAGGCAAACATCACCATAATTCACAATAATAAAGCAACAATAAAAATGAATTATAAAGGTATCATTTTTGACCTCGACGGCACACTGGCCGATACGCTTGAAGATATTGCCGGGTCGATGAACCGCATGCTGACGCATTGCGGATATCCCCTGCATGAGAAAGAAAGCTATAAAATGCTTGTGGGGCGCGGGTTGGACACCCTGGTCAGACAGGCCTTGCCAGTTGAAGCCAGGCAGGACGAAATTATTGAGAAGTGTTTGGC
>JAWOJJ010000092.1:0-26009 GCA_046481675.1 Bacteroidales bacterium | reverse complement strand
TGGGCAAGCTCTTAGCGTTCTTTGTGACGATTTCACTTTGAGTACTTTGTGTTTAAAATATCTGTCGTTTACGTGTGCACGGCAGATAATAAATGTCAAAAAAATAAAACAAATTATTATTATAACTAATTATTATATAATTATTTAAACCTTCTTAACTTGACGGCTATGGGCACAGCCTGAGCCGAACTCCGGGTTCGGAACCCTACCCCTGACAGGGTTCGGAACCCTGTCAGGGGTCTGTACAACTTATTGCTACAATTTCACTTACTTTGCTTCCCCGTTCGGCTTAGGCTGTGCCTGAGCCGAACCTATTTCATCAGGCTTTTGCCTGATATACAACATATTTGTCTTTATGAATTTACTGTTTCATTATCAGGCGAAGCCTGCAAACATAGATACGGCTCAGGCACAGCCTGAGCCGAACTCCGGCGAACTTCGAGACTTAGAAGACCTTGGAGACAAAATTTTCACTTACTTTGCTTTGACTGAAAAATATGCTATAATGAAATTCCCTGTTTTGTCATTATTGTTCCTGTCATGGTTACTGCCCGCCAATCCCCAATCGGTTTACACCCACGTCTCCAACACCCGCATATACGACTTCATCGACGAACTGGCATCGGAAAAGCTGATTGTGATTAACTCCGCCATCAAACCCTATACGCGTACCTTCATTTACGAAAAGCTCAAAGAGGCCTCCGGCAAAAAAGACCAGCTGAACAGCCGGCAACAAAAGGAACTGGAACACTACCTCGACTACTACACCTTTGGCAACGAGGCCAATTACCTGCCGCAGAAAGCAAAGCTCAACCTGTTCCGCAAAAGCGAACACACAGCCACTTCACTGCAGCACCTGGGCCTTTATTACAGCGACTCGCTCTTCAACTTCGCGCTGCGACCCATACTCGGACTGAATTACCTGAGCAACGCATCGGGCGACTATACCCACACGTATCGCGGACTGGAGGCCTTCGCATCGGTGGGCCGGCATTTTTCGTTTTATGCCGACCTGCGCGACAATACAGTTGACCACATCCTGGTGCAACCCACCTACTTAACGCAGGAGACGGGCGGCGCCTATAAAGGGAGCCCCCAGGTGGCAGGCGGCGCCGACTTCAGCGAGATGCGCGGCGGCATCATGCTGAGTTGGCCCTTTTTGCAAGTGGGCTTTGTAAAGGACCACCCCGTGTGGGGCAACAACTACCACGGCGCCATCATACAAAGCGGCCGTACCCCCTCGCTCCCCATGGTGAAGCTGCATATCAGTCCGGTTAAATGGCTCGACTTCAACTACTTTCATGCCTGGCTCGTATCGGACGTGGTGGACAGTTCGCTTACCTACCTGCTGCCTACCGGAGGTCACCGCGATACCTACAAAAACAAATTCATGGCGGCCAACCTGTTTACCATTACCCCCATTGAGGGACTGAACATATCCTTTGGCAATTCCATCATTTACAGTGACCAGAGTGTAAACCTGGCCTACCTGATACCCGTGTTCTTTTACAAATCGGTTGACCATACGCTCACTTCTACTAAAATCGTCAATCAGAATTCGCAAATGTTTGCCGACATCAGCATGCGGTTGATCAGGCACACGCACTTTTACCTGTCGGCTTTTTGGGATGATTTTGCTGCCAAGCGGGTTACAGACCCCGACATTCATAACTTTTACGCATACAAGCTGGGGGGCATGGTGAGCAACTGGCCGCTTCGCAATGTGAGCGTTACCGGCGAATATTTCCGGTCTGTGCCCATTACCTACAAGCATTATGCGCCTACCCTTACCTACGAATCAAACAGCTACAACCTGGGTCCTTACCTGCGCGACAATTCAGAAGAAATTTTTGTGGCGCTGGATGTAAAACCGCTGCCGCGGCTTTACGCACGTTATGCCTATACCAACGCCCGGCACGGGAATGAATACCAATATGAAGATGGCAGGGTAGCTGTTGAATACCCCATTTTGCAGGACAATACCTGGACGCAGGTGAGTCATTCGCTGACGGTTTCGTATGAGTTTTTTACCAATTGTCACCTCACGCTGGAGTACCTGGGCAGCAATACAAAAGGTTATGATGCGGATGAGCAGCCGGCGCAGTATTACCTGGACCGTTTCACGCCGGAGTTTTTCCAGGGGCGGAAGAACACGGTGAAGGTGATGGTGAATATCGGGTTTTAGTGGTTTCTCGGGGAGTATTAAGAATTTCTCACAGACTTTTTGAAGAAGTTCTCGCAGATAGGCGCAGACCTGCCTGCGTTGCCGCTCCGGCAGGCAGGTTGAGCAGATATGCGCAGATTTTGGGAATTTCTCGCAGATTAGGCAGACCTGCCTGCCAGTAAGACCGAAACGCGTCATTGCGAGCGGAATGAAATGGAGCGTGGCAATCTGTATTGCGAAGCAATTTGGAGGAGATTAATTTCATTGAGCTCCGCTTCGCTCCGCAAAGATTGCCACGCTCGTTCCTCGCTCGCAATGACGACCGCTGCTGCCACTGCCAATATCTTCCTTCTTCCCCCCCGCTGGGCGTAGTTTTCTTAACTACGCCCCTGCTGCCGCTACTCGCCCCTTGTCCCTTGTCCCTTGTCTCTTGTCTTGGCTCCTGGTTCTTGTCTCTCCTACCTCTTCTTCCAATAACTTTCGTACTTTTACTTAAAATACAAAAACATGAAAAAGGTATTCCGTTTCTTTCTTCAGGGACTGCTGCTGGTGGCGCCCACCGCCTTTACCATATTTGTGGTATACTGGCTTTTCGACCTGATGGACGGCCCGATCCGCAACCTGATCAAGGATATCTTTAACGTGCAGATTCCCGGTGTGGGCCTGGTGGTTATGTTCTTTCTGATTGCACTTGTTGGCTGGCTCGGGCAGTCGTTTCTGTTCAGACCCATTGGTTTATTGGTTGACAAGATCTTTGAGAAAGTTCCCGCGATCAAAATGATTTATTCGGCCATTAACGAATTTCTGAGCGCTTTTGTGGGTGAAAAAAAGAAGTTCACCAAGCCTGTGATTGTAAAAGTTAACCTGGTGTCGGAACTTGAAAAGATTGGCTTCATCACCTCAGAAGACCTCACCGATTTGGGCTGTGAAGGTAAGGTTGCCGTGCTGTTCCCACATTCCTATAACTGGTCGGGTGAACTTTTCATTGTTCCTAAAGAACACGTGAGGCCGCTGAACCTGCCTCCCGGTGAAGTGCTAAAGTTTACCCTTACAGGCGGTGTGACACGTGTATAATGGATTAAAATTTTGTTATCTTCGTGACCACAGGTTAATATGCTTCTCATGAATTTCAGGTTTCCGATCAGGCCGGTAAGCATGCTGACAATCATGTTGTTGATTGCGGCCGGTTTGCCTGCGCAGCAGCAACTTGTGGAAGATCATTCGGAAGCTCTCAGGCAGCTTGCCGGCACACGGGATACCTCCCGGATTGATTTGTTGCTCGACATCAGCGACGAACTATTAAAAACCCAGCCTTATAAGGCCTACGGCTACGCGCATGAAGCACTGGTTATGGCCAAAGATTTGAATGACCCGCTGCGAACAGGTTGTGCCAATCGCGCCCTGGCCCGGGTTTACACCGTTACCGCCGCTTACGATAAAGCCCTGGAATACCAGCTTACCGCGTTCAGTCAATTCGAAAGCCTTAACGACACCGCACAAATGGCCATTTGCCATGATGAGCTTGGGGTGATCTACATGTCGCTTGGCGATTATGCAAAAGCCCACAGCAGTTTGTCGCTTGCCCTTGAACTGAACAGAAAAACACGCAACCACCAACAGATCGCCCGCAATTACATGAACATGGGCTCGAATTACCTGGATGCCGACACCATCGACAAAGGCCTTTCATACCTTATGGTTTCGCTGATGATTGCCGACAGCCTGGATATGGAAAAAGAAAAAGTGACGCTGCTGAATAAAATAGGCTATGGCTATGCCCGCATGGGCCGTCATGAAGATGCGCTCCGCCATTTTTACCATGTACTGGAAATGCTGGGGGATAAACCGGACGACCTGACCCGCTCCGAAGCCATGGTGAACATTGCCGGGGGATACCTGAGCATGAAAAACTATGCTGTTGCGTTGAAATATGCCACCGACGGGTACCGGCTTGCCAAAACCGGGCATTTTTACCCGGTGTACCGGAACGCGGCCAAAATACTCTCGGATCTGCACGCGGCACAAGGAAATTACAGGCTTGCCTATGAATATATGGCCACATACCGCGCCGTTTCCGATTCCATTATGAATACCGAGAAAGCGGAACAACTGGCCCGGATTCAAACACTGTACGACATGAGCCGGATAGAAGCGGAAAATGTGATGCTGCGCCAGGAAAACATCCGGACCAACCGGCGGATACAAACCCGTACGCTGGTGATCATTCTGATTACCGCGCTGGTATTTGTGCTGGCAGCTTTGCTGTATGTTCTGAACCGGATGAACAACCGGCAGCTTGCCCTCAATAAAAAACTTGCAACGCAAAGCAGCGAACTGGAAGCACTGAATGACCTGAAAGATAAATTTTTCTCGTTTGTGGCCCACAACCTCAAAAACCCGTTCAACACGATTATGGGATTTTCGGAGTTGATGCGCCGCTCTGCCGACTCAAAGGATCAGGAAAAAATCACCCAGTATTCGGGCCTCATTTACGATCTCTCTGCACAGGTGCAGAAGGTGCTGACCAACCTGCTCGATTGGTCGCGCCTGCAACGCCGCAACTTCGAAGTGAAATTTGAAACCGTGGAACTTACCAGCCTGATTAAAGACGTGGTGGAAATGAACAACAAGGAAGCTGCGCGGAAAGACATCAACCTGAACATCAATACCACGGGAAATGTGTTTGTAGTGGTTGACAGGGCCATGATCACCACAGTGCTGCAGAACCTGGTTGGCAATGCCATTAATTTCACACCTGCCGAAGGGCGCATCAGCATCGACTGCAAGGTAAAAGACCAGAATACCGAGGTTACCATTACAGATACAGGTATTGGCATTGCGGGTGATAAACTGGAAAGGCTGTTTGACTTCGACTTTTCACAGGCCCGGACCGGATCATCGGATCACAGTGGTGCCGGACTGGGACTGGTGATCTGCAAGGAGATGCTGCATAAAAACGGGGGAACAATAAGTGCTGCCAGTGAACCCGGTATGGGCAGCAGTTTCACATTTACCCTGCCGGTGTCCATTCGTCATGATGAAGTTGCCAACGAGCAGGTGCTGCATACTGAAAAAACACCCATGGACGTAGCCAACGACCTGGTGCTGTCGGGTACCCCGGCAAGCGAGGAAGTATCCAAAGCGCTCTCAACCCGGGTGATACCGCAGTTTGATGAGGTGACCCGGGTGCTGTCGATTGAAAACCTGGAACGGTTTTCAAAAACACTGATAACTACCGGGGAACAATTTAACCTGCCGGAGCTTGCCGGTTTTGGAAAATCTTTGGCCTCCCTCACCCTGGGGCACCAGATTGACCAGATCATTAAAATGCTGCCCCGCTTCAGGGAATACCTCGACAAAACCATGAAACATTGAACCCAGTTATGTTGAATGACCTTCCGCATATAAAACCCGAAGTGCTGATTGTGGATGACATCCCCAGCAACCTGAATTTTCTGAGCGAAGTGCTGCACCTGGAGGGAATTGGCGTTATGCTTGCCACCAGTGGCATGGATGCGCTTGAAATTGCGCGCTACAAGCTGCCCGACCTGATCCTCCTGGATATTGCCATGCCGCTGATGGACGGGTACGAGGTGTGTGCCCGGCTGAAGGCCGACCCGGACACGCATGACATACCGGTAATTTACCTGACAGCCCGCACCGAGCCCGAAGACATCCTCAGGGGCTTTGAATCGGGAGCCGTGGATTACATTCTGAAACCCTTCAACGCCACAGAACTGATTGCCCGGGTGAAAACCCACCTTGAGCTGAGGGCCAAGACCGAAGCACTGAAAACCGTGAACCAGCGGCTTGAAGAAGAAGTGAAACTGCGAACCGCGGAAATCACCGAAGCCAACCGCAACCTCACCGAAACCAACCGGAAACTGAAGACCGCCTATGAAGAGCTTTCCAACCTTGATAAGGCCAAGGACGAATTCATACAGCACATCAACCACGAATTGAGAACCCCCCTGCAGGGCATTCACGGCTTTACCCTGATCATGGAGGAAATAGTGGAAACGCCCGAGCAAAAAGAGTATTTGCAATCCATCAATTCGCTGGTAAAACGACTGGTTAAACTGTCGGAAATATCCCTGCTGTTCACCGAAATCAAAGCCAAAAATTACAAGATTACCCTGAAACCCCTGTCGCTTAAACATATGGTAAGCCAGATCCTGGAGATATTCAGAAAGGACCGGGAAAGAATCATGATCGTCGACAACCATCCCGATGATCAGATCTTTGTAAAAGCCGATCAGCGCCTGATGAACACCTGCCTGGAACTGGTCATCGACAATGCCCTGAAATACACCCCCGAAAAAGGTACAATCACCATCCGCACTTTCCGGGAAGAATCGGTTGCAGGCATTGAAGTGCTCGACGAAGGACCCGGATTTTCAGTTAAGGCATTGGAAAGCCTGTACGACCTGTTCACCGCCGACAACCTGAAATACCATTCGCATGGTTTCGGTGTGGGACTGGCTACCGCCAAGATAATCCTGGACACGCTTTCGGCCCGGCTGGATGTATCCAACATGCCCGACAAAGGAGCCAGTGTAAAAATGCTGTTCCAGGCCAATTAATCGAGCTGTTTTCAGAAAGCCGGCACTTTTCATGGAGTTTTTTGTGGAATTGATGTAAATTCTGTTTCCCGAATGGTTTCTCCGAATACCTTTGTTCCATGCTTGATTTTTCAACTGCCAGAGACCGCTGCTTTGCCCGCAGGATAATTAACTTCGTTAAGCTCCGCTTTGCTCCGGTTGCCGCGCTGCTTTTTCTTGTTTCGGTGCTGCCGCTTGCGGCACAACCTGCCGGCAAAGACGACCCCGATGCGATACCCCCCGAAGAACTCCGTGCACGGGTTACCGAACTGGCCCGGATGTACCGGCTTGATTCAGCTACCCTGGCCCGGTATGATAAAATGATCACCTACGACCGGGAAGTTTACCTGGGTAAGATTTACAACATCACCTTCTCGGAAGTCCGTTTTACCTGCCCTCCCCACGATCAGCTCAATGCCCTGAACAAATCAAAAATCAGCCAGATTCTTTATGCCGACGGGCGCCGCGATGTGTTTATAGCACTGGAGGACCGTGCGGTGAAACAAAAGGAACTCGTTGACACCTCCGAGATCATTGTCAAGAACCTGCGCGACTGGATGAAGGTGACGGTTACCGAGAATCCGCAGGAGGTGGCACACCTTACCGCTAAAGGACCGCTGAAAGTAACCTACGAGGCCGAAACCGGGAATGCGAACAACAACGAACTGATGCGCCAGGCCGGAAACCTGCTCCGGAAAAAAGCCGCGGTGCTGAAAGCCCATTACGTGCTGGTTGAAACCAAATTTTTCCACAAATCATACGGCGACCTCCCCAAAGTGGAGGTAACGGCAGTGGCGTTCGGGTATTAGATCGAAGATCTAAGATCCAAGATCCAAGATTCAAGAGCCAAGACGGTAGAAGTATGGCGAGTAGCAGCAGAGGAGTAGCCGTCATTGCGAGGGAGGAGGTACGACGACCGAAGCAATCTCTATTTTGTAATTACACATTTCAGATAGATTGCCACGCTCCATTTCATTCCGCTCGCAATGACGCGTTTCGATCGGCAATACTCGGACCTATTTCATCAGGCTTTTGCCTGATTGTTGAAAACTTATTAAAGGAGTCAACAGGATATAGTATAGTATCCGTGTCATTGCCAGGCGAAGCCTGCAAACATAGATACGACTCAGGCACAGCCTGAGCCGAACCTGGGACAAGGGACGAGAGACGAGCAGAGCCAAGATTCAAGATCCAAGACAGCAGCAGTAAGTCACACTTCGACAGGCTCAGTATGACAAAAAAATCTGCGAATATCTGCGAATATCTGCGAGAAATTCTTGAATAGTCTGCAAGAAATATTCAAAATTCAACCTCAACACCCACCTTTTTGGCACAGAATTTGTAATAATTCATACGACAGTTCACCAAAAATATACCTGCTAATCAGGGCAAGTCCCGGCTAATCACCGGGACTTTTTATTTGTAAAGCCCCGTCAATTCCTTCACCTCATCGAGAACCTTTTCGGCAAAGTCACGGGCTTTGGCAGAAGATTCATGCATCAGCCTGTCCGCTAACGAACAGTCGTTGTTCAATTCCGTACGTTTTTCGCGCAGGGGCTTCAATGTGGCCACCAGCGAGTCGGCGGTAACGCCTTTGAGTTCGCTGTATTTCAGCGTGCCATTCAGAAATTGCTTATTCAGTTCTTCCCAGGCCTGCATGTTACCGCAGGCTTTGATGATGGTAAACAGGTTGGCCACGCCGGGGCTCATTGCACCACCGGGCTGACTGCCGGTGTCGGTTACAGCGGTCTTCACCTTTTTGCGGATGGCATCTTCGCTTTCAAAAACCCCAACGTAATGTTTATCGCCGAGGCTTTTGCTCATTTTCCGGGTAGGATCGGCAAGCGACATGAGTTTGGGCACTTCGGTGAACAGGGGTGCCGGTTCGGGGAAGTATTCGCCGAACTGGTTATTGAATCTTACGGCAATATTGCGTGACAGCTCGAGGTGCTGTTCCTGGTCTTTTCCCACGGGCACAAAATTGGCTTTGTAAATGAGAATGTCGGCCGCCTGCAAAACCGGGTAGGTGAAAAGTCCGGCGGAAACAAAACCGCGGTTGCCGCCTTTTTCTTCAAGCTGGTCGGTTTTGTCCTTGAACTGCGTCATGCGCGACAGCTCGCCATACGAGGTGACGCAGCTGAAGATCCAGGTGAGCTCGGTATGCTGGGGCACGAGCGACTGGATAAAAAGTGTTGACTGAGCCGGGTTGATGCCGCAGGCCAGCAGGTCGATGAACATCTGCCGGGTATTTTCGCGGAGTTTCAACGGTTCGTAGGGCATGGTCATGGCATGCAGGTCGGCCACCCCGTAAACACAATCATAGCGCTCCTGGATGTCGGCCCAGTTGCGGATGGCACCGAAATAATTGCCGATGTGAATTTCGCCGGTAGGCTGTATCAGGGAAAGAACTCTTTTTTTGGTCATGAGTACATTTATTACAAGGGCACAAATCTATAAAATGTTTTTCAAATCGGTTGTTCGAAAGGATGATCGCGCAAATCATTTCTCACAGAATAATAAGAAGTTCTCGCAGATTGAAAAAAATTGAGCAGATTCCGCAGATTAAAACAGACCTGCCTGCCGGTAGGCAGGTCTGCTAAATCAGCCATAATCTGCGAGAACTTCTTCGATTTATCTGCGAAAATCTGCTCAATCTGTCCTAATCTGCGAGAACTTCTTAAAATCCGCGAGAAATTATTCCGCGAGAACTTCTTTGGCCTTCTGCATGAAAAATGACATTTAATTGTTCTATTTTTACCCGGTATCTTAAAGTGTGTGTTATGGATTCTGTGCGTCAAAGTAAAATTGCCCGCCTGCTGCAGAAAGAGCTTGCGACCTACTTCCAGGCCGAAAGCCGGAACCTGCTTCCCGGTAAGCTGATTACCGTAACCGCGGTGCGTGTTTCTCCCGATCTTGGAATTGCCAAGGTTTACCTGAGCATCTTCCCCCACAAACCGGAGGAGGATGTTATTGAACCCATTACGGCTCACAGCAAGCAGATCCGCAACACACTGGGTCAGCAAATCAGGCACCAGGTAAGGATTATTCCCGAGCTGGCCTTTTACATTGACGATTCGATGGACTATGTGGAGCGCATTGAAAAGCTGCTGAAAAAATAACAATCCCGGGTTGCCTTGAATTTCCCGTTTTATATTGCACGGCGTTACCTGATGGCCAAAAAATCGCACAATGCCATCAACATCATTTCCATTATTTCGGTGATGGGTGTGACTGTTGGTACCATGGCCCTGGTGATCATCCTGTCGGTATTCAATGGTTTCGACGGGCTGGTGCGTTCGCTGATCAACTCCTTCAATCCCGATCTGAAAATTGAATTAACCGACGGAAGGGCTTTCATTACCCCGGAAGAAACGCTGCAACAGCTCAGGGATGTCGCCGGGGTATATGATCTGAGCCTGGTGCTCGAAGACAAGGCCCTGGTGCGTTATGACGAGCTGCAAACCATTGCCGTGGTAAAAGGAGTGGAAGAAAATTATGCCGCCATAACCGGTTTAGACAGCATGATCGTGGAAGGCAGCTTCAGGCTGAAATTGCACGGAGAGCCTTATGCCCTTATTGGACGCGGTATCCGGATTTACCTCAACGTAATGCTCCTTTCACCCCGCCAGATATCGTTTTACGCTCCCCGGCGTGCAGCAGATATTTCCTTTGATGCCAACCGGGCGCTGAACCGGAAGTACCTGAGTGTAGCGGGCGTTTTTTCGGTAGAACAGGATTACGACCTGAATTACATCATAGTGCCTGTTGACTTTGCCAGGCAGCTTTTTGAATACGAAAACAACGAGGCCAACCGGATTGAGGTGAAACTGAAACCCGGTGCCGCATCGGGCAAGGTAAAAGCGGCTGTCAGCGGCATCCTGGGCGATGACTACCGGGTACTCGACCGTTACCAACAGAACGAAGTATTCTATAAAACCATGAAGGCGGAAAAGTGGGCCATCTTCCTGATCCTCGTCTTTATTCTGATCATCGCTTCATTTAACGTGATCGGCACACTTACCATGCTCATGCTGGAAAAGAAAAACGACATGATCACCCTGAATAACCTGGGTGCCGACAATCAAACCCTGAAAAGGATCTTTTTCTTTGAAGGGTGGATGATTACCGCAACCGGCGCCCTGCTCGGAACCCTTCTGGGACTGGTGGTTTGCTGGATACAAATACGTTACGGACTGATCCGGCTGCAGGGATCCGGATCGTTCATCATCGATGCCTACCCCGTGGTAGTAAAACCCCTGGATATTGCAGTTACTTTTGCAGCCGTGATCGTAATCGGACTGTTTGCAGCCTGGTATCCCATCCGCTACTTTACCAAAACGCACCTGGGAGCCATGCAGTGAAAATAATTGTTGATAACCTGCATGACTTATCAACAAAATGCATGCGCATACTACCTTATTTATCCATTTGATTTACAAATTCATACATTTATTCGCCCGGAATTCTCCTGCCCGATTGTTAAAATATTGACTTAAAGCCCTTTCATTTTAACCTTACATTTAGTAATTATTCCCGAACATTTGCCGGGCAATTGCTTGGATGCTGCCTGAAATGCCGAAACCTATTGCCTTGTTTTCTCGTAAAAATGATCATTTGAAAGCTTGTAAAAATGCCTAATTACTGAATTATAAATTTTGCCCTATGAAAAAGACCTTAATGTTGCTGTGCTTTTCCTGGCTGTTATCTGTTTCCCTGAGTGCACAAGTGTTGCAGTTTGAAACCGAGATCACTTATATTCATGTGGGTTCCGAGGTAACTGCCAACATAACGGTAACTGTTATCAAAGGAGATCCCGACTTTACCTTTTCGCTGATGACCAACGACCTCCTGAATGGCGAAGTGCTGATGCAGTCAGAGCCCACCAGTAAGAAAAGTCACACTTTTGAAAATGTGAAACCCGGCAGGTACATGCTCAAAATAACGGACAGCGCCGGCATGCAAACCGGAAAAACCATCATCATTAAGGAATCTGTAAACTGAACAAAATAAAACCATATCCCATGGCTATCCGATACACTAAATTCTGGTTGGTATCTGTTCTGGTAATGCTGATTTTCGCTTTGCCGGTGAAATCGCAAACCATTGATTTTATACCTACCAACGTTACCTGCAACGGGGCTAACGATGCCAACATGAAAATTGATGTGAACGGTATCGCAACTCCCTATTGGTACGTTTGTTACGATATGAATTACCAGGTAAACAACGACTCGGTAGGACCAACAACTGCCCCCTCCTATTCGTTTACAAACCTGATCCCCGGCAGACCTTACATTTTTGTGGTGAAAGATGCTGCGGACCCCGACAACTGGCTGGGATTCAGTTTTTTTGTATTCACCCAACCTTTACCGCTCAATGCCACCCTGGGCAAAACCAACGTAACCTGTTACGGCACTTCTACGGGAAGTATTTCCATAACCAATCCGACCGGAGGATACGGAACTTTTGATTATTCCATTAACGGGGGAGCCGATTGGCAGCAAACAGGCGCCTTTAATTCGCTGCCGGCCGGATTTTACAATGTGCAAATTCGCGACCGGGCCCACCCGGCATGCGTGAAGATACTCAATGCCAATTACGAAATTACACAGCCTGCCCAGCTGAGTGCCACCTTAACGGCAAACCAGCCCACCTGTTATAATGCCAATAACGGTTCCATCATGCTCTCCGCCCCTTCAGGAGGCACCGGCACCGGGTATCAGTACTCAATCAACGGAGGAGTTACCTGGTCAGTCAGCACCCTCGGAACCTATACTTACAGCAGCCTGGGACCGGGCACTTACAATGTAGTGATGCGTGATGCAGGCGCACTCTCCTGCACGCGTACATTGAACGCATCAGTTGTGTTCACCCAACCCAATCAGCTGGCAGTGAATGTAACCATCAACAAAGGTCTTACCTGTTATGAAGGATCAGACGGTCAATTGATTGCCAATGTTACCGGAGGCACAGCACCTTATACATACACCTGGTATGTTTACAGCGGCAGCTGGGTGCCCATAGGGCAAACCACACAAATTGCCATTAACCTGGGCCGCGGACGCTACCAGGTAAGGGTTAACGATGCCAACAGCTGCGGTCCGGTTACCGCGGGCTTCTTCTTCCTGGAAGGTCCTGCACCCGGTTTTGCCGGTGACAGCATACCTCCCATGTTTTATTTTGATTCGGCCAGCGTGGTGAGCACCTGTGCCGGACAAACCAATGGTTCCATTTCCATTTATTCGCACGGAGGCGTTTCGCCCTACAGGTATTCAATTACCACAGGTGGCGCAGCCGGATTCCAGAGTCCCAACCAGTTCAGCAACCTTGCTGCCGGAACATACCAGACCTGGGCAGTTGATGACAGGGGTTGTAAAAAGCAGGGACCCGACCAGGTTGTTGTCACTACTCCCAATGACCCGGTAAGCGTTACCATAGCAGCCAATCCTTCGGGAGCTTTCTGCCCCGGCACCAGCATATCTTTTACAGCAACCCCTGTAAACGGTGGAAATACACCGGCATACCAGTGGCGCCTCAACGGAACCAACGTGGGAACGAATTCCCCGACCTACAGCAATGCTGCACTTGTTAACGGCGATCAGGTCAGCGTGGTGCTGACTTCGAGCCTGCGCTGTACAAGCGGCAACCCTGCCACATCCAACACATACACGGCCTCTTTGCTGACGCCCCCTTCAATAAGCGTGCAACCCGTCGGCCAGACATTGTGCGCCGGTGCTAATGCCACATTTACCGTTACTGCTGCAGGTTCAGGACTTACCTACCTATGGCGGAAAAACGGCACCAATATACCGGGAGCCACCAACAGCAGCTATACCATCAACAACATCACCACTGCCGATGCCGCCAACTACACTGTAGTTGTTACCGGCACCTGCGGCACCGTTACTTCCAATGCTGCCGCCCTGGTTGTAAATACCACTCCGGTGATTGGAACCCAGCCCGCAAGCATTGACCGTTGTGTGGGTCAAAGCGCCACTTTCTCGGTGACTGCCACCGGAACCATCACTTCCTACCAGTGGAGAAAAGGAGGGGTAAATATCGGCGGTGCCAACTCCTCAAGCTTTACCATTGCCAGCGTGGCGACTACCGACGCCGGTAATTACGACGTGGTGATCACAGGTCCCTGCGGCACTGCCACCAGCACTGCAGCTGCGCTTACCGTTAATACACTTCCGGTAATTATCGACCAGCCTGATGATGATACCAAATGTGTGGGACAATCCTCCACCTTCTCGGTTACCGCAACCGGAACCATTACCTCATAGCAGTGGCGGAGAAACGGTGCCAATATATCCGGTGCCACTGCAGCCACTTACACCATTCCCAGCGTGGCTGTCGCCAGTGCCGGAAATTACGATGTGGTGATCACCGGGCCCTGCGGCACTGCTACCAGCACTGTTGCTGTGCTTACCGTGAACACCATACCGGTTATTACCGATCAACCCGACAATGATACCAAATGTGTGGGTGAAAGCGCAACCTTCACGGTTACCGCCACCGGTACCATTGTCTCGTACCAGTGGAGAAAAGGCGGCGTGAATATAGGCGGTGCCAATGCTGCAAGCTATACCATTGCCAGCGTGGCAACCACTGATGCCGGTAATTATGATGTAGTGGTCACAGGCCCCTGCGGCACTGCTACCAGCACTGCAGCTGTGCTTACCGTAAACACCATACCGGTAATTACCGATCAGCCCGATGACGTTGTTGTTTGTGCAGGCGGAAACGCCACCTTTACGGTATCGGCCACGGGAGGCGACCTGAATTACCAATGGCGTAAAGACGGTGTGAACATACCCGGTGCCACTGCGGCTTCCTATACCATCAATGGCATTGCCGCCACGGATGCAGGAGCCTTTTCTGTGGTAATCTCCAATTCATGCGGCACCACCACATCTGCTGATGCTGCGCTTACCGTTAATACGGTGCCCGTTATAACCGATCAGCCCGACAGCCAGACCATATGCGCTGGTGACAATGTAACCTTTACCGTGGTTTCCTCGGGCCTGAATCTTACCTACCAGTGGCAAAAGAACGGAGCAGCAATAAGCGGTGCCAATGGCAGCAGTTACACCATCATCGGCATTGCCAACGGAGATGCAGCTAACTACACCGTTGTAGTTACCAATGAATGCGGAACGGTTACCTCCGATGCTGCCACCCTCACTGTAAACAATGCTCCGGTTGTAACCACACAACCAACAGGTGTTACCGAATGTCCCGGGCAGAGTGTCACATTCACAGTGGCTTCAAGCGGCCTCGATTTGACCTACCTGTGGCGAAAAAACAACGTTCCGCTGTCGCCTGCAGTTACAACACCTTCTCTTACACTCAACAACATTGGTGCAGGAGACGCCGGCAGCTACGATGTAGTGATTACAAATCCCTGCGGAAGCACCACCAGCAATGCAGCCCTGCTTACGGTTGCTGAAAATCCGGCCGTTACCACGCACCCCACCGATATCGACCGGTGTGAAGGAGACGATATTTCCTTTTCTGTTGTGGCTACCGGTACCGGCATCAGCTACCAGTGGCGGAAAGACGGTACAAACCTCTTAGGGGAAACCGGCACCACATTGGATATAACTGCAATAACCCTGGCCGATGCAGGTAATTATGACGTGCTGGTTTACGGCATGTGCGATACCATTGCCAGCAACCCGGCTGTGCTTCTTGTATATCCTGCCACTCGCGCAGACATCATTGATTCCGACACCATCGTTTGTAAAGAAAGCAACGTGGAATTCAACGTGGCAGCCAGCGGTTACGGCAGCCTGATTTACCAGTGGCAGCGCTTTTATTATGGTTCCTGGGTGGATATGGGCGATGATACCCACATATCCGGCTCCACAACTGCAGCGTTGACCATCAACATGGCCGACATGCCCGATACAGGTTTATACAGGGTGCAGGTACAGGCAGGTTGCGGCTCGGTATTTTCCGAACCGGTAAGGCTTGATGTGAACAGCCTCATTGCCACCATTGGTACACCGGCGCCCTTCCTGATCAATTCAGCCACCACAACCATTGAGGTGCAAGTGGAAGTGGAAGATCACTTCCTGATTTTCGACATGGGCTTCTCGCTGGTGGCCCCAGATGGCACCGAGGTGATGCTCAAATCGCCCATCCCCAATCCGTGTGTTTATAACAGTCCGGTTGACATCAATGCCCTGTTCACAAACAAGCTGCCCTCAACCGACACCATGGATTACTGCCTTGCCTCAAACAACATCACCGGAACCTTTGGTGCTGCAGGTGACTGGAGCGTACTGAACGGCATGGATCCGTCAAACGGAGCATGGCAGGTAAGGGTATATGACCAGGACAGGGCAGTGCCCGATCCCGATGGCTATCTTTCACTGGCCACCCTGAAATTCATTGATCTGGATTCCGATGGCGATACTGCCATTGTTACCTATAACTCGGGACCTATTTCCGAAGGCATCATGAACCCGCTCAGCAGCGAGCTCAGGCCTACTCCCTATGTAGTCCCGATCCGCCTGATGACCAACTGTTTCAATTCAGAGGATGCCCATGCCATTGTAACCGTACAAGGCGGCATTCCTCCTTTTACATATGAATGGACAGGCCCAACGGTTGAACCCGATGAACCCGATGTGATGCTTGGCCGGGGCACTTATTCGGTACTGGTTACCGATGCACTGGGATGTACCTCCATTGCCACCGTTGAGGTATCGTCACCCCCTGCCATTATTTTTGATGACGTGGTTCATACCGACACCATAATCTGTAACGGCTCGGCCGACGGGATCATCCGGAGCAAAGCTTCGGGCGGTGCAGGCTCATTCACTTACACGCTGCTGCCCGGCAACATGGCATCGGCAGTAGCTGATTCAGGTGTATTCTACGGACTTACAGCCGGCATTTATACCATCAGGGCCACCGACATCAATGGATGCGTACAGGATACCGTAATTCAGATTTTCGAACATGCACCGCTTTCAGTTCAGGTCGACCTGGTTCAGGTTACAAGTCCCGGAACCGGCAGCATCACACTGACTGCTTCAGGAGGTGTTGCCCCCTACAGGTACTCCATTGACAATGGTGCAACCCTGCAGGTCAGCGGTTACTTCCCCGGTTTGGATGCAGGGTTCTACCCGATTTACGTTGTGGACACCCTCGGATGTACCTATACCGAAACGGTGAACCTGAGTCTTGAACTGCTGGAGGTGACTGTAACCAAAAATGACGTAACCTGCGGCGGCTATGCCGACGGCAGCTTCCTGCTGGCGCTGACCGATCCGGATGGCGTTGGTCCGTATACACTCACCGGCAGCTTCACCGATCCGCAAACTGTTGACGCGGGTTTCTTCTCGTTCACCGGCCAGGAAATCGGATTGTATGACGTGAGAATAGTGGACAGCGAAGGCAAGGTATTCGTTGACACCATTGAAATTAACGGCCCGCCGCCAATCATTGTCGTTCTGGAAAATATAACTGCGGCTACCTGCTCTTTCAACACAGCAGACGGTGCCATTGATATAAGTGTCAGTGGCGGCACCGGCACAGTGTACTCTTACGAATGGTCAAATGACGCTACCACAGAAGATTTGCTGAATGTTCCGGCCGGACCCTATTCGGTTACCATTACAGATGAAGGGGGATGCATGACAGTCAAGTATTATGATATTGGATATGAACATTTTGCCACAGCTGATGCAGGTTCCGACGTTATGATCTGTCCCGGTATTGAATACCAGCTCAATGGATCACCAGGTCACAGTGTTCTATGGACCTCTAATAATTATCCAACTATTGATAACATTGCTGATCCAACTATCATTCTCCAGGAGACCACCGAATTCATATACCAGGTTACCGATGAGTTCGGCTGCTATGATCAGGATACCGTGAATATTTATGTATATATCGTACCCGAGATGCTTATTTATGATATTTTTAATGACGAATATGCAGATAGCGTAGTATACCTGGAAGAAGGTTTGCCATTTGCCATGGGAACCAGCAGTGGATTTTTCACCTACCTGTGGGAACCCAACATCTGGATTACGGATAATACATTGGGTGAAGTTATAGTGACTCCGTTGAAAGATACCGTGTATACAGTTACCGGCACCACGCTGGATGGCTGTCCCAGTACAGATTACATCAGAATAATCATTCGCAAGCCCATCACAATCTATACAGGCTTCAGTCCGAATGCAGACGGAGTAAATGATACATGGGAAATTAAAAATGCCGAGGGTTATGGCGACCTGATCCGCGTGCGGGTTTACAACCGCTGGGGTGAGCCGGTATTTGAATCAAAGGGTTACGGAGGCTCGCAGAAATGGGACGGAACAAGGAACGGCAGGCCGATGCCGGTAGGCTCCTACTATTATATCATTGATGTCAAAGACGGCAAGTCAGAACCCTATACCGGAACAGTAACCATTTTAAGATAACACGATGAAACGGGCATCTCTAATCCAAGCCATATACTCGCATGAGCGCATGCTCATGCGGGTTCCATTCGGAAACACTCAAATGAAACAACGGATGAAAAAATTCACCTGCCTGGTATTGCTGGGCCTCAGCATGGGAACCCTTTCCATGGCACAGCAAAATCCGCTTACAACCATGTTCATGACCAACCCGTTTGTGCTGAACCCTGCTCTGGCCGGAACCAACAATTACTTCCAGGTAACCTCAACCAACAGGTTCCAATGGGTTGGCTTTTCAGACGCTCCCATCACCAATTCGCTGAGCCTTTATGGCCCGTTGGTTAACCACCCCATGGGTTGGGGCGCCACCATCAGCTACGATGTAGCCGGGTCAACCAGTATGGGTTCCATTTTGGGATCGTATGCCTATCATTACAACATCAATGAAGACATGAACATATCGGCAGGCTTGAATGTAGGGGTGATGCAATATAAAATAGACCTTTCCAAAATTGAAATGCCTGATGCCAGCGATGCAACGCTGAATAACAAGGAAAACTATTACATTCCCGATGCCAATATTGGTGTCTATTTTTACTCATCGACCTATCATGCCGGTTTGGTGGTCACCCATGTGCTCAACAACAAGATTCCCATCAGCAACGACCCGTCGGGCAAAGGCAGGCTCAAGAGTCACTTTTACCTCACCGGAGGCTATAAATACTATTACAACCGTGAATGGGCCTTTGAACCGAGTGTGATCCTTAAAAAAGTATGGCCGGCACCCTTCCAACTCGACTTCAATGTGCGGGCCTGGTATAAGAACATGATGTGGGCCGGACTGTCGTACCGCACGCAGGAAGCCATATCCATCATGCTGGGTTATGTGCATGAACGCAAAATTTACATCGGGTATTCCTATGACCTGGTGCTCAATCCGCTGGGGGCACACAATTTCGGATCGCACGAGATCATGCTGGGTTACCGGTTTAACGATATCAAAGACTGATGATAAAACATTTGCCCTTAAACCTTGCAAAAGCAGCATGCATCATCACCGTGATCATGCTGCTTTTTAACTGTCACGGTTTCCGGAACAAAGACCGGATTCCGGAAAAAGACCTGGTGGAGTTCCTGACCGACCTGCACATGGCCAACGCCATTGTTGCGGAGCGAAGGAGTATTGACCTCAGTTACAAACTCGATTCGGCATCGTTGTATGGAGCGCTGTTTGGAAAATACGGATTTACCAAAGCACAGTTTGATTCATCTATGCTGTACTACAGCAACAACCCGGAAAAACTGAAGAAGCTGATGAACCAGGTTACTGCCAGACTGGAGAAAATGGAGGAAGCGACAATTGCTGAAGAAGAGCAATTGAAAAAGGGCGAAATGGATATTATATGGAGTGATTCAACGGATCTCAAGCCCAAACAGGGGACCATGGACAAGATTGAAGTGGATATTCCCATTAAGCAAGCCGGCATGTATATGGTAAATGTTACCGTGCGGCTCTTCCCCGATGATCTTTCTGTGAACCCGGGAATGACGCTTTATTTTTACCGCGACGACAGTACCACTAACGGCAGGCGAATTTACTTCGACGAGCTTTATTATGGTACCCAGGGAGGGGAACCAATCACTTACACAACCACCGGTATGCTTACCGATTCCACTTACAACCGCATCAGGGGATCGTTGGCCAACTTTGCCAATGAGGATACGCTGTTCAACAGGAACATCATCATTTCCGACTTCACTGTAACCCGGAAAAAAATTGGGTTTAAAGGTAGTGCCACATTGCAGTAGCAGTCCAATGGGTGAAACCCAGCAATAGAATAGCACAGGGCGAAATCATCAAAGAATTCCGTCTATTATTTTGCCGATACGATGATTTTCAATATTTTTGCACCCCATTGCACACAAAACACATTACGCCTTTCGCACACACATGCCTGCAATCAACATGGCATTTTTTATCCGGCCCTATAGTTCAATGGATAGAACGGAGGTTTCCTAAACCTTAAATCCAGGTTCGATTCCTGGTGGGGCTACCAGCAAAACACCTTTCCGGCAATCAAAAAAACACCCTTCAGGGGTCTGCGACCGCCTGAAGGGTGTTTTTCTTATATTCAGTTGGAGGTTACCGTTTAATTTCGTAGTTTTTAATGCTTTAGAATTTCCCTTTACTGTTCTGTAGATCTGTTCCTCTGGTGATTCTCAAAACTCATTGTGATGGCAGATATCGGAAATTATTCGGGACCTGCCGGGAAACTGGCAGATTTCTTCACTGACCTGGGCAACCTTATCGGCTTCACTGCGGATGTGATCAGAAAGGCATTGAAAAAAAAGCCGGAATACAGGGAATTCCTCCGTCAGAACTACCTGGTCGGTTATCGTTCCCTTCCGCTGGTGGGAATCGTTGCCAACTCTTCGGTTGTGGCCTCTTCGCTTGCAATATTTGTTATTGACCTGCTGGTAGTTCAAATAACGGAATTGATTCTGTAATGGAACAGGAAAACAAATGCAGCGTCATCCGGGTGGAGCACCTGATTAAATCGTTCAACAGCGAACCGGTGCTGCAGGGTATCAGCTTCACCCTGGCTCCCGGTGAAAACCTGATGTTCAACCCGACCCTTTCTTCGTGTGCCTGGGTCTTAGTGGTCTTGGTGAAGCTATTGCCTTTGTGGCCTTTATGTTATAAAGAGCATTGTAAATGTGTGTTAACCTGACAGTAGCCCCTTATTCGTAATTCAAAAATCCTGCTTATGTTTGCATCCGGATGTAACAATTTCTTAACACTACCTTATGCAAAAGAGAGAAATCGCAATTGTGCTGCTCATAACCATGTGGTATGCAGGCGTGAATGGCCAGTTGCTGAAACGCGACAGCACCAGCAGTTCACTTACCATCAAAGGAGACTGGTTTATGGCCTACCAGTGGATTGACCCCAACCAGGACAACAACGCCTTCAAACTGAAACGGGGTTATCTTACGGTGGAAAATAAGTTCAACGATATTTTCTCGGCACGTTACACGCAGGATATTACCATCGACGACGAAGGCGACGATGCCGGTAACGTGGAACTCCGCTTCAAATACTGCTACCTGAAAGCCATGCTACCCGATGCTGCTTTTTTCACCCATTCATACATAGAGGCAGGGCTGGTACACCGGCCTTGGATGGACTTTGAAGAGCATGTAAATGGTTACCGCGTGCAGGGTGAAATGTTCCTCGACCGTCATAAAGTAATTGGGTCGGCCGATTTTGGATTGACCTATGTAACCCTGCTGGGTGGTAAGCTCGATAAGGATTACCAGGAAAATGTCAGCCGCTTCTATCCCGGTAAATACGGCAGTATTGCTGTAGGTGTTTACAATGGCGCCGGCTACCATGCCCTTGAAAACAACAACAACAAAACTGTTGAAGGACGCTTTACCCTTCGGCCTTTTCCCGAAAAATTGACGGGACTGCAGTTGTCGTATAACATGGCTTTTGGCAAGAGCAACGATTCACTTGGCTCCAATTTCAGGGTCAACTCCATTTACCTGTCCTACGAATCGCGTTGGGTTACGCTTTCGGCGCAATACTATACCGGAAAGGGCAATATGTCGGGTTCCGTTACCGGCCTGAACGAAGGTTATTCACTTTTCGGAGAGCTGGTAATCCCCAAAACCAACCTGATGTTTTTTTCGCGTTACGATTACTTCAATCCGTATGCGCTTACAAGCTACAAAGTGGCAATTGCCGGAGTCGGGTATCGCTTTTACAGGCAAAATCGGGTGTTGTTTGATATCGACTGGAACAACCGTAACGGGATCAAACGGGTTTACGAAGTAGCACTGGAGATAAAGTTCTGAAAGCAACAACCCCCCCAGGGTTGTTAACACGCCTTAGGGGGGTTGCCAGTAAAAGCGTATGTATTATGCCTGCTTATAGCATCTTACCCAGTCTACTTCGAGTTCAGCAGGAAGCACCGACCCGTTCACATCCTGGTATAAAGAAGAATTGATGTTCAGGTACATGGGTATCTGCGGTACGCCCTGGCTTGAGCTGCAAACCGGAACTCCGTTGAGTTTCCAGGTAAGCTTATCGCGGGTCCACTCGAGCGAGAAAATGCAGTAATCAAAACCATATTTGTTGCGGCTCACGGAGGATGATTTTTTATCGACTCCGCCTTTGGCATTGGGATTTCCCCAAAATGTGCCCACGGAGATTTTTTTACCGGCCCTGGCCACATCGAGGTGTGGCAGCATCATGTCAGAAACAAGATATATGGCATGATTCACCGGGAAGTTCCTGTTGAATCGCACCTTTGCTTCAAAAAGTCCGAATTGCTGACGGTAACTATTGCCCGTGTTGATAATGGCGGAAGTGTATTCAAATTCTTTCGGGAAAAAACCGATGGCCGGGTTCCAAACCTTGCCGCTGATTTTTTCTTTTTTGGTGCGGATTTTCAGCACGCTGCCGGAGAGTTCCACATTGTTGTCTTCGGGGTAAAATTGCTTTTCGCCCATGTTCACATAACTGTCTTTCAGCAACTTGTCGCCCCACAGGTACCTGGGCAGCCATTTATTCCCGTCGAGTTTTTTGTTGTCAAATTCATCAGCGAAAGTAAGATCCCACCGTTTGATCTCGTCGTATTTCTTAGAATTCACGGTACTGAAATACCATTTGAATTTTTCCGATTTCTTCAATTGGAGGTATTGCTGCTCCATCCGGTATTCTTCAGATAGTTCCAGCTTCTTTTTTGCAGGCAGCAGCATGTAATCTTTTACTTTCAGAAAGGCATCGGTTTTAACGAACCTTTCAAGTTCTTCGTAGCCGGAAATTTTTTCGGATCCGATCAGCAAATTGAAATTGACGTAGTCTTTGGATTTCTTGAAGGCAAAATAATCTTTGAACCTTTTGGAATTCTTGAGTGATTGAAACTCCTGCAGTTTTGCATACTCGGGGGTGTCTTTGAACTTTTTCCCGTGTTCTTTTTTTGCCCGGAGGAATTCGTCGGACTGCACAAATTTTTCAAGCGTATGAAAATGCTTGACATCCTGTGAGTTTTCGAGTTCAAGAAAGTCACGTAATTCAACCGAATCCTTGATCCGGTAATACCTTTGAATATCCTTTAGTTTGCGGAGGCGCAGGTATTCTTTTTCCTTCCTGTATTCAGGGGTATCAGCATACCGCTGTGCGAGAATACTCTTTTTCTTTCTTGCGAAATCGGAAGAAAGAACTGTTTTTTCAAGCTCCAGGTAGTCGTTAAGTTCTTTTGATTGTGAGAAGGCTTTCAGTTCGGCGAATTCCTTTCTCAGAGAATCTTGTCTGGCCTCGTAATCG
Organism: Bacteroidales bacterium; assembly: GCA_046481675.1. Lineage (GTDB taxonomy): Bacteria > Bacteroidota > Bacteroidia > Bacteroidales > UBA10428 > UBA5072. The sequence continues at coordinate 2,483 of JAWOJJ010000092.1, read as the reverse complement.
GCCGTTTTCGGTACCCAACCGAAAAGTATTCTTAAGTTGGTCATTGGTTTGTAAGATTCTGTTTCTGAAAACTAAACTAAATTAACTCGTTAAGATTGTGTGTTGAAGCTACTTTTTGATAAATATACGAAAAAGTTATCACTGTGTTCCGTTGAATCAGGTAAAGTATACGGAAAAAATAGTGAAGAGGTTGTGGCAATGTTATCATGTTTGTTTTAATTTATTCATGGAAATGCAGGGCCCGCTAAAACTATCCTGTACTTCGGGCAATGGCACAGAACAATGCCATGAAATGAATTAACATGAATAATCCACAGTTATTGATATTGAAACCCCTTGACATAGCAGTCAGGCTAGGAAAAGCTTACGCCCTTATCTTTGTGCCATATGGCTTAAAAATATATTCAAAGTATATTTGTTCCTTGACTTACTGTTTTATAATGTTAGTAGTGGTCCCTCCCCGATGGAGATGCTTGGAGGGAGGGCGTAGCCCGACCGGAAAGCATCTCCATCGGGAACCGCCTTGAGTTGCGATGGCCATCTTTTTTTTCTACTTTATTTTGATTGATATGATTAATAATTCTTCACTTCAAAGATGGTCCCGCCTTGAAACAAAGAGCTTGGACAGTCAATTTATCAACGATATCATTAATGGTATGGGCTGTTCTTCTTTTGAGGCAAAAGCCGTTTTGGATACTGTCCATAAGGTTTATGGCAATTTCTTTGACTGCTCTCAGGAACTGGCTCCAGGTAAAGTTAAATTCATTGTTATATCTGTTGAAGATTCGCCAGCTAAAAAGTTGAAAGAGGCAACCAAAGTTAGCGTTACTTTGACCATTAATGATGACAAAGAAGACTTGCCCATAAAAGAGAATGATGGTGTTGTTGCTCTTAGGCAACATCGGCTGAGTCGCATCTGTAACGAAGCTTTTATGCAAGGTGGTTTGCTCACTGTTGAAGATATTGCCAACCGTATATTCTGCTGTGGAGAGAGAACCGTTGTACGCGATTTGAAAGATCTAAGGGAGCAAAACATCTTTATCCCACTGCGTTCCACTATCAAGGATATGGGACGGACACTCTCGCACCGTTCCCTGATTGTTAAAGAATGGATCAAAGGAAGTGAATATGTAGAGATTGCCCACAAAACTAATCACAGCATAAAAGCGATAAACAACTATGTCTGCAAGTTCAAGCAGGTTGTGGCACTCATGAAAGACGGATATGATGTACATACCATTGCTTTTCTGACCAAAATATCAAAACGCCTGGCAGAAGAGTATATAGACATCAAAGCCCACTCAATTATAGTCCCTTCACGTATGCACGAACTTGAGACTTTATTAAAAAAAAGAGTATTAAACCAATAGAAAAATATGATATGCTACCAATTTCATCGGCATCTAAACACTATAGTTCAGCTCATAAGCGATTTTTGAAACCAGCAATTGAGAACTTTTTTAAAACAGAGTTCACCAAATCTTTTGGTCCAAATGTCCGCAGCTTTATGGCTGACGAACTGATCAAAATTTTTCAAGAGAACAATCAGGATATTAACTCCTTAAAGCCGGGACAAGTGCTTTGGAACGCCGTTCACAAAGATACCAAGTCTGGTTCGTATAACATGAAGATGGTTCCTGTCGTCCTTACTTTAGTTAACGACGATGATATTTCTAAACTTGAAAATGGATTAAAAATACCGGAACACAGACAAAACGTAATAGCCAGAATATTGGAAGAAGCTTATTCTCAAAATGCACTGCTTTCTATGAGAGATGTCAGTTTACTGCTTTCCATTAACGATTCTTGCGCTACAATTAATAGAAAAAAGTATGAGAAAAAACACAACGTACATTTACCGCATCCTGGAAATTTACAGGATATGGGGTCATGTATCACGCACAAATATCAAATCATCTATAAGTGTGTAGTCGAAAAAAAAGACCCTATAACTGCCGCAAAAGAGACTAATCATACTATAATGGCTGTTGACCGTTATCTCAAAGATTACAATCGCGTAAAGACCTTATACCTTGATGATAAAGATGAAAATTACATACATCTTGTCACAAAACTATCTTTAAACTTGATTGCTCAATATGTAAACATTATAAATCAATATGTCAAAGAACTTAATGTTGCTATTTAAACTTAATTTATCTACTCAAAAAAATATGCAATTTTACTTGTTTAGCCATATTGCTTTATTTACAGGGCTTATATTCAACGTATTGACTTTTACACAGGGCTTCGCCCTGTGCTGTTTGCTGATGCCCTTTCAGGGCATAAATTTATTCGACTTTTTGAGCCCTGAACCGACGTAAGGAGCTCACCGAAGGTAAAGGGCACTATAGCATTAGCCCAGGGCATCGCCCTGGGTCTTACATAAGCTCTAAAACATAAGCCCTGGGCGTAAGCAATTGATCAAATCCTTAGCTTGACGGCTATGGGAGCCAGGGGGAGACGTTGGCACCATGGAAGTT
>JAWOJJ010000014.1:0-30711 GCA_046481675.1 Bacteroidales bacterium | reverse complement strand
CGGTAAAACTGCTCGTGCCCGTCTTTGGCAAATTCGGCCCACACCTCAAAAAAGGCCGGGAGGTGGTACGACGGATCGGTAAGGTTGTATCGCTCTGTTTCAGGTACAAAGCTGATTTGTTTGTGCTGCACATTCAGGATGTTGTTGATGCCCTGGCTGCCGTCCTTGCTCCACATGGCATCGAGAATTCTCCGGGCCTCGGCATAGTAATCAATCCCGGTTTCATTACCCCAGCGGTTTGATGCAAAAAGCAGCGAAGTCACAAAATAGAGTTCACCGTCAGAGGCCGTTCCTGCTGAGTTGTGCTTGCCGGTTTGGGGATTGACCGACCAGGCAAAGTACCCGTCTCGCGGACCGCCTTGGTGCTGCATATAAAACTTCGACCAGCGCCATATCCGGTCGAACACCTCTTTTTTGTTAAGCTGAACGGCAATCATCAGGCCATAGGATACGCCTTCGGTACGAACATCCTTGTTTTTAATGTCGGAAACATAGCCCATGCTGTCTCCCACCTCAAAATAAACACGATTGGGGCCCTCAAACAGGTCGTAATATGCCTTATCCAGCTTGGCATCAATGTCCTTCTGACTGTATCCTGCTTCGAGGAATACATTCCGGTATTTGCCAGTTTCCCGCGCACCCTGGTTCCAGGGTTTCATCTTTCCGCGCGGGTCATCCACATCCTCGCTACTGTTGTTTTGCGGCAAAACGGGTAAACAAAGAAGGAATGACAACAGCAATAATGTGCCTGTTTTAAAGCAACACTGCCCGGGTATCATAAGGGAATTTTTTCTGGCCATACAGGATATCTTTTAAAATTGTAAATGAGAATTAGCCACCTAAAATTATAACATTAAACCACATGGTTTTAATTTTCATTCAATATAAAGTTCTGTGATTTTTTCCATCTGTTTAAAAATTACTAAATCATTATCTATAAGAAAATGTTAACTTGTGGGCAAATGCATTCCCAATGACAGGAACCACTTCACCATTTCGGCTGTTGGTTGTTTCGTTTTTACTGGTTTCCACCCTATATGTCGGATCTGTAAAGGGGCAATCACCTGACACCATACAACAGCAAGGCGTTAAATTCACCGGTTTAACAAAAACGCTGGCGAATCTGTTAAAAACAAGGCAACCCGAAAACATTGTCGTTGGTGCCTATGAAATTTGTCTGGAAGATTTGATCGATGACGATATTGCGGCTGTGTTCGACTGTGATTCGGTGATGAGCCGGTATCTTGATGAAGCAGGTGACGGTGCAACCTACAGAATGCTGTCGTATGAAATGAGCCGGACCATAGAAAGCCGTTTTGTTTATGATGATGGCTACCTTTATGTCAACATTTTTTCTGACACCACTGCCGAAGGCATGTACTTCAATATTTCAATTAGCCGGGGCAAGCCAGTTACTATTCCGGTAGTGCTTCATGCTTCCGACACCAGCTTTGCCACCTCGTTTGACACAACGCTTACCGCGGTATTCAATGCCGACATTGATTTATTTGTGAATGCCGCCCTGGCCATAGCTGATTCCCAAAGCCGGGCCACACAGGTGCGGATCAATACCTTCACATTTGAAGTTTTTTCAGGTTCCGAGGAAGAATTTCCTCACAATGATTGTTTCGAAAGTGAATCAAGAGAAGATTTTTCTGCCGTTATACAGAATGCTCCCAAAGAAATACCCGTTGAAATAGAGGGAACGTCTTATAAAGCAGCCATGCGGTGTTTTTCACTTTACGCCAAAACATATTGGCATTTAAGTCCTGCTGATGCAACTGATTTTGTGGTTGAAGAAGGGGTGTCGCATACCTTGACCTTTGAGCAAATTGAAAAGGGTGATTTCCTGTGGGATGAGTCGTATGTCAGCTTGTTAAAAGCAGATCTTGTAATGATTCCGGTTGATGAAGCCTGGGGTTCCATTGCAGATTCGGAAAACCGTACCGATTTTCAATATGTTGTTGATGACCTTTTCGACAAAACCGGTGTGGAAAATATTTCGCTTGGTGGTGATTTCTGGATCAGAGAAGGGGTAACGGCCAGGAGCGGAAAGTATGTTTTCAAACCGGGAAATTAATCCCGGATTTCATGTTTATAGAAATCGTTTAGATACAACAGCCCCCCCTCAGCGCCTCCTTTCCGACCAAACAATTCAATCATAATTGCTATGTAAACAATAATTATTACATTCACCTTTACATTTTTATAAACCGCATATTTATGAAACCAATTCGCCTTATTACGATAGTTGCTCTTGCGCTGGGGATTAGTTGTTCATCGCAGCCACCAAAAGATTCTGCAGTTGGAATCAACGGTAAACTGGCTGTCTCCGGCACGCAGTTGGTTAACGAAAAAGGCAGTCCTGTAATGCTGCGTGGTGCCAGTTTCGGATGGCACAATCTCTGGCCCCGGTTTTACAATGAAAAGGCCGTTGCATGGCTGGTGAACGACTGGAAATGCAATGTAGTGAGGGCATCCATGGGCGTGGCCATTGAGGACAATTACCTTGAAAATCCTGAATTCGCGCTGGAATGTGTGGACAACGTGGTGAAGGGAGCCATTGAAAGCGGCGTTTATGTATTGATTGATTTTCATAGTCATAAAAAACACACCGAAGAAGCCACGAAGTTCTTTGAGCTGATGGCCACACAGTATGGCAATTACCCAAATGTGATTTATGAGATTTGGAATGAACCTGATTATTACACCTGGAAAGAGGTGAAGGAATATTCGGTTACTGTTATTGATGCCATCAGGGCCATTGATCAGGACAATATAATCCTTGTGGGTTCACCGCATTGGTGCCAGGATTTGGATACCGTATCAATGGATCCGATTACCGGTCATACCAACATCATGTATACCATGCATTTCTATGCGGGAACGCATAAGAAATGGCTGCGCGACCGCACAGATGCTGCCATGGAAAAAGGGATACCGGTATTTGTTTCCGAGTGTGCCGGTATGGAAGCAACCGGAGACGGCCCCATTGATGAAGCCGAATGGAATGCGTATGTCAACTGGATGGAAGATCGCAAGATCAGTTGGATCGCCTGGTCCGTATCCGACAAAAACGAATCGTGCTCCATGCTGATTCCCCGTGCTTCGTCCGATGGCGGATGGACTGATGACGTGATTAAAAAATGGGGGATGATTACAAGGCAGACTATACTGGATAAGCAGTCGGAATAGAAAATGGAGACGCAGAATTATGCGCCTCCATGGTCAGTAAAAATTACATATACATAGTCAAAATCCGTTCAAAAAGTTCCTGTTTCGCGCTGATTTGTCTGGGTTCTCCGTTTTGGAAAGCGATCTTTCTCATATCTTCAAGCGTAAGCCTGCCTTGTTCAAGAGCAGCTCCGTCGCCCTGGTCGAATGAAGCATAACGCGATTTGCGCAACTTTTTGTAATCCGACTCTTCCAGGATGTTGCCTGCAACTATCAGAGCCCTTGCAAATGTGTCCATACCGGAAACGTGCGCAATAAAAATATCTTCCGGATCTGTTGAACTACGTCGGGTTTTCGCATCGAAATTGATGCCCCCGGTGGTCAGTCCTCCGGCTTCCAGGACAACCAACATGGCCTCGGTAAGTTCATACAGATTAACGGGAAATTCGTCGGTATCCCAGCCATTCTGGTAATCGCCCCGGTTGGCATCAATACTGCCCAACATACCGGCGTTGGCAGCAACCTGAAGCTCATGTTGAAAGGTGTGACCAGCCAATGTGGCATGGTTTACCTCGATGTTGAGTTTAAAATCCTTATCCAGTCCGTAATAACGCAGAAAACCAATAACAGTGGCCGCATCAAAATCGTATTGATGCTTGGTAGGCTCCATGGGTTTTGGTTCTATATAAAAACAGCCTTTAAAGCCTTGCTTACGAGCATAATCGCGAGCCATTCCCAAAAACCGGCCCAAGTGATCCTGCTCACGTTTCATATCGGTATTGAGCAAACTCTCGTATCCTTCCCTGCCGCCCCAAAAAACATATCCTTCTCCGCCCAAAGCAATGGTGGCATCAATGGCATTTTTCACCTGGGTTGCAGCATACGCGGTAACATGGAAATCGGGATTTGTAAAGGCCCCGTTTGTATATCGCCTGTTAAAAAAAGCGTTGGCGGTACCCCAGAGTAATCTGACACCCGACTCCTTTTGTTTTTCTTTTGCATAGTCAACAATAACGGAAAGGTTTTTCTCATATTCCGCCAGGCTGTTTCCTTCATCAACCAGGTCGGTATCATGAAAACAGTAATAAGGCATCCTTAATTTTGTAAGAATCTCAAAAGCTGCATCCATCTTGTTTTTGGCGATGCCAATAGGATCATTCCCAACCGACCAGGGAAAGGTTTTGGAACCATCAGTTCCGAAAACATCCTTACCGTTGCCACATAAGGTATGCCAATATGCCATTGCAAAGCGCAAATACTCTTTCATGGTTTTGCCGCCTATTTTTTTGTTTTCATCATAAAACCTGAAGGCCAAAGGATTCTTTGAATCTGGGCCTTCGAATGCTATTTCCCCAATTCCCGGGAAAAACTCTTTGTTACCGATACATAGTGACATGTTATAAATAGATTAAGTTTAAAAAAAGAACCTTTATATTCTGATTAGCCATATTTCAAATATATTTTCGCAACTCCAGGTCCGCGAGTTTAAAAAACCGGCCATCGTTCAGGCTTTGACAGTTTTTTCTTATCCAGCTTAAAAAGTTGAGCGGGCTTGTGCTTTACTTTCTTTTCCTTTTCCGGTAAGGGGATCAGGTAGTCGAGCTTATGAATCTTTTTCCGGAAATTCCGTTTATCCAATTCTTTGCCCAGAATTTCATTATACAGGTTTTGAAACTGACGGATGGTGAACTTTTTAGGTAGAAGCTCCAAACCAAATGATTCATACTGCCATTTTTTCCGGAGTTCCTTCAAAGCACCGTCAATAATAAAGTTGTGATCGAAAGCCAACCTGGGTAATTTTTTCACCGGAATCCAATGACTTTGGTCCAACAACAATTTAGCCGGATCATTTTTTGCAATTCGCAGTATGGAATAATAGGTTACCGAGATAACTCTCCGGATCTGCAAACCGCTTGTGGAGCATAGCCATGTAAGATCATTGGTATTATTGAGCCGGTCAGGCCGGTCGAAAATGGCAAACTGTTTCAAAGACACGTGATCCAGTCCGGTAAGTTCCTTTAATATGCGATAGGCAGCACGCTCAAGGTCATCCGTATCCTTTATTAAACTTCCGGGAAGCTTTAAGGTGCCGGATGGCACATCTGCTTTTTCATACGGAGATTTGCTCCGTTCAATCAACAATACTTTCAGCTGCTCCGTATCAAAGCCGAAAACGACACAATCAACCGATATGCTGGAATTAAGTTGGTCCATCGGAATCCAAGTTTACATCTAAATTATAAACTTGATTCCTGAAAAGCAAACTTAGCGTTAAATATACGCTAAGTATTTTTATGATAATTTTATGTAAATGAAGAAACTATAAGAGAGGGCAAACGATGGCTCCAAAAATTAAGATTTGAACTTAACGTCAGTTTTACACTAACTAATTTAATTACCTCACCAATATCACAACACAATACAGAAACATATATGATTATAGCGAACAGGTTAGTTGTCTCCCAGTCGTGTCAGCCCTGTTTGGCGAAAGTCCCAACCCGCTACGGTTAACTTACAGACTATCCGGTCAGTGACCGGGAAGTGACCCGCCACTTGTAACTTGTTACTGGTTGTTTTCAAAAGCAAACACATTGAATGGCTTGCCTGCTATAAAGTATTTCAATTTTTGCACCTTGATTATCAGATACATTTTATTATCTTTATTTCGCTTTTGGATCTCCTGATCCTTTTTCAACATACCCAATCTGCTATGCAAACCCTGCATACCAACTATTACACGATGTTCCCCGAGCATCATTTTGCTTTTGTCAGAATTCAATCCGAAGAATTTTCTGTTCAGGAAGCCCTGCAACTCAACCAGGAATACAAAAGTGATAAGGCCTATTCCGACATCCACTATTTGCTGATTATGGTGGATGAAAGATGTACTCCCGGTTTCAGCGCGAAGGAACTGGAAAAGCTGTGGCAAATTTATTCGAATGAGCTCCAGGCTAATAATCATAAAAAGGTGGTCTGGCTTGTTTCGGAGCCACTTGCAACTGCCATGACGCACCTATTCGTTTTATATTCAAATGAGTTGTATTGTTCAACCATCGCCGGAGCCTTTGAGTTATTGGATATGCCCATGGAGTTCCCGGTATTTCTAAACCTGATATGCCTTTCGGAGCAACCTGCAAACTAATACCTGATCATCTTAATCCCGCAATTACCTGTACCATGAATGCCATACCAAAACGCTTCCCATACCTGCTGATTTACTTATTTTTTCTATTTGACGCCCCTATTCTTTTCAGCCAGGAGAATCCCGACAGTCTTGGATTTCATTACTTTACCAGGGCTAAACAGCTGAACAGGGCACAACAATACGACAGTGCCATTGTTTGCTATAAAAAGGCCGCCAATTGGTTTGCCGTAAACGAACAGAAACTAATGAACCTGCGGTCGCTTACCGAAATCGCCTATCTGTATTCATACCGCAACGATATCGACAGCGCAGAAAATACCCTGGCAACCGTTTTCGATGAAACAAATGAATTGGGAAAGGATTCTACCATTGTACTCATTGACGCTTACACGCTGAAAGCAAGAATTCTATGCAATTATTCCGATTTCGAAAAGGCTGTTTACAATATGTCGCGTGTGGTTGGTTTGTCTGAACAATACTACGGCCACAATCATATACGCACCTCATCGGCACACGGAAACCTGGGCATTGTTTATTCGCTGGCAGGTAAATACGACAAAACCATCTTTCATTGTTCCCAGGCATCGGACATCATCCGGAAAATCCATGGTGATGAACACCCGCAAATTGCATCGGGGTATAATACCATGGGCAATGCCTACCTTGACCTGGGAGATGTTGACTCGGCACTGATCATGCACGAAAAAGCCCTGCAAATAAGATTAAAAACCTTAGGAAAAAATCACTTGCACACTGCCGCCAGCTACAGCAATCTTTCAGTTGTGTTATACCAGAAAGGTGATTACCAGAAAGCCCTCAATTATGAGAAAATGGTCTACGGCATACGCAAGGAAGTGTATGGAGAAAACCATCCGCTTACTGCCCAATGCCTGAATAACTTCGGCGCCATTTACGAAGCCACCGGAAACCATTCGCAGGCATTAACCTGTCATTTGCAGGCACTGGCCACTCGCGAGGCTTCGCTTCCGGCCAATCATCCCGATATTGCCATGTCGTACATGAACCTGGCCAATGTATACCGGCACAGCAATCAGTTCGACAAGGCCCTGAGCCATCACAACAAAGCCCTGGAAATAAAAAAGGCCGTTTTTGGAAATTACAGTATCGATGTTGCCCGTAACATCAATAACATAGGTGACATATATTTCAGAAAAGGTGATTATAACAAGGCCATCAGCAGGTTTTCCGAAGCCATACGGAATTTAAACATCGCCATGGAAGGTAAAAACCACCCCGATCTGGCCAATTACTATAACAATCTGGCCGAAGGTTATCTGGCCCTAAACCAACCCGACTCGGCACTGCAATGTATTGATAGTGCCATCCGGGTCAATACCAGGACAATGCCATTTACCGGTGGTCAGTCAGAATTGCTTGTCTCCGACCAACCGGCATACCTGGGGTCGGTTTACCTGAATGCCAGGATATACACACGAATATACCAGAACAACAGAAACGATTTGCGGCCACTTGACCTGGCGACAAAAGAATACAAGAAGGCAGTCGGTTACATGCATACCTTACGAAGCGGTTATTCGGGAGATGAATCAAAACAATGGCTTTCGGAAGAAAGCTCAGCTATTTTAGCCAATGCCATCAACACCCTGTATTTGAAAATGCGAATCACAAATGATCCGGCCCTGCCTGAGGAATTGTTCGGCCTCATGGAGACGGGAAAATACGGAATACTACGCGAATCGATAACACGCAAAAGAGCCATGCAGGTTGCAGGAATACCCGATTCGTTGATCCAAAAAGAAAAGGAAATGGCAGCTGGCATCCGATCGTGCAAAGCTGAAATACTTAACCTGAAGACAAGTGTTGATACGCTATATGGATTGGAAACAGGCCAGTTATACAAGAAGCTTATCGAACTCGAAGAGCAGTATGAAAAAATGAAAACCGGGTTACTGAAACAGTTTCCGGCTTTTGAAAAGTTCAGCAAAAACGTCCCGGCTGTTACTTTTAGCAACATCTGCAATACACTTGACGGAAAAACCGCACTAATCTCCTATACAATAGCCGACACGATGCTTTACATTCAGGTTTTTACAACCGAAGGCGATCACCTTGTCCATATAACCATTGACACCACTTTTTTCGCCTCCCTGCATAATTACCTTGCAAGCATTAAAACATATGAATTCGAAGATTTTATTATTGAAAGCAATTCCCTGTACAACATACTTGTTGCACCTGTAGAAAAGATAATCAGCAACAAAGAACATCTGGTTATTATACCCGACAAACAACTGCTGTATCTTCCTTTCGAAACGTTATGCAATAATTGGAAACCGGCAGGAAATCCCGACTTTTCACAAGCTCCTTACCTGATCAGAAAATTCGACATGGGTTACCACTACGCGGTTAACCTTTTCATAAATGCCATAAACAATGCGCCCAAACCATCGGACCTTACGCAAGGTTTTATAGGTTTTGCCCCGGTATTTAAATCCGACAGTACAAACGGTTTTATCATGGCCCAAAACAAAGTTGTATTCGATACGCTGACCAGCGATCGCGAAATTATGCGCTCGGTTTCGGTAAATGGCAATACGTGGAATGAACTGACATTTTCGGAAAACGAAATCCGCGACATTGTTACCTTATTCGACAACAAAGCCATTGTAGCCAAAGGATACCTCCATTCCATGGCCAGTGAACAAGTTTTCCGAAAAGAAGCAGGGCATTTCAACTTCATTCATATTGCCACACACGGTATGCTTAATGAGGCGTTTCCAGATCTTTCGGGATTGGTCTTTTCTCCATCGTTCACTGGTGCAGATACCATAACAAAGTCGCCCGAAGATGACGGTATCCTTTTTTCATCGGAACTATACGACCTTAGCCTTAATGCCGGCCTGGTTGTTTTGAGTGCCTGCGAAACCGGAACAGGAAAACTGGTAAAGGGCGAAGGACTGATGTCCATGACCCGGGCATTTCTATATGCCGGCATTCCCAATATGGTTTATTCATTATGGAAAGTCGGAGATATTAGTACCCATAAGCTAATGGTTGCCTTCTACAAAGGCATTTTAAGCGGGCTCAGCTATTCCAGGGCACTGCAACAGGCAAAAATCAGCCTTGTGAAAGATGAAAAGTATGCTTATCCCTTGTTCTGGGGTGGTTTTACCCTGGTGGCCAGAGACCTGAATCCAATAACAACTTACTGATTTACCAGGAATTTCCCTGTATGAACAACCTGATCACCTTCCAGCAACTGCCAGTAGTATAACCCGGGATCCTCAACATCTAAAGCATAGGGAGGCAAAACAACTTGTTTAAAAACGGACTTGCCCGTATTTTTTCTTACCAGCAGGGCCATTTTCTTGTCTTCCGGATTCTCCCAGTTGAATACAACAGTTGTATTATTTGAAAACACAGCAGAATCAGCCGGTGCAATTACCTTTAGGGCCTTGCCTCTTACAGCATTTCCAATGGCCTGCTCAAAAACCGGGGAAGGACGATAAGCCGCGGCTATCCATTCGTCTTTCACCCGTGCAGTAATATCCCTGTTTTCATTCTTTGCTTCAGCGGTTCGGGCCTGTGAAGAAGTCTCGTAACGACTTTCTTTGGGGGCATTTTGCTTAATGGTATCATCGCCTGTTTTGTTCAGCGTGTCAACCATTACCGGGTTGGTTTGGAGAGCAATTTCCCCCGGATGGTCCTTTGTTTTATTATATAAGATTGCTATGCCGGCAACCAAAACAAACACAGCTGCAATCCGCAAACTTATCGCCAGCCAGCCTATGTGTCTTTTTGCTGCCGAGGGTGTTTGAAAAGTCTTATCCGCTGCCTGCGACGACTTTAAGGCATTGATGACCTGCTCTGTCTGCAAACATTTATCCCTGCAACTTTCGCACTGCAACAAATGCTCCTCCAAAGCGGTCTCTTCCTCTTCCGACAATCGCCCCAACAGGTATTCCTCAATCAGGTTTCTTTTTTCTATTTCGTCGTGGCTAAAATCCATCTGCCTTGCATTATAAAGTTGCTTAATGATTACAATTCTTTTTGTCAGCAAACAGGTTAATGAGGCGCCTCATGGCCCTGTGCTTTATCACGCGGCAATTTTCCGCTGATATTTGCAGTTCACCGGCTATTTCGGCCAGTTTTTTCTCCTGCACGTAATAAGCCAATAATATCTGTTTTTCCATTCCGTCAAGCCTTTCAATCTGTTCTTTAACACAAGCAATCCTTTCATCCGGCCCGTTTAGCAAATCCTCATCGTGCAACTCAGGTATGATGTCGGTAAAACGTTGGCTCTTTAACACCTTCCGGTGCTCCTCACGACTCTTATTCTCAAGGATCCGGAAGTAATACGACTTCAATTCACACGAATCGGCAAAGATCAGTTTCTTTTGCGATATTTTCTCATACAGGGTGATAAGCGCCTGATGATGAAGAACATTGTCAGAATTTCCGAATGAAACACCCCTGTTGTTCAACCAAACAGTTGTATACATCCTGAGCATAATTTCGACACGCTTCCATGCACTGTTGCAGCCATCGATCAGCAACCCGTTAAAACACAAAAAACCCTCCCGCATAAGACCCTCCGCAATGAATACCACATGCTTTTTATAATCGGCATACGAACCGATTTTGACAACTTTACTGATGATATCGTCAACAAGTTGCCGGTATATTTTATGGTACAAAGCATTCTCATCACCAATTTTGCCATCCAGTGAAAACCAGGTGATCTCATATTTATGCTTCCGGCACCATTGGCGGATGACAATACCCATGTGCTCAAGAATCGGCTTTTCTGGCGGATACTTACCCCGGCTGAGGGCCGAAACAAAATCACTGATATAGTCAACCTGTTGCATAAACGAAATGAGATGAACCAGCCAAATATTACAGTTAATGTCTAATTTTTTATAAAAATAATGCTTTTCTGTAACGTTATGCACCATTGCTGCCATTTCCTATTGGTATGAAAAGTCGTTGAGCATACCTGAACCAATAATCTATAACACTTTATACATTTTCACATGAAGAAATCACTTTGTTTTCAGATTACCCTGTTGTTGTTATGCCTGGGTCAGGCCTTTGCACAGGAAGGCAAACACATTGTTGGCCTGTCATCGGGCATTACCATGCCCTGGGATGACGGCGTTTATTTCGACCTTGAACCCTATAACACATGGCCCGACAACCAGTTAAGTCCGGCTTTTGGCCTTTTCTATGAGTATCAGTTAGCGTCGTTTTTTAAACTTGGGACACATTTCGATTTCGAAAGAAGCAATTTTAAAGATGACTATCCTTTTGAAGAAGGCTTTAAAGGCAATCGCTTCGCACTGGGTTTGCATTGGATTGGGCAATACCCCGACAAAAAGCTGCAGGCCGAACTGGGTGGTTTTTTCAACGTGGCTTTTGCGACCTGCAAAGAATGGGATGCCGATGTGAAGGGGATTGAGTATGGGATCATAGTTGGTCCGGCATACTCTTTTGGCAACATCAAAATTGCCCTGCATCTGCAACCAACCTTTTCCTATCTTTTCTCAAACGATATGCCCGAGGCAGTATTGCTTATGTATCCGAGAATCATGTGCAAACTGCATTATACCTTAAACTAATCCGAAACTACCATGAAACAACCCGTTTTGCCAATAGTTATTTTTATGATGATTTTTGCCGCTTTTTCCATTCAATGCACGGCGCAAAAGTCTAAAGCGAATTCATTTATCATTTATCTTGATGCACCCACCCTGTCCAAATTAACCTCCGAAAAATCCCATGAAATAAGCATCGCCGAGAATCTATGGGCGGCAGAGCTCGGACTCGAAGTGCGTCTGCTAAAATATACAGGACTTTCCTTTGGGGTAGGTTTTGGCTCGGTTAAGGACCATAATGCTTTCAGCCAGCAAACAACACAAGGGGAACAGGAATCTTCGTTTAACACATATGCAATCAACGCCAAAGGCGGATTTTGGTCGCCGCCTATAGTGCCATTTGACAAACGCGACCTGCAAATTGTATTCAGAGCCAATGCCGGCTACGAATGGGTTACCGGCAAGCGCGAGATAGACGAATGCATTGATTGCGCTGAAGAAAAGTATGAGGTCTCTGCAGGCGTTTTTGCCGAACCCGAAGTCAACTTTTTCTTTTTTCAGAACCTGTTGGGTATTGGTACTGCTTGCCGTTACTATTTCCAGCAAACCGACCTAAAGTACAATATTGTCATGTTAAAACTGATGTTAAGAATTGATTTCTAACAAAAACCCACCTGAACTATGAAAACCTTTAAGTTAATCAAACAACTTATTTCCGCCGGTATGTTGGCCATTCTGCTGAATGGTTGCTGTACCCGTCATTTTGTTATTCAAACCGAGCCAGAAAAGGCGATGGTAATCATGGGCAGTGTTCCCAATCATTTCGGATTACCCGATGAAATATGCGGCGAAGGACCGCTGAACAAAACCGTAACCTTTATGGGTAAAAATCATACCTGTTATTTCACTGCATTGAAACGCGGATATGAAACCGATACAGTTACCGTTAACAAAAACTCGGAATTAACTGTAAATCTCCGGCTGAGAAAAATGGAAAACCAAAACGCAGCCGTTCCTGTTATTGATGAAACAGGCAATGCCACGTTTTATATGTTGCCGGTAAACGCCGATATCATTCTGCACAAGGGCGTTGGCAACCTCGACAAATATGAACGATCCGATAAGTTGAGCAAAGAAGCCTATGACAGTCTGAATGGTAAGCTAACCAAAGCGTGTATTTCGGAACATATGCAGTTCATCCCTGACGAACGTTTTCCCGATCCGCAAAGCTGGCGTGCGCTCAGCGATTCCTTAAAAGAGTATTTACTTACACTGAAAACACCCTTACTTCCTTATTATCCCTTACCCCCTGCAATACAGGAGCCGGCACTCAATCTGATCAGGCGTGCAGTTCATCAGTCGGATACCGCAAATAAGGCCGATAGTTCAAAAGTGATGCTGGTTTACGTGTGGTGTAAAAGTGTTGAACCAACTGCCGGACGGGTAATCGGAAATGTAGCGGCCAATATAGGTGCAGGTGCAGTTCAGGGTTACGAAATGGCTACCTACGGACACGCTGTTACCGTATATGACCCACAGGCATTTGCATTAGACAACCATACACTTTGGATGTTATATACCATTGACCTGCAAAGTGGCCAGATTGTTAAAATACAGCAGCGCAGCCTGCCATTTGCCATTACAAAACCCAAATACCGGAATGAATTTGTAACTTTATTGACCGATATCCCGAACCTGATCAACACCGCTGACCATGAAAAATAAAATATGCCTTTTACTGGCTTTCGTATGCTGCTTTGGCGGGGCAAACGCACAGCAAGCCAAAGCCGATTACAAGAAAAACAGCTTGTTTCTTCAGGCCAATTATCATCTCGAAAAGCGCGGCACTGAAAATTACAGCTACTCGAACCCCGATTTTGCCTTAAGCTATGAAAGGAAGCTGTTTGGCTTTGGCGACAGCAGAATACTATCGGGGTTACGCACCGGTGCATACCGCGAATATGTGCTCACCGGCGATGGCTGGTCGCATCCCACCAAAACACGTTTTTTCCTGGGGGCTTCCGCATCGTACATGTATGAAATCACATCGTGGTTTAAAATTCAGGTTACCCTGCTCTCCGACGTACTGCTGCCCGACGATTACGACGAAATCTGGTCATACTGGGCCATTGAGCCCTCGGTATATTTTGTATTTTACAAAAACATGTATGCCGGGTTAACAGCAACCATGGGATCGTTTTTGTTTTTCGACCCTCGTGCCGACATGGATAAAGCAGGCATCAGGTTTGGGTGTTTTTTTTAGACCCTGTTCCTGTCATTTACCTGTGTTGCCAGTGCCTTGGACGCAAATTAACATAAGTGTGAACCACTTTTCGCGCAAATCTAACTTGATTCTTCACTGTTTATCCTACGTTGTAATGAGGTTTCCTGCAATAAAACACCGATCAACTGATGCCCATTACTTTTACACCGATCATCTCACCTCAGGTCAAACCGGTCGAAGTTCATCACTTTGTTCCAGGCAGCTACGAAATCATCTACGAATTTTTCTTGGGCGTCAGCACTTCCGTATACCTCTGCCAGCGCCCTGAGTTCGGAATTTGAGCCAAAAACCAGGTCAACCCGCGTAGCAGTCCATTTAACCTTTCCAGTGGCACGGTCTATACCTTCAAAGGTTTCTTTTGATCCTGCCGCAGGCTTCCATGCAGTTCCCAAATCAAGCAGGTTCACAAAGAAATCGTTGGTGAGTACTTCAGTGCGTTCTGTAAACACACCGTGTTTGGTGCTGCCGCAATTGGCATTCAGCACACGCATGCCGCCAATCAGCACGGTCATTTCGGGTGCAGTTAAGGTGAGCAGGCGTGCTTTGTCAACCAACAGCTCCTCAGCCGGAATGGCATACACCTTTTTCAGGTAATTGCGGAAACCGTCAGCTGCAGGTTCCAAATAGGTAAACGACAGCACGTCGGTTTGTTCCTGTGTTGAATCGGTGCGACCCGGTGTAAACGGAACGGTTATGGCAACACCTGCATCTTTGGCAGCTTTTTCAACACCTGCACAACCGGCAAGCACAATGAGGTCGGCCAGGGAAACTTTTTTACCGTTTGCCTGTGATTTGTTGAATTCATTGCGAATCTCGTCAAGCGTTTTAAGCACTTTGGCAAGCTGTGCCGGATTGTTAACTTCCCAGTCCTTTTGAGGCGCCAACCGGATGCGTGCGCCATTGGCGCCACCGCGCTTATCTGACCCGCGGAAAGTAGCCGCCGATGACCAGGCTGTATAAACAAGCTGTGAAACGGACAAACCTGAGGCCAGTACTTTTTGTTTCAGGGAGGCAATATCTTTATCATCAACCAGCTGATGATCCACAGCAGGAACCGGATCCTGCCAGATCAGCTCTTCTGCAGGCACTTCGGGACCCAGGTAACGCGACCTGGGACCCATGTCGCGATGCGTCAACTTAAACCAGGCACGGGCAAAGGCATCGGCAAATTCATCGGGATGCTCCATAAACCGCCGGGAGATTTTCTCATAAACCGGATCGAAACGCAGTGACAAATCGGTGGTGAGCATTTTCGGGGCATGGCGTTTATCCTTGTCGTGTGCATCGGGCACTGTATTTCCTCCCATTCCGTGTTTGGGCCTCCACTGGTGGGCGCCGGCCGGACTTTTCTCAAGTTCCCATTCGTAACCGAACAGGTTCCAGAAGAAATTATTGCTCCATTTGGTGGGCGTGGTAGTCCACGTTACTTCCAATCCACTGGTAATGGTATCGCCTCCTTTGCCTGAGCCAAAGGTGCTCTTCCATCCCAAACCCTGCTCTTCAATAGGTGCTGCTTCAGGCTCGGGGCCTACGTGCGCAGCATCACCTGCGCCATGGGTTTTTCCAAAGGTATGCCCGCCTGCAATAAGGGCAACAGTTTCTTCATCGTTCATGGCCATACGCGCAAAGGTTTCGCGAATATCCGTGGCGGCCGCAATCGGATCAGGATTTCCATCAGGTCCTTCCGGATTAACATAGATCAAACCCATTTGCACAGCAGCAAGCGGATTTTCAAGCTTGCGGGAATGCATTTCGCTATCTGCATCTTCATCAGAAACAGTTACACCACCTTCTTTTTCAACACCTTCGGATCCATGTTCATAGCGGATATCACTACCCAGCCATTTGGTTTCTGCACCCCAATACACATCTTCCTCCGGTTCCCACACGTCGGCTCGTCCGCCGGCAAAACCAAAGGTTTTAAAACCCATTGATTCGAGAGCCACATTGCCGGTAAGAACCAACAAATCGGCCCAGGATATCTTCTTTCCGTATTTCTGTTTTATGGGCCAAAGTAACCTGCGTGCCTTATCAAGGTTTACATTGTCGGGCCAGCTGTTGAGAGGGGCGAAGCGCTGCTGGCCACCTCCCGCACCTCCGCGGCCATCACCAATACGGTAAGTGCCGGCGCTGTGCCAGGCCATACGGATAAAAAACGGACCGTAATGCCCAAAATCGGCCGGCCACCAGTCCTGCGAATCGGTCATCAGTTTTCGCAAATCGTCTTTCAGGGCTTCATAATCCAGTTTTTTAAATTCTTCGGCATAGTTGAAATCTTTGCCCATGGGGTCCGATAAAGAAGCATGTTGCCGCAGTATATTTAACTTCAATTGATTGGGCCACCAGTCGCGGTTCTTCGTTCCGCTGCTGCCTGCACTGTGATTTCCAACGGCTCCGGTAACCGGACACTTACTTACATGTTCAGCGTTATTTTCCATGGTTGGTTTATTTAATGGTTATTACAGACAATTTTTAAGTGTGCTGTGTATTAGTTATTTTCGTTCTTATCCGGCTGAGACACTGTTGGTATCAGCCATCCCATTACAAGAGTTCCTGTTATACCTACTATTATTACAATAGCCCTTACTTTCAGGGATGCAATGAAAAACAGGCATGAAAGCGCAATCATGCACCACATGGTAACGATGGCACTTATTTTATCTCTTTTGGTTAATCCTTTACTGGCATGATACCTGGTTACGTAGGGACCAACATATTTACTTGAAATCAATTTTTGATATAGCCTGTCGGAACTTCGCAGGTATAATCCTGCAGTAAGTAACAGGAAAGGTGTGGTGGGTAATCCGGGCACGGCAATACCGATGAGCCCAAGGCACAGCGACAAAGTTCCTATTAAGATCAATATGGGTTTTAACAAATCCATCTGAAGTTTTCCTATGTTAAGATATTACTTATTATGCGAATTAAGAATTGAATTACTAAGCAAGCTTTTCATATTAATATTCGTATTAAACCCCTTAAAAGGGGTTTTGTGATAATCGCATCCATATTTTTCAACTCTTAATTCGCATTTATAAATTATTTATAACCCTAAATAAGACTTATTCTCTTTTAATAATGAATAAAGATAAGAAAATATTTTTACTATGTCAAGTTTATAGAATAAAAAATGCCTGATTGGATCAGGCATTTTTGAATTACTGGTTTATAAGGTTTCCGATGGATTCTTTTACTCACCGGATGTCATAATGATTTCGCAGGATAGCAGCGAACCAGGGATCAGGTATGAGATATTTCAACCTGACAGCAGTCTTTTGCTTCCAGGAGCCCACGATATACCGGTTGGCCGGCCTTTTCTTTTCAAGAATGCGATAGATTTTCTGTGCCAGTATTTCGGGGTGCCATCCATTGTTTTCCTCTTGTTCAATTATATGAAGGGTTTTCCGGAACTGTTGTTCATAAGCATCAATGTTGGGAGCTGCAAATACGTTTTTCCGGGTTGCGGTATTTTTGGTTTGGAAGTCGCCCGGATTGATTACAATAACCCTTATGTTGAATTGCCGCAATTCCATGCGGAGTGCTTCACTCAGACCCTCAAGAGCAAACTTGCAGGCTGAATAATAGCCCATGAAAGGAAGTCCCATTAGTCCTCCAATAGAACTGATATTGATGATGGTACCACTCCCCTGCCCCCTCATGGCAGGAAGGACGGCTTTGATGGTATGAATGACGCCCATGAAATTGGTGTCCATCTGGAGCCTGATGTCGTCATAGGGATATACCTCAACAGCTCCTCCGGTGTGAACGCCGGCGTTATTAATCAGGATGTCAATCCGGCCCTCACGCTCCAGTATGGTGTTAATGCCATTTCTAACGGCTTGTACATTGGTAACGTCCATGTTGATAACCTGAACAAGTGGGTCAAGTTCACAGGTTGAACGGCAGGTTCCGTATACCTTATAACCTTTTTGTGCAAGCAGGGTAGCAGTATGTCTGCCGAAACCGGCAGACACCCCGGTAATAAGAACTACTTTACTCATATTCACTAATTGTCAGGTATCTTCATCCGAAGGAATGAAGTCGCAAGTTAATGAAATGCAGCAAAAAATCAGCCGATGAATGTATATGCCTTTCCGCTCTTTCCGGCTCTGCCGGTTCTTCCAATGCGGTGGATATAACTGTCCATATTCTGGGGTTGCTGGTAATTAATCACATGCGACACATTAACAATGTCCAGACCCCTTGCTGCCACATCAGTAGCAACCAGTACGCTGATCTTTTTGTTTTTGAATGCCTCAAGTGCGTTGATTCTGTAATGCTGTGATTTGTTGCCGTGAATTTCGTCGGCCCTGATACCAGCCTGGCGAAGATTTTTGCAAATCCTGGTTACCCAACGCTTGGTGTCGGCGAAAATCAATACTTTTTCAAAATCCGGATTCCGGACCAGTTTCAGCAGCATTTCCATTTTATTCTCTCCTTCTGAAACCCTGATGATCTCCTGATCGATATTATCGCCGCTGATGTTGCTGTTTTGTAAACGCACTTCAACAGGTGATTTTAATAATTTGCTTATCAAAGCCTTTTGACCCCTGTTTTCAGTGGCAGAAAAAAGAATGGTTTGTTTCCGGTTTCTCATCCCTTCAACAATTTTAAGAATGCCCGGCGCAAATCCCATATCAAGTAACCGGTCAAATTCATCAAGCACAAGAACTGAAAAATTATCCAGGTTAACAGCCCTTTGCTGAACCATATCCTGTATCCGACCGGGTGTTCCGATAATTACATGATTGGGTTTCTTCAGCTTCATGAGATCTCTTCTCACATCGGTGCCACCAATAAGGCTTTCGCTATATAACCTGAGCCCTGAGGTAATACTTTTGAATTCATTCTCTATTTGAAGAGCCAGCTCACGGGTGGGTGAAATAACCAGTATCTGGTTTGCAGGATTCTTACCCAACAGGTTGTGCGCCAGCGGAATTAAGAACGCCCCTGTTTTTCCTGTTCCTGTTTGAGCCAGTCCCATCAGATCAGCTCCTTTAAGAATTGGTTCAATGGATCTGTCCTGTATTTCGGTTGGCGCCAGATAACCTTTTTGCAGCAGATTGGCGATGATGGATTGGTTTACAGGGAGATCCTGTATGACACGCTGAGATATGTATTGTGTTTCAATAACAGGTTGTGCTTTCTTTACGAATAAACCGGCATCCAGCAACTTCTTGCTGACTTGCTTCTTTTGTGCAGGCTTATTCCTGAATGAGTTAAATCTTTGTTGTCCTTTTGTTTCCTTTTGTGTGTAATTCATTTTAAATAAAAAATTTGGTTAAATATTAAAACACCAACATTAACCAAATTTCAATAAAATGGAGTAATGTATGTTTCCGTAAAAAATTCTAGCGGGAATGAATCAAATTCAATTACAATTGCTAAAAAACTTTGTGCAAAGATAATGAATAATTTGAATCTTAAGAATTTATTTGCGACAATGCAGATTTTATGCGATCTTTGTAATTCCAGGGATAACTGAAAACGCCCAATGCCAGATGAAGTGCAAAAATCGATAAGTAATAAACTGAACCAGATTGTTAACCAGTTAAAAGGTTACTTTGGGCTTTTTCTGAGCATTACCTTTGGCATTTTCCTGTTCGTCCTTTTCTTTCAACCATTTCCAATTGACAGGCTGGATTTCAATGACAGGCTTATTTTCATTGCCGGACTTGGTGCCATCATCTTTTTCCTGATGGTACTGGAGCGAATTCTGTTTACCACACTGCTCTTAAATGAAAAAACAGAAAATACCAATCCCGCCTGGCTGATTTTCATCAGAGGATTCAGCCTGTTTGTGCTGAGTTCCGTTGCTTTTGCTTTTTATTTGCGGTTTGTGGGCAAAGTTTATATTTCTTTTTACATCATGGTTAAAGCTTCGTTGATTTGCCTGGTGGCACCTGTGGTACTGAGGCTTTATGATTTTATCAATGAGTTGAAGTACAACAATACGTTGCTCATTCAGGAAAAGAAGGCTGTACAAAATTTGATTGAAAGGTATGAAGACAGCACCCTCAACAAAACCATTGAATTTGCTTCGGAATCCGGAACAGAGGCCTTAAAACTGGGGGTTGCGGACCTTGTTATCATCAGATCGGCAGACAATTACGTGGAAATTATTTACCAGGAGGCTGAAGCTTTTAAAAAGAAGCTGATCCGAAATACCATGAAAGGAATGGAGCAGCAGGTAAAAGAACTTCCGAATTTTGCCCGTTGTCATCGTACCTGCATTGTGAATCTCCGTTTTGTTGAAAAGCTGGAGAAAGACCAGGACAGTTATTATATTACGCTCAACGGATATGATGAGCGCATCCCGGTTTCACGCCAATATCTGCTTAAAATCAAGGAAATGCTCTAGCCGGGGACGAATGCCGGTCGCCCCAATCCGCTATCATTTGTCACATTTTAATACCGGTTTTTCTCCTGAAACCCTATATTGGCCACATTGTGCTTTACTTCACGGTTTTGGAAATGTAATTTTGTACCGGTTATTACAAGCAACCACTAAAACATTTCCAAATGAAAATTTTATTGATTTATCCGAAGTATCCCGACACCTTTTGGAGTTTTAAGCATGCGTTGCGGTTTATTTCAAAAAAAGCTGCCATACCTCCGCTTGGACTGATTACAGTATCGGCGATGCTACCAGAAAGCTGGCAGAAAAAGTTGGTAGATATGAACACCAATGAGCTGTATGATCAGGATATCATCTGGGCCGATTATGTTTTTTTAAGTGCCATGTACATCCAGAGAGAATCGGTGGATAGGGTGATTGACCGGTGTTTGAAAAACAAGGTGAAAATAGTAGCCGGAGGGCCGCTTTTTACGCAGGATTACCTGAATTACCCCCAGATTGATCATTTCGTGCTGAATGAAGCTGAAATCACGCTGGCACCTTTTATTCAGGATATTGAAGATGAAAAAAAACCTGAACGAATTTATCAGACAACTGAATATGCAGACATTACCAAAACACCCGTTCCCGATTATCATTTGTTGTCGCTTAAGCATTACGCCACCATGAGTTTACAAATCACACGGGGCTGTCCGTTTGCCTGTGATTTCTGCGAAATTACCTCGTTGCTCGGGCACAAGGTAAGAATGAAAGATACCAGCCAGGTGCTGCGTGAAATGGATGCTCTTTACAAATTAAACTGGAGAGGTACGGTTGCGGTGGTGGATGATAACTTCATCGGTAACAAACGTGAAATAAAAGAGAACCTGTTGCCTGCCATGAAGCAATGGATGAAAGCACATCAATATCCCTTTTTGTTCACCAGCCAGGTATCCATCAACCTGGCCGACGATGAAGAGTTGTTGTCGGAAATGGTTAAGGCAGGCTTTGGGTCCGCATTTATCGGTATTGAAACTCCCGATGAAATATCGCTGCATGGTTGCCATAAAGTTCAGAACGAGAACAGGGATCTGTTGGGCGCTGTCAAAAAAATCCAACGGGCTGGCATTGACGTTTCTGCCGGGTTTATCATTGGTTTTGATAGTGATACACAAACTATTTTTCAAAGGCAAACCGATTTTATACAGCAAAGCGGAATTGTTTCAGCCATGGTAGGTTTGCTGAATGCTCCTAAAAACACCAAGCTGTATCAAAGGCTTGAGGCCGAGAACCGGCTTACCGTGGATGCATCAGGCAGCAATACCGATGGTTCCATGAATTTTGTCCCGGCAATGGATGAACACATCCTTATGAATGGCTACAAATCAGTAATTCAAAGCATCTATGCCGTAAAACCATATTACCAGCGATTGCGCATGTTTCTTCGAAATTACCAGCCACGCAAGGCGAGGCCAAAAAAAGTGGGATTTGCCGGCATAAAATCTTTACTAAAAACCGTGATCGTCATTGGCATGATCAACAGCGGCAGGTTGGAATACTGGAAAATGCTTGCCTGGACACTCTTCAGGAGGCCTGCCTTATTCATGGATTCTATGACCTATGTGGTGTATGGGTATCACTACAGGAAGGTATACGGGTTGAACCGGATAATTGAATGAAGGTCGGGTGAAACGAATACTCTATTCAACAGGTAGAGTATAGAAGAAAGTTGACCCCTGATCAGGTATACTCCTCAAACCAATCTCACCTTGATGCAGGGTTACTATCTTTTTTGCTATAGCCAGCCCCAAGCCGGTACTTGTTTCACCTGCCGTAGGTTGTGTACTGGTAGTTTGGTAATAATTAAACAACTTGTTTTGCTCATTCCTCTGGATCCCTTCTCCCTGGTCGATTACTTCGGTAAGCACATGATGGTCGTCTTTCAGGGAAACCCTTACGGTGACTTCACTATCGGGGTCTGAATACTTGATTGCATTTGACAAAAGGTTGTCAATTACCTCTCCCAGATAGTTTTTATCAAATAGAAAACAAAAATCATCAGTAAAAATCGACAAATGAATTCTGATATTTTTGTTGTTGGCTATTAATTTGTAAAGTGCAATGTGATGCTTAATAAACTTTATGTAATTATGTCTTTCTTTACTTAGTAACACTTTCCCCGACTCAATCTTGGATATGTCAAGCAGCTCTGTTAACGCATCAAGTGTGCTGCTGCTGACCGAATGTAAATACTCGATAGCTTCAACGACATCAGGAGGCAAATTGTGTTTGTGTTCATCGAGAATAATCCGGGAATATGAATAAATCCCGCCGACGGAATTTCTCAAATCATGTGCTGCAGTACCGATAATCAGGTTTTTTTCTTCATTGAGTGTCGTCAGGTTTATATTTGCTGCCAGCAGATTGAATTGTTTTATTTTCAGGTACAATAAAAGCAAACCAAAAGAAAAAAAAATCACAAACCGCATGAAGGCATTCCACAAAGGAAAAACAATATGTGAGTAGTCGCGGCTATAATATTCAGCCATAAACCATACCGCTGAGGCAAAGAGTGAATTGATCAGAAGGGAGACATGCCTTGTATTCCGGTAAATTGCTAAACCGGCAATTGGTAAAATATAAAAGATCGAGAATGAGAATTCCGGACCGGTATAATAGTCGATCATACCGATCAAACCAATCATCAAAAACGACGATGCATTTATAACATACCTGTTGGTTATTTTGCCTATTGTAAACATCTTCGATTCATTAACAGATTTATTTGCACAGGCACATGATCACAACTCTGCAATAGATTTTTACACAAATTTTAATCCATTTCTGCCATAATTTCAGTGATTAAAGTTAAATTTTACTAAAATTCATTCATTTCAAAATTATGAAAGAAACAGCAACACAAAAGTACAGGATGATCCTGAATTGTGATTGAAATTACAGTGCGTCATTCAAACCGGAATAACAGTTTCAATTCATTCTAGTTCAAATAATTAAAAGGTTTTGGGATGACTACCGTTGATAGGTTTCGTTGTATAGACCGTGAATCACCCGCCCATGAACAAACTTTTGCCGGCAAATTCAGGGTCGCAGGTAAGATTTACCCTAAGTTTCCTGAAACCTGCTTCATCACCCGGAGTGGGTATATGAGTTAAATGCACCTCGCATCCCTGAAGGTATTTCAGATTTTCGAGCGCCATTTGTGCTGCAGGATTAGATAAAGCGCTAATTCCCAGTACAATTAAGGTTTCATCCACATCCAGGCTTACCATTTTACCATTGAGGATGTCCTTTTTCAGATGCGTTACCGAGTCAATCAGGCTCTGAGGTAACAGATGCATATTATCGGGCAAGCCGGCCAAATGCTTACTTGCATTCAAAATCAGGCTGGATGCTGCATGCAGCAAACTGGAGTTTTTTCCGGTGATGATGGACCCATCACGCAACTCCATGGCAGCCCCACAGAACACTCCGGCATTTCCCTTACCCGATTTTTCAGCATTCTTTGCAGCCTCCCGCGCAGGCCAAACCACCTTGCGGTCGATTATTCTGGCACCTGCCTTTTTCATGATCCTGTTGATGTGATCCAGGGAATCTCTTTCGGTCAATCCCAGTGCATATTCCACGGCACACCTGAAATACCTGCGAATGATTTCCTGATGCGAAGCTTCCGACACGATATCATCATTAATAATTCCTGTACTGGCCCGGTTAACACCCATGTCGGTTGGCGACCGGTACATGGATTCCCCGCCGGTAATTTTTTCGATAATGCGTTTAAGCAGGTGGAATGCTTCAATATCGCGGTTGTAATTAACTACCTCAACCTGGTAAGCTTTCAGGTGATGCGAGTCAATAAGCACTTCATCCTTCAGATCTACGGTAGCTGCCTCATAAGCGATATTCACCTTATGGTTGATGGGCAGATCCCAGATAGGAAAGGTTTCGAACTTGGCATAGCCTGCTTTCATACCTCTTTTGTATTCGTGGTATAAATTACACAGGCATGTGGCCAGTTTACCGCTTCCCGGTCCCGGACCGGTTACCACCACAATCGGTTTTTGGGTTTCAATATACGCATTGACGCCGTATCCCTGGTCGCTGACTATCAGGTCCACATCAGTCGGATACCCCTTGGTGGGATAATGCAGGTAAACTTTAACGCCCCGCTGCACCAGTTTGTTTTTGAACACCCGGGCAGGTGACTGGTTCTCGTACAGAGTAATTACCACAGCTGTGATATCGAGACCCCATTCCCTGAAATCGTCGATGGTTTTCAGGGCATCCACATCATATGAAATGCCAAAATCGGCCCGCAACTTCTTCCTCTCAATATCACCCGCGTTTATACAGAGAATGATGTCAACCTGATCTTTAAGCTTTTGCAACAACCGCATTTTCACGTTTGGGTCGAAGCCCGGTAGTACCCTTGCCGCGTGATAATCATACAGGATTTTGCCTCCGAATTCGAGGTATAACTTATCGTGAAAACGACCTACCCTTTCAGTTATGGCCGCCAGCTGCTCCTTCAAATATTTCTCATTGTCAAATCCAATGCGATCTGAACCTTTCATTATACCCCCTTATTGTTAACATGAATTATTTGATAGAAACATCAATATTAGCAATTTTTTCAGTGCACCGGAATCATGTTCGCAGAAAAAGATTTTCAAAGCCTGGGTATTTCAAATAATAATTTACCGATAAACCAGTTTTAAGTATTTTTGTATCAAAACAATTCAATTTTCGTATAATCGTTAATCAGGCTGTTCTTTTCTACCCTGATGAAAATTATGTTTCAGGCAAAATTAACGACCCAACTAACAACACCATGAAAACCCCAAACAACCGCTTTCTGAAGCACACATTGTTGTTACCGGCGCTGGCAGGCCTGCTTTTTTCAGCATTCGCATCGCTTCAAGCCCAGCAGCAACCAATCATTATCGATCACAACTGCACCAATCTCAAAGCAGTGCCCATGGCATGGATAAACCAGGCCAAATCAGATCTTCATGTCGGATACGGGCATACTTCACATGGCCACCAAATTATTGGCGGACTTGATGCCATTGCTGCATTTTATGATGACGGGAATTACGAATACAGTCACGCCGATACCGAAGGGAAACTTCATTTGTTTGAAGGCTGTGGGTATTGCGATGACGGTGAACTCATTTACGACCTGAGTCATGAAGAACAATGGTATCCGTCAGTTAAGAAATACCTGATCGATCATCCTGAATGTAATGTAATCATGTACTCGTGGTGTGATATTAACGGTCATGACATCGATTACTACCTGGAGCGTATGGATTCGCTGGTTGTAAAGTACGGACCCGGCGGAACTGATCCCCGGGAGGATGTTTACTTTGTATACATGACAGGCCATGCGAACGACGGAAGTTCGTGTGAATGGACCCACAATGCCAACCAGAAGATACGAAATCACTGCAAGGCCAACAACAGGATACTTTTCGACTTCAATGACATTGAAAGCTGGAACCCGGATGGGGAGTATTTTGGTGATGGTGATGCCCAGGGCAATTACACAGGAATCCATCAGCTCAATGATGATATTTCCTACAACAAAACCGGAGGCGGAAGGGGAAACTGGGGTACAGAGTGGCTGGCTGCCAACCCAAATGATACGCTGGCGCTGATCAACGGATCATGCAGTGCATGTGACCATTCACCTAATTCAAAATTGCATTGTGTGCTCAAAGGCATGGCAACCTGGTGGCTTTTGGCCAGGCTTTCAGGCTGGGATGGAAATACGGGAGGAATCACAGGAGTGCAAAATGTGAACACACAGGTGGTGAAAGTATGGCCCAATCCGGTAAGCGGATCATTGAATATATACATCCCTGAAAAGGAAGTCACGCAAATCAGCATGGTTGCACCCGATGGACGTTTGGCGAAGAGTTTGATAACCCTGGACGCAGAAGTTGCGGTTCCTGTAAACGATTTGCCGAAGGGATGGTATGTCATCAAGGTCACAAACAACCGGCAATCCTTTATTGACAAGGTGTTGGTTCAATAATTAAATTTATCAGAAATCACCCTGTAAAACGGTGTTTTTATCTTTAGGTTTAGTAACTTAGGATTTAGATTTGGTGAATGAACTGAGTTACTAAACCTTACTTTAATACATACCCTATGAAAAGGATCCTTTCCGTATCAGGCATTCTGATATTTATAGCAGGTGCCATCATGCCTGTACTATCTCAAGCTCAGACTACTGACAAAAATGCCGCTGCAGTTAAAAAGCTTGAGCTGAACGTAGAAACGGCCAAAGAAAAAGTAGCCAAAAACGAAAAAACAATGGCTGTTTCTGATTCACTGATTCAGAAAGGCAATGAAATGGTAGCTGAGTCAAAAGTTGAAATGAAAGCTTTGGCGGCAGATCGAAAGAAGCTGGATAAAGAATACGCCACCAACAGGAAAGCGCTGGCAAAACTTTCTGTTTCCAAAGACAAGGCAGCAGCAGCCAAGGCCAAAGCCGACCTGAAAGCTCTGGATGCCAAACACAAGACTGAATCCAAGGAACTCGACAACAAGATGAAGCTGGCCGACAAGAATTCAGTAACCGGGGCATCCAATATCAGCAAAGGCAAAACAAATCAGAAAGCAGCGCAGGACGGTTTAAAAACAGCCCGTGAATCACTTGAAGCCGCGGAAATCAAGCTCAATAACGCAACCAATCCGTCTGAACAAGGCGATACTGAAAAAAAGAAGAAAAAGTAACCGGCAGACACAGGTATTCGAATCAATCGCCAAAACAGGTTCCGACTCTTCGGGCGCTTTTGATCCACTGGTGGCCCGAAGGGACTTTTTTAGTTTTACCCATCACATCGGCCAACGGAACGGTCATGATCCGGTTTTTCTCCAGGGCAATCATCACCCCAAACTCTTCTTTTTGAATGAATTTGGCACATGCAGTTCCCAAACGTGTGGCCAGCAACCTGTCGGCTGCCGAAGGAACGCCTCCCCGTTGCAAATGGCCCAGTATGGTGATACGGGCCTCAAGATGAGTAAGTTCCTGCAAACGGTTGGCCAGGCGAATGGTATTGGAAGTATTCAGCACATCCAGCTCTTCGCGATCCTGCTTCAGTTTTTTCCGCGTTTTTTCATCTTTTGTTTTGCCAATTTTTTCCTTCAGCTCAGAGTACATGATATTAAAATCATGGGATATGGCCCCTTCCGCAATGGCAATAATGGAAAATGACTTACCCTGGGCCTTGCGTTCAAGTATTGATTCCGCTATTTTCTCAATATGATAAGGAATTTCAGGAATCAGGATCACATCGGCACCGCCGGCCACACCTGCTCCGAGAGCCAGCCAGCCTGCTTTATGTCCCATAATCTCAACAATGATAATCCGGTGGTGGCTGCTTGCCGTGCTGTGCAACCTGTCGATGGCTTCAGTGGCTATACCCATTGCTGTGTCAAATCCGAATGTCATGTCGGTTCCGGCTACATCATTGTCAATGGTTTTCGGCAGTGTGATGATATTCAGCCCATGTTGCGCCAGGTGCCAGGCATTTTTCTGGGTTCCGTTGCCACCGATGCAAACCAGCGCATCAAGCCGATTCCGGCGATAATTTTCAACGATCACGTCGGTCATGTCCTTTTCTTTGCCATTCATGTTCATGCTGAAAGGTTTTTCACGTGATGTTCCCAGAATTGTGCCTCCAAGGGTAAGAATCCCGGAGAGCATTTTGTTGTCGAGATTGATGTAATGGTTTTCCATAAGGCCTCTGAAACCATCCCTGAAACCGATCAGTTGCATGCCGTAGTTGGAAATGGCAGCTTTGCCTAATGCCCTGATTGCGGCATTGGATCCCGGCGTATCTCCGCCGGATGTCAGAACTCCTATAATTTTTCCCATAATGCGTAAAAATACAAAAATATTAAACAGGCGGT
The DNA here is from genome assembly GCA_046481675.1 of Bacteroidales bacterium. Classification (GTDB taxonomy): domain Bacteria; phylum Bacteroidota; class Bacteroidia; order Bacteroidales; family UBA10428; genus UBA5072. The sequence goes on along the minus strand of JAWOJJ010000014.1, from coordinate 2,251 downwards.
GGGGTCATTGCAATGCTTATTGAAATATAAGATTTTCTTTCAACTCTTCCATAGCATCCTTCATTCACATGAATCATAATTTTTGTAATTTTATCAGAGCATATAGTAAGTTGAGGTTTATGGGATGTTGATGCGGCAGGTTTGTTGAAATATTCATATTCATTGGTTATTAACAATTAATTCCTATCGTTATGTACACTTACACCATCGGCGGAAAGAACGGCAAGAAAAAAACACTTCAGGAAAGTAAAGAGCATTTGGTTATCCGAACCAGGAATTCAAGGGATCTGGAGGATGCTGTGTATTCTGATGCCGGGAAAAAGGCTCTTGAGGATTTCAGTATCCAGTTGGAATTCCCGGATGCAGATGTAACCATCTTGAAAATTAATGATTCCGTGAAGAATCGAAAAACTGTCAGAGACAATGCCCGGAAAATACTGAAACGCGAACCCGAACTACGGTTTGCCGGACGGCTTTTACTGGATGCCGATGGTAAAACTCCGGTGCTTTATACCGGAAACCTGATCATTAAGTTTTTCGATAACGTGAAACCGTTAGTCTGCGGGAAAATTCTGGCCGAAAACAACCTCACAGTAAAGCAAAAACCAGATTACGCATTGAATATGTACTTTGTTGGGGCGCCTGAAAATATTGGTTTACAAATATTTGAACTTGCCGAATCGCTGCTTCAAAAAAAAGAGGTTGAACTGTGCCACCCCGAGTTGATCCGGAAAAAAGCACTCAGGGCGATACACAACAAACAATGGCATCTGAAGGCAACAACAGTTAACGGAACTGCAATCAACGCGCATGTGAACGCTGTTGCTGCGCATGCATTGTCAACAGGCGCAAATGTGAAAATTGCAATTATAGATGACGGTTTCGACATTGATCATCACGAATTCAACCGGCCGGCAAAGATTGTTGCAGCACGGGATGTTACCTATAGTATTAACGATCCCCGGCCCAAAAGTGCTTATGACAATCATGGCACAGCCTGCGCCGGTGTAGCAGCAGCATCGGGCATCGGATGTTCGGGGGTGGCACCGGAGGCTGCACTGATTCCCATCAGGTTATATGAAGAACTGGGATCATACAAGGAGTCAGTGGCTTTCAAATGGGCCGCGGATCACGGTGCCGATATCATCTCGTGCAGCTGGGGTCCGCCGGATGGGCACTGGGAGGACCCCAATGATCCCGCACACTTCAATTTCGTTGATATGCCCGACAGTACCCGGCTTGCCATGGAGTATGCCTTTACAAAAGGCAGAAACGGGAAAGGCTGTATCATAACTTTTGCGGCAGGCAACGGGAATGAAGATATTCAGTATGATGGTTATGCCGGATATCCGAAAGTAATTGCGGTAGCTGCCTGCAACGACACGGGTAAAAGGAGTGTATACAGCGATTATGGTGATGCTGTATGGTGTTGCTTCCCAAGCAATGATATCGGCTCACAGATTCTTGGCCATCCCGAACCTGTTACCAGTGGTATTTACACCACCGACAGGAAAGGAAGCTCAGGCTATAACCGAAGCGGAGATTACACTGATAGTTTCGGAGGCACATCCAGTGCCTGTCCCGGTATTGCCGGAACCATTGCGTTGATGTTATCCGTTAATCCCGAACTTACTTTACAGCAGGTGAAAGACATCATCAGGGATACCGCTGTAAAAATTGATCCGGACAACGGACAGTATGATGTAATGGGGCACAGCAGGTATTATGGATATGGTAAAGCAGATGCTGAAAAGGCAATCAAAAAAGCCAAACAAATGTTGGATAAACCTGCTGCTCACCCTGTAAAAATTACAGGTGCGCTGGTGAATCACTAGTGCTGGATGCTGGATACTGGATACTGGATACTGGATGCTGGATACTGGATGCTGGATACTGGATGCTGGATACTGGATGCTGGATACTGGATGTGTGTGTTTTGGGAGTCGGGATTTGGGATTTGACTGCTACAGGATGCTGAGCCTGCCTGCCTGCCGGCAGGCGGAGTCGAAGCATACTGCTACTGCTACTGCCGCTGCTACTGCTACTAATCCCCGTCTTGGTTCTTGGTTCTTGGTTCTTGGCTCTTGGTTCTACTTAAACCCCTCACTAACCTTATCCAGCCTGTCCATATCTGCGTCAGACAACCTGAATTTCATAGCGCCTGTATTTTCTTTTACATGTGTATCTTTTGTAGCGCCAGGAATAGCAACTACCGTATCGCCGTGAAAATGGAGCAGCCAGTTGAGAGCTA
>JAWOJJ010000004.1:0-4300 GCA_046481675.1 Bacteroidales bacterium | reverse complement strand
GTCCACCTCCACGCGCGCGCCGATTTTCAGTTCGTCCAGGGTCTTGCCGGACAGCGCGCCGTAGGGCTCGAATGCAGTTCCAACTCTCTTTTCCATCAGCATACCTCCGGATTGGATTATGAATTAACCTGTAAGTCCTTGATTTAAAAAACGTTTTCAAATCTCAGTAAGCAAACAGGTTTTTTGTTATTTGATTCACAAAAGTAGTAAATTGTTCTTAATTGGCAAAGAAAATTGTCTGATAAGTCTTCAAGTCTTCAAAGTCATGCAGTCATGCAGTCGTGCGTCCTGCATACTGCTTGTCTCTCGTCCCTTGTCTCTCGTCCCTGTCTTGGCTCTTGGTTCTTGTCTCTTGGGTCTTTAAACAATTCCCTCCCCAAAATGATGTGGAAATGCATGGAAATAAATAGTTTTGTGGAAAGTATTGCTTTATGACCGCAAGGTGTTTCCCGGTTTTTCTTACATTGCTGCTGCTGGCGGGTTGCCGGACATCGCAACCTGGCAGTGTAGAAAAGTATACCATTGCAACCCTGAAAGGTCCATCAGCCATGGGCATGATCCGGATGATCGACAGCCTGAGCCATGAAGAGAATTCAGCCCTGAAGATAGAGATCCTGAACGAACCCATACAGGTACGTAAGATGATGCTCGACGGCACAGCCGATTTTGCGATTTTGCCCACCACCATGGCTGCCATTATGTATAACAAAGGATTACAATACCAGTTGCTGGCCATCCCTGTATGGGGTACTTTTTATGTGTTTGGCGCAGACACTTCCATTACCCGGTGGGCCCACCTGAAAGGCAAAAGGGTTCATGTGATGGCCCGGGGCATGACGCCTGATGTGCTTTTCCGGTACCTGTTGCTGCAAAATGGCATTGATCCGGAAAAAGACCTGACCCTCGATTACAGTTTTCCTACCCATATTGACTTGGCAAACGCTGTGGCAGCCGGACAGGCTGAAATTGGCGTGGTAGCAGAACCTTTTGCCAGCCTGGTGATGCAGAAAAACAAAAAGGTAGAACCTATATTCGATTTGAACGATGAATGGACCCGGCACCAGGGAAACCCGTTGGCCATAACGGCATTTTTGGCCAAAAAGCGTTTGATACAGGAGGAACCTGACTTGGTTGAACGGGTTATTTCGGCCTACGCGGCATCTACCCATTGGGTGAATGAACATCCCGACAGCGCAGCCAGCCTTACTGTGAAGTACAATATCCTGCCCAGCTACGATGTTGCCCGTGCTGCCATTCCACGCGCCAATCTTAAGTTTGTACGTGTTCGCGGGATTGAACAACAGGTTAGTAATTACCTGAATGTGTTTTACCAGTTGAATCCCGATATTATTGGAGGAGAGATACCCGATGAAGCTTTCTATTACTAAAACACAAATCATCAGCGTAGTTTCAGTAATGGTGATGCTGGTCATCTGGAAATTACTGGCGCTGCATTACGATTCGGAGTTTATTCTTCCACCTCCCGGGAAAACCCTGCTTACCACACTGAAATTATTTGGCGACGGTAAATTCATAGCTATTATTGGTACCACTATATTGCGCGGAATCATCGGATTTGCAATATCCTTTATACTGGGGGTGGGCATTGGAATATGGGCCGGATTAAGCGCTCCGTTCAACGCATTCCTCAAGCCCATTCTGATTACCATACGTTCCATACCGGTGATTGCCCTGATATTGCTGGCACTTATCTGGTTTCATGCCAGTGCAGTACCGGTGTTCATTGCCATGCTTACCATGTTTCCTTTCATTTGTACGAATGTTATTGAGGGTATTGGCAGCATCGACCGCGACCTGGTTGAAATGGCCGCCTTTTATAAAACCAGCAGGAAACGGATCATTCAGGAAGTATATATACCCGCCATCATGCCTTTCATCATCAGCGGTGCGTCAAGTGCCATGGGAATCGGATGGCGTGCCATCATCATCGGTGAAGTACTCAGTCAGCCCAGGTATGGTATTGGTACCATCATGCATGAGGCCCAAACATTTCTGAATGTAGATGCTGTAATTGCGTGGACCATTCTGGCCGTGATCATCAGTTATGGTTTTGAGAAGCTGATCCGGTTTACCGAACACCAAGTTACACCCTGGAAACAATGAGCAAGGAGCTTGAAATAAAAGGATTGCATAAGGCCTACGGGGAGATGGCAATTTTCAGGGATTTCAGTCTGACGTTTCCCCTGGGGCAGATAACCTGTATACTGGGCCCGTCGGGATGCGGAAAAACAACGCTGCTGAATATCATTGGAGGCTTAACCTTACCCGATGGCGGATTGCTGAGTGGTTTCGAAGATAAAACGATATCTTACATATTTCAGGATCCGCGCTTACTTCCCTGGAAAACCGTTGAAGAGAATATTTCCTTTGTACTCAACCAGAACCTGCCTGAAGCGGAAAGAAAGAAAATCACCAGTCGCTTTATACGGCTTGTGGATCTCGAAGGATTTGAAGGTTATTATCCTTCGAAACTTAGCGGAGGCATGCGGCAGCGGGTTTCCATTGCCCGGGCTTTTGCTTACCCGTCTGATATTATTTTAATGGACGAGCCGCTCAAAGGATTGGATGTTAAGCTGAAATATAACCTCATCAGGACTTTTTCGCACATCTGGCAAAGCGACAAACGGACAGTAATTTTTGTCACCCACGATGTAGATGAGGCGTTGTTGATGGGGCACGAAATTGTTGTTATGAGTCAGGCCCCGGTAAAGGTGCTTGAACATGTACGTTTACAACAGCCATTGGAGAGCCGCGAAACGGATGATCCTGTCATCAGGGAATTAAAACTCCGGTTGTTTCAATCCATGGGTATGTTATAAGGGGCCTTGTCAGAATTACTTGATCATTGAGCGGTGGAAGCCACTTCAGCTATTTTGTTGCCTCAAGCATGAATGAATGCAGTTCTGTGTTTCTGACAAAAGGGTTGAGGGCTGCGCTTCCGGGACCGAACATGGCCAGTTCAACAAAATCGGCTGAGTGATCCATACCCGACCAGCCAATGGAGGTGTAGTTTTGCTGAATTTGCGCAAATTTCCGGAACGGAAGTTTGTAAGCGTTGTAAATTCCATTGTTGTTCTGTGTTATGTAATCTTCGAGCAGGCTTTTTGCCTCAGTTTCCGTTATGGTTATCTGTTGAGCTTCGTAAATGCGTTCAATAACCTGGCTGGCAGAAAAATCTTTGTTTATCCCGTAAAGAATCCAGTCGTTGGTATGCTTGAATTTCAGCAGTGTTTCAAACTTCTGGTCAACATGTTTGCTTTTTATTAACCCGGGATTGGAATTGCCATGGTCGGTGGTAATGATAACCAATGTGTCCTTATCCATTTCAGCGAAATCAATCGCCACTTTGATGGCATCGTCAAAAGCAATCTGGTCGTAGATTAACCCGGCGGCATCGTTTGCATGGGCGGCCCAATCAACTTTCCCTCCTTCTATCTGCAGTACGAAGCCATTGGGGTTGGCGCTCATCAGCTCAATGGCTTTTTGCGTCATGGCTGCCAGGGTGGGTACTATTTCTGAAAGATTTGGATCCGACAGGTGGTCTAATGAATAGGGAAGGCCGTCTTCATAGAATACACCCAGCAATGGTTTTCCCGGAGAAGTGTTTTTCATTTCGCTGTTGGTAAGCGCTACCTGGTAACCCTTGTTCCGAAATTCACTGATCAGGTCTTTGCCGTCTCTTCGTTTTGATTCGCTGAAATATTCAAAACCACCCCCCATCATCACGTCAAATTCCAGCGGAAGGTATAACGAAGCAATGGCCGATTGATCATTTCTATTCTTTATGTTTACACAAAAACCAGCCGGAGTGGCATGGGTTATGGGTACTGTTGTTACACAGCCTACGGCTTTTCCTGCTTCTTTAAATTTTTGAAGTATGGGTTTGTTATAAGAGCCATCGGCATTTGTATTCAGTGATCCGTTGTTTACCTTTCTACCGCCACCCCATGCTGAACTTGCAGCTGCGGAATCCGTAACCAGTGAATCTGCTGAAGATGTATCCATCAGGGCTCTCGAAACTTTATTATCGCGGTATAACTGTATCCAGTTACTTGATCTTTGTTCTTTGCGTTGGAGAAATAAATCGGCCATGGAAAGGGTGCCGTTGCTCATGCCGTCGCTTACCATGAAGATGATGTTTTTAGCTTTGCCACGAGCTTTTCTTTTAGGTTTATCTGCCTGAACAGTAAGGGGAAACATGGTTCCGGCTATGGCTGAGAGCATGCCGGCATGAATAAAAGTGCGTCGTTTCATGGGAGTAATATGTTATTTCAAATCG
>JAWOJJ010000149.1:0-4412 GCA_046481675.1 Bacteroidales bacterium | reverse complement strand
CGCGTCGAGACCGACCAGGATGGTGGCGCCGGTGGTGGTGAGGCCCGACACTGCCTCGAAAACCGCGTCGGTCAGTCCGATGGTTGGTTCCGGCGAGAGGTACAGCGGCAGTGTCGGGATGTTTAACATTGTCGAGGAATAGAACATAATGTGATTGATCTCCTTCCAGGTAGGCAATACTTAAACCCCCTTTTCCCTGAGATCCGAACTGCCTTTTGGGCAGTTTTTCCATCCATACAACATTACCATTGACATCGAGTTTAGTTGCTACTAAATCTTCATAATAAAACCTATATACCTGTGAAAATGTATTTTTGTCATAAGTTTGTGTGAAGTAATATTGTTCGCCCAGGATAAAAATACTGCCATCCTCATTTACTTTGAACTGCCTGAGAGCAAGATCTCTTATGCCTGCATTTCCGGCTTCTTCTCTTCGCTCGTTTTTATTTTGTACTTGTTGTGATTCATACTTATTTATTAAAGCCAATGGAAATTCAATATCCTTGTTTTTTATGATATCACATTTTTTAGAGATCTCAAAGTACCTGATCCCGTTTGTGTTAAAACTCAAATTACCAAAAGAGCCTTCGAAAAACTTATAATCCAGGCCGTTTGCGTAATATCCTAAAAAGTCAATATTGCCGGCCTTATTTTCCTTCATGTACAAATTCTTAAACATGAACTTTCCGATATCCACAGATTTGGTCGTTAGTTCTCCGGTTTGTGGAACTGTGAGTAACCTGAATTCCTTATTTACATTTTGATATGCCATCATGTAAACACTTCCATCATTGCCCACCATGTATGACAGGTTGTTCATCTCTTTTTCGGTGTAGGGCATTTTGACTTCTTTTCCCCAAATCAACTCAAATGATGAATTGAAAACAAAAAAACCCATCAGGTCGTAGTTCACATCGTCATTTTTCTTTATGGGCTTTCTCCGGTATTTGATCATGAATTTTGAACCGTCAAATGAACTGAAAACTGAAAATGGAGGTCCTTCCTGCAATGCAACATAACCAATAGCTACCGGGCTGATTTTAGCACCCAAAACACCAAGATCTTCCCCTATAGGGCTGTTTGCCACGCTTCCATCTGATGTAAAGAGTAATTTTGCCTTGCCCAGACTACAGTCACCAGTAATCAGTTCCCTGAAATAAACCGATCGCTTATTTGTTTCTTTATCCAGTGATTCAAACAGGTAGAAGAAACTTTCTCCCGATTGAACTATATCAATGGCATTATTGTATGGCGGAGTATCAGTATAACTATTCCTTGCTACTTCCTTCATATTCCGGATGTCAAATTTCTGAACAACAACATTTTCCCTATTTGTTTTGACTGAATAGGCAAATCCATTATTGTCAGTAAAATACTGTTTTGATTGGGCATCCACTACATCATAAGGTTCAGAAGTTGTTACTCTGAAGTCTTTTGAGAGATTGGATTGCGCTGAAACTGCCATGGCAGCGATCAAAAAGCACAGTGAAATATTAAACCGTTTCATAGTGAGAAAAATTAGTTTTATCAGACCTTTTTAGACAGCTGTTCCAATTTTTTATAGAGCTTTTCACTAACCGGAACAAGCGGAAGCCTCAGGTTATTGGGTGATATCTTCATGATATCAAGCAGCGCCTTAATACCGGCAGGGTTTCCTTCTTCAAAAAGTGTGTTGGTAATTTCCAGTAGTTTATAATGTAACGCTTTTGCCCTGGTCATTTCGTTTTTAAGGGCAAAACCTGCCATTTCCGATATTTCTTTCGGATAGGCATTTGCAGCCACAGATATCACACCGGCTCCGCCTACTGCAATGATGGGCAGGGCAAGCGCGTCATCTCCGCTGATGACCTGGAAATTCTTTGGCTTGGTATTGATGATCTGCATGATTTGCCCCAGATTACCCGATGCCTCTTTGGTGGCAATAATGTTCGGAAACTCTCCGGCAAGTTTTACGGTAGTTTCGGCCGAAATGTTCGAACCGGTACGGCCGGGAACATTGTAAATAATAACCGGAACCGGACTTGCCGAGGCAATAGCCTTAAAATGCAGGTAAAGGCCCTGCTGCGAAGGCTTATTATAATAAGGTGCAACCGACAGAATCGCATCTATGCAGTTGAAATCCTGTTGATTTATGGTGTCCAGCAGCTCCTGGGTATTGTTTCCGCCAATTCCCATAACAACAGGAACTCTTCCGGCCACTGTATCGGTAACAAAATTAACCACTGCCTTTTTCTCATCTTTGGTAAGCGTTACGGATTCACCCGTTGTTCCCAGTGCAACCACGTAATTTACACCCCCTTTGATGATGTGTTCAAGCAACTTGCCCAGCGACTTGAAATCAATACTGCCATCATTTCTAAATGGAGTTACAATGGCAACACCTGTACCTGTAAATTTCTTCTGGTTCATAAGGGGTTAATTTTTTATGATGGAAAGGTAATGTAAAAGCTGGTTGATGAGAAAACTCAACTGGAGCTCGGTTTCGGTCTTTTTATCAATATCTGCTTCAATTTCAGTATTGGTCTTTTTCTTACCCGACTCCTTATTGATTTCCTTCTGGAGGTTCCTCATGGTGTCTTTCTCCTTTTCAATATCAATCATGAAATCAAGAATCTGGTCGTCGGGTGAAAACTTTCCTGCTTTAAAAGCAGCAGGCGAAAGGGCCGTGATATATTGAATCGGATAATGCTCTTCAAGGCTGAGATTGATCAGCAGGTCAAAAGGCTCCTTAATGAATTCATCTGTGGTAGCAGAAACCGGTTTTGAATACCAGTTCAATTCATTCTTTGAAAAAAAATCAAATCCCTTTCTGTAGAGATAATTGTCAATTAACTTCTTGCTGTCAACATAACCCAGCACGGTTACCTTTCTTTTTTCATGAGACAAATCCTTCACCAGGTCCCGGATGATTTCAAAACTTACCGATTCGGTGGCATTGTATATGATTCCAATATGACCGGCATTATTGATGTTGCAAACAACAGGCTTTCGGATATGAGTGGACAGGTGTTTGTTCAACACCCTGCGGCCCACATATGCTTTGATATTGTTCATCAACTTCATGATGCAATTTTAAGAAAAATATATGGATAATAAGTAAAACACCTGCATTTGATTATCGGGTTAACGGATGCTGGTAGACTAATTTCCGTTGATGGTCTACAAAATCGAAGCATACTTCTATAATAGTTTGCCTCAACTATTGCTGAAACTATCTTTATACCAAAATATTTACAGGTTATGAAGAAATTGAATGTTTTGTTGTTGATTATTTTGTTGTTCATCTCTTCAGGTATTTCAGCCCAGCAGGGTAAAGCCTGGACTTTGGAAGCATGTATTAACCATGCTTTGGAACAAAATATTCAGGTAAGAAAAAGCGACCTGAATAATCAATCGTTGGATCTTTATTTGGACCAGGCGAAGGCATCGCGTTTACCCAATTTGAGCGCTTCTGCCAGTCAGAATTTCAGTTGGGCCAGGCCTAATAATCCACTAAGCGAGGATAATTCTTTAAAAGGGTCTACCAATACGAGCTATTCTTTGAATAGCGGAGTTACTGTATTTAACGGTGGCAGACTGAAAACCCAGGTTAAACAGGCAGAGCTTGATGTGCAAAATGGACAATTAAGCCTGGAAGCTACCCGGGAATCAATCAGTCTTAACATACTCAATGCCTTTTTGCAGGTTCTGTATGCTGAAGAGCAGGTAAAGAATGCCGAAAAGCAAATTGAGTCCACTACCGGTCAACTCACACTGGCAAAGGAACGGCTGGATCTAGGGGCTATTTCGCAGGCTGATTATGCCCAGGTGAAATCACAGCTGGCCAATGAGAAGCTTACCCTTGCCAATGCCACCAGTCAACTTGCCATTTCAAAAGTGAACCTGATGCAGCTGATGGAATTGCCGGTTACCGAAAATTTTGAGATTGAGCGGCCCAATCTGGAAGCAACCATAAATCAGAACCGGGCGCCTGATGTGCAATCCGTTTTTGATACGGCTTTGGCCATTAAACCTCAAATAAAAAGTGCAGCCAACAATAAGGAGTCGGCGCTATTGGATGAGAAAGCCGCCAAAGCTGGCCTTCTGCCAAGTTTGTCTGCCAATGCATCAGTTAGCACGAGAACCAGCTATTCTTATAACCAATGGAGCAAAACTGACGGGTATTTTGATCAACTTGACCAGACATTGAGCCCCGGTGGTGGCTTATCCCTGTCAATTCCAATTTACCAGCGGAAACAGGCTAAAACCAGTGTGGAGGTTGCAAAAATTGGATATCAGAATGCCGAATTAAGCGAACTGGACACGCGAAATCAGTTGAGGAAAAATATTGAACAGGCTTGTCAGGATGTGGTTTCTGCTCAGATAGAATATGCCGCCAATCTTGAGAATTACCAGGCTACCAAAGAGTCTTC
>JAWOJJ010000134.1:0-45359 GCA_046481675.1 Bacteroidales bacterium | reverse complement strand
TAGCTGATATCACATAAAAAATCGCATTTTTGTTTGTTTTTTCAGGTGAATCCCTTATTTTTGCAGCCTGAAAAATTCCTCAGTAGCTCAGTCGGTTAGAGCATCTGGCTGTTAACCAGAGGGTCCTAAGTTCGAGTCTTAGCTGAGGAGCAAAAAGGGTATCTTTACAATCGGATACCCTTTTTTAATTTTAACCCATACCTATGAAAATTCTTGGCATTGGCAACGCGCTGGTGGACATCATCCTTTTTCTGGAAAATGAAGCCTTATTATCCCGGTTCTCCTTACCTAAAGGAAGCATGCAACTGGTTGATGCCCAAATGGCATCGGAAGTGGAAGCAGCAGCTGGTTCGTGCCAAAAACACATGGCATCAGGAGGTAGCGCTGCCAACACCATACACGGGTTGGCCCGACTGGGAGTTGAAACAGCTTTCATGGGTACCGTAGGAAAGGATTCGTTCGGAGATTTTTTTATGCGTGATATGGAAAGCTGTGGTATTGTTCCGCTGCTTGCCTCAAGCGCCACGAGCACAGGCCGTGCCATTTCGCTGGTAACGCCCGGCGGGGAACGTACGTTCACCACCTACCTGGGTGCTGCAGTTGAACTGGCTGTAAGCAATTTAACAACTGATTTGTTCCGGGGATACCACCACCTTCACCTGGAAGGCTACCTGGTTCCCAACCAGCAGTTGGTGGAAAAAGCCTTTGTGCTTGCCCGGCAAAACAACATGTCGGTTTCACTGGATATGGCCAGCTTTAACGTGGTGGAAGCCAATCTGCCTTTCCTGGATCGGCTCATCAGGCAATACAAGCCCATCATTTTTGCCAATGAGGAAGAGGCAAAGGCCTTTACCGGCATCACTGATCCTGCTGAGGCACTTGGCTATCTTGCCGGACTTACCGACTCGGCCATTGTAAAAATTGGATCCAGGGGTTCACTCATTGCCCACCAGGGCACGAGGTATTCAGCTGAGGCCATTCGGGCAAATTGCATAGACACTACCGGTGCCGGGGACCTTTATGCTGCAGGGTACCTTTACGGAATGGCCCATAACCTGAGTCCGGATAAATGCGGAACCATGGGTTCCCTGCTGGCCGGAAAGGTAATTGAAGAAGCCGGGGCAAAGATCAGCGAAGCCGGGTGGGATTACATAAGAAAGAATTTGAAAATTTGAAAAGTCAATTGTGAGATTATGCCACGAAGACACTAAGGCACCAAGTTTTTTATTGAATTCATTAACAATATTATAGCTATTGCGTACTTTGTGGCTTGGTGGCAGCAGGTTAAGATTTCGGAGTGTACTCAATTTTCAAATCAACCAATCAACCAATCAACCAATCAACAAATCAACAAATCAACAAATCAACAAATTAAAAAAGTCCGTGTACCGAGGCATTCACCTTGTCAATCACCACACTCATATCCTCGGGTTTATCAATGAAATTATAGGTATCCACGTCCACGATGAGCATTTTTCCGAGTTTGTATGACTCAATCCAGGCTTCATACCGCTCATTCAGCCTTTTCAGGTAATCGAGCCGGATGTTGTCTTCGTACTTTCGTCCTCTTTTTTGAATCTGCTTCACCAGGGTAGGAACAGAAGCCCGGAGGTAAACCACCAGGTCGGGTGGTTGAATCAATGAGGCCAGCATGTTAAACAGCGTGAAGTAATTTTCAAAATCACGTGTTGACATCAATCCCATGGCATGAAGATTGGGCGCAAAAATGTAGGCATCCTCATAAATGGTGCGGTCCTGCACCAAAGTTTTCCCTGATCGGCGAAATGACAGAATCTGGTTAAACCGGGTATTCAGAAAATAGATCTGCAGGTTGAATGACCAGCGTTGCATGTCGTTGTAAAAGTCATTCATGTAAGGATTGTCATCTGCATCCTCATAATGGGCATCCCAGCCGAAATGTTTGGAAAGCAGGCTGGTCAGTGTGGATTTTCCCGAGCCGATATTGCCGGCAACAGCTATGTGCATACTCATGGACTAGTTGGCTTTTATACGCGATTGGATTTCAAGTAGTTCTTCAAGATATTTTCGTTCATTGGACAGCCTGGGGACCTTATTCTGTCCGCCCAGTTTATCCTTTTCCTGCAGCCATTTATAGAAACTTCCCTGTTTGGCCGAATGAATGATGGGTTTTTCCAAAGTCAGGTTCCGGTATCTTTTGGCTTCGTAATCTGAATTAATCGACATGAGGGCATGGTCCAGCAGTGTGGTAAAGTAATCCAGGTTTTCCGGAGGTGATGTAAATTCAATGATCCATTCATGGGCTCCCTGGCGCTGATCGCTCATATAAACAGGGGCAGCGGTATAATCAGAAATTTCAGCCCCGGTTTTGTCGCAGGCAATCCGCAATGCCTTGTCGGCATTGTCAACAATAACTTCTTCCCCGAAAACATTGATGAAGTGCTTGGTTCTTCCGGAAATAACAATTTTATGCGGAAAGAGCGAGGTAAACCGGATTGTATCGCCGATCATGTATCGCCAGAGGCCCGAATTGGTGGATATCACCAGTGCATAATTCCGGTCCTTTTCCACGTCGGCAATTGAAAGAGATTCCGATTTGGGTTTGTCGTATTCATCCAGGGGTATAAACTCGTAAAATATTCCGTAATCAAGCATCAGCAACATATCCGTCTGAAGGGGATCATCCTGGATGGCAAAAAAGCCTTCCGAGGCATTGTAGGCTTCAAGATAGTGCATCTTATCGGAAGGTATGATTTTGCGGAACTGCTCCCGGTAAGGTGTAAAGCTTACACCTCCATGGATGAAGAGCTCCAGGTCGGGCCACACTTCAAGAATATGCTTTTTGCCAGTGTACTGCAGGATGTATTTCAGCATAACCAGATTCCACGAAGGAACTCCTGCAATGCTGGTAACGTTTTCCTGGATGGTTTGCTCTGCAATATGTTCCAGTTTTTCCTCAAATTTCTCCATCAGGGCCACCTCCTGGCTGGGTGTCCGGATGAATTCGGTCCAAAACGGTTGATTTTCAATTAGTATAGCCGACAGATCGCCATAATAAGATTGCGTATTGTAATTGTCGATTTTATGGCTGCCTCCCAGGGTTAATCCTTTTCCGCTAAAGATCCTGCTTTCGGGGTTGTTTTGGAAGTAAACAGCCAGGGCGTCACGTGCACCTTTAAAGTGGCAATCCTTTAATGATTCCGTGCTAACCGGTATGAATTTGCTCTTATCATTGGTTGTTCCCGATGATTTTGCAAACCATCTGATATCTCCCGGCCACAACAGGTTGCTTTCGCCTTTCCGGAGGCGGTCAACATAAGGTTTTAACTCGTCATAGGTTTGAATGGGAACGGCTTGCTGAAAATCTTTGATGGTATTAAAATCTTTGAAGCCGAATTTTCTGCCGATTTCTGTATCCTCAGCCCTGCTGATCAGTTTTTGGAAAGTATCCTGCTGAACCTCAGCCGGATATTTTCGGAATAAATCCATCTGATGGCCCCTTTTTACATTGAGCCAATTGATTATGGAGGTCAGGATAGGCATTGAATACAGTTAGCAGGCAAATATAACATAAAGTTAAAGAATCCATTTGTTATTCCTTGGATTTGCCCTTTGCGTTTTTCCGGAAAATAGTAAGTACCGCGCCTGCCAGGGCAATCAATGCCCCCAGGAGGGTGGCCAGTGTATAATGTTCGTGTCTGATCCAGGTGGCTCCGGAATGACTGATGATGGCCATCAGCGCAAAGGTGAGCAACGGGTTCAAAACCAGGATGACACTTACCTTATTGGCTTCGATATATTGAATGGCCAGGGAAAGAAGTCCGTATGCAAAAAGTGTGTTAAGACCCAGGAACAACAGGATGAGCCAACCGGTGATACCGATTTGAAAAAAATGACTGAAATCCACCATGGGCAAGTAAAGCAATACCGGTAATCCGAAAATAAACAGGTTCAGCTGCATGGGCGGGTGTTTCAACACCAGCACCTTCAATAAAACCGAATAGGCCGCCCATGTGACTGCCGCAATTATTACCCAGATAACGCCTGTTTGCCAGGAACCTCTGCCCGGGCCAATATGATGAAGCTGTTCCCTGTAAAACAGGATCAGGCCGGCTACTACAAGAATTAATCCCGCTATCTGCCTCCATCCCGCTTTTTCACGAAAGAAGGTAAAACCTGCAACGGCCAGTAAAACCGGACCAAGCTGGATAAATACCTGTGCGATGCTGGGGGTGGTGCGGTTCACTCCTTCAATAAATCCGTAATAGTTGATGGCAAGACAAATTGTGGCCACAACCAGAAGCAGCGGAGGCCGTTTCAGGATGCGGAGATAATAGGGTTTTCTGAAAAAGTAATAAGCGGAAAGCACCACAAAGGCCAGAAAGAACCTGAACCAGGTAATATCAACCGGCGTCAGTTCATTCAGGGATACTTTGAGCACAATAGCCAGTACACCCCATAACACGGCAACAATAATGGCATAAAGAACACCTTTCAGGGATACGGGCATTTTTTACAGGCAATTTAGTATCGGATCCCAATTGTTGCTCAGGCTTTAGGCTTTAGGCTGTAGTCTGTAGTCTGTAGTCTTTAGTCCAAAGGTTGCAATTGGGCTACAAATATAGTTTTTATCTCCGATTTAGAAACCTGTCAACTGCTTGTGCAAGCTGACGGCCCTGGTAGATTGCCCTGACTACCAGACTGGCTCCGGTAGCAGCATCGCCTGCGGCAAAAACCTTTTTCGCGCTGGTTTGAAACTGCGTGTCTACCTTAATGTTTCCACGGATGTCGAATTCGAGTTCCAGTTCTCCGGCAATCCCTTCATGAACACAGTGCACAAATCCCATGGCCAGCAAAACCAGATCGGCTTCTATAATTTTCGCCGTTTCCGGTTTTTCAACCAGTGTCATTTTGCCATTGTTTTTTACCCAGTCAACTTCAACTATTTCAAGCTGTTTTACCTGGCTTTTTTCACCAATAAAACGCCGTGTAGAAATGCTCCAGAACCGCTCGCAGCCCTCTTCGTGAGAACTTGAATTTCTCAGTATATTGGCCCAATATGGCCATGGATTATCAGCCCTGCGTGTTGCCGAAGGTTTTGGCATAATTTCAACCTGCATGACACTTTTGGCACCCTGCCTGATTGACGTTCCCACGCAATCTGACCCGGTATCGCCTCCCCCGATCACCACCACTCTTTTTCCGGTTGCCGAAATTCTCCCGGGCTCCGGGATCTGAATTCCCCGGTTGATTTTATTCTGGCAGGTAAGGAAGTCCATGGCATAGTGAATTCCTTTCAGATCAGCGCCTTCAACCTGCAGTCCGCGCGGTTTCATGGCACCAATGGTAAGACATATGGCATCGAAACCGGCCAGCAGGTCTTTTCCTTTTACATCCACGCCCACGTTTGTGTTTGTTTGAAATACGAGTCCTTCCTCCTCCAGGATTTCGAGTCGCCTGTCAATAATTTTTTTGTTCAGTTTGAAATCGGGAATTCCATACCTGAGCAGGCCGCCAATGGCATCATCTTTTTCAAAGAGGGTAACCTGGTGGCCCCACTTGTTCAGCAGGTCGGCACAGGCCAGTCCGGATGGCCCCGAACCCACCACAGCCACTTTTTTACCTGTACGAACTTCAGGAGGTTTGGGCACAACAAAACCCAGCTCAAATCCTTTTTCGGCGGCAGCAGCTTCATTTTCCCTTATGGTTACAGGTTCTTCGTGAATATTCAGCGTGCAGGCATTTTCGCAGGGCGCAGGGCATATTCTTCCGGTAAATTCCGGGAAGTTGTTGGTTACATGAAGCAGATCAATGGCTTCTTTCCAGTTCCCTTGATAAATAGCATCCTGCCATTCGGGCATGTTGTTCATGACCGGACAGCCCCATTGACAAAAAGGCACTCCGCAATCCATGCACCGTGAGGCCTGGTCCTGGCGGTCCTTCTCATTCAGGGTTTGTTCCACCTCACCATAATCAGAAGTTCTTTCATTCAGCGGCCTGTAACCTGCCACCTTGCGTTGTATCTGAATAAATCCCTTTGGGTTTCCCATATGATATGCTGTTAACGATTAATACTGTTAATAATGGAAGTGCGGCTCATCTTCAGTGTGCTGAATTTTCTGAATAAGCTGCGAGATCTTTTGCTCTTCAAGCACTTTTTTGTATTCCAGCGGTATTACCTTGACGAATTTAGGCAGGTAGGCATCCCAGTTCACCAGGATGTCCTCGGCCAATTCACTGCGCGTATACAGGTAATGATTGTTGATTATTTGCTGCAATTCATCCAGGTCATCTTTGTCGCCAACAGGACTTAATTCCACCATACCCTTGTTGCAGAAATAGTCGAAGTTCCCCTTTTCATCAAGCACATAGGCAATACCTCCGCTCATGCCGGCTGCAAAATTGCGTCCGGAATCGCCGAGTACCACTACCCTGCCGCCTGTCATGTATTCACAACAATGATCGCCAGCGCCTTCAACTACAGCAATGGCACCGCTGTTTCTAACAGCAAATCTGCCTCCTACCTGGCCATGAATGTAGGCTTCACCGCTGGTTGCACCATACAACAACGTGTTGCCGGCAATGATGTTCTCTTCGGGCTTGTAGGTGGAACCCCTCGGGGACACTATCACGATGCGGCCACCCGATAATCCCTTTCCGAGGTAATCATTGGCATCTCCTTCCAGTTCAAAATGAATGCCTTTGGCCAGAAAGGCACCGAATGACTGGCCTGCAGAGCCTTTGAATTTGCAGATGATGGTACCGTCGGGTAAACCCGCCTCACCATGTAACCGGGTAACTTCGCCCGAAAGCATGGCCCCGGCTGTTCTGTCGGTATTGGCAATATCCATGCAAATCCATACCTTTTCTTTGCTGCTGATGGCTTTATTGGCAAGCCGGATCAGCTGATGGTCAAGGACTTCTTCAATCTTATGGTGTTGATGAGAAGTACAATGGGTGGCATATTTTTCTGCTTCAGCCGGCCGGTGTAAAATAGCAGATAAATCGAGTCTGGAAGCTTTCCAATGGTTCAGGTCATTGCGCTGTTCAATGAGATCAACCCGTCCAACCAACTCTTCAAATTTTCTGAATCCCATCTCTGCCATGATCTCTCGAACCTCAGTAGCCACGAATCTGAAATAATTGATCAGGAATTCTGATTTTCCCGTGAAGCGTTTGCGCATTTCGGGGTCCTGGGTGGCTACACCAACGGGACAGGTATTCAAATGGCACTTGCGCATCATGATGCATCCGAGGACAATGAGCGAACCGGTAGCAAATCCGAATTCTTCAGCTCCTAGCAAACCGGCATAAACCACATCTTTTCCGGTTTTCAATTGCCCGTCTGTTTGAAGCACCACCCTGTCGCGGAGGTTATTGATAACCAGTGTTTGCTGAACTTCAGCAATACCCAATTCCATAGGCAGGCCGGCATGTTTTATTGAACTGGCGGGACTGGCACCTGTGCCGCCTTCGCAACCGCTGATGGTAATGCCATCGGCATGTGCTTTTGCCACACCGGCGGCAATGGTCCCTACTCCCTTTTCAGAAACCAGTTTAACGGTGATGCGGGCACGCGGATTCGTGCATTTCAAATCGAAAATCAGCTGGGCCAGGTCTTCAATGGAATAGATATCATGATGCGGCGGTGGGGAGATCAGCGTGATCCCGGGAGTGGAATGCCGGAGCCGGGCAATAATGGAATCGATTTTATGCCCCGGAAGCTGCCCTCCTTCACCAGGCTTGGCACCCTGTGCCACCTTAATCTGTATTTCGTCGGCATTGATCAGGTAATTGGTGGTCACTCCAAATCGTCCGGAAGCTACCTGTTTAATAGCACTGCGGGCATATGTACCATCGGGACGCGGGCGGAACCTTTCGGCATCCTCACCGCCCTCACCTGTATTGCTGCGACCGCCAATGGCGTTCATGGCAATTGCCATTGCCTCATGAGCTTCCTTGCTGATAGAACCAAATGACATGGCGCCGGTAACAAACCGTTTCATGATCGATTCCACAGGTTCAACCTCATCCAAAGGAACCGGGTTGCCTTTTTTCAGATTAATACAACCTCTGATAAACAAGGGTTTGCGGTTTTGCTCATCCACCATGGAAGTGAATTCCTTAAACTTGGCATAATCATTGGTTCGCGTAGCCCATTGCAGCAACCCGATGGTTTCCGGGTTCCAGGCATGCTGTTCACCGTTCTTCCGGTAATGGTAAACCCCTTGGGTGGCGGGAACAAGGCTGTCGTGATTGCCTGGAGAGAAGGCCATCCTGTGCTGCATCAAGGCTTCCTGTGCAATTTCATTCAAACCGATGCCTCCGATCCGGGAATCGGTCCCGGTGAAATAGGTATGAGCCACTTCCTTTGCCAACCCTATTGCTTCAAATATCTGGGCGCCATGATAACTACGCAGCGTGGATATGCCCATTTTTGACATGACCTTCAGCAAACCCTTGTCGATTGCCTTAATATAATGTTCCCGGGCGGTTACATAATCTTCTTTGATCTGGCCGGTTTCGCATAATTTTTCAATAATGGCAAAGGCAAAGTAAGGGTTGACCACACTGGCACCAAAAGCAAAAAGCAGCGCAAAATGATTCACCTCCCTGGGTTCGGCCGTTTCCACAATAAGGCCAATCTGCATTCTCTTTTGCGTATTGATCAGATGGTGGTGCACTGCCGACACTGCAAGCAGTGAAGGTATGGGAGCAAGTGGTTCACTGATGTTGCGGTCTGAAAGAATGATGAAGTTTTTTCCCTGGTCAACGGCATCTTCAGCTTTTTTGCACAATTCTTCAATTGCCTTTTGGAGTGTATCCCCCGGGGTGTCCGAATCAGCCGCAAAAAGCATGGGCAGCACAACATGTGAAAATTGTTCCTGATCCAGGTTCTTGATCTTGCCCAGGTCGGTATTGGTAACAATGGGACTTCGGAATTTGATCAGCTTGCAATGTGAAGGTGATTCAATCAGCAAATTCCGGGAAACAGATCCGATATAATTGGTTAGCGACATGACCAGGCCTTCCCTTATCGGGTCAATGGGCGGATTGGTTACCTGCGCAAAATGCTGTCTGAAATAATTGAACAAACGTTGAGGTTTATCAGACATCACTGCAAGCGGGGTATCATTTCCCATTGAACTTACCGGTTCCTGGCCGTCAACCGCCATGGGCCTGATAAGCACTTCCAGGTCTTCCTTGTTGTAACCGAAAACCTTCATGTAGGTATTGTGCAGCTCACCCAGTGTTGTGGGAATCCGCTCTTTAACCTTAATGTCTGAAAGTTCAATGCGGTTTTCCTTCAGCCAGTTTGAATAGGGATTTCTTTCGGTGAGTTGCCTTTTTAATTCATCATCGGGGACAATGATGCCAAACCGGGTGTCAACCAGCAGGATTTTCCCCGGTTTCAACCGGCCCTTTTCCTTGATCTGGCCGGGAGCAAAATGCTGAACGCCAACCTCAGAACCCATTACAATCAGATCATCTTTGGTGATGATATACCTTGAGGGCCGGAGTCCGTTCCGGTCAAGTGTGCCGCCAATATATCGCCCGTCGCTGAAAACGATTGATGCCGGGCCATCCCAGGGTTCCATAATGGTGGAATGGTACTCATAAAAGGCTTTAAGACTTTCGGGAATCGGATTTTTATCGTTCCACGATTCAGGGATCAGCATGCTCAGGGCGTGAGGCAGCGATTTTCCGGTAAGTACCATGAATTCCAGCACGTTATCGAGTGACGCCGAATCACTTTTATCGGGTTCAATAACCGGGAAAATCTTTTTCAGGTCTTCACCCAGAACCCCTGTTTTCATAAGGGCTTCACGGGCATTCATCCACATCCGGTTACCCTTGATGGTGTTGATTTCTCCGTTATGGCCCAGGAAACGGAACGGTTGTGCCAGGTCCCAGGTGGGAAAGGTATTGGTTGAAAATCGTGAATGTATAAGGGCAATGGCACTTTCCAGTTTCTGATCGCGGAGATCAGTAAAATACTGACGCAGCTGCTGGGATGTAAACAGCCCTTTGTAAATCATAACTTTTGATGACAAACTGGTCAGATAAAAGGCTTCCTTATTCCGGATGGCTGAACTACGGACACGATTCTCCGCCTGTTTGCGGGCGATATACAACTTCCGTTCCAGTTCATCCGGTTCAAAGTCGCCCGAAACAAAAATCTGACGCATAAAGGGTTCCGAAGCCCTGGAGATTTCTCCCAGTATTTCACTGTCAACCGGAACATCACGGAAACCGATCACACACAGACCTTCAGAGGTAACGGTATCCACCAGGATCTTTTCACATTCCTGTCTCTCTTTTACGTCCTTTGGAAAAAATACCATTCCTGCGCCGTACTTACCTTCGGCCGGAACCTTGATTCCTTTGGCAAGGAAGAAACTATGAGGCAGCTGAATCAGTATCCCTGCGCCATCTCCGGTCACGTTATCTGCACTTTCGGCACCACGATGCGACATATTCTCCAATACTTCCAGTCCGCGGTGGATGATTTCATGAGATTTAATACCCCTGATTTGTGCTACAAATCCAATCCCGCAGCTGTCATGTTCCTGGGAAGGATCATACAATCCTTTCTTGTTTGGCAATCCGTAACTCGTCATATATGTTTGTGTTAAATAATCCAACTGAAAAAGGCCATCCCCTTTATTGAGAATGGCCTTTTGAAACTACATTAGTATACCATCCTCAACAATGTTGAAGTTTTTTATTATTAATAATATTGAATATTGTTGTCATACTCTGAAATATTTGAGGCAAATTTATAAATAAAATGTATTTTATCAAACATTACCCCAATTTTAATAGGGCCAATCAGAATATTACTGTCTTTCTTCAATAGGTTCATAATCCAACCGGCCAAATACGTTTTTATAAGCAGGTCTGATGATCCTTCGGGAAGCAAAGGTCACTTCTTCGAGGCGGTGTGCACACCAGCCGGCCATACGGGCCATGGCAAAAATGGGTGTAAACAGTTCCTTGGGAATGTCGATACATTTGTAGACGAAACCGGAATAGAAGTCGACATTTGCGCTGATCACCTTGGAATTTTCCCCCTTGAAGCTTGCAAACGCTTCTGGTGCCAGTTCTTCAATGGTTTCATAAAGCAGGTATTCGTCGGTTTTTCCTTTGGAACCGGCCAGCTCCCGTGCTTTATCCTTCAACAGTATAGCCCTGGGGTCTGAAAGTGTATAGATGGCATGCCCGATTCCGTAAATCTTTCCTGAGCCGTCACCTGCTTCTCCCTTGAGTATTTTCCCGAGGTATTCCAGGACTTCTTTTTTGTTATTCCAGTCCTTCACATTTTTCTTGATGTCTTTCATCATCTCCTCCACCTGAAGATTGGCCCCTCCGTGCAGGAATCCTTTCAGTGACCCCAGTCCGGCAGATACGGCCGAATAGGTGTCGGTTCCGGCTGAACTGATTACGCGGGTGGCAAAGGTTGAGTTATTACCGCCACCGTGCTCGGCATGCAGCACAAGTGCCAGGTCAAGAATATCGGCTTCCAGCCGGCTGTATTTATCACCCTTGAGCATGTACAGAAAATTCTCGGCCGTGCTCAGTGAAGGATCCGGATGGCGGAATATAAGTGATTTTCGTTGATAGGTATGGCGGAATCCGAAATACACATAGGCTGCAATTACCGGAAATTTGGCGATGAGGTTCAGTGATTGCTTCAGCAGGTTGATGTGTGAATAGTTTTCTGCTTCATCGTCTTGCGTGTACATTACCAGTACCGACCGGGTCAGCATGTTCATGATGTTTTTGCCCCGGAACGAAAGGATGAGATTAACAAAGGCGTTTGGCAGATCTCGGTGACCGGCCATATAGGAAGTGAAAAGTTCCAGGTCGTCTTTTGAAGGAAGCCGGCCTGTGAGCAACAGGTATACAGTTTCATCAAAGCCATGCCTGTTATCCTTCTGAAATCCATGCACCAGATCCTCCACGCTGATTCCCCTGTAGAAAAGCCTTCCGTCACAGGGAACAATCTGGTTCTCCTTTTTTTCATACCCAACCACATCGCCGATATTGGTAAGTCCAACCAGTACGCCGGAGCCATCCTGGTTTCGGAGTCCTCTTTTGACATTGTAGGTTTCAAAGAGCCCCTTGTCGATTTGTGAAGCTTTGACTGTCAGCTCCTCAAGTCTTTGCATTAATTCATTGAGTGGTTGCATGGTAAATTAGATTTACGGTTAATAATTAATTGAGGTCAGGTTCTCACCTGGCCGTTTCCAAAAATGATGTATTTCGGAGCCATGAGGTCTTTAAGCCCCATAGGCCCTCTTACATGAAGTTTCTGATTGCTGATTCCCATTTCGGCGCCCAGTCCGAATTCATTACCGTCGCTGAAACGGGTGGATGCATTGATGAAGCAGGCAGCCGAATCAACTTCGTTGATGAAGCGCATGCCTTTTTCATAGCTGTCGGTAACAATGGCATCGGAGTGATGCGAACTGTAATTATTAATGTGGTCAATGGCTTCGTCGAGATTATCCACAACTTTAACAGAAAGTATCAGATCCAGGTACTCGGTACGCCAGTCTTCTTCCGTGGCTTCTTCTGCTGCCGGAAGGATCTTCCGGGTTTTTGCACAACCCTTCAGTTGGACGCCTGCCTGGTCATAAGCCTTTTTCATTAATGGCAAAAACTCCTCAGCCACTTTTTTATGAACAAGAAGGGTTTCCATGGTATTGCAAACACCCGGACGCTGAACTTTGGCATTATAACATATTTCTTTTGCCATATCCAGATTGGCCATTTCGTCTACATAGGTATGGCAGATACCCATGTCGTGACGGATTACAGGAATTATGGAGTTTTCCTCAACAAGCCGGATCAGTTGAAGTCCACCTCTGGGTATAATAACATCTATAAAGTCTTTTAGTTTAACCAGCTCAAGCACTGATTCCCGGTTTGTATTGTCGATCATGGCCACGGCATCTTCCGGAAGTCCGGCTTTTTCCAACCCGTTTCTGATCAGCTTTGCAAGGATCAGGCTCGAATGAATGGCATCGGATCCGCCGCGCAGGATAACGCCGTTACCAGATTTTATGGTAAGGGCTGCTACTTCAATGCACACATTGGGCCGTGATTCATAAATAATGGCGATCACACCAATGGGCACCCTCATCTGACCTACCTTTAATCCGTTTGGAAGCGCGTTCATATTGAATATCTCCCCCACCGGATCTTTCAGGTTGATCACATCATGAAGCACACCGATCAGACCGTCAATCCGCTTATCATTCAGGGTGAGCCTGTCAATGAAAGCCCCCGACAGACCCTTTTCCTGGCCAGCCAATACATCTTTCCGGTTTTCTGCAAAAATGGCCTTTCTGTTGGCATCTATTTCTTCGGCAATGCATTTCAGGGCTTTGTTCTTCAAAGCCGTGTTGGCTTTGGCAAGTTCACGTGAAGCCAGCTTCACCTTACCGGCCATATGTGTTAATGTCTCTTTCAAATCAGGCATGATGGGTTGAGTTTTCTTTTTGTGCAACAAAATGGGTACCTACTTCCTTACCTGTGAGTATGTCAAACAGGATGGCCGGGTCAGAACCACTGGTAATGAGGCAGTCGATTCCCTGCCTCAGGCATATTTTGGCAGCGGAGATCTTGGTGATCATACCGCCTGTGCTGAATGAAGACCCTGCCCCGGAGGCCAGCTGTTCCAATTCAGGGGTTATTTCAAGAACCGAATGAATCATTTTGGCGTGCGTATCAGACCTGGGATCAACATTGTACAGACCGTCAATATCCGAAAGCATCACAAGCAGATCGGCTTCAACCAGTGAGGCCACTATCGCTGAAAGTGTGTCGTTATCTCCGAATTCAATTTCATTGGTGGCAATGGTATCGTTCTCATTGATAATGGGAATGATGTCTTTTTCAAGCAGTTTGATCAGTGTACTTTGGGCATGCTGATTTCGGGTGGGAATATCCACCACATCCTTGGTAAGCAGCACCTGTGCAACAATCTGATTGTATTCTTCAAAAAACTTTTGATAAATCTTCATCAGTTCGGCCTGTCCAACAGCAGCCAATGCCTGTTTCCTGGCAAGTTCCTGTGGTTTTTTGGTCAATCCCAGTCTTCCAGCCCCCACCCCGATGGCACCCGAAGAAACCAGGATAACCTGGGTTCCCTGTCTGCGAATTGCGCTCAACACGTAGGCCAGTTTCGCGATGCTGTGGAAATTCATCCGTCCGTTGGCGTAGGACAGCGACGACGTACCAATCTTAACCACGATCCTGCGTTTGTATTTAAGTACCTCCCTGTAATTCATGATAACGTGTTTGACTGTTTTATTCAGTTGTTAAAAACAATATCTCCGATAGAAGCCGGAAAATTCATATTTCCGCTGGTTTCACCCGTTGCGGAAAGCTCACAGAAGGAATCAATTTTTTCCTGAAGCTCTGTTTCCCCATCCACCACCTGGGCCGTATAATTGCCAGCGGGAACAATCAGGTATTTCCCGTTGAGGTCCATTTTGATGACAATGAATTCAGCTCGTGCTATTCCGGCAACAATCCGCGCAAGGGGGTAATTGTCGTCATATTCTATGTCTGAAGTAGATATCGGGTCGTTCTCGTTGATAATGGGAATTATGCTCATATCCAGCAAGGTAGTGAAGGTGTTCCGGGTATTTTCAACACGTTGCGGGTATTCGATGATATCGCTGGTAAGCAGCACCTGGGCGATGATCTGGTTGTAGTCGTCGAAGTATCTTTGGTAACAACGGATCAGTTCGGCTTGCCCTACAGCGGCCGTGGCCTGAAGATCAACCAGATTGTCGGGCAGGTTATGCAGTTTCAGTTTTTCAGCGCCAAGCACAATGGCTCCGGAAGAAACCACAAGTACTTGCTTTCCGCTGTTGTGCAAATTGGTAATCACCATGGCCAGGCGATCCATCTTTTTGGGGTTGATTTTACCGTTGGGACCCAGCAAAGTGGATATTTCCACCCGGATGACTATGGTTTTCTTATTTCCCATCATTTCTTTTTAAAAGATCCCGGTATGCCTTTTCCTTCTTTTCGAAGTGAAACATGCCCAGGACCTGTTCCATTTTAGCGGCAATTTCGGTATTGCATAAATTGCCCAGACTTCCTTCGTGTGTGTGAACCACTTGCCTGTCCGGTTGGTAGGCGCCTTCCTGGATTTGCAGGGCAACCTTGCGGTAGGCTTCCCTGAAAGGAAGGCCGCTCATTACCAGCTTATTAACCGTCTCAACCGAAAAAATATGCTGATAGCGGCTGTCAGTAAGGATGTCCTCAACGGGTGTGATCCTGGCAACAGCATAAGAAGCCATGTCGATGCATGAATGCATCTCAGAGAAAACCGGGAGAAAGGATTCCTTGATGATTTGCATATCCCTGAAGTACCCTGAAGGCAGGTTATTCCAGATGTGGTCAATTTCTCCGGGAAGAGCCTGAATTTTATTGCATTTGGCCCTGATCAGCTCAAATACATCGGGATTCTTCTTGTGTGGCATGATGCTTGATCCGGTGGTCAGCTCATCGGGAAGTTTGAGAAAGCCGAAGTTCTGACTTGCAAACAGGCAAATATCACCGGCCATTTTAGAAAGTGTGCCGGCCAGCGAGGCCAGGGCGAAAGAGCATACCCGTTCGGTTTTGCCACGGCTCATCTGTGCATTGATTACGTTATAATTCAGGTTGCCGAAACCCAGCAATTCGGTGGTCATTTTCCGGTTAATGGGAAATGAAGATCCGTATCCGGCAGCTGATCCGAGGGGGTTCTGGTCGCTTACGTGGTAAGCAGCCTGCATCATGAGCATATCATCAACCAGGTTCTCAGCATAGGCACCAAACCAGAGTCCGAAAGAGGAAGGCATAGCCACCTGCAGGTGTGTGTACCCGGGGATCAGTATATGCCGGTACTGCTCACTTTGAGAAAGAAGCAGTTTGAAAAGGGTGTTGACCTCTCCGACAACCTGTTGAATTTCGTCGCGGATGAACAACTTGATGTCAAGCAGCACCTGGTCGTTCCGGGAACGTGCTGCATGAATCTTTTTCCCGGTGTCGCCAATCCGGCGGGTAAGCATGAGCTCCACCTGGGAATGAACATCCTCCACCCCGTCTTCAATAACAAAGGAGCCCTGTTCTGCATCGCAGTATATGGCCAGCAGTTCTTTGGTAAGCACCTGAAGCTCATCTTTACCGATCAGGCCGATACTTTCGAGCATGGCAATATGAGCCAGTGATCCGAGTATGTCATACCGGGCCAGCAGCAGGTCGAGTTCACGGTCTTTCCCGATGGTGAATTGCTCGATCAACCGGTCAGTTTGAATATTTTTGTCCCAAAGTTTCATGGCAATAGTATATCATCTTTCGGAACCACCATCCCGAAGTTAACTTTTATCTCTATGTGATTCTTGCAGTTAAAATCAGGATGATTTCCTCTTGCGTTTGGTAATGGCATGATGTGCCATTAACCTGATGGCATTGATCTTGATAAAGCCTGCACTGTCTTTCTGGTCAAATCCGCCATCAATGTCCATACTCGACAATTCCTTATCATACAGCGAGCTGGGCGAAGTGCGTCCGTCAATGATTACGTTGCCTTTATACAGTGTAAGGAAAACAACGCCTGTGATCAACTCCTGGCTTTTATCGATGGCTGCTCTCAGAAATTCCATTTCGGGACTGAACCAGAAACCGTTATAAACTATCTCAGCAAATACCGGCGAAAGCATATTGCGCAGCCGCATTACTTCACGATCCATGGCAATTCCTTCAATATCCATATGAGCCTGGAGCAGGATGGTTCCGGCAGGAGTTTCATAAACTCCCCTTG
The DNA here is from genome assembly GCA_046481675.1 of Bacteroidales bacterium. Lineage (GTDB taxonomy): Bacteria > Bacteroidota > Bacteroidia > Bacteroidales > UBA10428 > UBA5072. The sequence goes on along the minus strand of JAWOJJ010000134.1, from coordinate 28,552 downwards.
ATTTGATGCCGACAAAACGATTCTCTACCATATCGAGTAAGCCAATACCGTTTTCACCGCCAACCTGATTCAGGTAAGTAAAAAGTTTCAGGGGTTCGGTAACACTGATCTTGCTTTCTTTGTTGACCACCTTAACCGGAATGCCGTCTTTGAAATGAATTTCAAGATGCGTCTCCTTATCGGGAGCCAGTTGCGGGGGAACTATTTTGGTCAGCATGTCTTTCTCGGGCTTATAAGCAGGATCTTCGAGGATTCCTGCCTCGTGACTGATATGCATCAGGTTGTCATCCTCGCTGTAAGGCTTTTTCACAGTGGCTTTAACCGGAATTCCTTTCTCTTTGGCATAATTCAGCATATCTGTTCTGCCTTTGAACTGATCCAGAAATTCCTGCATCTTCCAGGGTGCCAGCACTTTAATTTTGGGATTCAGGGCATAGTAGGCCAGCTCAAAACGCACCTGGTCATTGCCTTTACCTGTGGCGCCATGGGAAACATACTGTGCTTTCTCCTGTTCGGCAATTTCAATATGATATTTTGCAATAATGGGGCGTGCCAGGGCAGTGCCTAACAGGTAGCGGTTCTCATAAATGGCATTGGCTTTAAGGGCCGGAAAAATATAGTCGGTAACAAACTCCTTCTGAAGATTTTTGATATAAACCTTGGATGCCCCTATTTTTAATGCTTTCTTTTCTACTTCTGCAAAATCATCGTCCTGCCCCACGTCAGCAATGTAAGCAATCACCTCATATCCTCTGTCAATAAGCCATTTCAGTATAACTGATGTGTCCAATCCGCCGCTGTAGGCCAGCACTACCTTCTCTTTCTTCATGTTCGTTTACTTAATCTTATTTTTCAATTCAGGTATAATAATAATCAGGGTATTGATCACGTCTTTTTCAGTCACATTGTCATGGGGTATGATCAGAATGGTATCATCTCCGGCCAGGGTGCCTACAATTTCAAAGGCATTGAATTTGTCGATGAGGGATGCAATGCTGGGAGCATAACCGGGAAGTGTGCGGATAATACCCAGTTTGTTGGCAAACTGAATCGACACAAATCCTTGTGCTGCATAACTTTCAGCCAATTCCTGCCCGGGTATGTGATGCTGGTCGGGAAGCTCGTAAATATAGCCTCTTTCAATATCAGAGATTTTGTTCACTTTAAGGAATTTGAGATCTCTTGAAAGGGTGGCTTGTGTATAATTCAACCCTTTTTTCTCGAGCAGTTCGAGCAGTTCTTCCTGGCTGGATACCTTTTGTGAAGAAATGATGTTGCGGATAGCTAGAAGCCTTTCTGTTCTGTTTCCCATGATGTATATATATTCATTGGTGTTGCAAATGTATGCATTATATTATTAATATGCAAGTAGAATTTAAAAATATTTGTACTTTTGCGCCAAATATAGGATTATTTTTTGCAGCTTTTTACAGGATGGACAAATCAATTACCAAAGTTATCGTGCTGGGTTCGGGAGCACTGAAGATCGGAGAAGCAGGGGAATTCGACTATTCGGGCTCCCAGGCTCTGAAAGCCTTGCGGGAAGAAGGAATAAAGACTGTGCTGATCAACCCGAACATTGCCACTGTGCAAACATCCGAGGGAATAGCAGACACCATTTACTTCCTTCCGGTTACTCCCTATTTCGTGGAAAAAGTGATTGCCAGGGAAAAGCCCGACGGGATTCTGCTTGCCTTTGGTGGTCAGACTGCCCTCAACTGTGGTATTGCGCTGTATAAAAACGGTGTATTGGAAAAATACCAGGTACGTGTTTTGGGAACTCCTGTTCAGGCCATCATGGACACTGAAGACCGTGATTTGTTTATCAAAAAGCTCGACGAAATTCAGGTAAAAACCATCCAGAGTTTCGCGGTAACACAAACCGACAAGGCTGTTGAAGCAGCCACGGAGCTCGGGTACCCCGTTATTATCCGGGCCGCCTACACGCTGGGTGGCCAGGGAAGCGGCTTTTGCAATAATGAGGATGAATTGAGAAAAATGGCCGAAAAGGCCTTTTCTTATGCCCCTCAGATTCTGGTTGAAAAGTCGCTGAAAGGTTGGAAAGAAGTTGAATATGAGGTGGTAAGAGATTGTTACGACAACTGCATCACCGTATGTAACATGGAAAACTTTGATCCGCTTGGTATACATACCGGTGAAAGCATTGTGGTGGCTCCTTCACAAACGCTTACCAATTCGGAATACCATATTCTCAGGCAGTTGGCCATAAAAATTATCAGGCATATCGGAATTGTAGGGGAATGCAACATTCAGTATGCCCTGGATCCGAATTCCGAAGATTACCGGGTTATCGAAGTAAATGCCCGTTTATCCCGCTCCAGCGCTTTGGCTTCCAAGGCCACCGGGTATCCGTTGGCTTTTGTGGCCGCAAAACTCTCGCTGGGATACGGACTGCATGAGATCAAAAATTCCATTACCAAAACCACTTCCGCGTTTTTCGAACCTGCTCTGGACTACATTGTATGTAAAATCCCCCGCTGGGATCTGAACAAATTCATCGGCGTCTCCAAACAAATAGGGAGCAGCATGAAAAGTGTGGGGGAAGTAATGGCCATAGGCCGCACATTTGAAGAAGCCATTCAGAAAGGACTTCGAATGATCGGGCAGGGCATGCATGGTTTTATCGGCAACAGGGACCTGGAATTTGAACAGGTTGAAAAAGAGCTGAGCGAACCAACCGATATGCGCATATTTGTTATAGCTGATGCTCTTTCCAAAGGACTTTCGGTGGAAAGAATTCATGAACTTACCCGCATTGATCTCTGGTTTTTACATAAGCTCAAAAATATTTTCACACTCAACCTCGAACTCGAACAATACAACTCATTAACCGAACTCCCTGTTGAACTGCTGAAATCGGCCAAGGTAAAAGGATTTTCAGATTTTCAGATTGCCCGTGCCGTGCTGAAGAACATGCAGGAACACATGCAGGAAGGCCTTTTGGAAGTGCGGGAACTGAGAAAGAAAAACGGCATACTGCCTGTTGTAAAGCAAATAGACACGCTGGCTGCCGAATACCCCGCCATGACCAATTACCTCTACCTTACTTATAGCGGAACATCAAATGATGTACAATATAAAGGTGATCATAAATCGGTTATAGTTCTTGGATCAGGTGCATACCGCATCGGCAGCAGTGTGGAATTCGACTGGTGCTCGGTGAACGCGCTGTATGCCATCAATAAGGAAGGTTACCGGTCGGTGATGATCAATTACAACCCCGAAACGGTTAGTACGGATTATGATGTATGTGACCGGCTATACTTTGATGAATTGTCGTTTGAAAGGGTAATGGACATTATTGAACTGGAAAATCCTCATGGCGTCATTCTATCCATGGGCGGTCAAATTCCGAACAACCTGGCCATGAGGCTTCACGACCAGCATGTGAATATTCTGGGTACCTCTCCCCTTTCCATTGACAATGCCGAGAACCGCCATAAGTTTTCCATGCTGTGCGACAGGTTGAAGATTGATCAGCCCAGGTGGAAAGAACTCACCAGTATCGGGGAAATCTCTGAATTTGTTGATGAAGTCGGCTTTCCGGTGTTGATACGCCCCTCCTACGTGCTTTCGGGTGCTGCCATGAACGTGGTTTCCAACAGGGAAGAAATGGAACACTACCTCAGCCTGGCGGCCAAGGTTTCAAAACAATACCCGGTAGTGGTATCTGAGTTTATTGAGCAGGCCAAGGAAATTGAACTGGATGCCGTGGCGCAGAACGGTGAATTGATCGCCTATGCCATCAGCGAACATGTTGAATTTGCCGGCGTTCATTCCGGAGACGCCACCATCGTTTTTCCGGCACAGAAGATCTATTTCGAAACCATGCGCCGTATCAAGCGTATTGCCAGGAAAATTGCAGAGGAATTGCATATTTCGGGACCTTTTAACATCCAGTTTCTGGCCAAGGATAACCACATTAAAGTGATTGAATGCAATCTCAGAGCTTCACGCAGCTTTCCCTTCGTTTCCAAAGTGCTTAAAGTTAATTTCATCGAACTGGCTACGCAGTCGATTCTGGGCAGAAAGATTGAAAAGCCATCCAAATCGGCATTTGACCTGGATTGTATCGGTGTTAAGGCGCCCCAGTTTTCTTTTTCCCGCCTGCTCAAAGCAGATCCTATTTTGGGTGTGGACATGGCTTCAACAGGTGAAGTTGGCTGCATCGGCGAGAATTTCTACGACGCCATTCTTAAATCAATGCTTTCGGTTGGATATTCTTATCCCAAGAAAAACATACTGTTATCAACCGGACCAATGCGTTCCAAGGTGGAACTGGTCAACAGCTGCAAATTGATGTCAGAGAAAGGCTACAATCTTTTCGCTACCAGGGGAACGGCACAGTTTCTCGAAATGAACGGCATACCCTGTACCACGCTCCACTGGCCCGACGAGGATAAAAAGCCCAATACGCTGGATTACCTTAAAAACAAGATGATCGACCTGGTGATTAATATTCCCAAGGATCTCTCAAAAACCGAACTCAGCAATGACTACCTCATCCGCAGAAGTGCCGTGGATTTTAACATACCGCTGATTACGAATGCACGACTTGCCAGTGCTTTTCTCACGGCTCTTTGTAAAATTTCCATTGATGAAATCACTATTAAAAGCTGGGGCGAATACTAGTCACAAACGGCAGGTTTCTCCGGATTGTTTTTATACTCAAACATCAGCCTGATCTGCTCTTCGGTGATTCTGGGCATGGACAGGGGGGGCAGGTTGTGGCTACTGAAGAAGCCCGTTTCACTTGTTTCCATGCCACCCTGTAAGGTGCCCCCTGTTTCCTCACACAGCACAAAAATCTTGTAAATATGATACAGGTCGGGTGGGTGGTTGTGGCATTTTTTATCCAAAACAGCCAGCAACCGAACCGGAGATACGATCAACCCGGCCTCTTCAAATACTTCCTTACGGGCCACTTCAAATGGCGTTAGTCCCACATCTGCCCATCCGCCGGGAACCGACCAACCCCCGTCAATGGTCTCCCTGACCATCAGAATTTTGTCGTCCCTGAAAACAACACCCCTGACATCTACTTTGGGTGTCTGGTATCCCTTCTCGGAGGCAAACACATCAGATAACGTCTGCATGTCCATTCCCGTGAAATCATGCATAATCTCCATGCTCAACTGCCTCATCTGCTGGTAACGGTCAATATCATACTTGTTATCGGAATAGGTAAGTCCTGCCTGTGCCAGTGCCTGCATTCGTTTGGCCATATCGAGCCACTTGTACTCTTTCAAATTCATTTCCATTCTATAGAATAAAATTCTTTATTATTTTCATCTACAACTGTTTTGCTGCTACTACTTAAATATTTCCCTGAGCACTGCATACGACTTCATTCTGGAAAAACCGTCAATATGGCCGGCATAATACCTGATTATTTCTTCCAGCAGTTCCGTCCTGCCAGTATGCGCGAGTGTAACTGAATCGGGCGTACCCTGGGGATTGTTCAGAAAAACCAGTAAAGCGTTCCGGGCATCCGTTGAAAGATTTGCAAACAACCGGCTTTCAAACAAAGACGGAAGGTCGCTGCCCTCAGCATGGTCTTTAACTGATATCCCCAGATGCCGGCTCAGATGCAGCAAAAACCACAGGTGAAAATTGGCCACTCCTGCATCTTTGGCATCAAGAAGCTGAAAAGCATGAAACAGGAAGGAAAAAAGTTTGGGGTTGCTGTCTTCCTCTTTGAGCGACAGAAACAACACTTCGGCCAGAAATAATGCAATAGTGCTTTTGGTGGTGTTAAAGGGTATGGAAGTGTAATGTTGCGGGCACCAGGCGTCCTTCAACCTTTGAATTTCCTTACCGGGTTTATAGTACATATCAATTTCCAGCAGGCACAAAGGTTGAAAAAGGGTTGCCGGAGTCTTTGATTTTTTGGCTCTTGCGCCGTTCACCATGCAGGTAATGCGTCCGAATTGCTCGGTATAGCAGGTTACGATCAGGCTGGACTCGCCGAATTTAATATAATGCAGAACAATTGCCCTGGTTTTGTGGAGCATTGATCCTTTGTGATATCAGTGAATAAATAAAAGCTTGGCGACATGTGTCTTTGATCCGTCTTCGTTTGTGCAAAACACAAGATATACACCGGTCTGTACCCTGTCTCCCCTGAAATTATTTCCGTTCCACAGGGCCTGTCCGCCCAACGCCGTGGTTTCAAATACAAGATTCCCGGTAATGTCGGTTATTTTAACGTTCACATTGCCAACCAGGCCTGTAACCGTAATGTCTCCCTGGTAGGTCTCCCTGACCGGATTGGGAAAAACATGCACCTCATTGAAATCATCACTTCCTTCGGTGGCACTTCCCCGGTACGAGACAATTCCTTTATCGGTGCCGAAGAAAACTTCACCGGTTACATCATTCACTGCCAGCGTAAGCACATTATTGGAAAGCAACGGACTGTTAGCTTCGGTAAAGTGAAGAATTTCCTTTTTCCCGTCGGGTGATACAAGGAAAGCACCTGATTTTTCCGTGGCAAACCATTTCCGGTTGGCACCATCCACAGCAATATCGTTGATCTTTTCGGTTTCCAGCAGCGGATCTACTAAATTTGTCCCGTCATTTCTTGAAATCATAGGCTGGTAGCCCAATACCGTTCCCTCATCAAATATTTCCGATGGGTTGAAATACACGATCGGGCCGCTGCCCGTACCCACCCAGATGTATCCGTCCTTATCCTCGGCAATGGAATAGACAGGGCTGGGTTGACTCCCGTTTTTGTTTCGCACAGCAAAAAAGCGTTCCCGGGATGATCCGTCGTTCTCCTCTTCAACAACCAGTATACCTTGAGCTTCCTCAATAAGCAGCCAGATCTGGCCTGCATCCCTGACAAGAATCGGTCCTACATTAATCCTTAAACCGAAGTCGTCATAATCAATTTCCAAAGCCTTCCAGTTTTCGCCGGGTTTTTTCTTATACAGGCCAACCTCGCTGTTTGAGGCAGAAGCATACATGTTGCCCTGCCTGTCAATATCCACACCGGTAATGCGAATGTATTCCGGATCATTTTCATATCCTGTAACATGAACGAAGATGCCATCTTCATGATCTACAATATCAACCAGTTCTCCGTTCAGAAATTCCACAACCCCGTAACCATATGATCCACCAAGTATGTGCCCGGGATTTGCAGGATCAATGGAGATTTCGGAGACATTTTTAAAGTTCAGCATCTCGGGAATGTTGTTCCTGTTATACCAGGTCCATTGCTCATTGATGAAAGAACTGGCTCCGTATCCTGCATTCTTCGACTCCATAGTTCCACAACCAATCCAAACCTGACCGGAGAGTATTTCTATATCACCAACAGTTTTAGACGGAGGTCCGTTGGGTGCAATTACCGTCCCGCCTCCGGAAGCATCAAGTCGGACCAGGCCCACACTTGGATCAGCATACCATAAGTTCATCCCTGAATCAAAAAGGGCATGCTTGGCATAATAAGTAGTATTATCCCTGATTATTTCGTCATGAACATCATATACTTTGGTTTTCAGCAAGGACGAAAGCACCAGGAATCCGTTTTGTTCCCCGAGGTAGTCGAACCTGTCGGCATAGCTTTTTGGCCATACCTCCCATCCTGAATCATCAAAAGTAACAATGTCATCCTGGGGGGAATCGGGGTCGTGGTAAACGGTAAAAAGCCGGTTATTATGGTATGCCACGAAACGATACTCTGCATCGGGATCAGGAAGGGTGAGCATGAGGTGCCAGGCATTGAAATCAAGCAGGTTGGGATGATTCAGGTCGGCCTTGTAAATGCCATTTCGTGTGGCAGCATACAAATAATTACTGTTTGAAGTGATATCATTAACGTAAACCTGGGCGCCTCCCGCACCGAAAAAATAGGTGTCGCTGAATTCACGGCGGTTCAGATCCAGCAAAACGATACCAAACCCACAGGCCAGGTAAGCATAATGATCTTTACAATAGATGTTATTAATACCTTTAGCTCCCATGATGGCCTTTCGTTTGATGTCCGGAAGGTTAATCACGGAATCATTGCGGATCAGGTCGATATTTCCGTTTGCATATCCTACAATCAGCGTGTTTGTAACCCGGGAGCTTGCAATGGCGGTAACTACAGCGTCAGATAATCCATTGGCCTTGGAATGTTTTTTAATGCTGTTATCTCTTGTATCATAGGAAAACAGGCTGCCTGCCATTGTTGCACAAAAAATTCTGTTGTTGTATTCGGCAATTCGCAACCCTTCGTTGTATGGGAGATGGTCGCGCCAGCCACCTGATGGTATTTGGGGATACATAGAGTCATTGACAGTCAATAGCATTACAACCATCAATAACCGGCAGCATATAGTTTTTAAGTTATGTAACATAGCAGCAGGATAATTAACCTTGTTCAACTTGCCTTTCCCGGAAATAACGTGCAAATGCCCCAATGGCTATTGCTCTGTGCGAGATGCGGTTCTTTTCTTCCAGTGTCATTTGAGCAAAAGTAGTATCAAAGCCATCGGGAATAAAAATCGGATCATAACCGAATCCCTTTTCGCCGCGTTTTTCTAAGGTAATGATTCCCTGTATTTCCCCTTTATAAAAAGACATGTTTCCATTTTCAACAAGCGCAATCACAGTTCTGAATCGTGCTTTCCTGTTATTTATTCCTTTCATTCTTTGAAGTACCAGGTTCATATTCTCTTCAAAAGAGCCGGAAGGCCCTGCGTACCGGGCCGAATAAACACCCGGCTCACCATTAAGTGCTTCTATTTCCAAACCGGTGTCATCGGCAAAACAATCCAATCCGAACCGGTTAAAAATGTGCATTGCTTTTTGAGCTGCATTTCCTTCCAGCGTGTCTTTATCTTCAGGTATCTCTTCTGAAAAATCAACATCACTGAGACTTAGCAGATCAATGCTGTTTCCGATGACCTGCCTGATCTCGTCAAATTTATGCTTATTATTGGTAGCAAATACCAGTCGGGGTTTCTGATTATTCATGTAAATCCGTTGTTCGGTCGTTCTTTTTTTATAAAAAACAAAAACAAGGAATTACCCTTGTTTTTGAAATATTTGAAACAGCTGTCTGTTCATTGTATCAACCACCACTGGCACTGAAACCTCCGATATTTTTAGCCGGCCTGGGATTAATGCAAATCACCGGGATTCTTTCGCTGTTAGCTATAATGTATTGTTCCTGAGCGCCCATTACATAATCGGTAAATCCGATGTCGCGGGTTGTCATCAGCATAATGGCATCAGCATCAATACTTTTTGCGTACTGAATGGTTTCTTTTCCGAAATCTTCTTCACCGGCGGCCAAATGTGCTTCGAAATTAACGGACTTGCTGGCGAAGTACTTGGTAATAAAAAACATATTGGAATCAAGTCCTTTCCTGAAATTACTGTCGACATATTTGGCCCTGAAGAGGTGGAATTTGGTTCCGAATTTCTTGGAGAAGAAATTGGTCCACGAAACACATTCCTTGGTCTCCCTTTTATAGTTAATAGGGAGAACAACATTTTTCATAGCCTCGCTTTTAGGCGACTCCTGAACTACAAAAAAAGGCGCTTTTGAACTGGCAATCACTTTAAGAGCCCAGCTTCCCAGAAATTTCTGCATACCGATCATGCCGTGTGTTCCCATAACAACCATAATGGCGTTCAGCTCAGCTGCAAGCTCGCCAATGGTGTGAAAAATTGATCCGCTGCGAACAACAAAGGAGAAATTCAGCGAAGGATCGGGGAATCTTTTCCGGACGTCCTCAGCCATTTTCTTTTGGGCTTCGTCAATTTCCTGATCTTTTTTAACAATGTGAACCACTGCAATTTCACCCTTAACCATGGATGACATTTGTACAGCATGTTCTATGGCAAACACGTTCTTTTCGGTAAAGTCCCATGTTACCATGATCAAATTTTTATCGTGTTCCATTTATGCTGGTTTTATTCTTTAAACTATAAAATTATTTTTTTATTTTGAATATCAGGTAAAAAAAGAATAAAAATTACAGTAATAAAACACCAGGCAATTTGTTGTTCCATACGAAATACCTATTTTTGAAGCTGAATCAGAATTATTCTCACTATGGAAAATTTCGACTGGAAGAACATGCCTTTTGGCTACGTAAAGACAGATTACAATGTACGTTGTTATTATCGTGATGGTAAATGGGGCGAACTTGAGATCACATCTTCAGAATACATCAACCTGCATATGGCTGCTACCAGCCTGCATTATGGACAGGAAGCATTTGAAGGCCTGAAGGCTTTCAGGGGTAAAGACGGTAAAATCAGGGTTTTCCGTAGTGACGCCAATGCCAAACGAATGCATGACACGGCTGAAGGAATCAGAATGGCCACTGTTCCTGTTGATCTCTTCAAAAAGGCAGTTTTTACAGCAGTGAAATTGAATGAGCAATTCATACCTCCTCATGGTTTTGGTGCTTCGTTATACATCAGGCCACTCCTGATCGGTTCAGGTGCCGAGGTGGGCGTGAAACCTGCTAAGGAATACCTGTTTATGGTTTTTGTTACGCCGGTTGGTCCGTATTTTAAAGATGGCTTCAAGCCCATTGATGTGATGGTATGCCGTGGGTATGACCGGGCAGCACCTTTGGGAACGGGTTGTTTCAAAGTTGGAGGGAATTACGCCGCCAGCCTCGCCTCATTGGAACTGGCCCATAACAAGGGCTATTCCACCTCGCTTTATCTGGATCCCAAGGAGAAGAAATATATTGATGAAGCCGGACCGGCCAATTTCTTTGGTATTAAAAACAATACCTACATTACCCCCAAGTCAAATTCCATTCTCCCGTCAATCACCAACATGTGTATTCAGCAGCTGGCCCAAGATATGGGGCTCACTGTAGAACGCCGGCAGGTGCCATTTGAAGAGTTGTCCTCATTTGAGGAAGTGGGTGAATGTGGTACGGCAGCTGTTATTACACCCATTCGCAAAATAGTGGATCCGGATACCAATATCATCTATGAGTATTGTAAAGACGGCAAACCGGGACCAATATGTACCAGGCTGTATAACAAACTTATAGCCATACAAAACGGTGACGAGCCGGATCCCTATGGATGGGTCGAATTCGTTTAACATTTTTCTTCAGAAGAACTCCGGTATATATTGATTTTCATGCAGGTAAAAGACAATACCATAAGGCGTCGGTTGACCACATCCTACTTCACTTCCGTGGTAAGTATCACCCTGGTTCTTTTCCTGCTGGGTATTGCCGGCATTTTAATACTGAATGCCCGTAAGCTTTCCAATTATGTCAAGGAAAATATTGGTATTTCAGTGTATCTGAAAGACGAGGCCCGTGAAGTGGATATCTTCAGCCTCCAGAAAATGCTCGATGCCAAGGAATGTGTAAAAGAAACCCGGTATATTACCCGGGAAAAAGCTGCCGAAGAATACCAAAAGGAATTGGGCGATGATTTTGTTGAATTCCTGGGATATAACCCCCTGCCCTCTTCCATTGATGTCAAACTGCATGCCGAATATGCCAATCCCGACAGCTTCGCCATACTGCAAAAAGACTGGTTAGCCTATCCCCAGGTGGCGGACATATCCTACCAGAAAGACCTGATCTATGCTGTTAACATGAATATCAATAAGATCAGCATGTCCATTCTGGTTCTCAGCGTCCTGTTGTTTTTCATTGCAGTTACTTTGATTTCCAACACCATAAGGCTTACCGTGTATTCCAAACGGTTTATTATCCGTACCATGCAACTGGTTGGTGCACATCACCGGATCATCAGGCGACCGTTCCTGATCAGAGGTGTATCCCAGGGCCTTGTGGCTGCGCTATTTGCAATTGTTTTGCTTTCGGCAGCTATTTACATCATTGAAAAACAGCTCGAAGGTTTGTTCAGTTTCCAGGATCTGCAGATTCTGGGCATGGTCTTCGGTCTCATCCTGGTCACAGGACTGTTAATCGCCTTGATTTCCACTTACTTCTCGGTGAATAAGTACCTTAAAATGAAAACAGATAATTTATATACTTAACACAAACACTATGGCAAAAAAACCAGACGTGAAAGAATCAAATCCGGGATTTGCGCTCGGTAAAGAAAATTACCTATTACTGCTAATCGGGTTCGTGATCATCATTGTGGGCTATTTGCTCATGATTGGTGGAAAATCAGATGATCCCAATGTATTTAACGGTGAGGAGATTTTTAGTTTTCGCCGGATAACACTTGCCCCTTTGCTGGTTTTGTTTGGTTTTGCTTTTGAAATATGGGCAATAATGAAAAAACCCAAAGATTCACAAAGCGCCTGAATAACATATTGTTACTTAAATAGATGAATCAAATCACCTTAGCTGATGAGATGCTTAACGGCAAGGTGCTGTTATTCAACAAACCTCTTTATTGGACCTCCTTTGATCTGGTGAACAAGGTTAAAGCCATACTCAAACACCAGTTGCAGTTGAAAAAAATTAAGGTTGGGCATGCCGGCACACTTGATCCGCTAGCTACAGGCCTACTGATCGTATGCACAGGAAAAGAGACCCGGAATATCGATCAATATCAGGCACAGCCCAAAGAATACCAGGTTAAAATTCAACTTGGAGCTACCACTCCTTCATATGATTTGGAGACTTCAGTAGATCGTACTTTCCCCATCGATCATATCGATGAAACCCTTGTCCGGGAAAAACTCAGCAGCTTTGTCGGCACACAAATGCAGATGCCTCCTGATTTCTCAGCAAGGTTTGTGAATGGAACCCGTGCCTACAAACTGGCCCGAAAAGGAGAAACCCTGGAACTTCAGCCCCGGGAAATAACCATACATGATATTTCATTGATTTCATGCCAGATTCCTGCAGTTGCGTTCAGCGTTACCTGCAGTAAAGGTACATATATCAGAGCCCTGGCAAGGGATCTTGGGGTTAGCCTGAATTCGGGTGCCTATTTGTCAGGACTTACCCGAACAGCAATTGGTAATTTTTTGTTAAAGGATGCATTAAGTATTGAAGAATTTGAAAGAAATTTTGTTTTTTTGTAACCTTTTTTTCTTGTAATCGTATTTTCTAGGTTTATGTCGAAATAGACTTCACTAACAAACAGATGAAACTTTCACAATATAAGTACAATTTACCGGATGACCTGATTGCGAAATATCCGGCCGACAAGCGTGATGAATCCAAGCTGATGGTTGTGGACCGGAGCACGGGAAAGATCCATCACAAGATTTTCAGGGACATCATTGATTATTTTGGTGAGGGTGATGTATTTGTTGTAAACAACACCAAGGTTTTCCCGGCCCGGCTTTACGGGAACAAAGAAAAAACAGGGGCGGAAATAGAAGTATTTCTGCTGCGTGAGTTAAACAGGGAACAACGATTGTGGGATGTGCTGGTTGATCCGGCCCGGAAAATCAGGATCGGCAATAAGCTGTATTTTGGAGATGATGACGAAACACTTGTTGCTGAGGTAATTGATAACACTACCTCAAGAGGTCGTACACTCAGATTCTTGTTTGATGGTGATTATGACGAATTTAAGAAAACTCTTTTCAAACTGGGTGAAACGCCCCTGCCCAAGTTTATCAAAAGGGCCGTGCAACCAGAAGACCGCGACCGGTACCAGACCATCTTCGCCAAACACGAAGGTGCCGTTGCCGCACCTACTGCCGGACTTCATTTCAGCCGCGAACTGCTTAAAAGACTCGAGATAAAAGGTGCTCATTTTGCTGAAATTACTTTACACGTTGGTCTTGGAAATTTCAGAACAGTGGATGTGGAAGACCTGACCAAGCATAAGATGGATTCCGAACGGATCATCGTTGGTGAAGAAGCTACCAGTGTGGTTAACGCTGCGAAAGACGCTCACAAACATGTATGTGCCGTTGGAACAACCGTGCTTCGAACTCTTGAAAGCTCTGTTTCAACAGCCGGTCATCTGAAGCCCTATGACGGATGGACCAACAAGTTTATTTTTCCGCCTTATGAATTCAGTGTGCCCACAAGAATGATTTCCAATTTTCATCTTCCGCTGTCTACCCTGCTCATGATGGTTTCAGCCTTTGCCGGGTATGAACTGCTTTTTGAAGCTTACAAATTAGCCATTAAGGAAAAATATCATTTCGGCACCTATGGCGATGCCATGCTGATCATTTAAGTTTGCTGCCTATGCGGCTGGACAGAAGCTTTTTTTGCAGGGATGCATTAGCGGTTGCACCCGATCTGTTAGGTAAGGCATTGGTTAGGAAAGACAAAGCAGGAATTTCATCCCACACAATTTCGGAAGTAGAGGCCTACCTTGGAATTGAAGATCAGGCTTCGCATGCCCGGATCGGTAAAACAGCCCGGAATGCAGTAATGTTTGACCAGGGCGGACTTGTATATGTGTATCTGATTTATGGCATGCACTGGATGCTTAATTTCGTTACCGGGCAAAATAACCAGCCTCAGGCCATCCTCATCAGGGGAATAACCGGTTTTGAAGGTCCCGGAAAAATCACCCGGGCCCTGCATATAGATCACTCTTTTTACGGAGAAAATCTGGCCACATCGGAAAGGATCTGGGTTGAGGACCGGAACCTGAAACCCGAAATAACCCGGGTACCCAGGTTCGGGATTGATTATGCCGAAGAGCCCTGGAAAAGCATGCCCTGGAGGTATATCATGGCTCCACCGCCTCGAAACTCCTGACCAACTCCTCGCCTCTGTCGTCAACGAGCACCAGCCTGTGCCTTCCGGATGCGGGCAGCAATTCCACCTGGTGTATATACCTGGTTACCGTTACAAACTGATCATCGAGATGCCAGTAGATGAAGGCATTCGGGTTTGTATGAACTGCTTCAAAAACCACTCTTCCCTTGCTGCCATCAAGAGTACGGGGTATAAAAATCTGAACTTCTTCGCGGGGATAAATCATGTCCATTGATCGCTGGTTATCAGGCTGGCAACTGATGTGGTAAGGCGGCAGCGGCCGGTAATCCGTATGGTGTTTTTTATAGTACCATTCCTGAACAGGAGGTAAAACAAACCAGGAAACATGTTGCATTTTACTTACCGGGTAACAATTGCCGGTTACCCGGAATTGTCCGTTTTCAGTAAGGTGTACTACTTTGTGAAAAGGACACAGCGGGGATTTCAGGCTTGATGCCGGGACCTTCTCTTCCCTTCGGTTGGGGCAATTATCCCCTGCCAGAAAGCCGCTGGCCGTGCATATACTGGCTGTTACAAGTTCATCTGTCGGGGATGAAAAGACATCCGCAGCAGGAAGCAGGCTGAACAGGTCAAACAGTATTGGGGCGGCAGTGCCTATTCCGGTGAGTCCGGGTCTCCCCTCTCCATCGGCATTGCCGGCCCATACGCCAACAACATAAGCTGATGAAGTACCTATTGCCCATCCGTCGCGGTATCCGAAACTGGTTCCAGTTTTCCATGCAATCTTTCGCGCCGAGAGAAAACGGTTCCAGCCGGCTTCTTCATCAGGCCGGTTTACCTCAATCATGGCCAGATACGCAAACCAAATAGCCGCAGCACTCAGATATCCGTGCTGTTCATTACCTTCTGATCTTTCTTTTTTTTCTCCGGCAACATAACCCGCCCTGCGGTAATCTTCAGGATAATACAGTCCATTCTGCCCGTAATGATTCAGAACACGTGATAAAGAAGCATAGATATTGCTCATTTCTAAAAGAGTTCCTTCAGCTCCTCCCAGAATCAGTGACAAGCCATAATAGTCTGCCGGTTGCCTGATCGTTTGCATGCCCAGATCACGCAGAAGATGATGAAAACGCTGTACTCCATATTGTTTCAGCAGGTCAACAGCCGGAACATTCAACGACCTGGATAACGCCCGGCTGGCAGGTATGGCCCCTTCAAACTGGCCACTGAAATTCTGCGGGGAAAACCCGGCGAGATTAACCGGTATATCCGGAACCAGACTCCCGGGAAGAATTTTTCCGTCGTCAAGCATGGCGGCGTACAACAATGGCTTCAGCAGGCTCCCGGTACTTCTGGGAGCAGTAATCACATCTACCTCATTGCCATGTGAAGCGGAAGTAGGATTTGCTGTATTTCCAATATAAGCCAATATATTACCTGTTTCAACTTCGAGTATAACTGCAGCTATATTATTTATTTCATTATATTTTAATTTAATATGATGCTGATTTATTATTCCGGATGCCTGTTCCTGCAACGAGGCAGACAAGGTGGTATAAACAACTTCACCCTGATGTTCCCGGCAGCATCTGTCGAGCAAATGGGGAGCGAGCCTGGGCATTACCGAAGGTCGCTCGGGTATGGGTTCTGCCAGTGACAAACTCAGGGTGGTGCTGTCGATCCGTTGAAGTTTGCACAATCGTGCCAAAAGCAGATTTCTCTTTTTAAGAAGAAGCTCCCGGTTTCTGCCCGGATGAATCAGGGAGGGTGAGTTGGGAAGTACAGCCAGGGTTGCCGCTTCCGCCCAAGACAAATCCTTGCCGGCCACTCCAAAATACCGCCAGGAAGCGGCTTCTACTCCAACCACGTTGCCACCATATGGAGCATGGGCCAGGTACAAAGCCAGAATCTCATTTTTTGAAAATCCCAATTCAAGGCGGGTGGCCAGTACGCTTTCAATAAACTTTTCCCATATACTACGGGGCTTGCCCTTGCGCGACAGCCTGATGGTTTGCATGGTAATGGTGCTTGCCCCGCTGACAATGTTCCCGGCTTTCAGATTCCTGACTGCAGCTTTAACAATGGAAACCGGATTCACCCCGGGATGCCGGTAAAAATATTTGTCCTCAAAAGCTATTGTAGCCCATTTCACTTTCTCAGGCACCTCATTCCTGCTCCGGAACCTCCACTGCCCGTCTTTGGCTGACCGGGCACCCATCAACCGCCCATTGCAGTCCATAATGACTGTGGAATAAGGATCGTTAAATAATGGTTTATTTATTAAATGAATATAACCTGCTAATAAAAGTATAAATACAATTATTTTATATTTATATTTTAATAACCAATTAATTATATTATTTTTCTCTGGAAATTTGATCATGAATACACTCCTTTATCCCCCTGCCTTTTTGGTTTTATATCCCTTTTTCGACAGAAAAAGCAGGATCTTTTCCCTGAAATCACCCTGAATGACAATTTCCCGTTCTTTTACCGCGCCTCCCGTGCCGCATGATTTTTTGATTTCCACCGCGAGCGCCTCAAGATCATCCGTTCTACCCACAAAACCTTTTACGAGCGTAACCGTTTTACCCTTTCTTCCCTTTGAATCAAGCCAGATGTAAAGAAGCTGGCGACCGGCGGGCAGGGTCTCAGGTTCCGCAATTCCATCATTTCGGTATTGAAAATCAGGATTTGTGGAATATACAATGCCATCACGATTTTTGTGTTTCATAATTCAGCTTGTTATTTTAGGGTACTTTTGCGAAACTATTTAATATTCCGATATTCTCTATTAAATTTGGTTTTTTTCAAAATTATTCGGTTTTGCTATTCAATCATCTCAATATTTACTAATTCAATTGCAATGACGAGATTCAGGCTTATCAATAACATGAACGGGTGGATTGTGTTTATTATTTCTGCCGTGGTGTACCTGTTGACTCTTGAACCTACTGTAAGTTTATGGGACTGTGGTGAGTTTATTTCCAGTGCCTTCAAGTTGCAGGTGGGCCACCCTCCCGGAGCACCTTTATTCATGATAATTGCCCGCTTTTTTTCACTTTTCGCGGGAAGCCAGGTAGACCGGGTTGCCCTGATGGTCAATGCTTTTTCGGCAATTGCCAGTGCATTTACCATCATGTTCCTCTACTGGACCATAACCCACCTGGCCGTTAAGCTGATCGGATACCGTTTTCCGTTTTCCAATCCCGGCAATTCCGATCCTGAAGAATTGAGTGTACGCGACAAGATCATTGTATTTGGAAGCGGAATTGTGGGCGCATTGGCCTATACTTTTTCCGATACCTTTTGGTTTTCGGCAGTTGAAGGCGAGGTATACGCCAGTTCGTCCCTGTTTACTGCAGTTGTTTTCTGGGCCGTACTTAAATGGGAAAACGAAGCCGACAAGCCTTCTTCCAACAGATGGCTCGTACTGATTGCTTACCTGATGGGGCTTTCCATTGGAGTTCACCTGCTGAACCTTTTGGCAATACCGGCTATCGTAATGGTATACTACTTCAGGAAGTACACTGTTACTTCCCGCGGAGTCATCAAGGCCCTGCTCGCTTCAGTTGTCATTCTGGGTGTTATGATGTATGTGATCATTCCGGGTTTGGTTTGGCTGGCTTCCCGGTTCGAACTGGTTTTTGTAAACGGGTTCGGACTTCCTTACCATTCGGGAGTGGTTGTTTACTTTGCATTACTGCTTGGCGGTATTGCTTACGGATTGTGGAAGACGCATCAGCGCCGGATGGTTTTGCTGAACACGGTTATCCTGATGTTTGTTATGATAATCATCGGGTATTCTTCTTTCACCATGATTGTAATCCGATCGCTGGCCAATCCGCCCATGGATGAAAACAATCCCGATAACATTTTTTCACTTCAGTACTACCTGAACCGGGAGCAATATGGTGACCGTCCGCTATTCAAAGGACATTATTTCAATGCAGAACCGGTTGGATTCAATCACGGAAAAGCAACTTATTCACCAATTGACGGAAAATACAAGGTAACCAACCGGAAACTTTCCTATCAATTTGATCCACAGTTTACCGCCCTGTTCCCCCGAATGTGGAGTTCGGAGCGTGATCATGTAGATGTTTATATGGAATGGGCCGGTTTGAAAGAAAGCCGGTTGTATAACCTGCGGCGTGATTCACAGGGAAATACAGTGACTGATAGTGAAGGAAAGCCTGTATACGACCGGAATTCGCCCAAAGACCCCCCCGGATTTGTCAGCAACCTGAAGTTCTTTTTCACTTACCAGATCGGGCATATGTATTTCCGTTACTTCATGTGGAATTTTGTGGGAAGACAAAATGATATTCAGGGCTTCGGAGATCCGCTTAACGGTAACTGGATCAGTGGCATCAATGCAATTGATGAAGTGCTGATCGGTAACCAGGAAAACATGCCCGAAAGCATGAAGCAGATTCCCTCAAGAAATACCTATTATTTCCTGCCACTGCTGCTGGGCTTATTCGGGCTCATTTTTCAAATGCAGCGGGATTCCAAAAACTTCTGGGTGGTCATGCTGTTGTTTGTGCTTACCGGTATTGCCATTGTGGTTTATCTGAACCAAACTCCCAACCAACCCCGGGAACGTGACTATGCTTATGCCGGATCATTCTATGCCTTTGCCATCTGGATCGGACTGGGTGTAGTAGCTCTTTATGATTCACTCTCCATAAAGCTCAGAAATAAGTTTTCTGCTTTACTGACATCGCTTGTATGCCTTTTCCTGGTGCCCGGAATCATGGCTTCTGAAAACTGGGATGATCATGATCGTTCCGGTCGGTTTACCACCCGGGATATTGCCCATAATTACCTGATGACCTGTGCCCCCAATGCCATTCTTTTCACAAATGGCGACAACGATACTTTTCCGCTGTGGTATGCCCAGGAAGTTGAAGGTATCCGTACAGATGTCAGGGTAGTGAATCTGATGCTGCTGAACATGGACTGGCATGTGGATCAGATGCGCCGGAAAGCCTATGAATCAGAAGTGCTGCCGATATCTCTTACCCCCAAACAATATATCAACGGCACAAGGGATGTGGTATTTGTTCAGGAACGCATGAAACAGGCTGCTGACCTGAAGGAAATAATGAACTTTGTTTCCAGCGACCTGCCCCAGGCCCAGGTTGAATCTTCAACAGGAGAAAAATATAATTTCATCCCCACCCGAAATTTCAGGCTTCCTGTTGATACGGCGCTGGTTGTGAAAAATGGTACCGTGAGCCCAAAAGACAGGGATAAAATTGTGCCTTTTATAGAATGGACCTATAACCGGGGCAGTATGAGCAAAAGCGGACTGATTGTAATGGATATTCTGGCAAACAACAACTGGCAAAGACCCGTTTATTTTGCCTCAATGGGCCATGAAGGGACACTCGGACTGGAGGACTTCATGCAACTTGAAGGTTTTGCCTACCGGTTGGTACCCATCAAATCACAAAGTATTGGCAGGTATGAAGCAAGCCGCGTAGAAGTTGACCTGTTGTATGACAACCTGATGAACAAGTTCCGCTGGGGCCGTATGAATGAGCCTGATGTGTACCTGGATGATTTCCATGTTCGCACAACATCTGTTATCCGGCTAAGAACCCGGTTCGTACAGCTTGCCAATGCGCTTATTGAACAGGGAGATACCGTCAAAGCCATTCAGGCGCTGGATCGCGTGATTGAAATTACCCCGCATGAAAAAATACCCTATGATCACACGATCATCCAGATTGCAAGCGGTTACTACCGGTGTCATGAAATCCATAAGGGTAATGATCTGGTGAACAAACTCACGGTTATCGGTGATGAAAAACTTAACTATTATCTCGACCAGAATCCACGTTTCATTGCGTCGATCAACAACGAGATCCTTTATCAGTTCCAGATCATGCAGAACCTGATTAATTTGAGCAAAAGCTTTAACCAGACAACCACCAGTGACCAGGTCAACCAGGTATCAACCAGGCATTATACAACTTACACCAATGTGTTGAACGGACTTTGATGCTTGAAAAGAACCACCAGGATAATCCGGTTATGCACAGCAGACCGGATTATTTTTTTCGGTGTAACAGGTAATCGGCAAATGAAAGCAATGCCGCTTTTCTCGCAGATACTTTACTGAGCCTTTCCAGGCTGTTAATGGCCAACCGGTGATATTGATCAATGTGCTCTTTTACTTTGTTCGGAATATCCAGCTCAGTATAGATATTGCTGACAGCTTTAACCTTTTCGTCCTTGTTGAATCCGGCCTGGCTCAACCAGTGCAGAAGCTCCTTCCGCTTAGCTCCGGATGCGGTACGCAAAGCTTCAACTAGCAAAATGGTTTTTTTGTTGGTAACAATATCATTTCCGGTAACCTTGCCGAAGATGTCAGGATCGGCAAATACATCCAGCAGGTCATCCTGGAGTTGAAACGCAATACCCAGGTTTTTCCCGTATTCATAAAGCAGGTTTGAATCTTCATCAGTCCCTCCTCCCAAAAGTGCTCCTATTTTCAAAGAGGCGGCCAGCAAAACGGCCGTTTTATAAGTGATCATCTTCAGGTATTCGTCAAGGGTAACTTCGGTGCGGTTTTCATAGTCCATATCATACTGCTGTCCTTCACATACCTGCAAGGCTGTTTGGTTGAAAACCGGAAGAATCTGCGGGAGCGTATCCCGGTGAACCCTGTTCAGCAATTCATAAGCCTTGATCAGCATGGCGTCACCCGAAAGGATGGCAACATTCGTATTCCATTTCATATGAACGGTGAGATTATTCCGGCGCCTTTCCGAATGATCCATGATATCATCATGCATCAGCGTAAAGTTGTGAAATACCTCGATAGCCAGAGCCGGGAAAACAGCCTGTTCAATATCGTCTGAAAACACATTGCACCCCATCAATACCATCGCGGGCCGGATTCTTTTTGCCTCCAGATTCAATAAATACTGCATGGGTTCATAGAGATTTTTCGGGATAACCGGAAGTTGCATTTGCCGGATGTGTTTGTTGATGATACTTTGGCAGTCGCTCAGCGTGTACATGTTGATTGTTGTAAAGATGAATGACCAAAGATAGGAAATCTGCTGACAGGACTCCTGTCATTTTTTATTCGCCAATTAATAATTAATTTTGCCGGCTGTGAATATGAGATGATAATCATTGATAAACCATGAAACGATTCCATTTTTCTCTCCTGCTGATCTTTTCCTGTTTGCTTTCCATGAGTGGCAACGATCAGGGTTATGAAATCAAGGTAAAAATAAATGGATTGGCTGAAAAACAGGTCATTCTCGGGCATTACCTGAGCAAATCCATGTATCCCGACGATACGATAAAGCTTGACAGCAAGGGATACGGTGTGTTCAAAAACAGCCGTAAACTTCCATCGGGTATGTATGTTATGTTCCTCAGGAACGACAGGTATTTTGATGTGATTGTTGGTGAAGATCAGACTTTCTCGCTGGAGACCGACACGATTGATTTTGTAAACACCATGCATGTAAAAGGTTCTGCGGATAATGAAATCTTCCTGGATTTTCAAAAGTACATGATTGCCCTGCGGATTAAGAACGACAGTCTGATGTCTCTGATCCGGAAAGAAAGCAATCCTGAGGTCAGGGAGCAGCTCACCGCAAAGGTTAAACAACTGGGTGATGAACGAAAAAACAAGATTGTAAAAATTCAGCAGGAAAATCCGGATCTTTTTGTGTCAACTTTCCTGATGACCACGCTTGATGTGGAAGTTCCCGACCCTCCCAAAGATGAACATGGCCATGTTATTGATTCCACCTGGCAGTATTACTACTACCGGAATCACTACTTTGACCATTTCAACCTGAGTGATCCCAGGCTGCTCAGAACACCTCTTTATGAAGACAAGGTGATGACCTTTATCAACAAGGTGGTGCCGCAAATTCCCGATTCGCTGATACGCCACACTGATTTCCTCATTGAAAAGGCACGGCATGATTCAGACACCTATAGATTTGTGCTGATCACTCTTTTTAATCATTTTGGAAAAAGTAACCTCATGGGCATGGATGCTTTGTATGTTCATATTGCCGACAAATATTACATCCGCGATTCCTGGTGGAGTGATCCCAAATTTCTTTCCGAACTGAAAGACAAAGTTGAAAAAACAAGGCCCCTGCTTATCGGAAGCATTACTCCCGATGCCGAACTCATGTTTGTACCAGCCGAACACTTTAAAAGCGCAGCCACAGACACTGCCTTGCGCCGTTATCCTCATGTTGGCAAAATGGATCATATTCATGGAATTGAGGCAAAATATACAGTGCTGCTTTTTTGGGAGGTCGATTGCGGTCACTGTAAAACTGTTGTTCCCGAATTATACGGTATCTACAAAAACAGCCTGGATTCAATGGGTGTAAAAGTCTTGGCTATCAGTACGCTCTTTGGTGAGGAAGGCAAGATGAAATGGGTTGATTTTGTCAACAGCAAGGGATTATTCGACTGGATCAATGCGTGGAATCCCTATTCCTACAAATTCAAAATGGACTATGATGTAGTCACAACCCCCCAGATCTATATTCTGGATAAAGACAAAAAGATCCTGGCCAAGAAAATAGGCCCTGAGCAGGTGGAAGATATTATTAAGGCATTTGAGAGAAGATAAACTACATGATTTCAATGAATAAAGGAACTGATATCAAATTAATACTTCAAGATGGCAAGGAGTTTAGCGGTTTTTCTTTTGGTTGTGAAAAATCCGTATCGGGTGAAGTAGTATTTAATACGGCTATGACGGGCTATCCGGAGAGTCTAACGGACCCTTCCTATAAGGGTCAGATTCTGACCCTGACTTATCCCATTATTGGGAACTATGGTGTACCGGGTAATCTTACCGAAGATTCCATGTATAAATTTTTTGAATCTTATGCCTTACATATATCAGGCCTGATTATTTCGGATTATACCGAAGAATACAGCCATTGGAATGCCAATAAAAGCCTGGGCGACTGGTTGAAGGAATATGAAATACCCGGGATTTATGGTATTGATACGCGCGAATTGACCAAAGTTCTCCGCGAAAAAGGGACCATGCTCGGCAAAATCGTTTATAATAACCAGGACATTGCATTGTACGATCCGAATCAGGATAACCTGGTGGAACAGGTAAGCATTCGTGAAAAGAAGGTGTTCGGAAACGGAAAATACCGCATTTTGTTAATTGACTGTGGTGTCAAGTACAATATCATCCGGAATTTACTGCAACGGGATACTACGGTGGTGCTGGTTCCCTGGGATTATGATTTTTCAGAAGAAGCTTACGATGGTTTGTTTATATCAAATGGGCCCGGAGATCCCAAACAATGTGGCAAAACCATTGCCAATCTGAAGAAGGTGCTTGACGGAAATACTCCCATTTATGGCATTTGTCTTGGAAACCAGTTGCTTGCCCTTGCTGCCGGTGCCAACACCTTCAAGCTGAAATACGGACACAGAAGTCACAATCAGCCGGTTATTCTGAAAAACACGAATAAGGCTTATATTACTTCGCAAAACCATGGTTTTGCAATCGATAATTCCACGCTTCCTCTATCGTGGGAACCGCTCTTCATCAATCTGAACGACCAGACCAATGAAGGGATGAAACACAAAAGCAAGCCCTTCTTTTCAACCCAGTTTCATCCCGAAGCATCAAGCGGGCCCAAGGACACAGAATTCCTTTTTGATGACTTCATGGAACTTGTAGCCCGTAATAAGAAATGAGCTAGTCGGCATTGACTACCTCAACCCACTGACCCTTTTTCAGCGCAGAAATGCTGTTGTCGTACATGGCCTCGCAATAAGTACCGGGCAGGTAATACCTCCCCAGGTAAGCAGCGTTCAGTTGCACAACAAAGGTTTTGCGTTCTCCTCTGGCCAGGTCGAAATAGGTGTATATCCTGTCGTCGCGAATATCCTGATATTCGGGGTTACTAATATTTTCAGAAACCGCAGCATCAGCCAGCCGGTTATTTCTGATTTCCCAGCCGGGAGGGAAAATCTGTGTCAATGCCATTTGCCTGTATCGGAAAGCCCCGGGGTTATAAACACTGACAACGGCAAGAAAATCCGTTCCCTGTGCCACCCTGGAAACATCAACAGGTTTTCCGTCTCTTGTCTGGTAAGCTATACTAATATTCAGGTTGTTGCTGAATTCTTTCTCTTCTCCCGATTCAGGAATGCCTTCCATGATAATCCGGGTAAAGAGAATGGCCTTTCCGCTATTATTTATTGTAAGAGGTAACGTTTTTGCATTCCTGGGCAAAGACAGCCTGACCTGGGTTAATGGTTTGGATGAAACTACATTGATTGTTTTTCCGTTAGCCAGTTTGTATGAAAAGTTCAATTTATCAGTTGCCGACCCGGTGGCAAACTTGGCCACCGCAAGCAGGCAATAGGCAGTGGTTTGCGTACTCATCCAGGAAGCTGATGAAAGCGACTCGGAAATCCGGCGCGTCAGTATAGCGCCCTGGGTTTGGTTGTTCATCAGAGCCATTGTTTCCAGCAACATGGCAAGATCACGTTCTCGTGAACCATAACTTGAATATAAGCCGGTATAAGGTTGTATTTCTGTACTTTCACGACTAACCAATTCCTTGGCTACCTGCATTTGTCCGGCCAGTGCATAAGCCGCAGCCAGGCGCCACTTTGCTTGTAAACTGAGGTTTTTAACTTCCCTGAGCCGGTTCATAGCTGCCATTTCAGGCTCCTTTGCCAGGGCCAGGGTAAACAAGCGGTAGGCCTGTTCCAGGTCATCCTGACGATAGGAATCATCCCGGTATTGAATCGGGCTCCATTGCCTGGCGAATTGCTTTTGCGATTTCAACCAGGATGATTTCATGCCTGAAGGCAACGCGTAGCCCTTCTTCTCGGCTTCAATGAGAAAATGACCCGCATAGGAACTTCCCCAGGGATCGGGGACCAGATTACCGGGCCAATAGGCAAGTCCCCCGCCTGCCACCTGGAAGCGCTGAAGCTTATTGATTCCCGCCTTGATGTTTCTCTCAATGTCTGATTTTGAGTTTTCATCAAGTTCTACAAGATCTGTAAGAAACAGCTGGGCAAAAACTGTTGATGTAATCTGTTCAATACATCCGTGCGGGTAATTGATCAGGTAGCGCAACCTCCGCTCGGCGTCAATCGGAGGAATTCCGGATACCTCCAATACAGCCGTGTTGGTATTTTCCATACCCGGTAAGGTAAAGTTGATTTCTTCCGTTTTTCCTGCCTCAACTGTATTACCGGTGAAAGTGGTAACCGGCGGATTGGCATTCCTGATATCCAATTCAATATCATATACAGCTGTATTTCTGCCACTTGTTGCCGTTACCTGAACTTTACCAATACCTGTTTTCCGGGCTGTTTTGAACTCGAACTCCACCATCTTATCGCCTGTTTGGGTAAATGTAAGCGGCTGGCTGGTTCCGCCTTCAGCAATTAAGTACTCATTGGTTTTTACAGAAACCGAAACCTGTTTGATCTGGTCGTCCATTGCAAAAACAGTAACCGGAAGTTTAACAGATTCACCGGTACCCAATACGCGGGGCAGTGTTGCAAGCACCATGAGGGGTTTTTTAACGGGTATCGTTTTTTCGGCAAAACCGTATGCCCCATCAATCCCTGCCACTACCATAGCTCTGACAGAACCAATATAATTTGGCATCACCAGCGTGTGGCTGTTGGTCTTGCCTGCTTTGAGAGTGAAAGGACCCAGGTATTTGACAACCGGTTTGAACCGGTTTGCTTTTTCAGCTGACTGACCTCCAGCCTGTTCATCATCTCCCCCGATTCCCAGTATGCTTGTCAATTTGCCTCCATAGGCACCGATAACCATGTCATACAGGTCCCATGACCGCACACCAAGTGCTTCACGGGCGTAAAACAGGCTCCAGGGATCGGGTGTCTTAAACCGGGTAAGATCCAGCAGGCCCTCTTCAACAATGGCCAGGGTATAAGTCATTTCCCTCCTGCTTTTTTCACTAACCTCTACTTTAAACTGTTGTAAAGGTTCCAGGTCATCGGGCATCTTAAGTACGGGTGAAATCCGGGTCTGAGGATCTTCAACCAAAACAGGTATCACACCATAAAGCCTCATGGGCATATCATTCTCCGAACTGGCATGCGGTTGAATGAGTGCGAGCAGCACCTCGCCGGTACGCGTGACTCCCGGCCACCTTGCGAGAAGGGGGAACACGTGGGCGGAGAGGTCCGCGTAGAAGACGCATACCGCGTACACGACCTCGCCATCCGGCCCGGGCGCGCCGAGCGCCGCGGTGATGGGCACCTCCACCCTGCCGTCTGGCGCGCGTCGTGCACGTCCGGTCTCGATATATCCAGGAGTCGCGAATGCACGGGTGACGGCGGCGCGATCGGCCGGATCGTCGGTGCGGGAATCCGGGACGCCCAGGCGAAACGTACCACTCGGATCGAAAAGCTGTAGATAGGAGAATCCCCGGTAGCGGTGCTCCCCGAGAAGCCGCGAGACCACCGCTTCGGTGTTGACCTCGTTGGCCGGGTCGATGAAGTAGTCGCGAACGCGGATCGTGTATCCGGTGTTCTCCACCATCACCCGTGCATCAGATACGCGCTGGTCTATCCATAAGGCAACGTTGTCTGCGGCAAGACGGGCCACGATCTGTGCGTCGGCCTGAACGCGCTCCGCCTGATCGTCTCGGAAAGCCATGTGCACGATCGCACCGAGCACCACCCCAAGCATGACGAGCGACGCCCACGCCACCAGGAGCCAGCGGCGGACCGGAGAGCGGCGCGGATTCTTCTCGCCGGTTGTGGCGTACTCGGTTGTGAGCGCTGATGAGCGATCCATGCGACTCCGGCTCTCGCTGACCCGCGACACGCTGCACGACTCCGCTTAGGCGCGGAGCGGACCCGTGGCCCGCTATGAGGATACTTCACCGGGGGCAGAGGGCCTACCGCGGAGCCAGGCTCACACCTAGCGCCGCGTGCGCCCACGCCCTCCGCGACGGCCGTTGCGCTTGGCGCCCGTGCGGGCAGCAGCTGCGGCGGGCACGGCGGTGCGTTCCGGATCGGGCAGGCTGCGCGCGACGTACGCGAACCCGGCGAGGTCCTCACACGCAAGCGTGGTCCCAAGCGCACGCTCGATCGCAGTGAGCGTCTCGAACTCCTCGGCAGACAGGAAACTGATGGCGGTACCGTCAGCTCCGGCTCTTGCCGTCCGGCCGATGCGGTGCACGTAGTCCTCGGTGGTGTTGGGCATGTCGTAGTTCACGACGTGACTGATCTCGTCGATGTCGATACCGCGGGCGACTACGTCGGTGGCCACGAGGACGTGGGCACGTCCGGACTTGAAGGCTTCAAGAGCCTTCTGTCGCTGACCCTGGGAGCGATCGCCGTGTATCGCCTCACTGCGAACACCCTTGCGAGTGAGCTGGCGGCTCAGCCGGTCCGCGCGGTGCTTGGTGCGCGTGAAGACAAGGGTGCGTGTGTGGTCCGCGTCGCGCAGCAGCTCCACGAGCAGGTCGGTCTTCTGCGTACGGCAGACCGGATAGACCGACTGCTTGATGCTCTCGATCGGCTTGGTGGATGGCGAGGCCTCTACGTAGACCGGGTCGTGGAGGGTCGACTCGACGACCTTCAAGACCTCGCGCGACATCGTCGCCGAGAAGAGCAGGTTCTGGCGCTCGCGCGGCAGAAGGTCGAGGATGCGGCGCACTGGGTATCGGGATCGGCTTCGGTTTACAAAGCATCACCAATAATTTCATCAGCGGAGTGATCATTTTATTCGAAAGGCCGGTTAAAGTGGGCGACAGAATAGAGATCGACGATCTCTCGGGCAATATCATGAACATTTCTGCCAGGGCTACCACGATCATTACAAACGACAACATCGCGGTCATCGTGCCCAATTCCGACTTCATCAACACCAGGGTGATCAACTGGAG
>JAWOJJ010000047.1:0-13605 GCA_046481675.1 Bacteroidales bacterium | reverse complement strand
CCTGCTGCAGTGTAGTAATTCTTTGTATGGTTACGCTTTTCATCGGAATAAAAGGCGTTAATTTCCAGCGACTTGATATATCCTGATCGTTGAATACCATAGCTTAGTGCCACATTCCATGTGTTCTCCCTGTTCGTTTGCAAGCGCATGTAATCCGAACCGTTAAAGCCAACGGGTTTTCCCCATGGGCCACCGTTGTGGATGTCGGTGGTAAGAATCAGTTCATGGTTTTGCGCCAGCTTGTATCCGGCAGAAAAAAAGAGGTCTTTATCTGTATAAAAGCTGTTTTCGGCTTTACTGCCGCCGGGATAGCTGAAATTGCCGGCCTTGCGAAAACGAAGGCCGGTTTTTAAAGCCAGCTTTCCGTTGCTCCAACCCCCACAGGCAACTACGTTTTTCTCGTTGTTGTTTGAACCGTAGCCTGAAGAAAGCCTGGCATTGAATCCGTTTTGTTTGAAAGGTGATTTATCAATAAGATTCACTATGCCGGCCATGGCTCCGGAACCGTACCTGACTGAGGAGGCACCTTTCTCAATTTCGATGCGTTCCAAATCGTAAATGTTCATGGTGTGTGTCATATATCCTGCCGGGTATGAACTGAAACGCCGCATTCCGTTTCGCAGTATCAGAAGCCGCTTCCCCGTCATTCCCCGGAATGTAAGCGGAGTCTGGTACCCCGACCGGTTGGTGAAACCTGTCCTGGTCTGCAGCACCTCACTTACATTGCGGGGAGTCAGCAGTTCCATCTCTTTTTTTTCAGTGATGATGACCGAAGTCATGCTTCTTTCTTTAAGACTCCGTATATACTTAACCTTTACCTCATCAACCATAATCTTGTTGTTTTGGTAAACGAAAGGATGATCAGCGGACAATGTATCGGTTATGACCGTAAATTCGGGGAGACTTAACTCGTTGGGATCCTGTCCGCATAAGGGCCTGATAGCGCAAGCAATTCCGGTGGCCATTATAAAAACTTGTTTTACGGTCATTTTTTGTGTCTTTGGTTTATTGCTGATTACTCGCGGATTACCTGCCAGCGAACCAGTAATTGCTTTTCCCTGGGAGGGTCGCCCTGGAACTGTTTCACCATGAATTTGACATAACCCCCTTCAGCTGTTTTTACCAGAAATACAGGCTGCACTTCCTGTTCAGTCATGTCTCCGGGAATATCCAATACCCTGGTTCTGAAACTTCTGCCAATAACGCACTGGTCTATTGCTGCATACAATAGTTCCCTTACGTAATTTCCAGAACTGTTCTTACAGGCTTCATAATCCACTTCAGGTTCAGTGGTAAGCTGCACCAGCATGTCAGCGGAGACCAGGGTAAGTGAATCAAAAAAAGCAATGCCTGCACCAACCTTACACGCTGATACGCCGGTACCCAGCAACATGGCAGGACATCCTTCGGATTGTGTATCTCCGTTTTCATCGGTAAAATAAGCTTTGACTGTGTAGAGTTTAATGTCATATGGATTGGTTGTATCGGGTGAGAGGTACAGGAGGTCCAGATCGGTCTCCGTAAGGGTACATTCATGGTGAATAAAATCCATTGCTGCTCCCCAGGGGTTGGTGTTGGGGTTACGTTCGAGATAGTACTCTTTTACCGGGTAATCGCCCTGAACAATGGTCTTAAGGCCATCTTCTTTTTCGCATGAAGTCAGCACTTCGACCAACACTGCAAACACAATAAACAAGCGCTTCATAGGTGAATAGTATAAGTTAAACCTGGGTTAATGTTTTCGGAACATTTTGTTATTATCCTATTGCAGATATGGTGCCATACTGAATAACTGCTTTCAAATAATTGTATTTGAATGTTTTGCAAACAGGTGACAGCTTTTTGAACGGCAAAAGTTTCGACTTTTCCGTAGCTTTTTTTGCTACAATCTACATTCAGGTAACTTTTAAGGGGCAAACTAGACCAGACTCCGAAAATGGATGGGAATCCTATAACATGCAACAGGTCCGACTATTCAAAAAGGGTGTTTTCCTGAGGCAGGCCCGGCATCTTAGTCGGGAGACTACGCCGGGCCCGGGGCTGCGCTTCTTGTAATTATGTGCGCAACTTAAATTCTACCCGCAAAATTCAATTGGAAAAAAAGGGATAAAAATGATAAAAATGACAAAAACGAATAGGCTCTTTTAATGCCCTGTGCGAAACGGAAATTTGACCGATTCATGAGGCAGTATGAGTGCGAATTAATCCATGTATTTGTAATAAATTTGGAAGTAACAGTAACAAATTTAAAAAAGTCAACATGAAATTTCATTTTTTACTTTTGGCAATGGTGCTTATTTTTGGCACTTCGGCAATAGCCCTTGGTGGTAGAATGATTCCCGGAAACCTTTATCTGCTTCAGGATGGTACAAAGCTTTCGTGTGCTATTGAGTATTCTACAGGTCAGGGAAAAATGGAAGCCAGTAACCCCAAAACGGGGGAAAAATTCACAGGGATGTATACCGGTGTTTTTATTACTGATGACTATGCCGAGTGCAAAGGGGTGCTGATTGGAGACAAGGGTACAGTCATATTTTTAAACATGAAAATCAATGTCGGAGGTAGTCCCTTTGGCTTTGGCGATGGTATTGACAACAACAACAACAAGTACCAGTACCATACCTTAAGATAGCAACCCCAACGGCGTATACAGCGTAGCCGGGAGACTACGCCGAACTTAGGAATCCGGTTTATATTTGTGGAATAATATCAGTACAATGCCCTGGTCACCATTTCAGATTCCCGACTCTTTCCATTGCCTCAACCACATTTTCATAGGTGGCAAAAGAGGAGAAACGGAAGTATCCTTCTCCCGAAGGACCGAATCCCGATCCGGGTGTGCCCACCACGTTGGCTTCATTGAGCAGCTTGTCGAACAGGTCCCACGATTTGATACCCCGGCCCGAATTCACCCATACATAGGGCGCGTTCTTTCCTCCGAAAACCTGGAAACCAAGTTTCGAAAGGCTTTCACGAAGAATCCTGGCATTGTTCATGTAGTAATCGATGGTGGCCCTGATTTCTTTCCGGCCTTCAGGTGTGTAAATGGCAGCAGCCGCTTTCTGAACCGGATATGACACGCCGTTGAATTTGGTGGTGTGGCGCCTGAACCACAAAGGATATAATGGCTTTTCAGTGCCATCGGCAGTATAGGCCATCAGGTCTTTGGGAACTACAGTGAATGCGCAGCGTGTTCCGGTAAATCCGGCGGTTTTGGAAAAACTACGGAATTCAATAGCAACCTTGCGGGCTCCTTCAATTTCGTAAATCGAATGTGGAATGTCCGGATCGGAAATATACGATTCGTAGGCGGCATCGTACAGTATCACTGCTTTGTTTCTGATGGCATAGTCGACCCATTTCTTCAGCTCTTCTTTGCCGGCTGTTGTGCCTGTAGGATTATTCGGATAACAGAGATAGATGATATCCACTTTTTCTTTTGGTATTTCGGGGATGAAACCATTTTCAGCTGTGCAGGGCATGTAAACAATGCCTTCATAATAGCCGTTGCCCATAAAATTTCCGGTACGACCATTCATGACACTTGTATCCACATATACAGGGTACACGGGATCCTGCACGGCAATCACATTTTTATTTCCGAAAATCTCCTGTATGTTACCGGTATCGCATTTGGATCCATCGGAAATGAAAATTTCATCGGCGTTTATATTGGCTCCGCGACTCTGATAATCGTTTTTGGCAATGGCTTCCCGCAGGAATTCATAACCCTGCTCGGGACCGTAACCTTTGAAAGTTGCCGTGTTCGACATCTCGTCAACACCTTCGTGAAAAGCTTTTACGATAGCGGGTGTGAGCGGTTGGGTGACATCGCCGATTCCCATCTTGATCACATCGGCATGTGGATTATTCTGCTGAAATTCGCGCACCCGCCGGCCGATCTCGGGAAACAGATACCCGGCCTGTAACTTGAGGTAGTTTTCGTTTATCTGAACCATTTTTATATTTTTGTCCAAATATATTCAACATATCATTCACCCGAAAACATGTACCCAATTTATTCGAAGGTTAGCAGCGAAAAGAATTTTTTTGGCAACACCGATCCTGTTCAATTAGCTGAAAAATACGGAAGTCCGCTTTACGTATATAATGAGAACATACTGCGCAAAAGATGCCGCGATATCAGGGGATTGATTGATTACCCCAATTTCAACGTCAATTACTCCCCCAAAGCAAACAGCAATCTCGAATTGTTGAAGATGGTTAAAAGCGAAGGCCTGCGTGTTGACGCCATGTCGCCCGGAGAGATCTATGTGGCCCTGATGGCAGGGTTCAAGCCCGATGAGATATTCTATATTTGCAACAACGTGAACAAAGAGGAGTTCCTCTATGCCATTCATGCAGGTGTGAAAATTTCTGTTGATTCGGTCTCCCAGCTCGAGCTTTACGGGAAGCTCAACCCGGGCGGTAAGGTTGCATTCAGACTGAATCCCGGAGTTGGAGCCGGTCATCACGACAAAGTAAAAACAGCGGGACAAAAAACGAAATTCGGGATAGAAATGAGCCAGATCCCCGACGTGAAGCGTGTTATTGAGGAATATAACCTGCAACTCATTGGCATCAACCAGCACATCGGTTCGTTGTTCATGGATGGGGATGCCTATCTGGCAAGTTCCCATAACATCTTATCGGTTGCCACTGAGTTTGACGACCTGGAATTTGTGGATCTCGGTGGTGGTTTCGGTATTCCTTACAGGAAACAGGAAAGCCAACCACGGCTCGACCTGAAGGACCTGGGAGGTAAGCTTTCCGAGCTTATCCGTTCGTGGGTGAAAGGATACGGGAAAGAAATTGAATTTAAGGTGGAACCTGGCCGCTATATTGTTGCTGAATCAAGCATTTTGCTGGGCCAGGTAAATGCGGTGAAAACCAATTACGGGCTGAAGTACATCGGAACCGATCTGGGTTTTAATGTGCTGGTTCGGCCCACCATGTATGATTCGCACCACGATGTGGAGGTTTACCGGAAGGACGACAGGCCTTCCATGAAGCAGGAGACAGTGAGGATTGTTGGCAATATTTGCGAAACAGGCGACATTATTGCCAAGGATCGAAACCTGCCCGAGATCTTTGAAAACGACATTATCGGGGTGCTCGACAGCGGGGCTTACGGGTATTCCATGAGTTCAAACTACAACAACCGGTTGCGCCCGGCTGAAGTGCTCATAGAAACCAGTGGCAATGCGCGACTGATCCGCCGCAGGGATACTCTCGAGGATCTGGTACGAAATTTCATTATGTAGTCAATCTGCTAAAGCAAAAGATATGGAAAAGAACAGTTTTGTAAAAATGCACGGCCTGGGCAATGAGTATATTGTACTGGACAGCGACAATATTGATTTCAAACTCACCACACAGGCAATCAAAAGGCTGTGCAACATTCATTTCGGCATTGGCTCCGACGGCATTGTAATGAAAGTGCCTTCGTCAAAAGCAGATTTTGGTTTCAGGGTATACAATCCCGATGGTTCGGAAGCCGAGAAAAGCGGTAACGGCCTCCGCATCCTGTGCAAATATTTGTATGATTACGGTCACGCTACCAAAAAGCAATTTTCGGTTGAAACACTCAAGGATGTTGTTTATGCCGAGATTGTTGAGGAAAACAAAGGTAAAGCTGCGTTGATCCGGGTGGATATGGGTAAAGCGATTTTTTCATCACGTGATATTCCTGTGGATTCAGATTTGCCGGAATTCATAGGGCAGACGGTACAGGCCGGAGACCGGGAATTTGAAGTAAACTGTGTATCGGTAGGGAACCCGCATTGCGTGGTGATCAGGCAGGAGATGGATGAGAGCGAAGTCAGGAAATACGGACCCTTGCTCGAGAACCACCCGCTTTTCCCCAACCGCATCAACGTGCAGTTTGCAAAAGCGCTGTCAGATCACGACGCGCAAATCCTCATCTGGGAAAGAGGTGCCGGGTATACACTGGCATCGGGCAGTTCATCCTGTGCCGCATCGAGCGTGCTGGTGAAAAGGGGGCTGGTAAAAGGAGACCTCACCATGCACATGCAGGGTGGTACGCTGAAAATTCAGATCGACCGGGATTGGAACATCCGCATGACCGGCGAAGTAAGGGAGATTGCCAGGGGTGTGCTGTCGGCTGAAGTGCTGGAAGACCTGGAAAAACCGCTGGTGATTTGATTTACCGGAATTTTTGGATCATGGTTGGCATACAGGCATGGTGCCGTATCTGCTCATTTCTTCATTCATAAAAAATTGTTCTTTTTGCTGTTCATTAATTTTGCAGTGTGTATATTATTACGTATATTTGTGTACGCATAATTAGTAATACTAATGCAAAAAAGGACAAATATTGAATTGGATATTGCTCTTGTGAGAAAAGCGATGGAAGTCTCTCATATCACAACGATAAAGGAAGTTGTTCATCATTCATTACGTGAGTTGATAAAGCTCAACAAAAGGAAGGATATTTTAAATTTAAAGGGCAGGGTGAAATGGGAAGGTGATTTAAACCAAATGCGGAGCTATGAATGAACCTCTTTTGGTTGATACGAGCGTGTGGATTGACTTTTTTAATGGAAACGAAACAGCTCATGTCCAAGTTTTCACCAAATACCTGAAAAACGATTTTCCACTTTTTACATGTCCAATAATAATACAGGAAATATTGCAGGGAATAAAAAGCGATAAACAGTATAAACAAGTTAAAGACTATTTGTTCGCCTTAAATGTATTAAACGATGATGCGATAGAAGCTGCTCTGGGGGCTGTAAAAATATACAGAGAACTAAGGGAGAAAGGCATCACAATAAGAAAAAGCAATGATTGTCTTATTGCTTTTTATGCAATAAAATACGCGCTGAAGATTTTGCATAACGATAGGGATTTCGATCATATTTTAGAAAATTATACTGGTTAAGTATTGGGCAAAAGTCACTATCTATTTATGTTTTGTGGTAATGTTAGCAATCAAGTGGAGAGCCTTTTTATAATCAATAATTCTTATTGCTTCATCCGACACCTGTTACCAAATTTTATATTGGAAAAATTCTTATCGTAAAAGCAACCTTCTCCCCGGATCGTTGTCTTTTGATACAGGTAATCGGTTTTTTCAGATTCCGGTTGTTTTTCCGCCATTATTTATCTGGTAACAATATGCATGCCCCATTGAATGACATAAAAACGGCACCTCCCCGCAATAAAAATGACGAGGGGAAACTGGCCATTATTACCGGGGCCACGAGCGGCATCGGTAAGGCTTTTGCCGACTATTATGCTTCACAGGGATATCATTTGCTGCTTACCGGACGTAGAAAGGATGTGATGCTTGATGTGGCACTCCGGCTTGAGGTTAAGTACGCCGTTTCCATTGAAATGGTATTTGCAAATCTCTCCCGGAATGAAGATTTATCCAGGCTGCTTCAAACCATCGGCAAACGAAGCAACATTGAAGTCCTTGTAAATTGTGCAGGTTACGGGCTCGACGAAAGATTCAGCGAGGACCATATCAACCATCAGATTGCCATGCTTGGGGTTCATGTGAATGCCCCATTGAAGCTCACCCACAAAGTTTTGCCGGTGATGATGAGAAATCATAGCGGAACCATCATCAATGTGTCGTCACTTGCGGCCTACATGCCTACCGCAGGGAATGCAATGTATACCAGTACGAAATCATTCCTGAAAAATTTCACGGAATCGCTGCACATGGACGTCGGTAGTTACGGAATCAAAGTGCAGTGCCTTTGTCCCGGATTTACGCACAGCGACTTCCACAACAACCTGAATGTTTCAACGGGGGCCTTGAAATCAGGAATTATCCGTTGGATGGAACCTTCGGAAGTAGTCCGTTATTCCATTGCCTGCCTGAACAAGGGACAGGTCATCTGCATTCCCGGTTTCCTGAATAAAATTCTGGCTGTTTCAGCAATGGCCGTACCGAGAAATCTTTATTATGTGATTGCCTCACGGATGGAGCCACGAATTAAAAAGCGCACTGCCCTGGCAGATGCTCATGCAATGCCTACGCTTAGCCCACAAAACATGTAACTCCGGCTCGTTATTTCTTCCGGAAGATCAGGGTGAACAACGCCAGGATGACCACGGCCCCGACAGCGCCGGTAAGTATGGCACTGACCCAGCTATTGCCCAGAAGGCCAAGTCCGCCGCCCCTGACAATGAGGCTTCCCAGCCAACCTGCAGCAACTGAGTTTTGCAAGTTATCGGGTTATATGTTGGCTGCCAGTAAGGATTGCGGGATTTATAGTTAGAATTATCAGACTAATTCGGTAACTTTAGCAGGTTTCATCCGGAAGCAAAATGAAAATCCTGATTTGTCCCGATAAATTCAAGGACTGCCTGCCTGCCAGCAGGGTGGCGAAGCATATCCGGCAGGGTATTGAAAAGGTTATGCCTGATGCGGCCATAGAAATCATTCCGTTGGCCGATGGTGGTGAGGGTACTGTTGACGCGCTGGTTCAGGCAACAGGAGGTCAACTGGTTGAAGCACGCGTGCACAATCCGCTGATGAGGCCGGTTAACTCCTTGTTCGGCATATCCGGTGACGGTAAAACTGCTTTCATCGAAATGGCTGCAGCATCGGGGCTTGCCCTGCTCGATGCTTCCGAAAGAAATCCCATGCACACAACCTCCTACGGGACGGGTGAGCTGATCCGCTGTGCTTTGGATCAAGGTTGCCGAGAGATTGTTTTGGGTATTGGCGGAAGCGCTACTGTTGACGGGGGAGTTGGTATGGCACAGGCACTAGGAGTGCGTTTTACCGATGAAGCAGGAAAAGAAATTGAACAAAATGGCGGGAACCTGGGAAAAATAGCTCACATCAACCTGGTGCATCTTGATCCCCGAGTTATGCAATGCAAAATCAGGGCAGCCTGCGATGTAACCAATCCGTTAACAGGTCCGCAGGGCGCAGCATTTGTTTATGGCCCGCAGAAAGGAGCCAGTTCCTGTGAAGTAAAAGAATTGGACCACAACCTCCTCCATTTGTCGCATTTGATCCTGAATACCCTTCAGATTGACATTGCCAATCTTCCCGGCGGGGGTGCTGCCGGCGGAATGGGGGCAGGCATTGTTGCCTTTTTAAAGGGCGAACTCATACCGGGTTTTGAGCTGGTAAGCCGGGTTACCCGTTTGGCGGAATGGATTGACTGGGCAGACCTGGTGATTACCGGCGAAGGGAAAATGGATGCCCAAACAGCTTTTGGTAAAACACCTGCCGGAGTGGCCCGGATGGCCATAGCCCGGAAAAAGCCGGTAATCGCTTTTACAGGGGCAATGGGCAGCAACCCTGATGAACTGAAAAAACTGGGATTTGATGCCGTGATACCCATTGCCGACAAGCCAATGTCCCTTACACATTCACTGAAAAATGCCGGTACCTTACTTGAAAATGCTGCCGAAAGGAGTTTTACCCTGATGCTGCTGGGGAACGAATTGTTTCGGTGATGCTTCTTTACAAGAACAAACCCTGCAAAGTTGTTTTCCGCACTATCTGGTTACAGCCTCTTTGGTTTCATTCGCATTCCAGATACGGTATTTCACAGTAAAACCTTGCGGAACATAAACCACAATGGGAACGTCTTTAACATAATCCAACATCCTGGATTCACCCGGGACGAATCGTTCTTCGAGGGGGTAATCGGGGCAGGCCATTTTGGTGGAGATCATCTGTCCATCGGAAATATATTCGTAATAAGCATATCCCCAACCTTCAACCACGCCTTCATTGAGTTTTCCTCTCAGGGCATATCGGTTGCAATCGGCCATGATGGTTTTGCCGGGAATGATTTCAATCCTTACTGATTTGTCATCTGCTGAACCTTGCAGATCGGGGAACATGACAAATCGTTCATAGCCCTTTTGGGCCTGGGGAAAATGGCTCAGCTCCTTCAGGGCTAATGTGTTGTCATTTGTCATCTGATCCGGATTTTGAGGTGCAGCTTTTCCTGCCTGTTTCGACCCCGAACAGGAGATTAATGCCAGGAGGACGAACGCGAATGATATTTTGGTTAAAACCGACATATTTATCATTTTATTGGGCTTGGCGCAGTTTTACAACCACAGCTGTCAACTTAATACGCTTTCGCCCTTACAGGGCTTATATTCAACCCGTTGACAGTCACACAGGGCTATGCCCTGTGCTGTTGCTGATGCCCCTTCAGGGCATGAATCCTCTGTTGATTCTAATGCCAATTACCTTCGGTGAGCTGCATACGACGGTTCAGTGTACGTATTTATGCAACTAATAGAGCCCTGAAAGGGCGTTAGCATTAGCCCAGGGCATCGCCCTGGGTCTTAAATTAAGGATCAAACATAAGCCCTGTAAGGGCGCAAGCAATTTCTCAAATTCTTAAGTTGACGGCAATGGTAGAAAAACCACGCCACAACCACATCTTTCAGTCTTAATCCCTTCTCCCCAAAAACAGAAATACGTAATAAAGCAACATAGCCAGTGATGAAAGCGCAGCTACCACGTAGGTATAAGCGGCCCATTTCAGTGCGTCTTTGGCCTGGGGTGCCGTGTCGTATCCCGTAATATTGGAATTGTTGAGCCATGCTAAAGCGCGCTGACTGGCGTTGATTTCAACCGGCAGCGTTACAAAGGCAAACAGGGTGAAAATACCGTAACATACTATGATGACAATCAATGCCAGGTCGAAACTGATTAACCTGGGCAGGAAAGCCGCACCGAGAAACATGGCCAGAAAAACCATATTCATTACTTTGGCACTCACGTTTTGAATGGGTACCAGCTTTGAACGGAGTTTCAGAGGGACGTATGCTGTGGCATGTTGTATGGCATGACCGGTTTCATGTGCCGCAACGGCTGCTGCAGCAACACTGTTGCCGTTATACACATCACGGCTGAGGTTGATCGTTTTATCCAGGGGATTGTAATGATCTGTCAGTTGTCCCTCTACCGAAACCACGGATACATCGTTAATTCCATTCTCACGAAGCATTTTTTCTGCCACATCCCTGCCGGTAACGCCATAATTGACAGGTATTTGTGAATAGCGGCGGAAGCGCGATTTCAGTTGTGCGCTCACAATCCAGCTCAGCAACATAAAGGCTCCTAAAATAACTATTTGACCTATTGATATCATTGTTAATTCTCCTTTTAATTATTACTTTTCATGCATCAAATTGCCTGCCAAATTAAGTCAAAAGCTGGTTAACGACAAATTGACATGGTGTTTTTTATATAAAATAACTGTAAACATGAACGTATGAAAAAACAATTGTTATTTTCACTGGCAATTCTGCTAATTGCAGGTTGCACATCACAAACAGAAAAAATGGAAAAAGAATTGCAGTCATTCATCAACAGCCTCGAGGTGCAGGTTAAACCTGTAGAGGCGGGTGCTTCGCTGGCTTATTTTAATGCTGCCGTAACCGGCAAGGAAGAAGAATATGAAAAATCAAGTGAACTGAACATTCAGCTTTCAAAGATATATGCCGATACGGCTCAGTTTGCGAAACTAAAGAAGATTAAGGATTCCGGAGCCGTAAAAGACTCTTTACTGGTAAGGCAGATGAATATTCTTTACAACACTTTTCTGAGCAACCAGGTCGACGAAAAGAAGATGGAGGAACTGATCAGGGCGCAGACGAAACTTGAACAAAAGTATGCTGCGTTCAGGGCAGTTGTGGATGGAAAAAAGCTTTCCGATAACGAGATTGAAGCGGTGCTGAAAAACGATACCGATGGTAAAAAGCTTCAGAAATCGTGGCTGGCCAGCAAGCAAATAGGTGATTCGGTATCATCAGATGTCATTGCATTGGTGAAGATGCGGAACGAGCTTGCCCGGGAATTGGGCTTTGCCAATTTCCACGATATGTCGCTGCGGCTTTCTGATCAGGATCCGGCACAGATTGAGGCTTTGTTTGATGAACTGGATGCCCTTACCCGGGATACTTTCATTTCACTGAAATCGGATATGGATGCCGTGCTGGCAAAAAAATACAAGGTGACACCGGAAGCGCTGATGCCCTGGCATTATCAGAACCGGTTTTTCCAGGAAGCTCCTGCCATTTATAACGTGAACCTCGATTCATATATTGCCGGCAACGACGCCGTGCAACTGGCCCGGACTTATTATGCCGGTATCGGCTTGGATGCATCAAAAATACTTAACAACAGCGATTTATACGAAAAAGAAGGCAAGTACCAGCATGCTTTTTGCACCCACATCGACCGTTCGGGCGATGTTCGGGTGGTTTGCAATATGAAAAACAACAACCAGTGGATGAATACCATACTTCATGAACTGGGTCATGGTGTATATGATCAGAACATCGACATGTCGCTGCCATTTTTCCTCAGATCGCCTGCTCATACATTTACCACAGAAGCCATTGCCAT
Organism: Bacteroidales bacterium; assembly: GCA_046481675.1. Lineage (GTDB taxonomy): Bacteria > Bacteroidota > Bacteroidia > Bacteroidales > UBA10428 > UBA5072. The sequence goes on along the minus strand of JAWOJJ010000047.1, from coordinate 1,235 downwards.
GATTTTCGGAAGGCTGGCATCCAATCCTTATTGGTTACGTGATAATGTCGGAGTTTCAGAAAGTGAAGCTGAAAGAATAAAGGATGACGTGAGAAACAGCCTGAGGCTTGAACAGCTTGTTTTCAGCCGCTGGTGCCAGGTGATGTTCCGATTTGAGAAGAGCATGTATACCAATCCCGATCAGGACCTCAACAAGCTGTGGTGGGATCTGGCGGAAAAATACCAGATGCTGAAAAGGCCCGAGGGCAGAAACAGTGCCGACTGGGCTTCCAAAATACATGTGGCACTTTATCCCTGCTATTATCACAACTACCAGCTGGGTGAATTGCTGGCTTCTCAGCTGCAGGCTTATATTAACATCAATATATTGAAAGTCGGAGCCACTGATGTGGTTAGCCTGAGCAGCAACGAGGAGATCGGAAAATACCTGCTTGAAAATGTTTTCAGGCCCGGTGCCCGGTATCAGTGGAACGACATGATCAGGCGTGCCACCGGTGAAGAACTGACGGCTAAGTATTATGCCGGGGAGTTTTTAAAATAACGGGATTTTAGAACTTATTCCGGAAAAAATTGTGCAGTCCGCCATTGGCAGGCTGCACAATTTTTTTGAAATGGCTTGTGGCAATTAGGCCTAGTTCGGCTCAGACTGTGCCTGAGTCGGACCTATTTCATCAGGCTTTTTGCCTGATAAAATTAATTGTTGTTATCAGGAAAAATCATTAGCAATGTCAACAGGTTATCAGATTGGGGTATATCGGGCATCATCAGGCAAAGCCTGGAAGCATAGATACGACTCAGGCACAGCCCGAGCCGAACCAAGGTTGCCATTAACAAATTACAAACCGTAGTTCGGCTTAGGCTGAGCCCATAGCCGTCAAGCTAATAATAATAAAGTATAGATAATCAATGGTTAATATGATCCTTACCATACTCTGCCTGCGCTGCGCTTGGCAGTTTTTTTTTAACACAGCTTGTCCCGCCTTAGCGGGAAAGTACACGAAGAGAAAGCTTCACTAAGACCACAAAGTTTAAGAACACCAAGAGGTCCCGCCATCGGCGGGACTTTCCTTCGTGGGCAAGCTCTTAGCGTTCTTTGTGACGATTTCACTTTGAGTACTTTGTGTTTAAAATATCTGTCGTTTACGTGCGCACGGCAGATAATAAATGTCAAAAAAATAAAACAAAATAATATTATAACTAATTATTATATAATTATTTAAACCTTCCTAACTTGA
>JAWOJJ010000010.1:0-40718 GCA_046481675.1 Bacteroidales bacterium | reverse complement strand
TATAGGCATCCACCCAACTAGGTCGGTCTCTGATGATGAAAAATATGTTTTTGAATGGTATGATTGATTGTCAGTATTAATAAATATTCTAAGATGTCACCCCGCTGGGGCTTTTGGATATACTGGAGAATCACAAACTACTACAAAGATTTCACCCCTAATGGGGCAATGTAAGTTTGCTATAGAATCTCTCTATTACAAAGATATTCCTTCACTAGAATATTCCAGTAAGTGAATATCAATGCATTACAGATATTAGCTTGACGGCTATGGGTTAAAACCCCAAAAAAAGAGAGAATCACCTTGAAAATACCCCGGCATGAATGCCGGGGCAAAAGTACTTATCACTAGCCCCAGGCTTCAGCCTGGGGTTTCAAATAGCGAAAGTCTCCATTTGAAAAGGGCTTCAGCCTGGGGTTTCAAATAGCGAAAGCCTCCATTTGAAAAGGGCTTCAGCCCATACTGCTATCATCAGCACCAGCAGTCAAATCCCAACACTCAAATCCCGATACCCACACACCTGCCTGCCGGCAGGCAGGTCCAGCATCCAGTATCCAGCATCCAGCACCCACAACCCTTCAAGGGTTTGCAACCGCTTGAAGGGGCATCCGCCTGTCGACTTAGCAGACTTAGAAGACCAGAAGACCAGCAGACGTATTCCCTTACATCACCTCAAACCCCACTCCCAGCTCGTCGGCAATTTCCTTCATGTCTTTGGCAATGGCCGGAATTATAGAGATTCCCTGGGCCCTTATTTTTGCCTCCTTTTCCCGTTCGGGATCGCCCGGAATGATCACTTTTTCATTTCCTTTTGCCGGCCTGGCATTGCGGAAAGTGGTGATCCATTCATCCATAGTGGCCTTAAATGCTGAAGCTTCCTGAAATGCATCAATACGCATGGCACCAAAGAAATGACCTGTACCCTCGCCTACCTTTTTGTCGAGTACCGGCAAATAGGCCACCGAAGGCGGCACAAACGGCCCAAAATTGGCACCGGAAAAAACTGCCGAGAAAATATCCACAATAGCGCTGAGGCAAAATCCTTTGTGACTGCCATGCACGTAATCGCCCCCAAGGGTAAGCATGGAACCACCCTCCTTCAGTATTGCCGGATCATCAGACGGGGTGCCCTCTTTATCCTGCACAAAACCCAGTGGTACCTTCTCCCCTTTCTTCTCGGCCACAGCCAGCTTACCGCGGGCAATGGGTGTGGTGGCAAAATCGGCCACAAAGGGCGGCTGCTTGCCTGCAGGTATTGCAACGGCAATGGGGTTGGTCCCAAGCATCGGGCTAACCGATAAGGTAGGTGCAACCAGCGGATTGGCGTTGGTCATCGACATGCCGATCATATCATGCTCCAACGCCATCATGGCATAAAAACCGGCAATGCCGTAATGGTTGGAGTTACGTGTGGACACCCAGCCGGTACCCGACTTGTGTGCCTTTTCAATGGCCACTTCCATGGAACGGGTTGCAGCTACCATGCCCACGGCGCCATCGCCATCAATGACAGCAGTAGACGGTGTTTCATGAACAATGCTGACATTAGGCGTTACATTGATCCTGTTGGCTTTCCACAGCTGATAGTAATCCTTAATCCGGATCATGCCATGCGAAGGCAGGCCCCTGAGTTCAGCAGCCAGGAAAACATCGGCAATCTTTTTGGCATCAACAGCGCAACAGCCCATTTTTATAAAAACATCACGGGTAAAATCGTGGAGGTATTCTAAAGTGTACATGTGCAATTTTTTTAAAGTCGTTTGTGCGAATGTAATGAATTAGTCTGAAGAAGCATAAGAAGCTGTTGGCTTTTAGCCTTTAGCCTTTAGCTTTTGGCTATTGGCTGTTGGCTGTTGGCTGTTGGTTCGTAGCTAACGGCTAATGGCTAATGGCTAACAGCTAATAGCTAATGGCTAAAAGCTAATGGCATTTTCCCAAAAAATACTATTTTTACAGCCTTCACGTTTATAACTCTGAATTCATTATATAGCATTTTGAAAAGGTATCTTTTTCTTCTGTTGATTTTCTACCCCTTTCTCCTGCAGGCTCAAAAGGAAAAGGTACAACGTGATCCAACGCACGACGATGCGTGGCTTCATTTTGGCTTCTCTGTGGGTATTAACACCATGGATTTTGACATCAAAAACTCGCAGATGGGCATTGATTCCGGAATCTATACAGAAGTATCCATGCTCAGGCCGGGTTTTCATGTTCATGCCTTATCCAACCTCAGGCTGGCCAAAAATTTCGACCTGAGGTTTACACCGGGCATTGCTTTTGGTGGTGTGAGGGAAATCAACTATGTGCTTTCCGATCCGAACAGCAGCATCATCAACCCGGCAGACAACCCGGTAAAAATTGAGTCTAATTTCCTGGAATTTCCCGTATTGCTCAAATACAAATCCAAGCGCCTCAACAATTTCAGACCTTTCCTGATCGGAGGCCTCAATGCCCGCGTTGACCTGGCAACCGCAAAAAAAACCTGGGGGCGGTCGAGAAAAGAAGACAACCTGGTGTTGCTGAAGCCGTTCGACCTGTATTATGAAATTGGCGTGGGAATGGATTTCTACCTGGAATATGACCTGAAGTTTGCTGTTGAATTCAAATATTCGGTGGGCATGACCAATGTGTTGCGCACCAGCATTGACAAGGGCAGTGAAACTATTGTGCCGCCTGAAGAAGATGCCATTTTCACAAATGTTATTGACAAACTCTTTTCCAGGATGTTTATGATTACCATTCATTTTGAGTAATTTTGCCCATTACATTTTCATTTATAGCATTTGATTAAAGAAGTCACACTGATATTGTCCCCCGCGCAGGCATCGTCAGGCGAGTCATACATGCCCGCAATTGCACAGGCTTTGGATGTTGCAGTGCAGGAAATCACATTTGCCCGGATTATCCGCAAATCTGTTGATGCCCGCGGAAGGAACATTAAAATAAACATGTCGTTTCAGGTATACCTGAATGAAGAACCTGCATCCAACCTGGAAAATGAATACCAATACCTGCAGGTTGGGAACAAACCTGAGATCGTTGTTGTAGGAGCCGGTCCTGCCGGTCTGTTTGCCGCGCTGCGGCTCATTGAACTGGGCTACAAACCGGTGGTTATTGAAAGGGGAAAACCGGTTCATGAACGCAAATCAGACATCGACCTGCTCGAAAGCAACCACATACTTAACAGGGAATCCAATTATTGTTTCGGCGAAGGAGGTGCCGGAACTTTCTCGGATGGCAAGCTATACACGCGCTCCAAAAAGCGCGGGGACATCAGCAGGATCCTGGAGATCCTTTACATCCATGGCGCCGACGAAAGCATCCTGTATGAGGCGCACCCGCACATAGGCTCCGATAAACTCCCCGGTGTAATTACCAATATCCGCAAGACCATCCAGGGTGCCGGAGGCGTTATGATGTTCAACACCCGGGTAACGGATTTGAAGCTGGTTGATGGTCGCATAGATTGCCTGGTCACAGACAAGAACGAAAAAATCAGGAGTAATGCCTATATTTTCGCTACCGGTCATTCAGCCCGCGACGTGTATTTTATGATGCAGTCCAAAGGTATCCTGCTCGAGGCGAAACCATTTGCCATGGGCGTGCGCGTGGAACATCCCCAGGACCTGATTAACCACATCCAGTACCATGGCTGTAAGGACAAACACCTGCCGGCTGCTGCATACAACCTGGTAGAACAGGTTAACGGAAGAGGCGTTTATTCGTTCTGCATGTGTCCGGGCGGACAGATTGTACCCTCAGCCACCAATGAATCAGAAATTGTGGTGAACGGCATGTCACTTTCCGAAAGAAATTCACCTTTTGCCAATTCCGGAATTGTGGTGCAGGTAATGCCCGAAGATTACCGGAATTACCAAAACCTCGAAGGACTGGCAGGTTTGCGCCTGCAGGAATTGTTTGAAGAAAAAGCCTACCGGCAGGTGAATAACGGACAGAGAGCTCCGGCACAAAGGCTCACCGATTTCGTAAGCAACCGGGATTCCCAGAATCTGCCGGTGAACTCATACCTTCCGGGGACTGTTACGTCGCCCATGCACGAATGGATGCCCGATTTCATCAAGAGAAACCTGCAGGAAGGATTTAGAAAATTCGATACCAAAATGAGGGGATTTCTTACCCGGGATGCAGTGATCGTGGGGGTGGAATCAAGGACTTCCTCACCGGTACGCATTCCACGCGATCCTGAATCGGGAAGTCACACCCGCATCAGCAATCTCTTCACTGCCGGAGAAGGTGCCGGTTATGCAGGAGGCATTGTTTCATCGGCCGTTGATGGCGAAAATATGGCGGCTTTCTGTGCCCGGTTCGCCGCCGGTTTATAAATCGTTATTACCCGACAAGCCGGTCCGCTGGAGCAGCATGCGCACAGGCTCAATAGTAACCAGGCATCCTTTCCGCATTTTCAACAGGTCAGGTTCTATCAGCCTGTAAAATTGTTCCAGCATCACGGTAGTGTCTACCATTTCAATCATCAGGGGCAGCTTTTCCGTAAGCTCCCAGTAACGCGAAGTGCTGATGTGGCTGCTGCTCTTACCATAACCCATAATTCCCCTGTAAACAGTAACCCCCGAAATTCCCCTGTCCTTTGCCAGGCGTACAAGATGCTCGTATAACAACCGTGAACCCAATTTATCCGTGGAACTGGCATAAATTTTTAAAACACTACATTCAGGTGAATCCATTTTTTATAACAGGTTAGTTGTTGTATAACCAAGATAAACCGCAATAAAACCGAGAATAATACTCAGACTCGTATATATAAGTACAGTAAGAAATTGTCCGTTATGCATGAGCATCAGGTTTTCATTGGTAAATGAAGAAAAGGTGGTAAACCCGCCGCACAATCCCACCATTAAAAAGAGCCTCCATTCGACAGACAATAACTCGCTTTTTGCAGATATACCCGTGAGGATGCCAATGATGAAACTACCCAGTACATTAACCGTAAGGGTTCCGACCGGAATGGAAAAAAGATCATACTGAAGGTTCAGTTTTGACACATAATATCGGGCGATGCTTCCGATAAAGCCACCAATGCCTATAAGAAAAAAATTTTTCATTAGCAATTCAAACCTGTTACACCCTGTCAGGGCTAAAAATAATGCTACCTAATAACAACTCAATATTAAATAATTAATCGCACAGCTGCTAAAAATCGGAAGCAAAATTGCGAATATTTTAACTCCTTTATTATCTAACCGGTGCGCATCAGCTTTTCTTAGGCTTATGTCTATAAATTAATGGTGTTTGTATAATATATTTGCGGCCGCCTTTACATCGGCATACCTTTACAACTGTTATTTATAGTAATACATACCACCTATGCAGCTTTTAACTAAACTCAGAAATTTCGTTTCGTCAATCATCCGCAAATCAGCCCGGATTTTGCTGCTTCTGATCATATCGTCCTTAACCCTCAATGCAAATGCACAAAATTACAAAGTTGAGGGTACCATAATCGACAAAACCGACAACCAGCCTGTTATCGGAGCATTTGTTTTCATGACCGATCTGAAAGACACCACCGAACGGGTAGCCACCACAACCGACCTGAATGGCAGGTTTACATTAGCCGGTTTGAAAAAAAAGAGCTATAACCTGACCATTCAAAGCATCAATTACAAACTGGTGAAACAGGTGATTGCCCTCTCAAAACCGGTAACCAACCTGGGAACCCTGATACTGGAGATGGACAGCAAGGTGCTCAGCGAGGTGGTAATTGTAGGCCAGGGTACTGCCGTTCAGAAAGGAGACACTACGATAATGACCGCTGACGCCTTTAAAGTAAACGTTGATGCCAGCGCCGAAGATTTGGTTAAAAAAATGCCGGGCATTACCGTTGAAAACGGAACCATCAAAGCCCGGGGTGAAGATGTAAAAAAGGTGTTGGTAGACGGGAAACCCTTTTTCGGAGACGATCCTTCAGTTGCCCTGCGTAACCTGCCGGCCGATGTAATCGACCGGGTACAGGTATACAATAAGCTGAGTGACCAGGCTGAACTTACCGGGTTTGATGACGGTGAATCTGAAAGAACCATCAACATCATCACCAGGAGAAGCAATGTCTACAGCAAATTTGGCAAGATAACCGGAGGCACCAATTTCGACGACAAGTACCTGGTGGCCGGAAATCTGAATATATTCAGCGGACCACGCCGGTTTACCTTCAGCGGCATGACCAACAATGTGAACCAACAGAATTTTGCCATGCAGGATTTGATAGGCACCTCCGGCGGAGGCGGTTATGGAGGTGGCTGGGGAGGCAGGCAATTTGGCGGATCAAGCGGGATCAGCAAAAACAGTTCGTTCGGCTTTAATTACCAGGATAACTGGGGCAAAAAGGCCTCCGTTTCAGGAAGCTACTTTTTCAATTCAAGCTCGAACACCAATATTACCAATTCTCTCACAAAATACGTAAGTGATACTGAAAATGGCAATAGCGCGGTTGATTCAAGTGAAACCCTTTCAGAAAATTACAACCACCGCTTCAACATGCGCATCGAATACAAAATTGATTCACTGAATTCACTCATTATTGTGCCCAGGTTCAGCTTGCAGGAAAACAACTCAGACCGCATCTCATCAGGGCTTATCTATGGCGGCTCTGAATTTTCTGAAAGTCTGAACAACAGCATATCAGATGCTACGGGATATAACCTGGGCAACAACCTGATCTGGCGGCATAAATTCCTTCGGCCCGGCAGAACCCTTTCAGTAAGATCATCAATATCTTATGACAAAAGAAACAGCAGCAACACCCAAATTGCTTCTGTTAATTCCATTCCCGACAACCAGTTGTCAGATGCAGCAACCGACAACCTCACCCTGAATACGAATTTCAATTATACCGAGCCAATAGGCAAGTACAGTCAGTTGCAGTTGAATTTTGACAACAGGTTCAGAAACGGAAGCAACAACAATGAAATATACAAACTGGGAATCACTTCAGAAAACCTGGGACGACTTGATTCACTTTCCAATGTTTATGAAAGTAACTACATGACCAACCGGGGCGGTATTTCATACCTGTTTAAGAAAGACAAGCTGAATTTATCTGCCGGAATCAATTACGAAAGGGCTGATCTCAATGGCACACAGACATACCCACTGGAAGCCAGAGTAGACAAAACATTTCAGAAGTTGCTGCCAAGTGCCATGATTAATTATAAGTTCTCGGATCTTACCAATCTAAGACTTTTTTATCGTACATCTACCAATGCCCCGTCTATTACCCAGCTGCAAACCGCTATCGACAATTCAGACCGGATGAGGATCCGGACAGGCAATCCGCATTTGAAACAGTCATACAGTCATAACCTCTACACCAATTTTTCCTATGCCAACCCAACCACCGGATTCAATACTTTTGTCTACCTCTCAGGCAATTATTCGTCAGACATCATTGCCAACAGAACGTTGCTTGCAGGAGGTGATACGCTGATACAACCCGAAGGAATCAATGTTGTGCTGCTGCCCAGGAGTCAGCTTTCGTTTCCGGTGAACCTCGACAACTCATGGCGCCTCAATACCATGGTGAACCTGAGTTATTTTGTTAAGCCCATTAAAAGCAATGTGAGCCTGGTTATTGGCGGAGGCTATTCAGAATCTCCAGAGTACATACAAACCTCCATCAATACGCAGAACACTTACAACATCACTAACAGCCTGATTGTTACCAGCAACATCAGTGAAAAAGTCGACTTCACCCTGTCCTACACTTCAAATTACACCAAGGCTCAAAATTCAATCACCACGCTTTCGGATGAGGAATACTGGTACCAGAGTGCCAGTGCTAAAGTTAACCTGGTGCTTTTTAAAGGAATAACCTTTAATACCGATGTGGTTGGGCAATACAATAAAGGAGGGTCAAACTCCTCATTCAATGAAAAGTACATGGTTTGGAATGCGAGTATGGGGAAAAAATTCCTGAAAAACAAGGCTGCTGAATTGAAAGTAGGACTTTATGATATACTCGACCAGAATAAGAGTTTCTACCATACCGTAACTGCTTCAAACACAACAGATACCTGGACAAATGCATACAAGAGGTACTTTCTGGTACTTTTCACCTACAACCTGAGAGCCAGGCGCAGTGAAGGGCCTCAGCCTCAGCAGCAGGAAGGAAGGCCATGGGAAGGACGCCCGGGAATGCCGGGTGGAATGCCTTCCGGAGGGATGCCCCGGCAATATTATCACAACCAATAGGCCCTGAGAAAAAGAAATGGTTAGTTAGTGAGTTTTTTTACCACCCTTCTCGACTTAGCTGCCGGAAGGGTGGCTTTTTTTATTGCATTTTATCCAATGCCTGGTTAACGGCATTCAATACAGGTTGCACTGAAATCCTGGCCCCAACGGCTCCCTCCATCCATTGCTGCGGTACCAGGTTTCCCTGGCTGTAAATCCGGTTAAGCTCAGCGGCAAAAGGCTTGTCTTTCAGGTATTCTGCCAGCTGAAACTCAATGATGTGCCCGTAGGCGTAATTGGGCAGGTAAAGAGGAACGTCAATCATGTGCGAATATATGGCGAGAACAGGTTCATCCTTCATGCCAAAGGCAGGAGCATAATAGCTGTTCCAGATGTCCATGGCAATTGTATTCACGGCTTCCTTCAATTGCGCCGGAGTAGCGCCGGGATTGGCATAGAGCCATTTCCACGTGCCGATGTCCACCAGCGAAACGCCCATAATTTCATAAAGCTGCCAGAAGTTATCGAGGTAATTCAGGTACTCCTGGTTTGAATCGTTGTCTTTAAACCCAAGCAGTGCCAGGTCGTTCTTCTGGAACATGAAGGCAAAAGCTTCAGTAAAAGCCGTATTGGGCACTCCGCGCAGCATGTAATAATCAACCCCGTGAAGCGAAATGGTTTGCTCCACATTATGTCCAAATTCATGCACGGCAATATTATAGCCTTTGTAATCCATCCCGTTTGAAAAGATCCTGGTACGCAACAGCGATTTCTGGTCCTTTGCTTCGGCACCCCAGGCATGTCCTGATCCGCGTGCAGGATCAACCTGAACTTTTGATGCAATATCAGCTGCATCATCAGGTGCAAAACCAAGCTTTACCAGCATCGGGCCCAGATCTTTCTGAACAGCTTCGGGGTTGGGATATTTGGATCGTGTGGCATTGTCGAGTTTTTCCGCAGGAATTGAGGTGCGTGTCTTAAATCCGTCATACCAGATGTCGAATGGTTGCAGATCGCGGCCAAGTCGCTTGCGGATCAGCGCGGCTACCTTTTGTACCTCCTGAGATGACAGGTAGGAAGTAAACAATTGTTCCACATCTTCCAGCGGAATTTCCATATCGCTTTCAAAGCGGCGGCTTATATAGGTGTTCAGTTGCGGATAGTAAGCATCTGTTTTTTGCTGCGCATGAAAGTAGTCAAGAATCCGGGCATACCGGGTATTGGGTTCCGGTTCTGCATTAATTTCGGAATCATTCTGAAATACCTTATTGGTAAAAGGATTCCACAAATAACCAGAATCGTTGATTACCTTTTCCGGGATTTCCTGGGTAACAATCCGTTTCATCACCTGGTAAAGCATTTGCTGTTTCACCAGGCCGTCCGGGTTTCCGTAATTCGACTTGATTTCGTCCCTGATGTTCCAATGGCTCAATAGCTTCATGTCCGGGGGGAACAGGGTTTTTCCCTCATTGTTGAGTAGTTTTCCGGCGAAAATGTTGTAATCCGAGATATAAATGCCCGATTGGTTGCTGGCATTGGCAACAAGCTGGTTCACGTCTGAAGGCACACGTGAATCAAAAATATCGCCCATGCGTGCATAAGCCCAGTCCTTCCGCGACCAGTTTTTTTCCAGCTCAGTTTTTTCCTTCAGGGTGTAATAGGGAAAATTCAGGGTTACCAGGAAAGCTATCCTGTTACCGAAAAAATCATCGGTAAAATGAACATAGGGACTATAGGATCCGAATAGCTCATCCACCGGAAGCATTTCGCCGATATCCAGGTCGAGTGGCCTGCGCAGGCCAACAGAAATCCCGTTGAAGTTGCCGAAAAGAATTTCAAAATTATCGGATATGCGCCGGAATACCTTGTCGAGTTCATGGGTATCACTGATGAAGTTATTCATGCAGAATTCACTGAAGTCAGATGCGCTGCCGTCGGCTGCTCTCCAAAGGAATGCGGTATTTTTTACACCCCGGGCGATCCGGTCGTTTTGCGCCTCGCCATGCTTTGCCTGCAAAGAGTCGATGGTTTGCTGAACGGCATTTTCCGCAATGAAGGTTTTGAATTCATTCATGTTATCAGATGTTTTACGGCATTGGCTAAAAAGCGCAGCCAGTATTACTAAAACCCATATTTTTCTCATATTAAACAATATTGGTTCATACTTGAGATCCTGCAGATTTTTTTGACGGTTCGGTAATTAAAGCACAAACAACCGCCACCGAAGATGCCACGTTTAAGGATTCAACATGCGCCGGGTTGTTGCTTGCCGCAGGTATGGTTATGCGGCTGTTGATAAAGGGAAAGAGGTCGGCGGAGATCCCGCGCGATTCATTGCCGAAAAGGATCATTCCCCTTCTTACCTTACCGGCCTCATGTACGGAAGTACCCTGCATAAAGGTACCCAGAACGGGAAAATCTGGTGTCTGCCGGCATTGTTCCAACAGCGCTTTCAAATCGGTATAACACACCTGAACGTTAAACAATGCGCCCATGGAAGCCTGAACCGTTTTTGGATTGTAAATATCGGCGCAACCTGTGGAGCAGTATATACTCTTAATACCAAACCAGTCGGCAATGCGGATGATGGTTCCCAGGTTGCCCGGATCCTGGATGGTATCCAGTGCAATGGAAAGCGAAGTTTCAGCCCGTTCACACCCCGTTTCCGGATCCGGCATGCCGAAAACGGCCATCACCGGTGGTGGTGTTTCAAGAGATGTAATTCTTGCCAGGTCTTCGTTCCCGGCTTCCAAAATTTCAGGTACAGAAATCTCAGTGAATGATTTGTTTTCTTTCAGCCAGGTGCTGTTTGCAATCAGGATATCGGGAATGGCCCTGCTTTTCAGAATGGAGTCCTTAACAATTTTATCACCCTCAACAACAAACTGCCGGTGAAGAACCCTGAATTTTTTCATCCTGAGTGATGTCAGGTATTTTATTTTATTCCTGCTAAGCACTTTCCGGGTAAAGAATTATCTTTGCGAAGATAGCAATTTTACCAGCTTAAGCGGTATTGAAAGCATTTCAAATAAAACAGTCATTGAATTTCCTGCTGCATACCAACAAGAGATATGTTCCGGGGCTTGCTTCCCTGGTGCTTTTTGCACTTTTCTCCTGCTCACCTGCACGATATGTGCCTGAGGGGAATTACCTGCTGAGAAAAAATCACATTCAGGCAGCCGAGAAAAAAATACCGGAAGACCAGCTCAAAAGCTACTTGCTTCAAAAACCCAATAAAAAACTGCTGGGTACCCGTTTTTATCTTTTCTTATACAATCTTTCAAATATTAAAAAAGAGCGGTGGCCCCACGGATGGCTCAGGAGAATTGGTGAAGAGCCTGTTATTTATGAGCCCGCACTTACCAGGAGCAGCTCTGGTCAGTTGCGCCAATTTCTCGAAAATAAGGGTTATTATCACGCCATGGTTAAGGACACAGTGGTGTTTCGGGGAAGAGATGCGATTGCTTCTTACAGTATTCAGTTCAATAAGCCTTACAGGATCAGGAGTATTTCCTATTCATTTGAAGACACAGGGCTTATTTCAAGAATTCTTCCCGATACCATTAACTCTCTGTTATCAAAAGGAGCAAGGTTTGATAAGGATGAACTGCAAAAAGAAAGGGTTCGTGTAGAAACCTCAATGAAAGAACAAGGTTATTACCAGTTTTCCAAGGAATATATCTTTTTTAACGCATCGTTGTTGCCCGATGAATACGCAGTAGACCTTACCATGAACTTTAAGGAATTTGTAGAGGGGCAGCCCGATCCGCGGACAAAGATCAAATACCATCCCCGGTTCATCATCAGCAATGTGTTTTTGAATCCGAATTACTCCAGCATCACCTCAAAAACAGCCACAGCTGAGCCACAACTCTCATCTGACACCACTGTGTACCGGAATATTCATTTATTGAACACCGGCAAGCCAAATCTTCGGCCCAATGTACTAACTGACAATAACAACATCGTACCAGGTGAGTATTATCAGCTCAGCAAAGTGAACAGAACATACCGCAATTTGTCGGAACTGAGCATTGTAAGATATACCAACATCACCTTTACCGAGAAGGACACACCTTTTTCAGCGGACAGAAACAAGTACCTCGATGCCCATATTGATCTTTCGCAAAAAAAACTGCAATCGTATCAGACGGAGATTGTGGGTACCAACTCGGCCGGAGATTTGGGGGTAAGGGGTAACCTGTTTTATCAGAACCTGAACCTGCTAAGAGGTGCCGAAGTGTTCAACATAAAGCTGACCGGGGCTATTGAAAGTCTTCGCAATTATTCCGGGGGCGATTTTAAAAGCATGAAGGAGATTGGTGCCGAATCAAACATTGTATTTCCTAAATTCTTTGTTCCTTTTCGTTTCGAAGGTTTTGTACAGCGCTATGCGCCAAAAACCTCCATTACCGTGTCATTCAATTATCAGTCGCGCCCCATCTATACCCGTTCTATCGCAAACGCTTCATTTTCATACAAATGGAATAGCAGCAAATACCTTACCCATTCGGTGTGGCCAGTTGAACTGAACTATGTGCAAATTTATGAAGAGCGCTCTCAGATCAGTTTTTTGGATTCAATAAGCCGTACACCGCTTGCTTACAGTTTTAAAGACCACGTGGTGAATGTGGCCAGGTACTCGGTTGAACTCAACAATCAGGCCATCGGGCAAAGCAGGGACTTTATTTTCACCCGGTTCAATATTGAATCGGCCGGAAACCTGGTAAATCTGGTCACCCGTGATCAGTTTACAAGGAATGAGGATGCCACTCCCTATGAACTGTTCAATGTTCCCTATTTCCAATACCTGCGTAGCGATGTGGATTTTAGATATTACAATGTAATCGACAGACAAAACCGTTTTGTATACCGGTTATTTGTCGGGGTGGGATATCCCTATGGGAATTCCACCACCATGCCTTACGAAAAGAAATATTTCTCCGGCGGTCCAAACAGCATCAGGGCATGGAGTACCAGGGATCTCGGTCCGGGTTCGGATACAAGCCGGATTTCGTCTAGTTTTTTCCCCGACAAAAACGGTGACATCAAGCTGGAAGCAAATGTTGAATACCGTTTCAAGGTGTTCTGGAAAATGGAAGGTGCATTTTTCGTTGACATGGGTAATATCTGGGACATCAGAAAAGATGAAAACAAGCCGGGTGCAGAATTCAACTGGAACAGGTTTCACAAGGAAATTGCCGTGGGATCGGGTTTTGGTGCCCGGTTCGACTTTTCCTTCTTTCTATTGCGTTTTGATTTCGGTATTAAACTCCGTAATCCCGCACCTTCGGCCGATGACAAAAACTGGATCCCGGTATTCAGGGATTTTGATCTACGGGATCTGCATTTGAGATTTGGTATTGGCTACCCGTTTTAGGAGCATCCGATTTTGGACTGAAAATTCTTCGGGTTTTCTGGTATAGTGACACGGTAATTAGCTATATTTACCTTATTATAAGTTATTTAAACTTCGTTTTCTGTTTATGAAAGACACCATAAAGAGCATGCTCTCCCTTTCTTCGCAGGAAAGAAAAGGTGTGATGCTGCTGATTATTCTGATTGTATTGGTTACGGCAGTGAATGTGTGGCTTAAAACCCATCCCCCTCAAGAAAAAGGAACAGAATCCACCCGGTTGCACATTGAACTTGCAGCATTTGAACAACAGCTCACATTGCGAAATGACAGCCAGTCAATTGATTCTAAATCCGGTCGCTTTGAATTCAGAGAAGTAACCGAACTGTTCCCCTTTGATCCGAACCAGGTTACAGCAGATGAGCTGAGGAAGCTGGGCATGAATAACAGGTTGATCAGTACATGGATCAATTACCGGTTGCATGGCGGCAGATTTTATGAAAAAGAAGACCTGAAAAAGATTTATGGTTTAACGGAGGACCTTTATAAGCGGCTGTGGCCTTACATTGTCATTGCAGACGCCCCGGATGCTGTACCAAAGCCCTCCCCGAAAAAAATCAGGACCACTGCGCCGGTTGATTTGAACCATGCAGATGCAGAGGCTTTGGAGGTACTTCCGGGCATAGGACCCGTACTTTCGAAGCGGATTATCCGTTACCGCACCCTGCTTGGGGGATTTTACAACATCCGCCAGCTCAGCGAGGTATATGGCTTAACCGACAGTGTGGTAGTTCTGTTGCAGCAAAGGGTTCTTGCAGATACTTCGGCACTGGTCAAACTGAATCTGAATGAAGCCCGTGAGTATGAGCTGGCGCGCCACCCGTATATCGGGAAATATTCAGCCAGTGGGATAATCAGTTACCGGTCGCAGGTAACCCGCATCAGTGATCTGGCTGAGCTGAAAAGAAACGGGTTGATTTCGGAGGAGACTTTTGAAAAGCTGAAAAGATATTTGGAGCTGTAGGGGCAATGAGTTGGGAGCCAATAGGCCCCGGAGGGCATGGTCGTCAAGATAAGGATTTGATCAACTGCTTACGCCCTTACAGGGCTTGTGTTCAACGCGTTAACTTCTACACAGGGCTTTGCCCTGTGCTGTTTTCTGATGCCCTTTCAGGGCAAGGATCCTGTACTGTTGCTAATACCCTCCACCTTCGGTGAGCTCCTTACGTCGGTTGAGTGCATAGATTGATACACTTATTTGAGCCCTGAAAGGGCGCTAGAACCAGCGCAGGGCAACGCCCTGCGTATTAAGTGAAGGATCAAACACAAGCCCTGTAAGGGCGTAAGCTTTTCTTAGATTGACGGCTATACCCAGCGAGGTCGAATTGTCAGGTCAACCACACTTTTTAATACACATAGGACTCCACCGGAGTCTTTATAACTCTCCAAGAAGCCGGGGTTATTAACAATCCAATCTGGAAGAATATATGTGCGCTCCAACTAATTATAATATTTGTTAATATTCTAACCTCCCCCCCAATAAACTTTTCTTTTACCTATAAATTAACTAAATTTATACAATTAGTAACAACCGGGCTGATTTATGCTATTATTCTGGATTACTGCCAATTGTAATTTTTTCTATATTATTATTTGGTAGATATGGGCCAAAATGATAAATTTGCGGCTCATTTAAAATTTTAAATATGATTATTGTACCTATTAAGGAAGGCGAAAACATTGAAAGAGCACTTAAAAAATTCAAGCGGAAGTTTGAAAAGACTGGTGTTGTGAAAGAATTGAGATCAAGGCAGGCATTTGTAAAGCCTTCCATGCGCAATCGCGAGCTGATTAAGAAAGCCATTTACGTTCAGCAACTTCAGCAATCCGAAGAATAATAAGATACTCATCAGGGATAATCCGGAATAAGCTAACAGCCAGGGCTAAAATTTATCCCTTTATCTATGAGGCACTTCGGTGACTTTATAACATATTTACAATCAATCAGGCATTACTCTCCTCATACGGTCAGGTCGTATCAGGATGATTTGGAGCAGTTTTTCAGCTATTGCTCCTTTGAAGATGATGCAGATGAAAAGGCTATTGATCACCGTAAGATCAGGAGTTGGATCATGGAATTAATGGAGACGGGGCACACTGCCCGTACCACCAGCCGTAAAATTTCATCGCTTAAAACCTATTTCAGGTACCTGCTGAAAGAAGGTGTTGTTGCTGTTAATCCATTGAATAAAGTGCTCACTCCCAAGCTGGAGAAAAGGTTGCCGGTGTTTGTGAACGAGAGGCAAATGGATCATCTGCTTGATGACATTGAATTCGGAGATGATTTCAGCGGATTCCGTAACCAGGTAATCATCGAAACATTTTACAGCACTGGGTCAAGGTTATCGGAACTCATCAACCTGAAAGTAACGGATGTAGATTTAGCCCAGCGGACCATGAGGGTGTTGGGAAAGCGAAATAAGGAAAGAATCATACCCTTGAATCCCGCCTACTGCGATTTACTGGGCAACTATTTCAAAGCCCGGGATGATGAATTCCCTGGTGACCGGAGCGGATGGGTATTTTTAACAGATAAGGGGAATAAAGCATATTCAAGAATGGTGTACCGGATTGTAAACCGGTTTTTGTCAATGGTTACCACATCAGATAAAAAGAGTCCACATGTGTTGCGGCATACTTTTGCCACCCACATGCTGAACCAGGGAGCCGATCTGAATGCCATCAAGGAATTGTTGGGGCATGCCAATCTTTCGGCTACCGAGGTTTACACACACAACACATTTGAAAAGTTGAAATCAGTATATAAACAAGCTCATCCACGAGCATAAATTTTTAGGAGGAATTGCCATGAATATCAGGATTAACGCGGTAAAATTTGATGCCGACAGCAAGTTGGAAGAATTTATTGAGAAAAAGGTCAGTAAGCTGGCTCGTTATTTCGATGATATCATTAATGCCGAAGTTTTTTTAAAAGTAGAGAATACGACCGATCTGGAAAATAAGGTAGTTGAAATCAAGCTTGAAATTCCCGGCTCTGATCTTTTCGCAAGCAAACAGAGCAAATCGTTTGAAGAGTCAACGGATGTTGTAGTGGATGCCTTAAAGCAACAAATATTGAAGCATAAGGATAAATTGAGGGGCCTGTAATTCGGAAAAAATTATTTTGCGTAATAAATAAATTGTTATACATTTGCAAACCGATTTTGGAGGGTATTGCCGATGTAGCTCAGTTGGCCAGAGCAGCTGATTTGTAATCAGCTGGTCGGGGGTTCGAATCCCTCCATCGGCTCGCTAAAAATTGATTTGTTCTTTTATCTGAGGTTGTTATTAAACCGGTTTGTCCGGTTTGTTTTTGAAGGGGAGATACCAAAGTGGCCAACTGGGGCAGACTGTAAATCTGCTGGCTGATGCCTTCGTAGGTTCGAATCCTGCTCTCCCCACAGGCAGAATTTGTTGATTTATTGATTTATTGATTTGTTGATTTACTGATTGAAAAAATAAGTTGCCTTCCGATCTGACAATCATCAAATCAACAATTCAGCAAATCAACAAATTTTTGATGCGGGAATAGCTCAGTTGGTAGAGCATAACCCTTCCAAGGTTAGGGTCGCGCGTTCGAGTCGCGTTTCCCGCTCAAGTTATTTGATGATTTGTTGATTTATTGATTTGATGATTTGAAGAATAAAACCAAAAAATCAATAAATAGGATTGGTTGAGCGAAAAAAATCAACCCATCAAAACATCAACCAATCAACAAATAATTAAGGCCGATGTAGCTCAGTTGGTAGAGCGTTTCCTTGGTAAGGAAGAGGTCACGGGTTCAAATCCCGTCATTGGCTCAAGAACGAAACAATTAATATCGAACAATAACATACAAATATTCAAATTATGGCTAAGGAAAAATTTGACAGGTCGAAACCTCACGTTAACATTGGAACGATTGGTCACGTTGACCATGGTAAAACCACTTTAACTGCGGCAATAACTAAAGTTCTTGAAAAACAAGGATTTGCAAGTTTTCGTTCTTTTGATTCAATTGATAATGCTCCCGAAGAAAAAGAAAGGGGTATTACAATCAATACAGCTCACATTGAATACCAGACAGCAAACAGGCACTATGCACACGTTGACTGTCCCGGTCACGCCGACTATATTAAGAATATGGTAACGGGTGCTGCCCAGATGGACGGTGCTATTCTGGTTGTTGCCGGTACTGACGGCCCCATGCCTCAGACCCGTGAGCACGTTCTGCTTGCACGCCAGGTGAACGTTCCCAAGATGGTAGTTTTCATCAACAAGGTGGATATGGTTGAAGATCCTGAAATCATTGACCTGGTTGACATGGAGATACGTGAATTGCTTTCATTCTATAAATTCGACGGTGACAATGCTCCCATCATTCACGGTTCGGCACTGGGCGCCCTTAATGGTGAAGCCAAATGGGAAGAGAAAGTTGTTGAGCTGATGAAGGCTGTTGACGAGTACATTCCGCTGCCTCCGCGCGAAAGAGACAAACCCTTCCTGATGCCTGTTGAGGACGTGTTCTCAATTACCGGCCGTGGTACTGTTGCTACCGGAAGAATTGAAACCGGTACCGTACATACCAACGACGAGGTTGAATTGGTTGGTCTTGGTGCTGAGAAGAGGAAATCAGTTGTTACCGGTGTTGAAATGTTCCGGAAGATTCTGGACGATGGTGAAGCTGGTGATAACGTTGGTCTGCTTCTCCGCGGTGTCGACAAGAAAGAGATTAAAAGAGGTATGGTACTTGCAAAACCCGGTTCCATTACTCCGCATACCAAGTTCGAAGCCAGTGTATATATTTTGAAGAAAGAAGAAGGCGGACGCCACACTCCTTTCCACAATCAGTACAGGCCTCAGTTCTACCTGCGTACTTTGGACATTACCGGTGAAATAACCATGCCTGCTGGAACAGAAATGATTATGCCCGGCGACAATGTTACAATCACTGTTGAACTGATTTACCCTGTGGCTCTTAACCAGGGTCTGCAGTTTGCAATCCGCGAAGGCGGCCGTACAGTGGGTGCCGGACAGGTTACAAAGATTATTGCTTAATTTTTCAATGCACATACCAGGTAAATTCGTTGCCCGATAATGGTAACGGATTTGCCTGTTTATGGCCTACGGGTGTAGCTCAGTTGGTAGAGCACTGGTCTCCAAAACCAGGTGTCGGGCGTTCGAGTCGCTCCTCCCGTGCCAAAAGAAAAGATTATGAGAAAAATAAAGAATTATTTGCAGGAGTCATATAAGGAGCTCGTACACAAGGTAACCTGGCCTTCCTGGAAAGAACTTCAGGGCAGTGCAATTCTGGTTATGGTTTCATCATTGATTATTGCCCTTGTGGTTGCATTGATGGACCTGGTCCTGAAGAACGCCATGAGTTGGATTTACGGAATTTTCGCTTAATAATCTCGGGAGCTGGGAAAAAAATGGAAGAACAGGAAAAAAAATGGTATGTTCTCCGTGCTATTGGTGGTAAAGAAAAGAAAGTAAAGGAATACATCGAAAGTGAAATCACCCGTTTGAATTTACAGGAGTTCATTTCACAGGTGCTGATTCCTACAGAAAAAGTTTACCAGATCAGGAACGGAAAAAAGATCAGCAAGGAAAGAAGTTACTTTCCGGGGTATGTGCTTATAGAAGCCGCCCTGGTTGGTGAAATTCCCCATATTCTTAAAAATATCACCCACGTGATTGGATTTTTAGGATCCAAAGGTGATGAGCTGCCAACACCATTGCGTACTTCCGAAGCCAACCGTATTTTAGGCAAGGTTGATGAACTGGCCGAAACCGATGAGGAATTGAATGTTCCTTTCTATGTTGGTGAATCCGTGAAAGTTATTGATGGACCTTTCAACAGTTTCACCGGCGTTATTGAAGAAGTTAACGAAGAAAAGAAGAAGCTGAAAGTTATGGTGAAGATTTTCGGGCGCAAAACTCCGCTCGAGTTAAGTTTTATGCAGGTTGAAAAAGAATAGTTCGGAATAAAAAGATACGTAGACTGATGATTATGACAACCCTAATGCTTCCTGAATAGTCATCATAAAACGTGTAGATCAACTATATAAATCAGAAACAAGTAAATTATGGCAAAAGAGGTTGCTGGATTAATTAAGTTGCAGATCAAGGGAGGTGCCGCTAATCCTTCACCGCCAGTAGGTCCCGCTTTGGGTTCAAAGGGTGTGAACATTATGGAATTCTGTAAGCAGTTCAACGCCCGTACCCAGGATAGAGCTGGGAAACTACTTCCGGTTGTGATTACGGTATACAGCGATAAGTCGTTTGACTTCATCGTTAAAACCCCTCCGGTGGCCGTACAGCTCCTGGAAGTTTCCAAAACCAAGTCTGGTTCAGCTGAGCCAAACAGGGTTAAGGTTGCAAGTGTTACCTGGGAACAGGTCAGGACCATTGCTACAGAGAAGATGAGTGATCTTAACTGTTTCACCATCGATTCAGCAATGAAAATGGTTGCCGGCACTGCCCGCAGTATGGGTATTACAGTAAAAGGTGATGCCCCAGTAAACAAGTAATTTTATCTCCGGATTAACATGGCAAAATTAACTAAGAACAGAAAGTTGGCTAATGAAAAGATTGAGCCGGCCAAACAATATAAGCTCTCCGAAGCTGCTTCGCTTGTAAAGGAAGTTTCCAACACAAAATTCGATGCTTCGGTGGATATAGACGTAAGGCTTGGTATTGATCCGAGAAAGGCCAATCAAATGGTTAGGGGCGTAGTAACCCTACCCCATGGTACCGGTAAGCAAATCAAGGTACTTGTGCTTTGCACTCCCGACAAGGAAGAAGAGGCAAAAGCCGCAGGTGCTGATTACGTAGGCCTTGATAATTATGTTGACCAGATCCAGAATGGCTGGACTGATGTTGATGTCATTATCACCATGCCTTCCGTGATGGGGAAAGTTGGAAAACTTGGAAAAGTGCTTGGTCCCCGTGGACTTATGCCAAACCCCAAAAGCGGAACAGTAACAATGGAAATTGGCAAAGCTGTAAAGGATGTGAAGATGGGTAAAATCGACTTCAAAGTCGACAAAGCCGGAATTGTTCACACTTCTGTTGGAAAAGCGTCTTTCTCAGCCAGTCAGATAACCGAGAATGCAAGAGAATTCCTGCATACCCTGGTGAAACTGAAACCGTCTGCAGCAAAAGGCTCCTATATCCGCAGCATTTACCTTTCCAGTACGATGAGCCCCGGTATTAAAGTCGATGCAAAAGCATTTGACGAATAATTAAAGACCATATTACATTATGAATAGGGACGATAAAAACAGGATAATTGACAGCCTGACTGATTCCATCAGCAATGCAAAACACTTCTACATTACCGATACCTCGAATCTGAATGCCGAGACCACGGGTAAATTGAGAAGAGCTTGCTTTGAAAAGGATATCAAACTGGTTGTCGTTAAGAATACCCTGCTGAGAAAGGCTTTAGAAAAGTTTGACGGAAAATTCGAAGGTCTGTATGACTCTTTGAAGGAATCTTCTTCAATCATGATTACCGATGTGAATAATGTTCCGGCCAAACTAATCAAGGAGTTTCGTAAGAAAAACAAGAGACCCCTTCTTAAAGCCGCTTACGTGGAAGAATCCATATACATTGGCGATGATCAACTCGATGCATTGGCAAGTATTAAGTCTAAGGAAGAACTTATCGGCGATCTCATACTGCTGTTGCAGTCACCCGCCCGTAACGTTATTTCCGGTTTACAGTCAGGTGGAAACAAACTGGCTGGCATAGTTAAAACTTTAAGTGAAAAACAATAATTTATCAAACAATTAATATTCAATTAAAATGGCAGAATTGAAAGCTTTCGCAGAACAATTGGTTAACTTAACTGTTAAAGAAGTTAACGAATTAGCCAAGATATTAAAAGATGAGTATGGAATTGAACCCGCAGCCGCTGCTGTTGCCGTCGCAGGCCCCGCAGCTGCCGGTGATGGCGCACAGGCCGCTGAAAAATCCACCTATAATGTTTTCATGAATCATCCGGGTGGAGCCAAACTCCAGATTGTAAAATTGGTTAAGGACTTGACTAACCTGGGCCTCAAAGAAGCAAAAGAGCTTGTTGACAAAGCCCCTGTTGCAATAAAGGAAAATGTTTCTAAAGAAGAAGCTGAATCGATTAAAGCTCAATTAGCAGAAGCAGGAGCCGACGTTGAACTTAAATAAAGTTAACTCAGGTAATGATATCATTTAGGTTTAATCCCGGTCACCCGGGATTAGACCTTTTTGTCATTCTCTCAACTTTAGTTCAACATTTTATTTTAAAACATAATGACCAAATTAAATTCAGAACGAATCAGTTTTGCCAGGGCTAAAAACCAACTGTCCTATCCTGATTTTCTCGAGATACAATTGAAATCGTTTCGCGATTTCTTCCAGCTTGAAACCACTCCCGAAAACAGAAAAAATGAAGGACTCTTTAAGGTTTTCCAGGAAAACTTCCCGATTACAGATACCAGGAACAATTTTGTTCTTGAATTCATGGACTATTTTGTTGATCCCCCAAGATACTCCATTGAAGAGTGCATTGAAAGAGGTTTGACTTACAGCGTTCCGCTGAAGGCAAAGCTCAAACTGTATTGCACCGATCCGGAACATGAAGACTTTGACACGGTGATCCAGGATGTTTACCTGGGTACCATTCCTTACATGACGGAACGAGGTCTTTTTGTAATCAACGGAGCCGAGCGTGTTGTGGTTTCCCAGTTACACAGGTCACCCGGCGTTTTCTTCGGACAGAGCATTCACGCCAACGGAACAAAACTGTATTCAGCAAGGATTATCCCCTTCAAAGGCTCGTGGATCGAATTTGCCACCGATATAAACAACGTAATGTATGCTTATATCGACCGCAAGAAAAAATTACCCGTAACCACATTGCTCAGGGCAATTGGTTTTGAAAGCGATAAAAATATTCTTGAGATTTTTGACCTTGCCGACGAAATCAAGGTATCAAAAACCACCCTGAAAAAAATGGTCGGACGGAAACTTGCAGCCCGCGTGCTGAAATCCTGGGTTGAAGACTTTGTGGATGAAGATACCGGAGAAGTAGTTTCCATCGAACGTAATGAAATCATCATCGACCGTGAGACCGTCCTGCTCGATGAACACATTGATCCCATCATCGATTCGGGCACAAAAGCTATTCTGCTGCATAAGGAAGGTCAGAACCTTACGGATTTCGAAATAATCTACAATACTTTACAAAAAGACCCGTGTAACTCGGAGAAAGAAGCGGTGCTTCACATCTACCGTCAGCTTCGCAACAGCGAACCGCCTGATGAAGCTACTGCCCGCGATGTCATCGACAAGCTCTTCTTCTCTGATAAGCGGTATGACCTGGGTGAAGTTGGCCGCTACCGGATCAACAAAAAGCTGAACCTGGAAACCGCAATGGATACCAAGGTTCTTACCAAGGAAGACATCATTCGCATTATCAAATACCTCATCGAACTCATCAACTCAAAGGCTGATGTGGACGATATTGACCACCTGAGCAACCGCCGTGTGCGTACCGTTGGCGAACAACTGGCATCACAGTTTGGTGTGGGTCTTGCCCGTATGGCACGTACCATCAGGGAACGTATGAATGTACGCGACAATGAGGTGTTCACACCCATTGACCTGATCAACTCCAAGACGCTGTCATCGGTGATCAACTCATTCTTCGGAACCAACCAGCTGTCGCAGTTCATGGACCAGACCAATCCGCTGGCCGAAATTACCCACAAACGCCGTTTATCGGCACTCGGACCCGGAGGTTTGTCGAGGGAACGTGCCGGATTTGAGGTACGTGACGTTCACTATACACACTATGGCCGCCTGTGTCCCATTGAAACACCTGAAGGTCCGAATATCGGTCTGATCTCTTCATTGTGCGTGTTTGCCAAAATCAATTCGCTCGGTTTTATTGAAACTCCCTACCGCAAAGTGAAAAGCGGCAATGTCAACCTGAGCTCCGAAGATGTCATATGGCTGAGCGCTGAAGAAGAAGAGGCAAAGGTTATTGCGCAGGCTAACGCTCCTGTTAAAGATAATGGCGACTTCGAAAATCCGAAAGTCAAGGCCCGTTACAATGCCGATTACCCGCTTTCCGATGCAGGTGAAGTTGATCTGATGGACGTGGCTCCAAACCAGATCGCCTCCATCGCAGCATCTCTGATTCCGTTCCTCGAGCATGACGATGCAAACCGTGCACTGATGGGATCAAACATGATGCGGCAGGCTGTTCCCCTGATCAACCCGGAAGCCCCGGTTGTGGGAACAGGCATTGAACATGGTGTGGTTCGTGACTCCCGCTTCCTGCTGATCGCAGAAGCCGACGGAGTAGTTGAATATGTCGACTCCAATGAGGTCGTCATCAGATATGTCATGACTGAAGAAGAAAAATTCGTAAACTTCGACGGTGACACCAAGCGGTACAAGCTGCTGAAATATCGCAAAACAAATCAGAATACCTGCATTAACCTCAAACCGATCGTTATGAAAGGTGAAAAGGTTACCAAGGGACAAATTCTTACTGAAGGTTACTCTACCAGCAATGGCGAACTCGCACTGGGAAGAAACCTGATGGTTGCCTTCATGCCCTGGAAGGGTTACAACTTTGAGGACGCTATTGTAATTTCCGAGCGGGTTGTTCGTGAAGACCTCTTCACCTCAATCCACATCGAAGAATACAACCTCGAAGTGCGCGACACCAAAAGAGGTCTTGAAGAACTTACTGCCGACATTCCCAACGTAAGCGAAGAAGCTACACGCAACCTCGATGAAAACGGGCTGATCCGCATCGGAGCTGAAGTAAACCCCGGGGATATCCTCATCGGGAAAATTACCCCCAAAGGTGAATCCGATCCTTCACCCGAAGAAAAACTGCTGCGCGCCATTTTCGGTGACAAAGCAGGCGATGTTAAGGATGCTTCTCTCAAGGCACCCCCATCACTTCTGGGCGTGGTGATTGACAAAAAACTGTTCTCACGTTCGGTAAAGGACAAGAAGCTGAAATCATCCACAAAACCAATTCTGGATAAGATTGAAGAGGAATTTGAAAGAAATACCAACGAGCTCAGAGCCAAGGTAATTGACAAACTCTTCATCGTGGTGAACGGCAAAACTTCCCAGGGTGTTAAGGATTATTATAATGTTGACGTGATTCCCAGAGGCGCCAAGTTTA
The DNA here is from genome assembly GCA_046481675.1 of Bacteroidales bacterium. Classification (GTDB taxonomy): domain Bacteria; phylum Bacteroidota; class Bacteroidia; order Bacteroidales; family UBA10428; genus UBA5072. The sequence goes on along the minus strand of JAWOJJ010000010.1, from coordinate 15,923 downwards.
CACTGAAGCTCCTTCAGGAAATCGACTTCCAGAATATCAATCCGAACAAGTGGACTACAGACAAGGATAAGAATGAGACCATCAAAACCTTGATACACAACTATATTATTAAGTTCAAGGAAATTGATGCCGTTTACAAGCGGAAGAAATACAGCATTACCATTGGTGACGAGCTTCCTGCCGGAATTGTTCAGCTGGCTAAGGTTTACGTTGCACAAAAACGTAAGGTTAAAGTTGGTGATAAGATGGCCGGACGACATGGTAATAAGGGTATTATTTCAAGGATTGTACGCGCAGAAGACATGCCTTTCCTCGAAGACGGCACTCCGGTTGACATTGTGCTGAACCCGCTTGGTGTGCCTTCACGTATGAACCTGGGACAGATTTACGAAACCGTTCTTGGTTGGGCAGGCAAAAAAATGGGTGTTAAGTTTGCTTCTCCCATTTTTGATGGTGCATCTGTTGAACAGATTGCAGAATATACTGAGAAAGCCGGATTACCAAGGTTCGGAAAAACCTATTTGTTTGACGGTGGCACAGGAGACCGTTTTGACCAGCCCGCTACTGTTGGCATCATATATATGATCAAACTGGGTCATATGGTTGATGACAAGATGCATGCACGCTCCATTGGACCTTACTCGCTGATTACACAGCAGCCTCTTGGTGGTAAAGCCCAGTTCGGAGGTCAGCGTTTCGGTGAAATGGAGGTATGGGCGCTCGAAGCATTCGGTGCAGCCAATATCCTTCAGGAAATCCTTACGATTAAGTCAGACGACGTGATTGGCAGGGCCAAGGCATATGAAGCGCTCGTTAAGGGTGAACCATTGCCTGCTCCCGGAATACCCGAGTCACTTAACGTGTTGCTTCATGAGTTGAGGGGACTTGGTTTGTGCATCAACCTGGTGTAACCGCTGCTCCTGAAATCAAACAGATAGTATTTAACTGAATAATTATAAGAAAATATAAATATGTCATTCAGAAGGGACACAAAAGTAAGATCGAGCTTCTCCAAAATATCCATCAGCCTGGCATCTCCTGAGGAAATTCTGGAACGTTCGAGTGGTGAAGTGTTGAAACCCGAGACAATCAATTACAGGACCTATAAACCGGAACGCGACGGATTATTTTGTGAGCGTATCTTCGGTCCGGTAAAAGATTACGAATGCCACTGCGGAAAATACAAGAGAATACGCTACAAGGGTATTGTCTGTGACCGCTGTGGTGTGGAAGTTACTGAAAAAAAGGTTCGCCGTGAGCGCATGGGTCATATTTCCCTTGTGGTTCCGGTTGCCCACATCTGGTATTTCCGCACACTCCCGAATAAAATAGGATACCTGCTCGGATTGCCCTCGAAAAAACTCGACAGCATCATCTATTATGAGCGCTACGTAGTTATTAATCCCGGTATTAAAGCTGCAGACGGCGTTCAGTACCTTGATTTTCTTACAGAAGAGGAATATCTCGACATCGTTGAATCGCTTCCCAAGGAAAATCAGCTGCTTGATGACGGCCATCCCGACAAGTTCATAGCCAACATGGGCGCCGAAGCATTGTATGCATTGCTGCAGCGGCTTGACCTGGATACACTTTCATACGACCTCAGGCACAAGGCAAATACTGAAACCTCACAGCAACGAAAAAACGAAGCGCTGAAAAGGCTTCAGGTTGTAGAGGCTTTCCGTGCCTCAAAAGGTGTTAACCACCCCGAATGGATGATACTGAAGGTTGTCCCTGTGATTCCTCCGGAATTAAGGCCCCTGGTTCCGCTCGACGGCGGAAGGTTTGCCACCTCCGACCTGAACGACCTGTACCGCAGGGTAATTATCCGCAACAACCGGTTGAAAAGACTGATCGAGATTAAAGCTCCTGAGGTGATTCTCCGCAACGAAAAGCGCATGCTCCAGGAAGCTGTGGATTCACTGTTCGACAATTCCCGTAAGTCAAACGCGGTTAAAACCGACGCCAACCGTCCTCTGAAATCGCTCAGCGACAGTTTGAAAGGCAAGCAGGGACGTTTCCGCCAGAATCTGCTCGGAAAACGTGTGGATTATTCTGCCCGTTCCGTTATTGTGGTTGGTCCCGAATTGCAACTGCACGAAACCGGTTTGCCCAAGGATATGGCGGCTGAACTTTATAAGCCGTTTATCATCCGCAAGCTGATTGAAAGAGGCATTGTAAAAACTGTAAAATCTGCAAAAAAAATAGTCGACCGCAAGGATCCTGTTGTTTGGGATATTCTTGAAAACGTACTGAAGGGACACCCTGTTCTGCTGAACCGTGCTCCTACACTGCACCGCCTGGGTATTCAGGCATTCCAGCCCAAGCTTATTGAAGGCAAGGCCATTCAGTTGCACCCGTTGGTTTGTACGGCTTTCAACGCCGACTTCGACGGTGACCAGATGGCTGTTCACCTTCCGCTGGGTAATGCAGCAGTTCTTGAAGCCCAGATTCTCATGCTGGCCTCACACAATATTCTGAACCCGGCCAACGGCGCTCCTATCAATGTTCCTTCACAGGACATGGTACTTGGTCTTTATTACATGACCAAATCGCGCAAGAGCACTCCCGAACAGATAGTCAGAGGTGAAGGTTCAACCTTTTACTCTGCCGAGGAAGTCATCATCGCGTTCAATGAAAAACGTGTTGACCTGCATGCCAATATTAAGGTAAGGATCTTTGATATGGCCGACGGAAAACCCGTGAAGAAGATTATCGAAACCACGGTCGGACGTGTTCTTTTCAACGAAGTAGTCCCCCAGGAAGTGGGATACATCAATGAAATTCTTACCAAAAAGTCGTTGCGCGAAATCATCAGCAATGTGCTGAAGAAAACCGGGACGGCACAGACTGCAAAATTCCTCGACTCCATCAAGGACCTGGGTTTCCAGATGGCTTTCAAGGGTGGTCTTTCCTTCAACCTCGACGACGTAATTGTTCCCCAGGAGAAGGAAGAACTGATGACCGAAGGTTATGAGCAGGTTGACGAGGTAATGAACAACTACAACATGGGTTTCATTACCAACAACGAAAGATACAACCAGATCATCGACATCTGGACACATACCAATGCCAAGCTGACACAGACCTTGATGAAACGGCTCTCGTCTGATAAACAGGGCTTCAATCCGGTATACATGATGCTTGATTCAGGTGCCCGTGGTTCGAAAGAACAGATCCGCCAGCTCTCAGGTATGAGAGGTCTGATGGCCAAGCCGCAAAAGTCGGGATCAGCAGGGTCAGAAATTATTGAAAATCCGATTCTTGCCAACTTTAAAGAAGGCTTGTCGGTTTTGGAATACTTCATCTCCACACACGGTGCCCGTAAAGGTTTGGCCGATACGGCTCTCAAAACAGCTGACGCCGGTTATCTTACCCGCCGTCTGGTTGACGTGTCACAAGATGTGATCATTTCTGAAGAAGACTGCGGAACGCTGCGCGGACTGGTTGCCACAGCCATCAAGAACAATGAAGAAGTTGTGGAATCGCTTTACGAGCGCATATTGGGCCGTACTGCCGTTCATGACGTATATCATCCGCTTACCGGTGAACTCATTGTTACATCAGGTGATGAAATCAAGGAGGAAATTGCCCGCACCATCGACGAATCACCCATAGAGCAAATGGAAATAAGGTCGGTATTGACCTGTGAATCTCGCAAGGGTGTTTGCGCCAAGTGCTATGGCCGAAACCTGGCCACCAGCAGAATGGTTCAGAACGGAGAGGCTGTTGGTGTTATTGCTGCACAGTCAATCGGTGAACCCGGTACACAGCTTACACTGCGTACCTTCCACGTTGGAGGTACCGCTATGAGTATCGCTACCGAATCGCGTATTGTTGCCCGCTACAATGGTATTGCCGAAATAGATGAATTGCGTACAGTAGAGCGCGCCGAATCAGATGGCAACAAAGTTGACGTGGTGATTGGCCGTTTGGCTGAACTGCGCCTGGTGGACAAGAAAACCGGAATTGCACTTACCACAAATAACATTCCTTACGGTGCCAAACTATATATCAAGAGTGGTGCCGAAGTAACCAAAGGCGACCTGATTTGCGAATGGGATCCCTATAACGCAGTGATTATTTCCGAGGTTCCCGGTATTGTTGCATTTGAGAGTGTTATTGAAGGAATTACCTTCAAAGAAGAATCTGATGAAATTACCGGTTACCGCGAAAAGGTAATTGTTGAAACCAGAGATCGTACCAAGAACCCGGGTATCGAAATCAGAGATAAAAACGGCAAAACGCTTAAAACCTATAACCTGCCCGTTGGATCACACCTCAGCATTGATGAGGGTGCTGCAGTGAAATCAGGGGAAATTCTGGTAAAAATTCCGAGAGCCGTTGGAAAATCAGGCGACATCACAGGAGGTTTGCCACGTGTTACCGAATTGTTTGAAGCCCGTAACCCGTCTAATCCTTCAGTAGTATCCGAAATCGACGGTGAAGTATCCTTTGGTAAAGTGAAACGCGGAAACCGCGAAATAACAATTACCACCAGGGCCGGTCAACAGAAAAAGTACCTGGTACCCCTGTCCAAACAGATCCTGGTTCAGGAAAACGACTATGTGAAAGCCGGTATTCCGCTGTCTGACGGTGCTACCACACCATCCGATATTCTGGCCATCAAAGGACCCACCAAGGTTCAGGAATACATCGTCAATGAAGTTCAGGAAGTTTACCGACTTCAGGGTGTAAAAATCAACGACAAGCACTTTGAGGTGATAGTAAGGCAAATGATGCGCAAGGTAGAAATTATCGATCCGGGCGACACCAAGTTCCTTGAGAAGCAATTGGTTGATAAATGGGAGTTCTTTGAAGAGAACGACTGGATTTACGGTAAAAAGGTAGTTGAAGACGGTGGTGATTCACAGACATTCAAACCCGGTCAGATTGTTACTGCCCGTAAACTCCGCGATGAGAATTCCGTTCTCAAGCGCAAAGACCTTAAACCCATAAAGGCAAGGGAAGCCATTCCTGCAACATCACAGCAGATTCTGCAGGGGATCACAAGGGCCGCACTGCAAACGCAAAGCTTTATGTCAGCTGCCTCCTTCCAGGAAACCACCAAGGTGCTCAACGAAGCTGCCGTATTTGGCAAAGTTGATTACCTCGAAGGACTGAAGGAAAATGTGATCGTAGGTCACCTGATACCTGCAGGTACTGGTAACCGCAGGTTTTCCAACCTCATTGTTGGTTCAAAGGAAGACTTTGACAAACTGGCCGATGAGAAAAAGCTGTCGCGTGAAACTGTGAAAGAAGAACAGAATTAAACAATCATGGAAGAAAAGAAGAATCCGAATCAGAATCAGATCAGCATTGAGCTGAAGGAGGATATTGCACAGGGTATCTATTCGAACTTAGCCATAATTACCCATTCTCCGGCAGAATTTATTGTTGATTTCATTCGCGTTATGCCCGGTGTACCGAAAGCAGACGTAAAATCAAGGATCATTCTTACTCCTGAGCATGCCAAGCGACTCTTTCATGCACTAAAAGACAACATTGCCAAATACGAATCGGTGCATGGTCCTATAAAAAACGCCGAAGGACAGGGAGGAACCATGATTCCCTTGAACTTTGGGGGCCCTTCCGCCCAGGCATAGTGTTTAATATACCAAAAGTAAAAAAGCCTCATTTCCATGAGGCTTTTTTATTGGTCGTTCCCCTGGTTCGGCTCAGGCTTTGGCCATAGCCGTCAAGCTAAGAAAAGCTTACGCCCCTGCCTGCCGGTTATGGACCGTACCTAAGTCGCTCCCCCTGATGTGATGGTTTTTTTGATTCATGTGAATTATCTGATGGTATTATTTATATATTTAGATTCTTAAGCTTAATCTTCAATTCCCATGAAAAGGAAAATATTGTTAACCAGCGTATTGCTGACAGCTGTATGCTGGCTCATGCCTGCCCAACAGGGTTTTTTTCTCGACACCTGGACGCCCAAAAATGCAGATGCGCCCGATTACATTGATGTACCACAACTGACAGGCCAGCCTGGTGTTTCCATAACCATCCAGTCTGCCGATACACTTACAAAAATTCCGGTATACATGTTCGGCGACAATGCCAATGCATATACCACCTGCATGTCCGACAACAAAACCCTGATGAACCGTTTATCCGACAGGAACATGGGTGTATTACGCGGACCTTCAGGCAGCATTTCCGATGTTTACTTCTGGAACCGGAGCGAATACCAACCCCCCTCAGATGTTCCTGAAGTGCTCATGTCAGGTGGTTCCTCCGCTGGCTGGCCATGGTACGGCAAACGTCCCAATGCATGGGATGCCGGGTGGACCATGGATGTGGACTCCTTTTACAGAATTCTTAAACAGATAAACGTAACAGGCATGATCACAGTGAATTACGGATATGCGCGCTACGGCACCAGCAACAATCCGGTTGCACAGGCTGCTCACATGGCCGCCAACTGGGTAAGGTATGACAACGGAAGAACCCGGTTCTGGGAAATCGGGAATGAGGTTTACGGTAGCTGGGAAGCCGGATACAAGATTGACACAAAACTGAACAAGGATGGCCAGCCTGAAATCATTACCGGAAAATTATACGGTCAGCACTGCAAGGTATTTATTGACTCAATGAAGGCCGCAGCTGTACAAATCGGCAAGGAGATTTTTATCGGTGCAGTGGCCGCAGAAGCTGCAGGAAGCGCTGCTGCAAACTGGAACGTAGACCTGATGAAAGAAATAGGGAATGACATTGATTACTATATTATTCACAGTTACTACACACCTTACAACCAGAATTCCAATGCCGGTGTCATTTTGCAAGCCCCTGCACAAACACGGGGATATATGAATTACCTGGCTTCATGCGCCAGTCAGGCCGGAATGCCTATGAAACCCGTGGCATTGACCGAATACAATATTTTTGCTATTGGTTCAAAGCAAGCAGTATCTCAAATCGGCGGCATGTTTGCCGTAATGGTAACCGGTGAGTCCGTTAAAGCAGGACTGGGCGCCATTTGCCGCTGGGACCTGGCAAATGGTTATGACAACGGCAACGATCACGGCATGTACGCCTATGGTACTGAACCGGGTGTTACCAGGTTCTCGCCGCGACCTGCATTCTATTATCTGTATTACATGCAAAAATTCCTGGGAGACGTAATGCTTGAAACAACCGTTAAAGGCGCAACCTCTGTGAAGGCATACTCAAGCGCCTTCAATACAGGTCATATCAGCACTATCCTGACCAATACCGGTGCAAACAATCAAACGGCGCGCGTAAATATCGCAAACGCCACCCTGGGAAACAGGTTCTATACCTACACATTGACCGGGGGCACTGATGTGCCTGCCGACCCGCTCATGCCTTTTTCACGGCAGGTTTTTGTCAATGGCCAGGGACCTTCAGAAGTGGCAGGAGGTCCTTTGAATTACAAAGCTATTAAAGCCAGATCAAGTGTCATCGGGAATGAAATGCTGGTTGAATTGCCCCCCTATTCAGTTGTATACCTGCTGGCCGATACCGGAAGCATCACGGTGGTTGAAAACGATACCATTTACCCTAAAGTCTCCTGGAACAATCCGGCAGATATTGTTTACGGAACAAAACTCTCAACTGCCCAGCTGAATGCAACTGCTAATATGGCAGGAAGCTATCTTTATGATCCTCCTTCAGGAACCACCCTGAATGCAGGAGCAGCCATTGATCTCGAAGTTACCTTTACTCCAAATGATGTCAGCTATTCACCGGTTACCCTTACCACAAAAATCAACATAGATAAAGCTGATCCGGGGATTCAATGGGCAACTCCCGAAGACATACCTTTTGGAACAGCGCTGGGGGAAATCCAGCTAAACGCAGCAGCTGATGTGGACGGCTCATTCCATTATGTTCCGCCTGCCGGAACCATCCTTGAAAGTGGTCCGGAACAGGTTTTACAGGTAACCTTCACACCCGATGACACCACAAATTACCATATTGCAGGCAAAACAGTTCAGATTAGTATTTACAACCAAACAGGGGTCAAAGAGAATGGTGCCGGCGGGATCGGGATCCACCCGGTACCGGTTCGGGACGAATTAACCCTGACAGGGCTAACCACATTTGCAAACAGGGCGTTATTGATGCAAATTATGGCCATGGATGGCCGTGTTGTATATGATGCCCTGATAACACCTGAAAACGGTTTGAAAACGATAAACCTGTCTGCTTTGCCGAAAGGCACCTACCTGCTTCATCTCGTCGCAGGTGATCAGGTAATGCACAAACTGTTTGTGAAGGAGTAACCTGGTTCGGCTCGGACGTTACCTGGTTCGTTCTTCATGATTTATCTGGTCTATCCCCCACCCAATTGTTTTTATTTTAACTTTGTATTAGTTGCCTGTTTTCTTAAAAAAGCAGGAACAACTACCGATGAAACCTACTGCAAATACGCGGTTTCCTAATGATTATTATAGGTGGTGGTGAAATTAAAAAATGAAAAAAATGAAGAAAGCTAAATTTGTTTTGAAATGTCAGCAGGTGATTCTATTGCTTATGGCTCTGTTTCTGTTCAATACCCCGTCTTATACACAATCTGCCTATCGCGGAGCAGGTAATCCTTATCTGCCGCTTTGGGAGCATTTGCCCGACGGAGAACCACGTGTTTTTGAAGATCCCGATAATCCCGGGAAATATCGCATCTATATTATCGGTTCCCACGATGTCAGATTTGGCAGTTATTGCGGACCCGACATCAGGGTTTGGTCGGCACCTGTTGACGACCTGTCCAACTGGCGTGACGATGGCCCCGTTTTTACATACCCTATTGAAGATCAGTGGGATGTGATGTACGCCCCCGACCTGGTTGAGGTGAAAAGAAAAGACGGTACCAGAGAATACTATCTCTACCCGCACAGTCGTGGCCGGAACAGGGAAGCCATGGTGACCAAAGGGAGCAGTCCTACCGGACCCTTCACTCCTGTCAACCTGAATGAAAGCGGAACAGAAACCTTACCGGGAAGCATACTTGGATTCGATCCGGCAGTATATATTGATTACATCACCGACCCGAAAGATCCGGATTATGAAACCGGTTTCAGAGCATATGGCTATTGGGGATTTCAACGGTCGTCAGCAGGTCAGCTGGATCAGAAAACCATGTATTCACTCAGACCGGGAACTGAAGCTATCGGCTATTTTATTCCTGCCAGTTCCAGGTACGGTGTCGTCAGAGACCCCCAGGGAACAACATATCCTGCACTCTTTCCGGGTGAGGACCTGGGTTCGTTCAACTTTTTCGAAGCCGCATCTATTCGCAAGATTGGTAATAAGTATGTGTGGGTTTACAGCGGATACTCAGGCCCTGAATACGGATTGGGCAGTACGAACTCGGCATTGCGATACGCCTACGGCGACTCTCCGCTGGGTCCCTGGAAAAGCGGCGGTGTTCTTGTTGATTCACGCGGACCAGTGCTGAATCAGGATGGTACCGCGCTGCAAACCGGGTATTCCGGACACAACACCCACGGAAGCATCCAGCTGATCAACGATCAGTGGTATGTTTTCTATCACAGGGCTCCAAGAGGATTCGGCTTTGCCCGTCAGCCAATGGTTGCCCCTGTTACAATTAAATGGGACGAAAAGCCCGTGGCAGAAGGAGGAAAAGTGGTTATCAGGGGATACGATCCGTATGCAGCAGACAATATCTGGACGGCAAAGGATAGCCAGGGCAAAGAATATACCGGAGCCGAAGTTACTTCTGAAGGCTTCCATATTTACGGTCTCGATCCCTACCAGTATTACTCTGCCGGATATGCATGCTACCTTTCAAACACCGGCATCCAGCAGGATTCTTGGGATATATGGGACAACAACATGCCTGTTGCCCATGTTAAAAATGGAGACATCATAGGTTACAAATATTTTGGCTTTGGCGGACTCGAAAAAGACACCAAAGGCCTAAAGGCCTTCGAAGGTGTTGATCCGAAAAACAAAACGGAGTTTAATCTTTTCCTTATTCCGAAGACAAAGAACGATTTTAAAATAAGTGTTTGGTTAGACGGTCCGTGGGACAATGCCACCTGGAAAGGCAAAAGAATCGGTGAGATATTCATACCTGCCAATTCTGCCCAGGAAATTACAAAATCCACCATCATTGTTTCCCCGTTTGTTGATGAGCTTGATGGGAAACATGCCATTTTCCTGGTTGCCCAGGGTGTTGATTCGGAAGATTTTTGCGATTTGATCGGGCTTGGATTCAGCACGAAAAAGAAGAAAATCGTTCGTCCGGTTGCCCCCACGGTTAGCATTCAGGTAAACGGAAAGGAAATAGAGGTACCACATACTCCTGTGAGGTCAACCAATGCCAATGGTATTACAGGTTATGATCTTTATGAGACAACTTACAAAGTTCCCGCGGATTTAACCGGGATGCCCTCTGTATCAGCCTCTGCAAGCAAGCCGGATGTAAAGGTAGTCATCACCCAGGCTGCGTCAAAATCAGGAACAGCTGTTGTTAAATTTGATTATCAAGGTGTGGTCAAAACATACAAAGTGGTGTTTGTTTCTGAATAAATGCTTTGCTTAATCATTGGCTGACCTTTATTTCGGTTCGGTTTAGGCTTTGCCGGTAAAAATGCCCTAGGGCAAAGGCTGATTAAGGAATTCAAAATCGTATTCTTTAACTTAATAAAAAATTCATTATGAAGCTAATAGGAAAGATATTGGTTCCAATAGATGTCAATGCACATTCAGAAGAACAGATACAAACTGTGATAAAACTGGCCAATGCTTATAAATCTGAAGTATTGCTTCTCTATGTTGTTCCTGATGAAGAATTACAAGATGACATTAAAGATATTATTGTCAAGTCGGTTAAAGAATCGCTGAATGAGACCCGGGAGCTACTTATTGACAATAAGGTAAATGCAAGTGAACCTTTCATTGCTTATGGCAAAATTGCAGAAACAATGGTTCAGATTGCCAATCAACAGAAAGTGAATCTCATTCTGTTGGGGACAAACAAAAAAAAGAGGGGTGCAAAATACAAACTGGGAATCATTGCTGAAAGAGTCATCAGGTTATCTAATGTGCCGGTATGGTTGGTAAAGACGCCTAGTGAAGCTGTATTTTCACGTGTCTTATGTCCTGTAGATTTTTCGGAACCATCCAGGCGAGCCTTGTATAATGCCATTCTGCTGGCAAGGAAATTCAATTCATCTTTACACATCCTGAATGTTTACAAGCCACTTGAATATGTTTCAAAAAGAATTGAAATCGACCTGGAAGCAGAAAATGCCAAGAGGTTGAAATGGGCTAAAAGTGAAATGAAAGAATTCATTAAGGGTTTTGATTTTGATGGTGTGGATTATCGGGTTGAAGTTAAAACCGGTATTGCAGATCAAAAAATACTGAATACCATTAAAAAGCAACAAATTGATCTTTTGATAATGGGTACAAATGGAAGAACCGGATTGAGCTGGTTCTTTTTGGGCAGTGTTACCGAAAAAGTGATCCGTGAAATGCCTTGCTCATTCATTACCATTAAAAAGCTTGATGTGATTCAATTAAAACTCGATCAGGAAATCAAGGAGATTGAAGTTCATTATAACAACGGGGTAGAATTGTTCAATAATGCCTTTTACGAAGAAGCCATAGAGCAGTTTTTAATATGCCTGGAGGTAAACAACATGCATATTCCTTCGATAAATAAATTGGTTGAAGTTTATAACAAGATTGAAGATAAAAATAAATCACTTCATTACCAAAATATGGCTAATCAGATACTGACCAGGATGTGGGATAAAAAAATTGAGGAAGAAATCAGAAGGCATTACAAATTCAGTTATTAACCTAAAAGCAACCAAGATGAAACATCAGGATTCAATAGCCAAAGAGCATTGGCAGGCATTTCATAACGAAGAAATATTCAGCGTATTAAAAACTTCTGAAAACGGACTTGCATCATCTGAAGTGGACGAAAGACTGCTTTTTTATGGGGAGAATAAAATACCTGAAGGGAAAAGAATTACCCTGCTCCAAATCGTCGTTAACCAGTTGCTGAACCCATTGATCTTTATTCTTGTTGCTGCCGCTGTTGCTTCTGTAGCAATTGGTGAGGGGAAGGATGCCATATTCATTTTTCTGGTTATTTTAATAAACAGTGCGCTGGGTGCCTATCAGGAATTCAATGCAGAGAGGAGCGCCTCAGGTTTGCAGCAATTAATGAAAATCAAAGCAAGGGTAAGAAGAAATGGCCGCGAAACAGAAGTGCCTGCTGAACAAGTGGTGCCGGGAGATATCGTACTGCTCGAATCAGGAATGAAAGTACCGGCAGATATTCGATTAATTGAAGTTTCGGGATTGGAAATCGATGAAAGTTTTCTTACAGGCGAATCACTGGCATCTCAAAAGGGAACGAGTGTATTACCTGAAAATCTGGGAGTCGCCGAAAGAACCAATATGGCTTTTGCAGGTGCCACAGTAATGAAAGGCCGTGGTATGGGGGTGGTGGTTTGTACCGGACTGAATACGCAAGTTGGAAAGATATCCAAGGATGTAACCGAATCCGCATCAGCAAAGCCACCTTTGGTGCAGCGCATGGAAAAATTCATAAAGCAAATAAGCATCTTTATTGTTATTCTCAGTGTTTTTCTTGCGATTTTGCTTCGCTTTCAGGGAATGGATTTTGCTGCGATTTTCTTCTTTGTTGTAGCATTAGCTGTTTCAGCAATCCCCGAAGGTCTTCCGGTAGCTTTAACTGTAGCGTTGTCTATTGCAACCAAACGAATGGCTAAACGGAATGTGATTGTCCGCAAGTTAACATCGGTTGAAAGCCTGGGCAGTTGTACCATGATTGCAAGCGACAAAACAGGAACACTTACAGTAAATGAACAAACTGCTAAAATCATTATGTTGTCAGATGGAACCCAGTTTACCATTAATGGTGAAGGATATAATGGAGAGGGTTCAGTTAATGACAACCAGGGCAAACATATTGAAGCAGCGACAAACGAAGAAATCTCGGAAATTGCACGGATAGCTGTTTATGCAAATGAGGGTTCCCTGATAAAGGAAAATGAAAAGTGGATTTATCATGGTGATGCAATGGATGTTGCTTTGCTGGGCATGACTTACAAGTTGGGAGTTGTTCCACAAAAATGGATGGATGAAAAAAAACCTGTTGGCAGAATTCCTTACGAGTCGGAACGGAAATTTTCGGCTTCATTCTGCCGGCAAAATAACTCAGTTCACATAGTTTTAAAGGGTGCCGTTGAAACTGTGCTCAACTTCTGCAATACCATGTCGGTTATTGGAGAAAAGAAAGATCTTGATAAAGACAAAATACTGGCCTATGCTGAAAAGCAGGCCAAAGCCGGCTACCGGGTATTGGCATTTGCCAGTGGTGTATTCGATTCGTATCAACATAAGGAAGTATATGAAGATGAGGATATTCCCAGCCTGACATTTTATGGTCTTGTTTGTTTCATTGATCCGTTAAGACCTGAAGCCAAAGAATCGGTTAAACAATGTCACGGGGCAGGAATAAAGGTAATAATGATAACCGGAGACCATCCTGAAACAGCAGCAACCATTGCCCGTGAACTTGGCATAGCTGATGAAAGAACCCCTGTTGTAACTGGAAAAATGCTTGCAGATTCAGGCGCTCATGATAGCCCGGCCTTTGAAAAAATGGTAGCCATGGCAACTGTTTTTGCAAGGGTTTCACCAACTCAAAAACTTGAGATTGTAGATGTGCTTATCCGTAAGGGAGAATTTGTAGCTGTTACGGGTGACGGAGTTAATGATGCCCCTGCACTAAAACGTGCCAATATTGGCGTAGCCATGGGATCAGGTACCGATGTAGCAAAAGAGGTAGGTTCCATGATCGTGTTGGACAATAACTTTTCTTCTATTGTTGCAGGTATTGAAGAAGGCCGCTTTGCTTATGACAATGTGCGAAAAGTGATCTACCTGTTGATTTCAACCGGTGCAGCTGAAATAATTTTGTTCCTGGCATCAATTTTTGCCGGCCTCCCATTGCCTCTTCTTGCTGTGCAGTTACTATGGTTGAATTTGGTAACAAATGGCATACAGGATGTGGCGCTGGCTTTTGAAGGTGGCGAACCCGGTGCCATGAAACGCCCTCCCCGTAAGCCTTCAGAGAGAATATTCAATCGCCTGATGATCAATCAGACCATTACCGCCGGAGCAACAATGGGAATAATTGTGTTTGGGCTCTGGTATTATCTAAATACCTATACTCAAATGAACGAGCTGCATGCCCGTGATCTTATCCTTTTGCTTATGGTTTTCATGCAAAACTTCCATGCTTTCAATGCCCGTTCAGAAAGAATCTCAACATTCAGGGTGCCTCTAAAAAGTAATTTAATGCTTGTATTTGGTGTTTTGGCAGCGCAGGGTATTCATATCCTGAGCATGCAAATTCCATTCATGCAAAGTATTTTGCGCATTGAACCCATTACCTTTAATGAATGGATTTATGTTCTGGTATTGGCTGTTCCCATGATCATCGCTATGGAACTGTTTAAATTTCTGAACAAATCAAAAGTCGCATAGTATTTCAGCAAAAAATTTAAGTACACCCTGAAATTTGTAACCAGATCAAATTATACCCCTGGTTCGGCGCAGCCCATAGCCGAACTTTGGTATGACCGACCAGTTTGATTTTTATAATTCAGGAGGAAAGTCCCTTTTAGGATTTTGACGACTGCCATCCGGGGAATTATCCCTATTATCTTTGTTATAAGTATAAGAACTAACAAGATTGTTCTCATCAATCCTGGTTTCTTTAACCATACTGGGTGAAACAATTTCACCATCAATTCTAAAAGAAGCTTTTTCAGGACTAGTAATATCACTATACTGAATCATTTTATATTTCTTTTCTGAGGTAAACCATAATGCATAATTCTCTGTGTCAAGCCCTTCCTTCTCTATTGTTATTATATATTTATCAAGACTTACACTATAATTCCATATCAATTCCTCTTCCAGTATTATCCCGTCAATACTCATGTATTTATTATAACCTTTAATTCCTGCATCGTTTACTGTATTTGTCACTATTAAAGCAGTGTCTTTGCCGATATCACTCTTCCAGGATCCAAGAAGCTGTTTTACAAGCGCACGCTGATCAAGTTTTGTTAATGAAGATTGTGCATATAATCCAGAAAAAAGTATCTGGAGAAACACAATAATAATGGAGGTTCTTAAAAGTGTTTTCATGATTTTAAGATGCATTTTTGGATTACCGGTTAATTGGTGATTTGGAGATTTAAAATATAAACTCCTCAAAATCTGAACCAAAATGAGTCATTTTGTTGACAGATTTCAAAATTGGCCACAACACGCTATGTTTTATTATCAGGTATAAGCCCCTCAGTTCGGCTCAGGCTGTGCCCATAGCCGTCAAGCTAATAATTATAAAGTATAGATATTCAATGTTTAGTATGATCTTTACCATACTCTGCCTGCGCTTTGCTTGGCAGTATTTTCTTTAACACGAAGTACACGAAGAGAAAGCTTCACTAAGACCACTAAGTTTAAGAACACTAAGAGGTCCCGCCATCGGCGGGACTTTCCTTTGTGTGCTTAGTTCTTAGCGTTCTTAGCGACGATTTCACTTTGAGTACTTTGTGTTTAAAATATTTGCCGTGTACGTGTGCACGGCATATAATAAATGTCAAATAAATTAAAGCAAAATATTATTTTAACTAATTATTATAGAATTATTTAAACCGTCTTAGCTTGACGGCTATGGGCTCTGCCTGCGCCGAAAATATTCTTCCAGGCTCCGGCCTGGGTTCATTGCCCCGGCATAACTCAGCCCCGCCTCCGGAGGAGTCAAAAGTCTATAGAAATGAATTTACTAAGAATGCTGTTTTTACCCTGAAAAACACACCTCTAAGATTAAAAATCGACTAAAAATCTTAATTTAGTATTTGAAAATA
>JAWOJJ010000111.1:0-7410 GCA_046481675.1 Bacteroidales bacterium | reverse complement strand
CCCATCTCCATCAATATTTTCAATAGTTCCGGACTTAAAATGCTTGGAATATTTTTTAACATAAGTCTATATTTTTACGAGTGTTGGTTAATAATTATTCTTTGTATGTCATACTATGCCTACCAATAGACCAGTAAACATCCTATTTAGAGTTTGTCAAAAAAGTCAGAAAAATGCTTAATTAGCCATGTGTCTGTTCAGAGAGTTCCATTTGCAAGGCTTGCGCAGTCCGAAAATGCGGAGTTTACTATTCGTAAATGAGCAATTTTCGGACAAGCGTAACGCAGCAAATGGGACTTTATGGGCAGACACTATTTCACCTCTTCGTCAAATACCACAGCTACTTTGCCGCACTTTCCGCTGGCCATTAAGGAATAGGCCTGATCCACCTGATCCAACGTGAACCTGTGGGTTATTAATGATTCAGGCTTGATATTCCACCTGACCAATCGCTCAACCAGTTCTTCCATACGCCAGATATTGGTAACCCAGGAACCATAGATGGTTTTCTGGTCATGGATGATGTCTCTCGAAGGCTGGAATTCACAAGTACCACCTTCGCCAATGAATACTATTTTACCCCATTTGCGTGCAGCCTGAATACAGGTAAGACGGGCCTTGTTGTTAGCGGAGCAGTCAATGGACTTTTCGACACCCTGTCCTGAAGTCAGGTCCCTGATCTGTTTAACATTATCATCACCTGCCTTGATCACCTCGGTAAACAATCCCATTTCTTTTGCAAGCGATATCCGCTCTTCAATCACTTCAATTCCGTAAATTTTTTGTGCGCCCATAGCTTGGCACAACATGGCCGAAGCAAGACCAACAGGCCCCAATCCGGTTATCAGTACATCATCATTTCCGCAGATACCTATTTTCTCAAGTCCTTCGTAAACGGTTCCGAAACCGCACGCCACCTGGGCTCCGTCGGAATAACTCAGCTCATTGGGAAGGAAAACCAGGTCTTTTTCTTCAGCTAGCAGGTATTCTGCCATACCGCCGTCGCGTTGCCATCCGTATGCCCTCCGGTATTCGCTGGTACAGGATATCATGTATCCTCTTCTGCAATCGTTGCAAACACCGCATCCCGAAATGTGATAAACAATCACCCGGTCGCCTTTTTTAAACCTCCGGCATCCCGGGCCTGTTTCCACAATCTGACCACAGGGCTCGTGGCCGGCAATCATTCCGGTCTGATAACCTTCGGGACCCTTGCCCAGGTGTTCATGATAAATACACCGGATATCGGAGCCACAAATGGTGGACGACTTCATTTTCAACAATACCTCTCCATGTTTGGGAACAGGAATGTCAAATTCTTTCAACTGAACGGTACTGTTCCCTGGTAATAATGCACCCAGCATTTTGCTCATATTCTTTGCTTTTATTATTGTTTTGCTATTGAATGATCTCGCCGTTTAAATCCCACAGATCTTCCCAGCTTTGGCTGTCTTTCCACAGAAATACCTGCCCTTTGATGAGCCTGCACCCCTTGTCGATTTCCGAGATCGCCTCCATATCAGCTTCAGTAAGTTCAACAGATACTGATGCTTCCAGATTATCAAAGAAATGGTTTACCGAGAAAGGAATGGGGATTTGTCCGCGCTGTATGGCCCACTTAATGGCTACCTGGGCAGGTGAAACCTGAAGTCGTGTAGCGATATTCACAATTACCCGATCCTCCAAATCCACGGTATCATCAGGTGTCCGGTCGCGGTCAGGCCTTCCCGGAGAACCCAGCGGGCAATAAGCTATCGGCTGGATGTTGTTGCTCTTACAAAACTCAGACAATTCCGGTTGCTGAAAATGAGGATGCAGTTCCATTTCGTTGAATGCCGGCTTAATCCGGGCATCTCTCAAAAGGAGTTTTAATTTGGGAATGGTCATGTTGGAGGTCCCAATGTACCTGACCAATCCTTCATCCACCAGGTTTTCCATCTGCTGCCAGGTCTTCATGTAGTTTTCATGAATGTATGGCTTTGCATCCGGGTTGCGGGAACTGACATCGCACTTGGGCGGATGAAAATTCGGGAAAGGCCAGTGCACCAGGTAAAGATCGAGATAATCAATCTGAAGATCCGCCAGCGTTTTTTTACATGATTCAGCAACCCGGCCATGCATATTGTTCCATACCTTGGAGGTGATCCACAGGTCTTCTCTTTTGATAAAATTGCTGCTGAACAGGTCATTCAGCACGCGACCAATATGGGCCTCATTGCCGTAAACGGATGCACAGTCGATGTGCCGGTAGCCCGAATAAATGGCCTTTTTTACTGTATTTGCCACTGTTTCATGATCCACTGAATCAGAACCAAACGTCCCCAGCCCGATGGATGGAACCTTGCTGCCATCAGATAAGGATATTTGAGGTATTCGCATAAAGTCAATCTTATTCCCGGTATTATTCATATCCACTAAAATTTATCTTTTACTAATTTCTATTAAATCTCCTTGTTTCATGATCAAATCATATTCATAGATTTCCCCCTGGCTCGATGGTGTATGAGCAGTTTCCGAATGATTCAACGGATCCCTGATTGCCGGAACATCATAGAAAGGATTGGTATTCAGTCCTTTTGCCTTTTTGAGTCCTTTCCCCTTCAAAAGAATGTAAGAGCGGATGCGGCATTTACCATCAGATGTTGCCTTAATTACGGCTTTACTCAATTCCCCGTTTTCCCATTTCATATCCACCTCAAAACCGCCACGGGCTTTTAATCCTTTTACACTCCCCTTCATCCAGGCTGCAGGAAGTGCAGGTAGTAAATGAATGGCTCCGTCATGACTTTGCATCAGCATTTCAGCGATACCGGCAGTGCAGCCAAAATTACCGTCAATCTGAAACGGTGGGTGCGCATCAAAAAGATTGGGATAGGTGCCACCCTTTTGCCGGCCGTTGGGCATGAGGGAAGGTGTTAACTGATCGGTAATGAGCTTGTAAGCATGGTCGCCATCCAGCAATCTTGCCCATAGATTTACCTTCCAACCCATTGACCAGCCGGTCGATTCATCACCGCGAGCCACCAAAGAAGTCCTTGCAGCAGAAAATAATTCAGGCGTCCGGTAGGGTGAGATCTGGTTTGAAGGATACAGTCCGTATAAATGTGAAACATGGCGGTGATCGTCTTTCGGATTATCCCAGTCGTGCATCCACTCCTGCAACTGGCCCCATTTTCCGATCTGCATCGGGGGCAGACGTTTTAACGCTTCATTCAGCTTTACTACAAGGTCCGGGTCTGTATTGAGAATTCCGGCAGTTTTAATTGTTTTGGTAAACAAATCGAAAACCAGCTGGTTATCCATGGTAGTGCCTGCAGCAATTGACGATTCCGGATGCACCGAAGGGGAATTCTCAGGTGAAATTGATGGACAAACCACCATCCATTGATGATCCGGCTCTTCCACCAGGAAGTCAAGAAAGAATAGCGATGCTTCTTTAAGAACAGGATATACTGATTCAAGATATTTCACATCTCCGTTAAACTCATATTTTTCAAACAGGTGTTGAGAAAGCCATGCTCCACCCATGGGCCACATTCCCCAAAATGACCCGTCAATCGGACCGCTGATGCGCCAGATATCTGTATTGTGGTGCAACACCCATCCGCCTGCCCCGTACATATCTATTGCTGTTTGTTTTCCTGTTTCGGAAAGTTCACGTACCATCTGAATCAGCGGCTCGTTCATTTCGGTGAGGTTGGTGATTTCCGAAGGCCAGTAATTCATCTCGGTATTGATGTTAACAGTGTATTTGCTGTCCCACGGCGGGGTAAGCTGGTCATTCCAGATTCCCTGCAGGTTGGCCGGCTGCCCGCCGGGCCGCGATGATGAAATCAACAGGTAACGACCAAACTGGAAATACAGGGCCACCAATTGGGGATCATTGCCTTTGGCAAATTTCTCAATGCGCACATCGGTGGGATTTTTAATGGCATCGGTCGTTCCAAGGTCAAGGTTCACTCTATGGAAATAAGCCTGGTAATCGGCAATATGGTCGATTAAAGTCTTGTTGTAGCTTGCCTTCAATGCCGCCTGCAGGTATGCCCGTGCTCTTTCGGAGGCATTGCCGCTGATATCCTTGTAATTGCTAAAGCTTGAAGCGATTGAAATGTAAACAACAGCCTCATCAGCCTCTGCAACCTTCAGTTCACCGGTGCCGGCAGTAACACTGCCCCCGGTAACCAGAATCTTCACTCTGGCCTCGAATCTTACACCACCCTTTACCGTTTCAAAGTCATTGGTAACGCCTGTCATTACGATTTCATCATTTCCGGAAGTGGTTACGCTTACTTCCGAGGGTCTGTCCAATGTGGCAGAAAAGCTGACCGAACCCGGCTTGTCGGCAATAAAACGGGCTACAATCACCTGGTCGGGAAATGATGCAAAAACTTCAGAAGAAAAGCCGGTTCCACTGACATTGTATTTTGTCTTTACCAGGGCATTTTCCAGGTCCAGTTCGCGGTAATAGTTTGAATACTTCTCGTGACCCGGAAAGGTCAGTTTCAGGTTTCCCACAGTCTGGTAGGGCATTCCGTGCGATGTTTTACTGATGACTTTGCTGTTTGCCAGGTCCTGTGCCTCTTTGTACTTACCTTCGAATATCAGTTTCCTGATTTCAGCCAGGGATGCTTTGGCATCGGGATTGTCGTTCCGGTTCGGACTGCCGGCCCATACTGTGCTTTCATTGAGCTGTAATACCTCTTTGCAGGGATCTCCATAAACCATGGCTCCCAATCTGCCATTGCCAACCGGCAGGGCCTCGGTCCACTTTGCAGCCGGATGGTCATACCAAAGCTTCATTAAAGCATTGTCCTGGGCTCCTGCTTCAAAAATAATTGCCCAGACAAGCATTCCGATCAATCGTATTTTTTTCATCAATAGCAATTTTTAACAATAAAGCTTTATCAATTATCTCACAACTTTATAACCCCTCAATGCATAGTAAAGAATGAACAGAAAAAAGGGAATGGTGGCCAGGAAACCAACCGCCATGCTGGTTTTATCAGCTATCAGGCCCATCACAGGGGGGAAAACAGCACCTCCCACAATGGACATCACAATATACGATGATGCCTTCTTGGTTTTTGGGCCCAGGTCCTTAATTCCCAATGCAAATATGGTAGGGAACATGATCGACATAAAGAAAAACACACCATAGAGGCAGATCAACGAAGTCCACCCGATTCCGGCACTCACCACGGGGAGTAACAAACAACACATCAGAGCGTAAATGGCAAGCATCCGGGTGGGACTGAGAAAACGCATCAGGTAACTTCCCGACATACGCCCGATCATGAAAAGAGCAAATCCGATGGCCAGGAAATACGGGCCATAATCCATTTCGACATGAAAACGCTGGTTTTCGTCAGTAACATAATTAATGAGGTAACTGAACACACCGGTTTGTGCGGCAACATAAGAAAACTGCGCAATCACACCCATCACAAAATGCCGTTGCTTTATGAGCGGTTTGCTGATAAAGGCATATTCAGGTGATCCCTCACTAAATGACGCGTTTCCGTCTTCTTCTTCAGAAATATCAGGCAATTTAGTTTTTACAAACAGAATGGCCACTGCAACCACAACAATTGCAATAACAACATAGGGAAGGATCATGGAATTCAGTTTCTCCCCGGCAGCTGCATCCTGTCCCTGGTAAATGTAAATCCCGATCAGAGGGCCAATCACCCATGCCAGGCCGTTAAACGACTGTGAAAAATTAATGCGCCGCTCCGCAGTTTCACTGGGTCCGAGTTTGGTGGTATAGGGGTTGGCCGCAGTTTCAAGCGTGGCCAATCCGCAACCTAAAATGAACAGGCAAATGAGAAAGATCCAGAATGATTCGAAAGATGCAGTTCCGGCAATGAGCAAGGCTCCGGTGGCAAAAAGCGACAATCCGAGTATAATTCCCCTTTTGTAGCCGAATCTCCGCATGAAATAGCCGGCAGGCAATGCCATGGTGAAGTAGGCAATATAAGTTGAAAACTGGATCAATCCCGATTTGGCTTTTGAAAGTTCCAGCATTTCCTGAAAATGCTTGTTCAACGTATCGAGCATGCCGTGAGCAATTCCCCACAGAAAGAACAATGCGGTAATCAGAATAAAGGGTACCAGGTTCTCTTTAGTGGTAAGCTTTTCATGTTTCATGTCAGAAAGGATAATTACGATAAAAAATTAATTTTTTCACTAACCATGCAAATTATTACACGGTAACTTTCACGAGTTACAAATATAAATAAATGGCCATCAATAGCAATAGAAGAATTTAAAAGAACGCGTTACCTTAAAGATAATTAAGGATAACGCGTTCAACAACTAAACCTGTTAATACTTTACCTGCATCAACTTACTGTTATTCCCAACCGGGAGTTTGCGATACTGTGCCGCCAAGTTTATTCAATTCATCGGTGGCTATAGGCAACAAATGCATTTGCTCTTCAAATAATCTGGTACGCAATTGTACAGGAGTATACGTATATGCCCCGGTGGTGACGTCTCTTGTGATATCCATCCCCATGATTGGCCTATTCTCTACTTCCATAGCAATCTTCCATCTTCTGACATCCCAGAACCTGTGATCTTCGAATGCCAGCTCAATTCTGCGCTCATTATAAAGGCGTGCCCTTAAGTCTTCACCAGTTACAGTTTCAGGAATGGGCGGCATACCTACCCTGTCTCTTACCAATGTCAGATATTGTCTGCAAACATCTTCATGGCCCAGCTCAAACTGAGCCTCTGCATAATTCAGGTATATTTCAGCCAGCCTGAAATAGATCCAGGGTATGGTATAGAATGTTTGCCAGCTGACGGGCATGTCTTCGTCAGGCATAAATTTCCTCAATACATAATTTGACCGGGGATTGTCTCCGCTCTGCTTGTAGGAATCGTAACCCCAGGTTTCAGCATCAGAAGCAATCCACATTTCAAAAAGACTGCCCCGGTATATTGAAGAATCGTGAATTATGGAAGCATCAAAACGTGGATCCCGGTTGGCATAGGGACGCTGTGGGTTATATCCGGAGGCAGGATTGATTGTTTTCACTCCGCCAGGATAGATAAAAGGAGGCTCCCCGTTAATCATGTCATAATCATCTACCAGGTTCTGAGAAGGACCGTTACTGGCCCACCAGCCTCCGTAAGCGCCATAGCGGCGATTCAGGTTGTGCATAGGGGCCTGATGGCTGTTGGTTTCGGTGAAATTTCTGGCAAAAATTACCTCATTATTTTCGGCTCCACTGGCAAGGTTGAAGCACTTTCCGTAATTGGGATAAAGTGAATAATCGCTGTTCAGCAAATCCTCAGCACCCCTCTCGGAATGCGCCGCCGCCCTCAAGGCAAACGGGGCGGGAAAGGTAATCGCCTGCGTGCTGGCGCGGGACCTGCTCGCCGCGGGCCCCGCGCAGATGGGAT
>JAWOJJ010000143.1:0-20179 GCA_046481675.1 Bacteroidales bacterium | reverse complement strand
ATCGCACTCATGTTTTCGGTCTGGTAACGCATGCTCTTCAAATCAATGCTCCTGAATTCATTGCCTCCCGGAAAGAATCCCTGCCCCGGATCGGTATATTCCAGGCGTCCCGGAGCAACAGAGTAAGGCTTCCCTAGTACCGCGGCAAGGTCATCACGCCCGTTTTGCATAACCACTACTTTTAAATCCGGCAAAGGATCACGAATCTCATTGTTATTGTAGGTTACCACCAATTCAAGTTGCTGTGATGTTTCTTTCTGGTTTCCATAAAGAGGGGGCCTGATTTTGGCCTGAATCTGAGCCTGTTTTTCGGTCACATAAAACCTCCGGGAAATCACTGCTTTATCGGGATCATCCTGATCAAATACCACAAGGGCATAATTTCCGCTAAGTAGCAACTCGCAGTTTTCTTCGGGAAACAACAACCGATACGAGAAGTAATCATATGTGGTATTGAAGGATGCCCGGGCTTCCCTGATCACACCTGTTGGAAATCCTGAAATATAAGCCTGTTCAGACAATTCCGATTTTTCCCAGCTGGCATTGCACAAATAAATGGCATAACCAAAGTTACGCGGTTCATCGGAAAGGTCGTCAAATCGAAGCTCAAGCTGATCAAGGCTTCCGGCATCCAGCACCGGCAATGAAAATTCCCAGCCGGAGGCGTTCAGCAATACGGTGTGTATGCCGGCATCATATACTTCATTTTTGAAGGTGTCGGGTAGTAATTTTTCTGAAATGGTTAAACCAAAAACCGGGTTTGTTGTTATTCCTGTAACAATAAAAAACAGGGTGGGGAAGAGTAATATGCGGATTCGGCCTGGCATGATGTGTAGTTTATCAGTTCATTACAAATTTGAAACCAAAGATGGTGAAAAATTACTTATTGACGCAGGCCGGTTGAAGTGCCTTATAAATCTTAATCCTGGCTGAAATTTGGCATACATAAAACAGAAACACATTAATTTCTTTACAGAACGACCTCACTTGTGTAAATTTATATATTTTTGATGCTCGAAAAACACAAAAGTACTGATGCCTCTTGTATATAAAATCAGGAAAGGATTGGATATCAGCCTGGCCGGCAAAGCTGAGAAGTTCTTCGGCAAGGCGAATCCGTCAGAGTTATACGCTCTTAAGCCCTTGGATTTCCATGGGTTGGTTCCAAAACTCGAAGTGAAGGAAGGGTCGGAAGTTAAAGCCGGTAGTACCTTGTTTGTAGATAAGAACCAACCTGAAGTGTGCTACACGTCGCCTGTCAGCGGGCAGGTAGTGTTGGTTAACCGGGGTGAGCGCAGGGTTATCCTGGAGGTTGTTGTTCAGGCCGGCAACAACATGGAATACGAATTGTTCGAATCGGGAGATCCGCTTGGTATGACCCGCGAACAGGTGCTGAAGAACCTCTTGAAAAGCGGACTCTGGCCTTCAATCAAGCAGCGGCCTTACAACTTGGTTGCCAACCCGAATGATGCGCCCAAGTCGATTTTTGTTCCGGCATTTGATACAGCTCCTTTGGCCCCCGATTACGATTTTTTGATCCAGGGAGCTGAGGCCGATTTTCAAACCGGAATCGATGCACTTTCCATGCTTACAACCGGCAAGGTACACATCAGTGTCAACGATGAATATCCGGCATCGCCGGCATTTACAAATGCCCGTAACGCGCAAACCAACTATTTCAGGGGGCCGCACCCGGCAGGTAATGCTAGTGTTCAGATCCAGCGGGTTGACCCTTTAAATAAGGGAGAGGTTATTTGGGTGGTACTTCCCCAGGATGTCATTTCAATCGGAAGGTTGTTTTCAACAGGACATTATGATGGCTCACGCCTGGTGGCACTCACCGGTTCTGAAGTTCTGAACCCCCGCTACTACAGGATCATCAGGGGAGCTTCTGTTAAAAGTATAACCGACGGAAACATCAGCAAGTCGGATCACCGGTACATCAGTGGAAACCCGCTTACCGGAACCCAGGTACCTCATAGCGGATTCCTCGGGTTTTATGATTCCCAGCTCACTGTGATTCCTGAAGGCAATCATCATGAATTCCTGGGTTGGGCTTTGCCCGGCTTCGATAAATTCAGTTTTTCCCGCTCATTCTGGTCGTGGCTCATGCCCGGCCGCAAATTTGTTATTGACACCAACCTGCATGGCGGAAACCGTGCTTTTGTAATGACGGGTTTATACGAGAAGGTCTTTCCGCTGGATATTTACCCGATGCAATTGCTGAAAGCCATATTGGCCGAGGATATTGATCAGATGGAACGGCTGGGTATTTACGAAGTGGCTGAAGAAGATTTTGCACTATGCGAATTCATTTGTCCCTCTAAAACAGAAATGCAGTTGCTGGTGCGAAAGGGAATGGACCTGATGAAAAAGGAAATGAGTTAAACTGACAAATCGATTGAACTGAATGAAAGCATTACGACGATTCATTGATAAGATCAAACCTGATTTTGAAAAAGGGGGCAGGTTCGAAAAGTTTCACTCCACTTTTGATGCTTTTGAAACTTTTTTGTTTGTTCCTGACAAGGTTACCAAAACAGGAGCTCACATTCGCGACAGCATGGACATGAAGCGTACCATGGTTGTGGTGATCATTGCCCTGCTGCCTGCTTTGCTATTTGGAATGTACAACACCGGTTACCAGCATTTTCTGTCGATTGGCGAAACCGGCTCCTTCTGGCAGGTTTTTGGTTTTGGCTTTATTCGGGTACTTCCCCTGGTGGTTGCATCTTATGTAACAGGACTTGGCATTGAGTTTATTTTTGCCCAGGTGCGGGGTCACGAAGTCAACGAAGGATTTTTGGTGAGCGGCATGCTGATTCCGCTGGTGTTGCCGGTAGATGTTCCCATATGGACAGTGGTGGTTTCCACTGCTTTTGCCGTGATCATCGGCAAAGAGGTATTCGGAGGCACAGGCATGAATATCCTCAATCCTGCTCTTACAGCCAGGGCCTTTCTGTTCTTTGCCTACCCGTCGGATATGACCGGAGATGAAGTATGGATTGCCGGACTTACCAAGGGAGAAAACATCATCGACGGATTTTCCGGGGCCACGCCGCTGGGTAACCTGGCACTAAATATACATGATCACCTGCCCAACGATTGGGATGCATTCCTGGGATTTATCCCCGGATCAATTGGTGAAACTTCCAAACTGGCTATCCTCATAGGTGCTTTAATCCTTATGTATACCGGTGTGGGAAGCTGGAAGATCATACTGTCAACAATTGCCGGGGGATTGTTTATGGGGCTTGTTCTGAATGCATTTTCAGCCAATGAATACATGACCCTGCCTGCTTACAAGCATTTCCTTTATGGTGGGTTCCTGTTCGGAGCAGTTTTTATGGCCACCGACCCGGTTACTGCTTCACAAACCGAAACCGGAAAATGGATTTACGGATTGCTTACCGGAATACTGGCCGTTATCATCAGGGTGCTTAACCCGGCATTTCCCGAGGGCATGATGCTGGCCATACTGCTGATGAATGTGTTTGCGCCGCTGATCGACTATTATATTGTTGAATCCAATATCAACCAACGCCTGAGAAGGCTTAAAAAAGCAACTGCCAAAACTGCAAATAACAGGTAAACGCACAGGCCATGAAAGTCCAAAGTAATTCATACACGTTTATATACTCCGCCGTCATTGTTCTGGTTGTAGCCACGAGTCTTGCCCTGGTAGCCACAGCGCTGAAACCTGCACAGGACAAAAACGTGGAGGTGGAGAAAAAACAGAATATTCTTACCTCACTCCACATCAACTCCGACAAATCGGATGCGGAAAAGCTTTATGATCAATACATCACTGACAGTTATACGCTGAATTATAGCGGTGAAAAGGTAAGCGGAGTGGATCCGTTTACTGTGAACCTCAGGGCTGAATTGAGAAAGAAACCGGCTGCCCGCAATTTGCCGGCATTCGAGGCTAAGAAAGGAGATACCACATTTGTTGTTATTCCGGTTTACGGAAAAGGCTTGTGGGGACCCATCTGGGGCTATGTTTCTTTTAAAAGAGAAACACAGGCAGCGGGTGGACTTCCGAATTTCAATACCATTTACGGGGTGATGTTTGACCATAAGAGTGAAACACCCGGACTGGGTGCTGAAATCAATCAGCCATTCTTTATGGATCCTTTTAACGGAAAGAAGGTTTTCAACGAAAAAAACGAATTTATTTCCGTTGACGTGGTAAAGGGAGGTGCTGATCCTGATTCACCCCATGAGGTAGATGGCATTTCAGGGGGTACCATTACCAGTAAGGGACTGGAAGCCATGCTGGATACCTGCCTGGTTAGTTACCAGAATTTTTTCAAGCAGAATTAAAAGATTTTGAGCGATATGAAGAACCTTAAATTACTTGTAAATCCGCTGAACAACGAAAATCCGATTACGGTGCAGGTGCTGGGTATATGCTCTGCTTTGGCGGTTACAGTTCAAATGAAACCGGCCATTGTAATGGCACTTTCTGTAATTGTGGTAATGTCGTTTTCCAACCTGATCATTTCCCTGGGGCGCAACACCATTCCTCCGCGTATAAGAATTATCGTTCAGCTTGTGGTCATTGCCTTCCTGGTAATCCTGGTCGACCAGTTTCTCAAGGCTTATTTATATGATGTAAGCAAGAAGCTTTCTGTTTTTGTTGGGTTGATCATCACCAACTGCATTCTGATGGGCCGGCTCGAGGCATTTGCCATGAGCAATAAACCCTGGGAGTCATTTCTCGACGGAATTGGCAATGGGGCAGGGTATGGACTCATTTTGATAGCCATTGCCACTGTACGCGAATTATTCGGAAGTGGTTCCATGCTGGGTTACCAGGTTATTCCCCAGGGATTTTATGATTTTGGATACAGAGACAACGGTATGATGATTCTGCCTCCCATGGCCCTGATTACCGTGGGTGTGATTATTTGGGTTCAGCGCAGTTATAACCGCAAACTAATTGAAAAATAAACAGGCATAACCGGGAAAAGAAAGTCATGGAAAATCTATTTAATCTTTTCATTCGTAATGTTTTTACCGAGAATATGGTATTTGCCTATTTTCTCGGCATGTGCTCTTACCTGGCAGTTTCAAAAACTGTTAAAACAGCGGTTGGACTGGGAATAGCGGTAATATTTGTGATTACGGTAACAGTTCCCGTTAACTGGCTTATAGAAAATTACCTGCTCAAGTCAGGTGCATTAACATGGCTGGGGTCTTCGTTTGAAGAAGTGGATCTCGGCTTCCTGAGCTTTCTTTTATTCATTGCTGTTATTGCCGCCATGGTGCAGTTGATTGAAATGGTGGTGGAAAAGATTTCGCCTTCGTTGTATAATGCATTGGGCATTTTTCTTCCGCTCATTGCTGTGAATTGTGCTATTTTGGGCGCTTCGCTGTTTATGCAGGAACGGGAATACGGAACAATTGCCGAGGCTACCGTTTTCGGTTTCGGTGCCGGATTTGGCTGGGCACTGGCCATAGTGCTGCTGGCAGCGATCCGTGAGAAACTGAAGTATTCCAATGTGCCTGCACCATTGCGGGGACTGGGCCTGGCGTTCATCATCACCGGTTTGCTAGCCATTGCCTTTATGGGTTTTAGCGGCATTAAAATTTAAAAGTAATTATAGTAATTGATTGAATTATGGGCCTCGGACAGATTATCCTACTCAGTATTGTCGTTTTTCTGGTAATCATATTGCTTCTTGTTTCCATGCTGCTGTATGCAAAATCCAAGCTTACAGCCGGGGGAACGGTTAAAGTAAAAATTAATGAAGAAAAGGAACTGGAGGTTGCCCCTGGTTCATCTTTGTTGTCAACACTTTCGCAAGAGAAGATATATCTTCCGTCAGCCTGCGGTGGCGGAGGTACATGCGGTTTGTGCCGTTGCCAGATTATCAGCGGGGGAGGTTCCATTTTACCTACCGAATTGGGATTTTTTAACCGCAGGCAGGTTAATGACAACTGGCGCCTCGGCTGCCAGGTTAAGGTGCGGGAAGATATGGAAATATACGTTCCGGAAGAGGTGTTGGGGATTAAAAAATGGGAATGTGAAGTGGTTTCCAACCGGAATGTGGCTACCTACATCAAGGAATTTGTGGTTAAACTGCCTGCGGGAGAGGAACTCCGTTTCAAATCGGGCGGCTACATCCAGATTGATGTGCCCAAATATGAAATGACTTTCAGGGATATCCAGGTGGAAGAACAATTCCGTGATGAATGGGACAAATACAAGATGTGGGATCTGAAAATGTCAAACAAGGAAGAGACCTTCAGGGCCTATTCAATGGCTAATCACCCTGCCGAAGGCAATATTGTGATGCTGAACATTCGCATTGCCACACCGCCATGGGACCGGTTGGCCGGTACATTCAAAAATGTCCCTTCGGGTATCTGTTCTTCCTTTATATTTTCGCGGAAACCCGGTGATAAGGTAATGATTTCAGGTCCTTTCGGTGAGTTCTTCATTAAAGATACCAACCGAGAAATGGTTTATATAGGTGGTGGTGCCGGTATGGCACCGCTGCGTTCACACATTTTCCACCTGTTTCATACCCTCAAAAGCAACCGGAAAGTCAGCTATTGGTACGGCGCCCGGTCGAAACGCGAAGTTTTTTATGAAGAGGATTTCCGGAAAATTGAAAAGGAATTCCCCAACTTCACCTTCAATATTGCCTTGTCTGAAGCTGTGGCTGAGGATAACTGGACCGGGTATACAGGTTTCATTCACCAGGTTTTGTATGATGAATACCTGAGCAAACATGAAACTCCCGAAGATGTGGAATACTATCTGTGCGGACCGCCCATGATGAACGATGCAGTTCAGAAAATGCTCTATAACCTGGGTGTGCCTGATGAGATGGTTGATTTCGACGACTTCGGCGGATAGCACTTCAAATTATGAAGTTTAGAAACACCATTTTACAACTTGCTGTTGTTGCCGTTTTTTTTCTTGTGGCCTTTCTTTTAACCCGGCCCGGAAAAACACGGAACTATGAAGAAATTACGGGATTTGCACAAGGCACTACCTACCACATCATTTATGAATCAGCGCATGGTGAAAAACTTCAATCATCCATTGATTCATTCTTAACCGGTTTTGATTGTTCTCTTTCAATTTACAATCCCAATTCAATCATTTCCCGGTTCAACAGAAATGATCCGGCCGTGGTGGCTGATGATGCATTTATTGAGGTATTCAACAAGTCAAAAGAAGTGTTTGCAGCTACCAAAGGGGCCTTTGATATTACGGTTGGTCCGGTTGTAAATGCATTGGGTTTCGGAAGCAGTGACACATTGAGGGTGGACAGCCTTGTGATCGACAGCCTGCTTCAGTATGTGGGCATGAACAAGGTAAACCTGGCCGAAGGAAAACTGGTGAAGCAGCATCCAAACATGCAGCTCGATGTGAATGCCATTGCCCAGGGCTATTCGGTAGACCTGGTTGCCCGTTTTCTTGAAGAATGGGGAATCAGGAATTACATGGTGGAGATTGGCGGCGAGGTAAGAGCAAAGGGAAAGAACAGCAAACGATCTGTATGGAAAATAGGTATCGACAAGCCGCAGGAGGGGAACATGCTCCCCGGAGCAAATTTACAAGCCATTGTCGGCCTGGATGACAAATCACTGGCCACGTCGGGCAATTACCGGAAGTTTTACGAAAAAAACGGGATCAAGTATGTTCATACCATCAATCCCAAAACCGGCTACCCGGTGGTGTCGAACCTGCTGAGTGCAACAGTGGTGGCAGAAGACTGTATTACAGCCGATGCCTATGCCACTGCATTTATGGTAATGGGATTGGACAAGTCGATTGAGTTTTTACAGGCGCACCGGTTCCTGGATGCCTTTTTGATTTATGCCGATGCGCAGGGACGTTTCCAGGTTTACTTCACGCCCGGGCTGGAAAAGTATATTGAACAATAAAAAAAAGCGTAGTCTTCGGACTACGCTTAGTTTTTCGTTATTTTTTTGTTGTAATTTTTTTTCTTCAATCAATCCCAGGACAGTCAGTGTTCGCGTGGTTTACATTCCAGCAGAACTGATTTGCGTCATAGGTAACATATCCGACATGGGTTTTGGAATTATAACCTACGGAATACAGCCTATCTTCCTGTGAAAGGTAAAGATAGTAGTACAGATCATAATCGGGGTCTGTTTTTTTGCCGTATTCAATGTAGCTGTTATTATACTCGTTAGCCGGATCCACAACCGTATACCGGATATCAGCCGTTTCTTCCTTATAATCGGCATTCCATTGTATTTTCAACCAGGCTGTTGTTGGATGGTCAGGCAGGTTATTGATGGTCCATTCACCGCCCGTCCGCAGTATGTCAAATTTGCCTGAGTACCAGAGCACGCTGTCATATACGCTGGCTTTGGTGATGTACATGCCTACCAGAACCGAATCGCCAACCACATCGGCTACCAGGTCGGCTGAATAAACATTGTCTAAACTGTACGACCATACCCAGGTATCGTTATCCAATCGAACAGCATCCTGTTCAAGGGCTTCGGCATAAGCAGCAACCGGTATTGCCAGAGAGATGGCAAGTGAAAGGTTCCAGTAACCCACTGCACCGGAAACAATGTGGAAATAACTGCAGGTATCAATCATAGTCGATTTTTTCAGGTCATCTC
The DNA here is from genome assembly GCA_046481675.1 of Bacteroidales bacterium. Taxonomy (GTDB): domain Bacteria; phylum Bacteroidota; class Bacteroidia; order Bacteroidales; family UBA10428; genus UBA5072. The sequence goes on along the minus strand of JAWOJJ010000143.1, from coordinate 11,557 downwards.
CCGCAAATACAGACACATCAATGGCTAATGACGATATCGGGGGCAGCGCCGGAGCGGATTCTTCCTTATCCTTTTTGCAGCCGCCAAGTGCAATCATGCTCACTATCAAAGCAAATGCAATGATCTGATTCGTTTTGTTTTTCATATATGGCAAGTTTAGTAAGGCATTATACGAAAAATAACGGGGAAATGTTGTTTTTAGTCTGAGTGGGCATAATATAGCTATGAGCTGAGAGCTGTGAGCTATGAGCTGCGAGCTGTGAGCTGAAAGTCTTGCAGTCTGTAAAGTCATGCAGATAAGTACTGAAGTAGCTGTCATTGCGAACGGAACGAAGTGGAGTGCGGCAATCTGAGCGAAACGGCGCTCAACGAAGTGAATTTGGATTGAACACAAGATTGCTTCGGTCGTGCCTCCCTCGCAATGACACCACAGTCGTCGTTCCTCCTCCCTGCCTGCCGGCAGGCCTGCTTTATCTGCGGTAATCTGCTCCTTCTGCGGTAATCTGCGAGAACTTCTTCGCGAGAAATTCTTCTGCGAGAAACATCTGCGCGAAATTCCGCAGGAAATTCTTAAAGGAATTCCCTTACTGCCTGCAGGAAAGCAGCGGGTTGTTCAGCGTGAACCCAATGCCCGGCTTCCGGAATAACCTTGATTTCAGCCCAGGGGAAATACTGCCTGATGGATGCTTCGTCTTCGGGGCGGATGTAGCCCGAAAGCGCACCTTTAATAAACAGCAGCGGAAATTGCGGAATGGATTCCGGATTAATTTCATTTTCCCGGATGATGCCGGTAAAGATATCGGGCAGTTGCTCTGACAGTGTTTTCAGGTTGAAAGCCCATCTGAATTTACCTTCGGGAGTGCGCTTGAGGTTCTTCAGCAGGAATTGCCTGATGGATGGAATGGTAATGGACTGCTTTAGTTGTTTGTCGGCTTCGTTCCTGCTGGTTATCAAATCGGGGTCAATTTGAAGCAGGGCACCAATAATCCGGTTGTGTACCACAATTTCCGGTGCATTTTGCCGGAATTCATTGCCCAGGGGTGATATGTCAACAATGATCATCTTTCTGACCTTATCCGGATGATTCAGTCCAAATTGCAGCGTCGTTCTTCCGCCCATGGAATGCCCCATGATAAGGGCAGAATCCAGGTTTTGCTCTGCCATAAAGTCGCGCAGGTCATCGCTCATCACACTGTAATTGTGATCGCTGCTATGGGGTGAATTGCCGTGATTGCGCTGGTCGACCAGGTAAACGGAATACTCAGCTGAAAGCTCCTGGCCAATGGAATGCCAGTTGTCAGACGAGCCATACAGGCCGTGAAGAATAATCAACGGTTCGCCCGATCCGAGATGTCTGAAAAACAATTTCATCAGGCTATCTGGTCAAGGTAAAGCTGTATGGTTTTCTCCAAGCCAAAGTATAAGGCATCGGATATCAGGGCATGTCCGATGGAGACCTCAAGCAGCCCGGGTACTAGTTGTTTGAAATACTTCAGGTTCTCAAGGCTCAGGTCGTGCCCGGCATTCAATCCGAGACCCAGTTCCACTGCCTTTTTTGCGGCTCGGATATAAGGTTCAATGGCCTTTTCGCGGTCAACGGGGTATTTTGTCGCGTAAGGTTCGGTATACAGCTCAATACGGTCGGTGCCGGTGGCGGCGGCTCGTTCAATTTGTTCCAGTCCGGTTTCAATGAATAATGAAGAACGGATACCATGCTTGTGCAATTCAGCGATCACATCGGTCAGGAATTTCTCGTATTTGATCACATTCCAGCCCTGGTTGGAAGTGATCACATCATGCGTATCGGGCACCAGCGTCGCCTGGTGCGGTTTTACCTCGATTACCAGGTCGAGAAACCGTTGAGAGGGATATCCTTCAATATTGAATTCCGTGGTGATAATCGGCCGGATCTCCCTTACATCCTGGTAGCGGATGTGGCGCTCATCGGGACGGGGATGCACTGTAATGCCCTGTGCCCCGAATTTCTGGCAGTTGACGGCTGCTTCGGTAACGTTGGGTATGTTACCCCCGCGGGCATTTCGAATGGTGGCAATTTTATTGATGTTGACACTTAATTTTGTCATTTTCCCGTTGTTTTGTTATTATTGAAATATGAATTACCTTTAATCTCATGGATCACGCAAATTTAGCAGGTTTTATCCAATAGTGTATGCTGGCAAAAGATTTAATATCAGATGTAATTCCTTCACTGCGTACATCCGACAGCGGGCAAAAAGCGCTTTACTGGATGGATATATTCCGTATATCACATCTTCCGATAGTTAATAACGAAGACTTCCTGGGGCTGATATCCGATAAGGACATTTATGATGCCAACATGGCCGATGAGCCCATCGGGAATCACAACCTTTCGCTATTCAGTCCCTTTGTTACCGAAAACCAACATATTTATGAAGTCATTGAACTGGCCTCCCGACTGAATTTATCGGTTGTTCCGGTTCTTGATTACAACAACCGTTATAAAGGTGTGGTGACCAACGCCGACCTGATTCATCATTTCGCCGATTATGCAGCACTAAAGGAACCCGGGGCTATCATTGTGCTCGATATGAGTATTCATGATTACTCCATGTCGCAAATTGCCCAGATTGTTGAAAGCAACGATGCGAAAATTCTGAGTATGTACATCAGCTCACATACGGCCACAACCCGCATGGAAGTAACACTCAAAATCAACCGCAACGACCTGACCTCAATAATTCAAACCTTTACGCGCTATAATTATACCATTCACAGTACTTTTATGGACCATGATGATATGGATAGTTTGTATGAAAACAGGTATGATATGTTTATGAAGTACCTCAGTATTTAATACGCCATTAGCTGCTAGCCATTAGCTATTAGCCTTTAGCCAACAGCCAACAGCCAACGGCTAATAGCCAAAAGCCAACAGCCAACGGCTAAAAGCCAAAAGCCAAAAGCATTTTAAGATGAAAATTGCCATATTCGGAAAGACATTCAACCAGGGTTTTGTGCCCTTTATCAATGAATTGCTCGACCTGCTTGTAAGAAGCGAGGTTCAGGTTACGGTTTATAAGCCTTTTTACGAATTCATCTGCTGTCAGACAGGCAAAGACAGGCATTATTGCAGTATGTTCAGCGGACCCGATGATTTTGCTTGCGATTGCGATCTGATGGTGAGCATCGGGGGTGACGGAACCTTTCTGGAGTCGATACCATTTGTTATCCACCAGCAATTGCCGGTGATCGGGATTAATTCAGGGCGACTGGGGTTTCTGGCCAACATTTCGAAAGAAAACATCACCGAAGCATTCCTGGCATTACTTGCAGGTGAATACACCTATGAATACCGCTCACTCATTTGCATTAAGCAGCCGGAAGACCTGTTCAAGCCCATTAATTTTGCGCTCAATGACATCACCATTCACAAAAGCAATTCCTCGCTGATCACCATTGATGCTTACATTAATGATGAGTTTCTGAATACATACTGGACAGACGGCCTGATCATTTCAACGCCCACCGGATCCACAGCTTATTCATTGAGCGTAGGGGGTCCGGTAGTTGTGCCCGGTTCAGGAAACCTCATCATTGCTCCTGTTTCTTCGCATAACCTCACCGTAAGGCCGCTGATCATACCCGATACCAATATCATCACGCTTAAAGTCAACAGCCGGAGCGGAGTTTATGCAATAACTGCAGACAACCGCACCAAGCAGATTAACGGGGAAATGGAATTTCGCATTGGCAAATCGGAGTATAAGCTGAAGATGGTGAAACTCCCCAATACCAGTTTCTACAAGACACTGAGGGAAAAGCTGAAGTGGGGGGAGGATATCAGGAATTAGAAATCCTTGGTTTCTCGCGGAAGAGTTTCTCGCGAATTTTCTCGCAGATTCACGCAGAAAGAGCGGATTTTCGCAGATTTTTTTGCGAAGAATTTCTCGCAGACCTGCCTGCCGGCAGGTAGGGAGGAGGAACGATGGACCACGGTGTCATTGCAAGGGAGGAGAAACGACGACTGTGGTGTCATTGCGAGGGAGGCACGACCGAAGCAATCTTGTGTTCCATCCAGATTAACTTCGTTGAGCTCCGTTTCGTTCAGATTGCCGCACTCCACTTCGTTCCGTTCGCAATGACGGCTACTTCAGTGCGTATCTGCGCAGCTCGCAGCTCGCAGTTCGCAGCTCATAGCTCATAGCTCGCAGCTTCTTTCCGACTATGCTAACTATTCAGACACACTCGTCTCTTGTCCCTTGTCCCTCGTCTCTTGTCCCTCGTCCTTTGTCCCTGCAAAAAACTCACTCTCCTTCACATTTTTCAGGTGCTCGCGGGTGTCTTTTGCGAATAAGGAAATCTTGTAGCGGTCATGATCCTTGAACCCGAACCGGAGGGTATTGTTTTCGTAATAGGCAACCGGCACAATATAAAAGGTGGATTTACCCGACAGGTCATCACGGAAAACCCAGGTGGGCATGTAACTGAAATCTTCAACCCGGGTGGTTTCTTTTGTTTTCAGCAGGTTGAGTTCCACCATAATGCCCCCGTCCTTGTACTGGGCACGTTGGTTCGAGACGAAGTTGCCCTGGGAATAGACCACAATCTTTTTCCGGGTTGTGTCGGCCATGTCGGGGTATAGCTTCACGGGTTGCACCACATGCGGGTGCGAGCCAATGATGGCATCTGCCCCATGCTTCAGAATAAATGCGGCAAGCTTTCTCTGTCCCTGGTTTTCAACACGCTGATATTCATCGCCCCAGTGCATGCAAGCAATAATGAAATCGGGATTGGCCAGCCGTGCCTTGTTGAGATCACGACGGATAAGCGCTGTGTCGATCCGGTTGATTATTAACGGTGGTTGAATAACAATTCCATTTGTACCGTACGTGTAATTAAGCAGGGCAATGCGGATGTTGTTCTTCTCAACAATTAACGGGTGGTTTTTACTGCGGTCCTCGTTACTGGTAAAAGTGCCTGAGTGAATGATATTCAGGGAATCCAGCATGGTCAGGGTTCTGGCAAAACCTGCTTTTCCGCGGTCGAGTGCGTGGTTGTTGGCCTGCAGGAAAATGTCGAAACCGGCATCTCGTGCGGCAAAGGCCAGGGCATCGGGACTTGAAAACTGGGGATATCCTTTATAGGGTTTACCAGCCAGGGTAACTTCAAAATTGGCTATGGCGATGTCGGCTTTTTCTATATAAGGCTTTACATAGCGGAACGTGGGCTCATAGTTGTAACTGTTGGTTGCCGCATCATATGCGCCTGTAATTTGTTCATCGTGGCCCATGATGTCACCGGCAAACACCAGTGAAAGCCTGGTTGTGTCGGCTTGCTGCGAGAAGCCGGTAAGTTTTGCAAGGCAGAATAGTAATATGGTTAATCGGGTTGTCAAACTACTCTATTGTTAATTGTTCATTGTTAATTTCTATTGTTAATTGTTCATTGTTAATTGCTCATTGATAATAATCACCATCCTCCCGAGGCGCCACCGCCGCCGAAGCTTCCGCCACCGCCGCCGCTGAAGCCGCCAAATCCGCCACCACCTCCACCGCCAAAGCTGCCGCTTCCCGATGAAAAGCTGCCCCAGCCGCTGTCTTTTGCACTTCCCGATCCCAGCAAAACCCACCAGGGTATGTTGTGTTTGGGGGAATAATATTTGCTGTTGCGCCGAAAACTGGAGGCAATTATGAATATGAATGCCATGAGCACCAATAGGCCGAAGATGATGCCGGGAGAATTTTCGCCTCCCTTCAGATAGTCGTCGGCAGTGTATTCGCCCCGGGTTAACGACATCAGCACGTTGGTAGCGGAATCGATTCCTGCATAATATTCACCGGACTGAAAACTCGGAGTCAATACATTCCGTATGATCCTGGAACCAATGGCATCGGGTACAGCACCTTCAAGCCCATAACCGGTTTGGATGGTCATTTTTCGTGAGGCCGGACTGATCAGAATCAGCAGGCCATTGTTCTTACCCTGCTGTCCAATACCCCAGTCTGTTCCAAGCCGGTTGCCAAAGTCAGCAATATCATAACCCTGAAGATCGTCGTAGGTCACCACGTAGATCTGGGTAGAGGTCTGGTTGTTGAAATCAAGCAGTTTGTTGTTCAGGGTTATCTGATCCGGTTCACTCAGCAGTCCGGTGAAATCATTGACCAGCCGGAATGGCACCATGGGTTTGGGCAACTGCTGTGCATACAAAGGCCACAGGAGCGTCATCAACACAAGTAAGAAAGTAAGTCTTTGCCTGTTCATATTGGTTGGTGCTTTAGGCTTCACTTGAATCAAATGAAATTTCGTTGACAAGCTCGTTGGTATCATTTCGAAGGTACGGGAATTGTTTTTTCAGCTGATCACCAACCATTTTTACACCAACTGCAAGGCCCAGGGCAAATTCTGAATTCCGGAAATGCGATTCCATAACAGTTTTTGTTTCATCCCAAAAATGCTCAGGTACCACCCGGTTGACTCCCGTATCTCCAATGATGGCAAAGCTGCGGTTTTTTATGGCGAAGAAAATCAGCACCCCGTTGCGCTGGTTGGTACGGTGCATGCCCAGCCTGGCAAAAACAGATGCCGCGCGGTCGAGGATATTGCCAGTGAATTCCACCTCCACATGTACCCTTATTTCACCCGAGGTGTCCAGCTCGGCATTGGCAATGGCCTGCTCAATGAGTTGCCGCCCCTCGGGAGAGAAAAATTCAGTTGCCTTCATGCAAAACGTTATTAAAATTCAACCACAGGAACTTCCTGTGCGCCTGCTTCAGCTTCGAAGTAAGGTCTTTCCTTAAATCCAAACCAGCCAGCGAAAATAACAGTCGGGAATGATTTGATGGCCGTGTTATAGCTCTGTGCTGTAATATTGAAATTCCTTCTTTCAACAGCTATGCGGTTTTCGGTTCCTTCCAACTGGGCCTGCAGTTCCAGGAAGTTCTGGTTGGCTTTCAGGTCGGGATAATTCTCGGCCACGGCAATCAACCGGGATAAAGCCGAGCTCATTTCACCCTGGGCAGCCTGGAAGCGTTTCAGATCAGCTTCGGTCATGTTGGCTGCATCAATGTTTATGGAAGTGGCTTTTGCCCTGGCTTCAACCACCTGGGTAAATGTCTCCTGCTCGTGTTCGGCATATCCTTTTACCGTGGCAACCAGGTTAGGGATGAGGTCGGCGCGTCGCTGATATACGTTTTCAACATTTGCCCAGTCGCTATTCACCTGCTCACGCAGCGTGACGAGGTTGTTATACCCCGAGCAGCCCCTAAACACTAGTAATACTAAGGCAACTACAACTACAATCAATACTATTCTGCTGGTCTTCATGGTTCTTTTTTGTTAATGTTTAACAAATGGGTATAGAATTACGTAGAAAAATTTACACCGAAAATAGTCAATTGCTGTGAATTTGGCATGAAATTGGAGATAAATTAGAAACAAGAGCCAAGAGCCAAGAGCTAAAAGCTAACAGCTAACAGCTAAAGGCTTTTTTTAGAAAAAAAACATATATGAAAGCACACACAAGTAAGGTATTGATATTGCTAGCAGGATTGCTGCTGATGCTGACCAACTCCTGCGAGCTTAGTGATGATCTGCTTGGCAATGAAACCATATCCAAAATTACCGGTGAATGGGATTGTTATGAAGATAGCGAAATTTTTAAAAAATCAACCCAATCAACCTATACGGTCTATATTTCTCCGGATTCCGATAACGATAACGGCATTCTGATAGACGGGTTCTATAATCTGGGTAATGTTGGCCTGAAGGCAGTGGTTTAAGGCAACACCATTACCATTTCTGAACAGGTGGTGCCGGGAGGATATGTAATTCTTTCAGGTACCGGACTAATCAGTGGTAATAGAAATGAAATTACCTGGGAATACCGTGTCAATATTGGCGGTAGTGCCATTGATGATGTTACTGCTATTTATAGCAGGTAAGTGGGTTAATCTTTGAAACTGGCCATGGTTTCATAAACCCTTTTCCTGATTTCGGCAGGAGTGGGGTTTAACTCATTTGTGGTAAAGCTTCCTTTTTCCACATCAATTCTTTCGTAAACCATGAGGTAGAGGTTGAAGATGATCTGAAGGCTCAGCCTGTACCTGGGTTCCAGCAAGGGGGCTATTTTGTCCATGATCTCCAGTGTTTGCCGGCGGTATGTGTCGGCATACCGGCAGTATTCCTCAACAATCCTGCGAAAGCCTGCGGGAACTAACCCTCCTGCTGCAATTTCTCTCAAGTCATTGGCAGTAAGTCCGTTTTTCAGCGTAACCTCGTGTGCAAAGCAATTCAGGTTATTCATCTGGTCTTTCTGAAAATCCCTGATGATGTGTACGAAGTAACTGAACAGGGCGCATGGCGTGGCAGCACTTCTTACATCAAAAGCCGGCTCAAGGTATTCCGTGCCGTTCTTTCTAAGTCCGTTCAAATGAACAAAGATGGAGGCCGGCGCAACCGATGCACCCTGCGAGTAGTCAATAAAATCCTGTAAAGATGCAAATCCATCGTGGTCAATGTCATAAAGCATTGATTGGGCAAAGGCTTCCATTGGCCAGACAGGTATGTGGAATTTATGGATTGTATCCAGAAGTTCGTGTTGCCCGGGTATGCCGGCCCCTGCGTTACGAGCCATTGCAATCCAGTTCTCCACACTTTCCCGGAATTGTTTCTTTTCGGTTATAGCAATGTGGGTGTGGGTTGATTTGTGACAGTCGATCAGGTCGTCAATGGCCCTCATGTACTTATAGCATGTGCGGGCTGCCTGGTACCGGTCATCCTCCCAGAATGCCGCAGCGATAAGTATATTGGGGTGATCGATAATTTTGTTGAAATCGATTTTTTCAAATATTTTCAGGTACTGCTCATTCATGGCCTGTCTCTTTTTGAATGCGTTCGGAAGTAAGCCGGGCTGACAAGAGAACCAGGGGGATGCCGTTACCCGGGTGTGTACTTCCTCCGGTAAAATACAAATTTTTGTACTTGCCGTGCCGGTTATGGGGCCTGAAATATCCCATCTGAAATATATTGTGGGCCACACTTCCGAAAGTGGCACCATGAGTCAGGTTGAAGATACTCTTCCAGGTTTGGGGTAGATAACAGATCTCAAATTTGATGTGTTCATCAATATCGGTAAGGCCGGCCTTCTTCAGTCGCTCAATTATGGCAGTCCGGGCATCGTTTTTCAGTTTGTTCCAGTCGTGGTTACGCCGTTCCTTCAAGTGGCCTGCAGGTATTACCACCGAAAGTGTGTCGTGACCTTCAGGTGCGGCGGATTCATCGGAAGTTACGGGGGCGTGTATGTAAAAGCTGGGATTTGCAGAAAGGGAGTATTCCCTGAAGATCTTTTTCAGGTTCTCCCTGTATGACCCGGAAAGGAAAACACTGTGATGCGCAAGTTGCGGGTATCTCTTGTCGAGTCCCCAGTGCAGTACAATTGACGAGCAGCTGTAGGCGAGCCCGTCGATGTGTCGTGACTTTCTTTTGTCGGGCAGTAATTCCCGGTACACGTAGGGCAGGTCGGCATTCGACACAATAATCCGGGCCCTAACCGTACTACCATTACTTAAAATAATGCCCGTGGCTTTTCTGCCTTCCGTTTTAATTTTTGCAACGGGCTCATTGTATACAAAGCGGACACCCAGGTTTTCGGCTACCTTTACCAGTTTGGTGGTGATACTGAACATGCCGCCAACGGGAAACAAGGAGCCTTCGGAAAGTTCGGCAGCGGGTAACATTGCGAATAGCGCGGGTGCCTTATAAGGATCCTGTCCCACGTAAATATTCTGGAAAGTGAAGGCTTTCTGCAGATTCGGGCTTTTGAAGAAACGCCTGATGTACTGCATGTGGCGCAGGTGGGTTTTTAGTTTCAGCAGCATCAAGGCATTTTTCAGCGTAACAAACTGAAAAAGGTGGTAGAAATTTTTTCCAAGGAGGCTGTTGGTGGCCATTTGAAAAAAACGGTACCCGTTTTCGATCAACTGTTTGGCCCTGGCATAGCTTCCTTTCTCAATGGCTTCAAGCTGATCCTTAAGCTTATCCGGGTTGGTGGTGAATTCAATTGGTTCGGCATCTTCAAAGTATATTTTATAAAGGGTTTCAAGCGGCACTGTTTTGAAGTTGTCCTGGGGTTCAATACCCAGTGATTCAAAAGCCTTTTTGTATAATTCAGGCATGAGGTAAATGGTGGCCCCCAGGTCGAACCGGTGTCCGTCGCGTACGATCTGGCCACAGCGGCCGCCGGGGCCGGCATTTTTTTCATACACCGTTACCCGGTAACCTTGCCGGGCCAGGTATATTGAAGTGGCAATTCCGCCGATACCGGCGCCAATGATGATGGCAGTCTTTTCAGCAGGCATAGGATACAATTGAGAATTTTCAAAGTCGAAAATATAGAAATTATTAAAGCCCGCCATACGGCATGCCAATTTTATTTAAGGTTTATCGGTAAATGGTGGTTTAATGCCGGTGATTTGCATATTGACAACCTTCCTATGCTACTAAAATGTTAATTTTGAATTTCTTCAACCGGAAAAATTATGGAAAAAGACAAAAAAAGTCAACTTGTGATGGATCTTACCCTTTCACTTGCTTATTTATGCAGTTGGCAAGAAGAAGGCCTTGAAGGAGAAGCTATACACAGGGCATGGAAGGGATATGATTTTGGTGTGCTGGATAAGCTTATGGAGGAAGGAATGATTGATTTCTCATATAAAGCCAAGTCGTTATATTTTACAGATGAAGGGTTAAAAAAGGCTCAGGAAATTATCGCCAGGTTTGATGAAGCCTGAAGATAAGATTGCCGTGGGAATTTTGAACTAAAGGATCCGGTGCAATCCTTCCATCATTCTTGGGTTGAGTTTATTCAAACAGGACTTCTGATAGCAATTCTGTGTCAATCTTCATTTGATGCACTGCTATGAAATTATCAATATCATCGAACCAGTCAATAACCTCCTGACGGTTACTGCCCCTGACAGGGTTATGAGCCAGACCCCTGACAGGGTTCGAAACCCTGTCAGGGGTCTGGCTCATAACCCTGTCAGGGGCAGTAACCGTCAGGAGGTTATAGACTGGTTCGATGATATTGATAATTTCATAGCAGTGCATCAAATGAAGATTGACACAGAATTGCTATCAGAAGTCCTGTTTGAATAAAATCAACCCAAGATTGATGGAATGATTGCACCGGATCCTTTAGTTCATAATTCACACGGTAATCTTATCTTCCGGCTTCATCAAACCTGGCGATAATCTCCTGAGCCTTTTTTAACCCTTCTTCAGTAAAACATAACGACTTGGCCTTATAGGAGAAATCTATAAGCCCTGCTTCCATAAGCTTATCCAATACGCCAAAATCATATCCTTTCCAGGCCCGGTGTATCATTTCTCCTTCAATACCCTTTTCTTCCCAACTGCATAAAAAGGCAAGCGAAAGGGTGAGGTCAAGTAAAAGTTGATTTTTACTGTCTTTTTCCATAATTTTATTATCGGTTATAGCGATTCAAAGTTAGCAATATAACAGCATATGAATATCGTTACAGGCACCCAGTTTAATTACTACCTTATATGCCACCGG
>JAWOJJ010000127.1:0-14101 GCA_046481675.1 Bacteroidales bacterium | reverse complement strand
CTCTTACGTCAATCGCATCAACCTCAGTATTTTTGAATCCTGCACTATAGGGTTAAACAAAAATAAATTCCTCAATTAATGCAAAACGGAGTGGTGCTGTTACACAAAACCCCTACCCTTGATCCCTCCCCCGATAACGGTGGAGGGAAATGAGTTATTCGCGTTTGTCTCCCTTCCCTCGTAATCGGGGGAAGGGCTGGGGATAGGGGAACGAGTAATATGATCGCCCTCGACTATGGTTTACACTATATAGACGATTTCAGTACCTCTTCCATGCGTTTCGCAATTGAATCCCAATCAAGAGACAGGGCCCGTTCGTAAGCCTTTTCCTCAAGCCTGCGCAGAAGATTTTTATCTGACAATGCTGAATATGCTTTTTTACAGAAATCGTCGATATTACCATTTTCGTAAAGCAGACCCGTGACATTGTCAATAACAGAATCCTTGAGCCCGGGTACATTGTTTGACAATGAAATTGTCCTGCAGAGATTTGCCTCGATATTGTTAATCCCCCACCCCTCTTTCAGTGATGGGTTAACAAACAGTGTTGAACGACTGAGCATATCACGCTTTTCCTCTTCACTTGTTTATTTTTTTATTTAAGCCTGGATCTTTGCGTTGTCCCCCTTTGGAGGGGGACAGTGAAATCCGGACATGTTATTGTCTACTTAAAAAGCAGTTGGGCAAAGTTATACAGGTTGTTGCGCCATACCGGCCAGGTGTGGCCGCCCGGGTACTCACTATAGGTGTACCTGATCTTCATTTCATCCAGTTTGGCCATCATGGTCTGGCAGTTTTGCCAGGCAATGTCTTCCTTTCCGCCCATGGAAATCCAGAACTGCTTCAGATTGCCGTTGATGAGGTCTGCATTGTTCTTCATATATTCATATTGCTTTGCAGCCAGGTCATTTTGCATGGGCACAATCCAGCCCGAGCTGAAAACACCGAGATATGAAAAAAGCTGCGTGTTGTTGATTCCGACAAAAAGAGTCTGCAGGCCACCCATGGACAATCCGGCCAGGGCCCGGCTTTTCTGATCGGTTTTAACACGGTAATTCTTTTCCACAAATGGTATCACACATTGTTTCATTTCAGATTCAAACATTTTTAACACATCCTCGCCAAACGATGATGCCGGGTTGTTACCGTCGGCCATCACCACAATCATGGGAACAGCCTTTTTTTCAGCGATCAGATTGTCGAGTATGATGTCGGTTTTCCCCTGTATGGCCCATCCGCGCTCATCTTCGCCACCGCCATGCTGTATGTAAAGAACCGGGTATTTTTCGGTGCAGTTTTGATCATATCCCGCGGGCGTATAGATGTAAAACTGTCGCCATGAGTTGGTTACGGTTGAAAAATAGCGTTTGATGCGCACATCACCATGTGGAACATCCTTCACCTGGTAATACCCGTCACCCTTAAAAGGCACCTCGATTCCGCTGGCCATCCGGCCCATGCCATAGAAGGTTTCGCTGGCCGGATCACACACGGCAACACCATCAATGATCAGGGAATAGTAATGAAATCCCTCACTCAGCGAGTCGGTGGTTATTTCCCATACCCCTTCACTGTTTTTTACCATATCGTATTTTTTACCAAGGTCGAGTTGTACCAGCTTTGCATCGGGGGCTTTTAAGCGAAAAACGGCACGACCATCGGGCAACAGGCGCGGGTATTGAGCGCTCCTAACATTGGAGGTGGCACGCACGGTATAGTCCTGTGTTTTCGCGGGACTATACATAAAAGCCAGTGTGCATATCAGAAGGAACAAATTCAGCTTTTTCATTATGTATGGTTTTAATCTTTAAACAAAATAATTATTTGGAACTTGTCATTGAATACTTCGCAGCTTCCTCAACACTCATCTGAACAGAAGCTGAGCATACAGGTAAAGGCTTTCTTTCCAAACCTTAAAATCATGCACCCCGTCAGGAATTACGTGATAAAAATGAGGAACCTGATTGGTCGTCAAATAATCATGAGTACGCTGGCTGAAGGTGATCAGCCCGTCTTTGTCGCCGCATGAAATCCAGAGCAGTTTCAATTGTTGCTTTGCTGTTGCCGGATCAGGAATCAACTCTTGAGGAGCCTTTGTATTGGGTGCCGAAGAAAATCCTCCCACCCAGGCAAACCGGTCAAGGTTACCCAAGCCAAAGTTGAGCGATTGCCCGCCGCCCATTGACAACCCGGCGATAGCACGATGTTCGCGATCTTTGATTACAGGAAACTTCTCTTCGATGTACGGGATCAGATCGTTCAGCAGGTCTTTTTCAAAAGTGGCAAAGGCTTCCACCTTATCCTTATCGAAAATATTGCCAATAGCCCGGTCATCTTTCATCGCGCGGCCATTGGGCATAACCACGATCATGGGTTCCACCCTGCCATCGGCATACAGGTTATCGAAAATTACCTGAGGCTGTCCACCCTTGAGCCATTCTTTCTCATCTCCACCTATTCCGTGCAATAGGTAGAGCACCGGGTATTTCTTCTTATTCGAATAACCGGGAGGGGTGTATATCAGGGCTCTCCTGCTGGCGCCCACTGTTTCTGAAACGTATGTGATTGTATCTATTTTGCCATGCGCAATATCTTGTTGAACAATGTCATACCCCTCCAATACGGGGGTTATACTTTGCTGAGAGAAGGCGATATTTTCAAACAGCATGAATACAAGAACAAGTAGGGTAATCTGTTTCATTGATGAGATTTTAATTTGATTATTTGGTAAAAAATAATGTCTGAGTTAACAGCCTGTTTTTAAATTACATATTCATCAGATCCGCCATGTTGTTTTTGAATTGGAACCAGATCTAAAAATAGGATGAATGATACAAATCCATCTGGTGAAAAGCTATCTTTAGATGGGTAAAAATCTATCCCAATCATAAATTAAAAATTAGTGAAAAGATAGGAATATTCCTAATTGGAAATCCATTCCGGGGGAGCTTTGAAAAACCGACATGCCGCGGACAACATGTATTAACCGCCCGGTTTTCGGGGAATCGTGGTGGAAGTATTGGATATGAACGGCAGATGATAATAGCTTACGCCTATTCAAATTGTGTAGAAGCGAAGCCTGAAATCAATATTATTTTTTCTTTTTACCCCAATAGGTTGTATTTTGATTTTTTGCTATTCCGGCATATACAAATGTTACACGGCGGGGTGTGGCTTCCCAGTCAACTTCACGTTCAACGCAAACAACAACGTCGCCCAGTATGAGTTGCTTTTTTGTTGCGTCGTAACTCCAATTGCCGGTCAGTGCTCCCGACATGGTGCCGTCGGCATTGAGGTTCAGGGCAGAAGCGCTGTTTTGTATGCCATAGGTGTATTTAAGGTTGATGTGCTCCCAGGTTCCTGTAAGCGAATCTTTGGTTATGGTTCCGAAATCAGGCACGGCGGCGTAACGTTCGGGCAATGCAATTGGCCAAAGGTTGTCGGGTTCGCCCGGAGAGGCCGGGCACCATACAATGCGGCGTACATGTCCCATCATAATGGCATTGGAGTATGCGTTGCCACCAACATTTTCAGGTAATCTTCCCTGCGACATGTAGTACCATTCGCCGGTGTTTTCCTTTTGGAAGATGCAGCAGTGTGAAATGCCTACCCATCCGTAGCTCAGGTTGAATTTGTAAGGGTGGGTTACGATGGGGTAACAGTCACCGCTTCCATCGGTAAAATTGCGCCCGTTAATGTCGAGATAGGGACCTTCGATGTTGGCGCTTCTGACCACTCTTGTGTTGTAGGGTATGTCGAGCGGATCGTAGGCCATGAACAAATAGTAGTAACCATCCTTATAAATTACTTCGGGAGCTTCACTTGCTTGCCAACGCGACGAGGCTGTGCGTGTGCCAATTCTCACACCATACCGGGCGGTTAGCTCACTGGCACTGTTTGCATAAGGCTCTCCAAGTTTGTTGAGAGGCTTACCCGTTGTTGCATCAACCTGCAACAGTGCAAAGCCGCTATGCCATGAGCCATGTATGAGGTAATGTTTCCCCTCGGGTGTTACTATATATGTAGGGTCAATGGCATTATAATAGAAATAGCCACTCCAGTCATTCGTACTGGAACGATAGTAATCCAGGCCACGATCTGACGATGAAGAGGTAACGAAACCCTTGTCGGTCCATACCGCTCCGGCAGGATCAGTGGATTCGCACATGCCAATAAAGGCACGTTCGGTCCAGCTTCCGTCAAAGCTGGCTGAAATGGGATTACCGGTTTTGATGTAATTTTCGATAACAATGCAGTAGTACATACGCAGGACATCCTGGCCTTCAACTATAACCCGGCGCACTACCGGCGCCCAGTAACCGTATTGTATGTTGTCTTCGGCAATGGCATCGAGACCCATGCGTGAACGAATGGCATTGAGCGAGTCGGCCACCCAGGAGGGTGCTTCATAAAAGGGCCCGCCTACCCATTGCCAATTCACCAAATCGGTTGAACGCTTGCCCTGAAAATGTCCATGTCCTAAAGCCTCATTACCATACGAAGCATCGGTGCCGTACATATAGTAATATCCATTGTAGAAGGCTACCGATGGATCGTGAACATTGGCCAGGTTCCACTCGCTTCTGTTTACCCACGATGCGATCGGCGAATAGTCGTCAGCGTATGTTGGAATGGTAAAAGACGTAACTGGCTTAGGATCTGGATCATCCTCATCATCGTCTTTACAACTTTCAAACGAAAGCGCAATTATGCCGATACACAAAATCAGTAAATACCTGGTTCTCATGTCTAATCTGTTTACTTATTAAAAACTTCCTCATCAACGCATGAAAAAAACGTCGATAAGGAAGTCTCTAATTTAAGAAAATGATTCCTACTCTACAACCGGACGAACAGTCCATTTGGCCCTGAAAGCAGGTCCATTGTCCTCATTATTGTTTGCTGAGTTACCCGTAAGATTCGGGTTGTCATCAAGCGTAGATTGATAAATTGGGAAATACTCATGTCCCATATAATAGTACTGGAACGATGAAGCGCTTGCGGTTTCAGCAGTAAGCTCTTCCGTTGAAACTGTACCCAGCTTATAATAACCATGTTGAATCAACTGGTTAAAACGACCATCATCGTAAAAGAATCCCCAACGGAGTAAGTCGATACCACGTCCGTTTTCGCAACCGAATTCTTTAGGCCGTTCAACGTTGGCTATTTGCTCAAAAAGAGCATCGGCCGTCAGGAAGTCTGCAAGTTCGAGATCTTCAAGTGCAACGCGATTGCGTACCTCGTTAATGTAGTCGATAGCAACTTGTGTCGGTCCATTGATTTCATTTTCACATTCTGCTGCACGCAGCAGAACATCGCTGTAACGCATGAGGCGCAGGTTCACACCACAATGCAACCCGGTAGTAATAGTGCTGTAGATGTTGTTTCTTGCGTTGGTGAACTTAGCTATTGATACACCACCCTGTGCAGTGTTCGATGAAGGAGTTGCAGTTAAATCTTGTTGGTAAACAGAGTTGCTGCGGGGATCTCCACCAGGGTATGCCGCTGTTATCTGGCCGGTATAGCTGTCATACTCAGGTTCGAACGTCACCAATGTCCAATATAAACGCGGATCGAGACGACCATCCGTACAGTTCTCTGCTCTGAACAGGTTATACAACCAGGGTGAGCCGGCAAGGTCGCCCCAACTACCCAATTGTTGCGAAGCATAGTTACTTTCGACTGCGTGGCCCTGGGTTGCCTCCGAACTTATGTTTGTCGGAGTCCACTCCTGGTCGGTGCCACCTGTTTCAAAGTCCATAAATTGAACTTCGAAGAGGCTTTCCGGGTTGTTCTCGTATGCCGCACCTTCTCTGAAGTTGTCGCCATAGTCGTCTGTGAGTTCATAATGCCCGTATTCGCCGGCGATGATGTCCTTTAGCACTACATATGCCTCAGGAAATTTATGACGGAACATCAATGCCCGGGCCAGATATCCGGCAGCAGCGCCACTGGTAGCACGACCCTTGGCCCAATCGCCTCCTTCATCGCGCGATGGCAACAATTCCATAGCCAATGTAAGGTCAGTCTCTATTTGGTCAAACACCTCGTCCTGAGTACTGTTGGGTGCATACATGGTGCTGAGGTCTGAATATGCTGCATAGTCGGTAAACAAAGGAACTGTCTGGTAATAGGTGGCCAAATGATAGTATGCCAATGATCTGAGGAAGAGAGCCTGTCCTTTTATCTGATTGTAAGAAGCTTCCGGCATAGTAACGCCATCAACCTTCGACAGTACAAAGTTTGCACGGTTTACTACATGATAGTTATCGCGCCATATCCATTGGTCACCGATATCAATTGTACCCGGAGAATTGAGGTTGTCATACTCCAGATACCATTGTTGGGATGAATTCCAGACCTCGTCGCCACGCACAGCATCCATGGTGTAGCCCACGCGGGCAAATGTACCTTCAAGGCGTATTCGGTTGTAACATGCAATGATTGCCTCCTGAAGTTCCGACTCTGAGTCACCAAAATCGTAGGTTGTCTGTTGATTCGGGTCCGTAACATTGAGCTCATCCTCACAGGCTGTAATGCATACCATAAGCGCCAACACGGTTAGAATTATTTTTATACTTTTCATAGTGATAGCCTATTTATTTTATTGTTTTAAAATGACAGGTGTAATCCGAACATAATGGTCCGCGGTGTCGGATACGAAGCATAGTTGTAACCGGGAGTGAATACGCCTCCGGCGAAGTCTACATTGTAACCTTTGTATTTAGAAAACGTGAACAGATTTTGACCGGATGTGTAGATGCGAACACCGCTGACATAGCCCCCAAATAATTTGTCGGGCAGGGTATAACCCAATTCAATGTTGGCAATTTTCAGATACGATGCATTTTGCATGAAACGCTCACTGAACATATCGTTGGTGATTGCCCCTTCGGGCTTGTATGATACGCGGGGCACATTGGTGTTTGTGTTAACCGGTAATCCATTAATAGCTGCATCAGCTTCTGAATTAAAAGCATTCAGCAGATCAGCGCTCTTGTTGAGTGGATCGTAAGAACTGTGCAATCTTAGGTCAACAAAATCTACCGCTTTAAATCCGGCAGCGCCATAAGTTGATATGTTCAGGTCAATGCCTTTCCATTCCACGCGTACATTGAAGCCGTAATTAACTTTTGGCAAACCGCTGCCCAGGAAATCCCGGTCTTCATCGAGTTTAATTATGCCATCGTTGTTGACATCTTTGTATTTAACATCGCCTGGTTTTGCTCCGGGTTGAGTGACTAATTCACCTTCGTCGTTGTAATTGTTATCGATCTCAGCCTGTGACCGAAAGATACCTTCGTAAACCAGGCCATAGAATTCTCCAACTTCACGTCCAACCTCTGTGCGGCAGTATCCATCGGTACGGGGTTTGTTGGTAGCGTCCAACCCTGTTACCTCATTCCTGAGGGTAGATAAGTTTGCAGAAATGTCATACTTAAAAGCGCCACTGCGATTGTGATAGGCCACCAGGAACTCAAAACCTGAATTTTCCATTGTTGATGCGTTCATCTTTACTTCTGTGTTGGAAACACCTGCTTCAGCCGGAACTCCTACATCAAAATGAAGATCTTCTGATATTGATTTGTACCAGTCGAATGTAAATTCCAGCTTATTGCTGAACATAGCGAGGTCAAGACCAACGTCAATCGTTTTCTTCTTTTCCCACATGATGTATTCGTTTACATACTCTGATACCGACGAGCCTGTAACTTTATTATTTCCAAAGCTATAAGTGTAATCAAATCGCTTCATCCCAAGCATGTAATCGTAGGGGCCAAGGTTTGTAGTATTACCCAGTTCACCATAGCTACCGCGAACCTTGAGCAGGTTGATGGACGATTTGGCTACAGGGAAGAAGTTTTCACGTTCGATACGCCATCCTGCCGAAACAGACGGGAACCAGTCCCAACGATCAGCGGCAGAAAGACGGCTTGAACCATCACGACGTGCCGTTACCGAAAGCAGGTATTTCTCATTGAAATCGTAGTTGAAACGACCGATATACGATTCCAATATGACCTCGTTTTCAGAACTTGCTGCATCTCTATCAATTCCATTATTTACTTGCAGATAGTATGGTTCAGGTACGTTAATACCTCTGCCTGTAAGTGTGTGAAAGGGTTCGCGCTCGAATGTTTGACCAGCAACCACATTGATGTGATTTCGTCCAAATTTACCATCGTATGAAATAAAGTTTTCGACAAGACCGGTAGTATAGTTTCGATAACCCTGTGAAAGGACCTCATCGCTCTTGGACAGGTAATTTGTTGTGCTCTGAATAAACGCAGGCACAAAGGTAAAGTCCTTAGCAATGGTCTTGCTGTACGACAGGTTCAGGTTGTATTCCAGCTTGTGATTGCTGTTCTTGCGGCCAACCATGTCTAAGAGGTCAACATTTACCGAACCTGAAGCAACGATGCGGTCAACAACAACGTTTCTTTCCAACGTGTTATTGGTGAGCAGCGGGTTCGTAATACGTATGTCTCCATGAACATCATCATAGTAAGTACCATATCCGAAGGAGTCGTAGGTGTATTTTGATGCAGCCGGAATTTTGTCATCAAGGACCCAGGTAGATTCATCGTAAGCTTTAACGGTTGGAGGCATAAGCAATGTTGAAGCCATTACTGGAAATTGAGCGCCCCATAAGCCCTGTACATACTCATTGGCGTTACTGAGGGCCATATTGTCCTGATCGCTGTGACTATACACTATGTTCGTTTTGAATCTGACAAACTTAACATCCATCGAATTGTTGATGCGTGCGGTGTAACGGTCAAGGTTAGGACCGGCACCTTCTATTGTCCCTTCCTGGCTAAAGTAGTCGATTGCAATGTTGTAAGTATTGTTATTGCCACCTCCTGAGAGGTTGATGTTGTGATTCTGACGAACACCAGTTTTGAATGCTTCATCGAACCAGTTGGTGTTTACTTTTGCTGAACCATCGGCATTATACAAGTAATTTGCGCTTGCAGGATTGTATCCGGAAGGAACTTCCATGCCATTAAAGTTACTGTACGCCATTGTTATGTAATCACGGTATTGAGAAGCGTCCATTACATTATATACATCTTTCTCCACCTGGTCAAAACCAATGTAGCCGCTATAATCTATCTTCATACTCTGGTTCTTCTTACCTTGCTTTGTGGTGATGATCACCACGCCGTTGGCAGCACGCGAACCATAGATTGCGGCAGCAGAAGCATCCTTAAGCACCTGAAGTGTTTCAATATCGTTTGGTGAAAAGTCGCGTATTGTAGTCCCCATAGGAACACCATCGATAATGTAGAGAGGTGCGGTGCTTCCAAACGAACCTACACCACGGATACGAACTGTAGGGTCGGCTCCCGGTTGTCCGTCGGATGTAATTTGAACACCGGCTATTTTCCCTTCGAGCATGGTTGAGATGTTCGAGTTTGAAACTTTCTTCATCTCATCGGTGTTGACAACGGCAACTGAACCCGTGAGGTCAACCTTGCGTTGCGTACCGTAACCTATAACTACCACCTGGTCAAGTGTTGTTATTTCCGGGGCCAGCGTGATGAAGCCGAGTTCTGTTTTTCCCTCAACCAATACTTCTTCACTTACGAATCCTACAAATGATACTATCAGCGTAGCATCCGAAGGAACAGACAGCGTGAAACCGCCATCAGCGTCGGCAACGACACCAATGGTTGTACCTTTTAATTGTATGGTTGCCCCGGGAAGCGATTCTCCGTTTTCGTCAACCACTTTACCTTTTACGGTTACGTTGCCAGGTTGAGTCATTGACATACGGTTGTCATTTCCGTTGCCTTCTGCGTATGTTGCCGGTGCGATTGCCAGCAATCCCAACAGGATTAAATATATATATTTCATAATCTGATTATTTTTTATCTGAGTGATTATTCAACAATTACGAGATAGGATCCCTCTGTTACGAGTGCGCAGGTCAAATCTGAACTGTCAATGGTGATACCCGCATACTTTTGGAAATGCGTTTCGCCGGTGGCGTAAGTAACATTGTAAAGTATATCCGCAGTATTATCACCGTTGTTTGTAACAGTGATGACTACCCTGGAGCCACTTATGTTTGATGTGAATATATCCCAGTTCCAGTCGCTTGTGGGGGTTGCTGTAACATAGCCGTCGCCCCATCCGTAATTGTCCATGCGAACTACTGCATATTCAGCAGTCTTATCAGCTTTGCGAAGAATTGCACATGGGCTGTGCCAGTTATTCATATTGTTGGAGTAGCAGTATAGGGTGATTGTCTTGCTCGAACCTGATGCGACTGTATAGTCATCAGAAAATACCGTCCACCAGGCACTGGAAAAGTCAGTAGCTCCTACCTGGCTTACACCCTTTACAAGAGTTACCGGACATGTTGTTGTTACAGTGTTTGTTGCGCCAACATAAGAAATGACAGCTGTCTGAGGTCCTGTGACTGCTGGAATCTTACTAAACTTCAGCATCTCGTTTGGTATTATGCCTTCAGTATCGTCTGAATATGTAGCTGTTACGGCAATACCAGTAGTGTTGAACAGGATGGAGTCGCTGCTGAAGTAATAGTATGTGGTTATATTTGGCAAGGCAGTAACCTCAAGGCTTTTAACCGGGTTAGTTATTTCAAGCTTGTAGTAGCCTGACACAGCCTGGGTGTATGCACCCTGCTTGGTTTTGTTATAAGCTACAACAACTGTCTTGACGCCAAGTGAAGTCATATCAGGAATTACTGTGAATGTTATATCTGCAGAATCAACCTGCTCAGATGAGCCATCGGCAAAAGTGACAGTAGCTGTTGCATTGCCCCAGAAGTTTTCGTTTCCTATTTCAACCACAGCCGGAGCTCCTGTAATAGCTATCGAAACCGGGTCAACGTCTTCTATAGCTGTAACTTTAGAAGGTATCAGGTATGCTTTTTTCATCACGAAATGGCTGCCATCGCAAACCAAGAAAGCCACTATATCAGCTGTAGCGGAAACCGGTTGCTGATAGGTCAGCACCAGTTCCGTACCATTTGTCCCAACGGCAGTGGCGGTTACAAATACATTGCCGGTAGCAGAGTGGTCCACTTCGATGGTGACATAAGCACCCTGCATGGTAGCACGGAAGTCGTTCCAGATATCGTCATCTCCGTCGGTGTCGGGATAGTTGTGGGAGATCATGCTTCCGTCGTAATCAGCATTACCCCAGCCGTAAGCATCAGAACGGAGCAGAAAATATTCTGCATAGCCTTCAGCATCACGCTCTGCATTGGAGAGGGCAAGATTCCAGTTGTTCCAGTTGTTAACACCTGTGCCGTGGTTGACAAACTCCATATGCAATAGTTTGTTTGCAGGAATGGTGAAGTAATCAGAGAAGTAAGCCCACCAGCCGGCACTGTTATCTTCAGGTCCGACTATCGCTGCCGTGAGGGTAAGGTAAGTAGTATCCCCTGTATTTGGTCTTGCAGCTGCAATTGAGTCGATCCTGCGCTGCAGGTCATCAGGAGAATCAATGGAATAAATATCCAACCCCTCACACCCGATTAAGACAATTGCTGCCAAAACTGCTGCGCACCAGGCGCATTTCATCAGTTTAAATGTTTTCATAAATCATCAGTTTAGTTTGTTTTCATATTATTAGTTTGATAGAGTTCATTCTTTTTTATATTTTTATATAGGTCGTAAGTTATATAGTATCCTTCCTGCCTATTACCCGGTATAAAATTAACTTTAACGATTCTTAACAGGGTGTACAGATTGATAATTTAGGTGGACAAATTGATAAAAGTGAAAAATACTTTTTATATTTGATGGAGTATCCAGGTTGTCGTCAATAGGCATTATTCTCAGGTGGAATATGAGAAAAGAGAGAATCGGACAGCAAAAATCCTTGTGTGTTTTTATAACAGGCAGAAAAGGGTGGTTCAAATTCGGGTATCCTGAGTGTGTTTTTTTATTGTTGGGGTTATTCGGCATTGTTTTACCTTCTTTGAGCCAGGATATCAACCGCAGGATCCGTCATTATACCACATTGGAAGATTTATCCCAGAACACCATTGACTGCATGTTGCGCGACAGCAGGGGATTTATGTGGTTTGGAACCTGGAACGGATTGAATCGTTTTGACGGTTACCATTTTACAATCTATAAAGCCGATAACCAGGCAAACAGTCTTTCCAACAATTTCGTTTATTCGCTTAGTGAAGACAGTCATGGCAATTTATGGATCGGAACCAAGAGTGGACTCAACCAGTTTGATTTCACTCATGATGAATTCCGGAGTTTTTACCATGACGATCAGGACTTCAACTCACTTGGAGGCAATCAGATTAACGCGGTTCATTGCGACCAGGAGGGCTTTATTTGGGCAGGAACGAATAAAAGCGGACTTGATAAAATAGAGTATGACTATGTTCAGCAGAAAATTCTGAAAATCTGGCACTTCAGGAATAATCCGGCGAACCCCAAATCACTGGCCGGAAATACCGTCAATACTATTTATGCAGACAGGCAACATAACCTTTGGGTAGGCACCAACGGTGGGCTGTCTCTGATGAATTCCGATAAAGGGTCCTTTCAAAAGACCAATCTCGGGCAATCGCCTACAGGAAGTATTAATTACAATGTACTTGCCTTATTTGAGGACCGGGATGGCGTTTTTTGGATTGGAACAGATGAGGGCCTTATGAAATGGACTAGAGCGTCTGGTGAAATGAAATGGTATGTGCCCGAACCTGGCCGTAACGGCAGCCTGATTCATTTAACCGTGAATTCAATTACCCAGGATGTGTTGGGTAATATAATTATTGGTACCCTGGGTGGCTTAAACATTTATAGAAAGGCTACCGATGACTTTGAAAAAATTACGGAAAGCACAGTCAAAGATTATTGCCTGAGTAATGATTTTATCAATTCTGTTCTTGCTGATAATCAAGGAAATGTATGGATTGGCACAGACAAAGGGGGTATTAATCAATACAATGTCTATCAGAAGCAGTTTTACTATATTGGTTTGGCTGGTACAGGAATAAAGGGATTGAATTGCGCCACGGTTAATTCTGTTCTTGATGAGAAAAATGTTCTTTGGGTAGGAACTGCCGGGGGCGGCTTGAATGTGATCAGCAAAAATACTGGCAACTATAGTTATTATAAGTATTCGGCTTTTGATGCTTTATCCATAAGCAGTGATTTTATCACATCCGTCATCAGAGATCGCCAGGGCAATCTTTGGGTTGGTACCTGGGGAAATGGTTTAAACAGACTCATTGAATCGGGCGTGAAGAGAAAGTTTGAACGTTACAATATGCAATCCACTTCCACCCGGAGTAATTTTATATCCTCCATATGGGAAGATCCCCGGGGATTCTTATTGATAGGGACCTTTGATGGAATTGGTTTGTTTTATCCGCAGAAAAAGGAATTTGTCCCCATTGCCAGCCATGCAAAAATGCGCAACATAACTGAAGTTGGCTGCATATTGCAGGACAGCAAGGGTGATTATTGGATTGGAAGCAGGATTGGATTATTTTATATTAAGGGCAACAAGATAGAGGATGATCTTAAAGATATTGATATCCGGCATTTTGTAAATATTCCGGGCGATGAAAACTCAATTCCGGGCAACTATATTATTTCCCTGTGCGAAGACAACCATGGAAATATCTGGGCTGGAACTTATGGTAATGGATTATGCCGGATCAGCGAAACAGGTTCACATAATAGAAAGTTTGACAGTTTCACCGAAAAGGATGGTTTATGCAACAATGTTGTTTACTCGGTAGTTGAGGACGATAAGGGATTCATCTGGCTCAGCACTGACAATGGTTTATCACGGTTCAATCCTGCAGATTCTGTTTTCAGAAACTTTTATGTTACCGATGGTTTACAGAGCAATCAGTTTTATTGGTCGGCAGCCAACAAAAACGTGGAAGGATGGTTGTATTTTGGAGGAACTGAAGGATTGAATTATTTCAATCCCGACAGCATCCGTGACCATGACCATAAAACTCAGGTAATCCTTACCGATTTGAAGATCTTTAACCAGTCAATTCCTGTTGGAAATTGGAAGGGTAAAAAAACAATTCTGGAAAATAGTATCACTGAAACCAATGAGATTAAATTGTCGTGGCATG
>JAWOJJ010000073.1:0-5791 GCA_046481675.1 Bacteroidales bacterium | reverse complement strand
ATCAACAGCTTCTGCAAGGTTATTGGCTTTATTGGCCTTACCCCCGGCAACTCGAAAATAATCACGGGCTACCTTGTTCGGCTGTTCAAGTTTTGATTCATCACCGGCAGCTTTTAACTTACCTATGTAAAGATCAATAGTCTCAGAAAATTTGTCTGTTTCACTCATCGACCTGTACATCAAAGCTTTGTTGTAAATCGAAGGAAGATGTTCCGGGTTGATCATCAATACGCTGTCAAATGCCTGAAGGGCTTTTTCATTGTCCTTGGCAGTTATAAAATCAGAGGCCATACTCGTGTAACTCTGAATCAATAATTGTTCAGCACTAACAACAACGTTTGGATCATCGTACTTTTCAGCAACTTTCAGGGCAATTTTCGAAGCAGCAATGGCGGCCGGAATATTCTTATCAGTTTTAAGCAGGTTATAGGCATTTTTATAATAAAGCCCAGGTACCACAGATACTGCTTTAGACCTGATGTCAGCTGCTGAATCACCTATCTGTTCACATAGTGCAATACATTTTTCAAATGTTTCAATCGCTTTCGGGTCATTGGCTTTCATCAATTCAACACCCTGGTTGAAAATAACGATAGCGTCATTTTTCTCCTGGGCATACATTCCGGATGCAAAACCGGCAAGTACAATTACCAATCCGGCAAGTTTCTGAATATTAAACAATTTCATCATTTCTCAAATTAAAGGTTAAAAAAAGGTTAATGTCTCAATGTCGTAAATATAAAAAAAAACTATAACTATTCATTGACTTGCAATAATGATACCAAACTGGTTGAAACCCACTATTTGCTCATTTACTAATACTTACATATTTTTCCTTTAGAAGTTTTAACACATGTCGGTCAATAGGAAAAGTAAGATCCTCATTTCCAAGAGATTTTATTTTCACCCACCGATACGACTGACTTCCATTTACCAATTCGGGGAAATCAAATGGTATTTCAGATGTTTTCAGTTTCCCGGGTTGGGTAAGCTGAATGCGGTAATAAATACTGATCAGTTGATGATCTTCAAAAAACATGGCCCGTTGAAAAAAGCCTGTTGTATAAAAGTGTGCCTTGATTTCTATTTCCTGCCCGAATTCTTCCCTGGCTTCCCGTTTGATGCAATCCTCCGGACCTTCGCCAAATTGAAGCCCGCCACCCGGAAACTTGGTCATTTTCCGGTCGAGTACATATTCATCGCTCAACAACACCTCTTCTAAATCGTTAATTACCAGCCCATATACCCTGATATTGAATTGTTTTATTTCACCTTGTGCCATATTTCAGTTATTTTTTTTCTATACCACCCCGACGGGGTACCCCCACCCCGTCGGGGTGTAAAATGTAATCAAAAATCTTTTCTTTTTCATTGGGATGGAACCACTTTATTTCCTTGTCGCGACGGAACCAGGTTAACTGGCGGCGGGCATATTGGCGGGTATGCCCCTTGATCATTTCCACAGCTTCATCAAGCGCGTGCTTTCCATCCAGGTACCCGAACAATTCCTTGTAACCGACAGTGTTCAGCGGATTCAGATGTTTATATGGGTAAAGAGATCTGACTTCCTCCGGAAGGCCTTGTTTCATCATCAGGTCCGCCCTCCGGTTGATGCGCCCGTGAAGTTCCTGCCTGGGCAAATCCAATCCAATTTTTACCGTTGAAAAGGCTCTTGTTTTTGGAGTGCCGGTTAGAAAAGCCGAATACGGCTTCCCCGTCATTTCGGCTATTTCAATGGCTTTCATGATCCTCACCGGATTTTTCAGGTCAACTTTCTGATAGTATTCCGGATCCAAATGTTTCAGCTTTAACCTGATCCCTTCCAACCCGGTTGTCTCATACTCCAACCGAATCCGGTTTCTGATTTCCGGATCCACCGTGGGTATGTCATCAATTCCCCTGCAAACGGCTTCAATATACATGCCACTGCCCCCGGTCATCACCACCTCATCGTGTGTGGAGAAAAAGTCATTGATAAAATCAAGCACTTCTGTTTCAAAAATGCTGGCATTGTAAATTTCATGAATCGATTTGTGATTGATAAAATGATGCTTCACCTGCTGTTGTTGAGCTTCAGTAGGCACTGCAGTTCCAATAACCATTTCACGGTATACCTGGCGGGAATCTGCATTAATAATTTCCGTATTCAGCAATCGGGCCACATCAATAGCCACATCGGTTTTACCTACGGCAGTAGGACCTGTAATTATCACCATGGTTTTTCGGCTCATGATGCCATCGGTTTTATGCTGTTTGTTTCTGTTTTCTCAACAACAGCAACATAAAGGCAAGTCCAACAATAAAGAAAGCAGTGATAGCCAGAACTGAATACCGCATACTTCCTGTAAGTGCTTCAATAATCCCGAAACTGAAAGTACCGCCTACTGTGGCAATCTTTTCCATCACGTCGTAAAAGCTAAAGAAGGAAGTATGGTCACGCGTTTCAGGCAGCATTTTGGAATAGGTTGATCGTGCCAGTGCTTGTGTGCCGCCCATGACCACACCCACAAAACAGGCAATTATGATGAATTCAGCCGGTGTATGGACAAAATAAACGGCAACGATCACCAGTATCCAGATAACTATAGAAAGAATCAGCGCTTTGATGTTTCCGATTCTGCCTGAAATGCGCGCAAACAACCATGCCCCGAACATACCGATCAATTGTATCAGCAGGATGGTCGGTATGAGCACGTTGTCGTTCAGTCCCAACTCCTTGGTACCATAAGTTGCAGCCATAAACATCACAGTCAGCAATCCCATGGTCATAAAGAAAAAACCGGCCAGGTAAATTTTGAGTTGCCGCATATTGCGAACCTGGTTAAATACGGAGCGCAATTCGAGATAACCTTTCAGGATGGGATTCTCACCCTTTACCCGTTTGCCGAATGTATATTTCGGAAGCCTGCGAAATGTAATCTGGGAAAATCCTATCCACCAAAGGAATACTGTGAAAAAAGCAAGTCTTGGGGCAAAGGTATCATCGGTAATGCCAAAAGCTCCCGGAAAAAGAACAAATACCAAATTAAAAAGCAGCAGGATAACCCCTCCCAGATAACCCATGGAATAACCCCTGGCGCTGATCCTGTCCTGATCTGCCCGCTCAGCTATTACCGGCAGGAATGAATTGTAAAACACCAGGCTGCCGCCATAACCAATAGTTGCCAGGGTGAAAGCCAGCAGTCCCAGTTCAACCGTATTCTTATTGAAGAAAAAGAGCGCACCGCAAGAAACCGCTCCGATCCAGGTAAACACCTTCATAAATGTCTTTCTTCGGCCTGTGTAGTCAGCAATTGCGGAAAAGAAAGGTGAAAACAGGGCAATAACCAGGTAGGAGACAGCTATAGACCATGAGTAGAGCACTGTATTGACAGCTTCATATCCGAAAAAATTCACGGTGAAGCTGTCACCCTGGCGCGTGACCGCATTGTAATAAATAGGGAATATGGTTGAACCTATGGTAAGCTGGTAAACTGAATTCGACCAGTCGTACATCACCCATGCCCGTATGGTTTTCTTATCGCCTTTTGGAATAGGCCTGAGTTCGGATATTTTTTTCAATTTGTGGAGGATCGTAAAACAATACCAGTACTAAGATATAAAACTATTTTCAGTATGAATCAGTATATGACAGCATCCGGTCATTTTAGGTTTATCCTGATCAGGTTGAGGGCCGATCCGGCCTTAAACCATTCTATCTGGGTTTCGTTGTATGAATGGTTGACCTTGAATTGATCCACTGTACCGTCACTGTGTCTGAGTTTTACTGTCAGCGGTGTATTAGCACTGAATTGTGTAAGTCCGGTGATGTCAATCAGGTCGTCTTCACGAATTTTATCGTAGTCCGATTTATCAGCAAATGTGAGTGCAAGCATGCCTTGTTTTTTCAGGTTTGCTTCATGTATGCGGGCAAAAGAACGAACCAGCACTGCTTTAACACCCATATGGCGGGGTTCCATAGCGGCATGTTCCCTGGATGAACCCTCACCGTAATTCTCGTCGCCTACTACAATGGTGTCTATTCCCTGGGCTTTATACATGCGGGATGTTTTGGGCACTTCATCGTAATTTCCGGTAAGCTGGTTTTTGATGGAGTTGGTCTTTTCATTGAAAAAATTGACTGCTCCAATGAGCATGTTATTTGATATGTTATCCAGGTGACCCCGGTATTTGAGCCACGGACCTGCCATGGATATATGATCGGTGGTGCATTTCCCCTTTGCTTTTATCAGCAACCGCAGACCTGCATAATCCTTACCGTTCCATGCCTCAAAAGGCTGCAACAACTGAAGCCGCTCACTCTTTTCATTAACCACTACCTGTATGTTACTGCCATCTTCAGCGGGTTTCTGATAACCGTTGTTTTCAACAGCAAAGCCTCTTGCCGGCATTTCAAGTCCCTTTGGTTCTGCAAGCTTCACCTGCTCACCTTGCTCATTTACCAGGAAATCAGCAAGCGGATTAAACGACAAGGTACCGGCAATTGAAAAGGCCGTCACTATTTCCGGAGAAGCTACGAAACCATGGGTATTGGGATTACCGTCATTTCGTTTGGCAAAATTCCGGTTGAAGGAGGTCATAATAGAGTTTTTCTCCTGCTTTTCGGATCCATGCCTTGCCCATTGGCCGATACAGGGCCCACACGCATTGGCAAGCACCTGGCCTCCCATTTTTTCAAACACTGCAAGAATCCCGTCTCTTTCAGCAGTGTAACGTACCTGTTCCGAGCCCGGAGTAATAGTGAATTCTGATTTTACTTTCAATCCCGATTCCATAGCCTGGCTGGCAACCGATGCAGCCCGGGTAAGGTCTTCATACGATGAATTCGTACAGGAACCAATCAGGCCGACTTCCAGTTTTTCGGGCCAACCGTTTTCTTTTACTGCGCTGGCAAATTTCGACACCGGAGTTGCCAGGTCAGGTGTAAAGGGTCCGTTTATATGGGGCTCCAGTTCAGACAGGTTGATTTCAATCAGCTCATCAAAGTACTTGCCAGGATTTTGGTATACATCTTCGTCAGCGGTAAGCTCAGATTTGATTTTCTCTGCCATGTCAGCTATTTCCACGCGTCCGGTTCCTTTCAGGTATTCCTGCATTTTTTGGTCGTAACCGAAAACAGACGTAGTTGCTCCGATTTCTGCACCCATGTTGCAGATGGTGCCTTTACCGGTACATGAAATGGCATCGGCTCCCGCTCCGAAATATTCCAGGATGCAACCGGTACCGCCCTTTACGGTTAGTTTTCCGGCTACTTTTAATATCACGTCCTTAGCTGATGTCCATCCGCTCAACCTACCTGTCAGTTTAACACCAATTAGTTTTGGGAAGCGCATTTCCCAGGACAGACCTGCCATCACATCGCAGGCATCAGCACCGCCCACACCAATGGCAATCATTCCCAAACCACCGGCATTCACTGTGTGGGAATCGGTACCAATCATCATACCTCCGGGAAATGCATAGTTCTCAAGCAATACCTGGTGAATTATTCCGGCACCCGGTTTCCAGAAACCAATACCGTATTTATTGGATACCGATGAAAGGAAATCATATACTTCAGCATTGGTTGTTTTGGCTTTATTCAGATCTGCAACAGCGCCATCTTTGGCCAATATGAGGTGATCGCAGTGAACGGTTGACGGCACAGCCACCTTACTACGGCCGGCCTGCATAAATTGCAGCAGGGCCATTTGTGCTGTGGCATCCTGCATGGCCACCCTGTCGGGCAGAAAGTTTACATAATCCTTACCCCTGGTGAAAGGTGCTGCCGGTAATTTTTCCTCAAGATGGG
>JAWOJJ010000077.1:0-8200 GCA_046481675.1 Bacteroidales bacterium | reverse complement strand
ACGACTCGGTTCGTCGACCTGTTTTTTCCAAATCCCAGTCGATTTCACGAGTTGAAGTGGTCTGGTGTTGTTCGGAATGCGGGTTCCATTTTCTGGACCAGAAGCCACCGTCGAATTGTCCTCGCTGCACGGGTTTATGGAACCCCCCCGAGGCTTGAGAGTGCCCATGGAAACTCTCTTACCAGGCGGTCCAACCTCTCTTACGCCCAGGGCTTATGTTTTAGAGCTTATGTAAGACCCAGGGCGATGCCCTGGGCTAATGCTATAGTGCCCTTAGGGCTCAAAAAGTCGAATAAATTTATGCCCTGAAAGGGCATCAGCAAACAGCACAGGGCGAAGCCCTGTGTAAAAGTCAATACGTTGAATATAAGCCCTGTAAGGGCGTAAGCTTTCTTAGCATGACGGCTATGGGTTGAAATCCTTTAACCGAGGCCTCACCTTGGCAGAGTTTAGCTTCGCATGGCAGCGGATTACTCGCTATCGCTTCCCGCTTGAGCGGGACAGGCTGTGATCCGCAAAGAGAGGGTCCTACAAGATAAATGCTGCGGTCAGCTTTGCTGTAAGTGACCCCTCCGGGAGTATTCGCGCCCACAAGCCAACGCACAACCTGCTCATGATCCCTCCGGGGTCACAAAAAAATGCCGCTTGTGGCGGCATTTTTTTGTGACCCCGGAGGGATTCAAACCCCCGACTTTCAGAACCGGAATCTGACGTTCTATTCAGCTGAACTACGGGGCCGGTAATGGTATTTTATGCGTGTGGTGTGTTTAGTGAAAGTGCGTGTGATTGTCAATGGATATAATTCAGGAATGCAAAAATAGGTAAAATTGAAGAGAGACCAAATATTTTTTTCATTAATGATTCACACCCCATGTACACTTATACTAATCCAATCTCATCACTCACCTCTCAACTCTCATCCTGGTTTTTAGTTCTTGGATCTTGGTTCTTAGATCTTGTCATTCGCCCCTATCCTTATCCCCATTTTCTTCATCAATATCGACGCATTCATGCTGGTACATATGCCGTGGTTGAGCTTGTAATCGAAATACAACTCTTCCCCGTCAATTTTCACATCGAAATGATAATTGTCGATCTTTTCAGGCAGCTCAGCTGCCAAATCAGCCAGTTTCAGGTCGTGTGTGGCCACAACCGATACCGTTTCATAACCTATGAGCTGTTTGATTAGGGCCACCGAACCCGTATAACGATCGTTGGAATTGGTTCCGCGCAGGATTTCATCGAGCAGCAGAAAAAGCCTGGGGTTGTGTTCTGCTGCTTTAATGATGGCAGCCAGGCGCTTCAACTCCGCATAAAACGAGGAGGTATTGTCTTCCAGCGAATCCGAAATCCGCATGCTCGAGTATACCTGCACATGTGAAACGGTGAACGCGGCAGCACATACCGGGGCACCAGTCAGGGCCAGTATGGCATTCACTCCGCAGGTTCGCAAAAAAGTGCTTTTGCCCGACATGTTGGAACCTGTTACCAGCACTGTTTTTCCACCTGAACTGATTTCAATGGAATTACAAATCCTGCGTTCTGCCGGGATAAGCGGGTGGCCGATATCTTTTGCTTCCAGCACAAAGTAATCCTGAATCACCTTGGGCATTGGCCATTCCGGGTTGTTGAAGGCCATATTGGCGAAACACGACAATACCTCAAATTCGGCCATGGCCGAAAACCATTGCTCCAGCTGATCTTCATGGTTTCTTTTCCATTTTTCCAGCGCCAGGCAACAGTGAATATCCCAAAACAGAAAAAGATTCAAAGGGATGGCAACCATTACATTGAACCGGGTGTCAAGTCGGCTTACCATTTTTGACAATCTGTTGATCTGTGCAGAAACCGGCATGGTACTTAAAAAAACCTGCTGCAGTTCCTTCAGCTTATCCGCATCAAAACTTGCTTCTTCAATAAGTTTGATGGTAGCGGCATAAGTTTGCAGCAGTTCAGACGACCTGCCCACCTGTTCATGCAACCGGCTGATTTTTTGTCCCTGGCTGAAATAAAACATAAAATTCACTGCAAAAACGGGAATCAGCATGCCTGCAGGCAAGCTGAAGAGAATGGTAAACACAGTCAGCAAAATGACAAAGGCACTTAAGCCAATAGTCAGGGCTCTTAACCGGGTTCTTTTCGGAAAGAAGTCTGTGCTTTTTACCCAGTTTAAAAGACTTTGCGGATCGCCACCGGCTTTTTTATTCAAATACCCCAGGGTAATCATTCCCTGACGCCAGTCGATTCGTGGTTTGAGTTCTGCAATAGCCTGCTGCCTCCGGGTAATCTCTTTCAGTTCAGCCGGAAACCTGAGCCATTCAGAAAGCATGTCGGCCGCAGGCTTGCTTGTGGTACGATTGATATACTGAAACAATGAGGCATGTCCGAATAAATCCAGATCGTATGAATTCGGATGGTCTCGGTCAACATATTCCGAACCGTTGGGGTATTCAAAGAAACTGCCTTTCAGACATGCTGCTTCCAGGGAATTGATGGTTTCCAGGTGACGCGCATGAATCCTGGCTCTTTCGATGTTGTTATAGTAATGAATCAAACGGGCAAATGCAATCAACCCCGCGGTCAGCAACCCAATGGCGAGCAAATGGTTAAAGGAATACAGGGCAAAAAACAATCCGATACTTGAAATAAATACAATTAACCGGGCAAGAGACAGCCTGTTTTCTTTTTTTTGCAGGCGATCTGCCTGCAGCCTGAATTCCTCAACCCTTTTCTTGTAATGTTCCTGTGGTGTCATGTTGTTTTCTGAAAGTGCGGCATAAAGCTAAATATTTCTGACCAACTTTTATTAACAGCGGATGCATTCGGGTGATAAGTAATTATTTTTTACATTTGCCGGTTATCATTCATTCACATCAAAATAATGGAATACAATTTCAGCGATATCGAAAAGAAGTGGCAGCAATACTGGGAAGAAAACAAGACCTTTAAAACAGTAGAAGACTACAGCAAAAAAAAGTATTATATCCTCGATATGTTCCCCTATCCTTCGGGAAGTGGTTTACATGTTGGGCACCCCGAAGGTTACACGGCAACCGACATCATGAGCCGTTACAAGCGGATGAAAGGTTTCAATGTGCTGCACCCGATGGGTTGGGATTCATTTGGCCTGCCAGCCGAGCAATATGCCATTCAAACCGGCACACATCCGCGGATTACCACCCAAAAAAACTGCGATACCTTCAGGCGTCAGATCAAATCACTGGGGCTGGGATACGACTGGGACCGCGAGATCAGCACTTCAGATGCTGCATATTACAAATGGACACAGTGGATTTTCATCCGGCTTTACAATACCTGGTTTGATGACAAGGCGCAAAAGGGCCGTCCCATCAGCGAACTTCCAATTCCTGCTGAAATCACCACTAAAGGAGAAAAAGCTGTAAGAGAATATAGAGATGATAAAAGACTGGCGTATTACGACAATGCCCAGGTATGGTGGTGTGAGCAATGCCGCATTGTTTGCGCTAATGAAGAGGTCCTTACCGACGGATCTCATGAAAAATGCGGTAACCAGGTTGTACGCAAGAATCTGAAGCAATGGATGCTGCGCATTCCTTTATATGCCGAACGACTGTTGAAAGGGTTGGATGGCGTTGACTGGCCCGAGGGGGTGAAAGACATGCAACGCAACTGGATTGGCAAGTCGACCGGTGCTGAGGTAGATTTTGAAGTGGAAGGTCTGGCACGCAAGCTCAGGGTATATACCACCCGTCCCGATACACTCTTTGGCGCCACGTACATGGTAATTGCACCCGAGCATGAGATGGTTGCAGAAATTGTTACCCCCGAATGCAGAAGAAAGGTGACGGAGTATATTCATGCTGCCTCGCTGAAATCGGATCTCGACCGGACCGATCTGGCCAAGGACAAAACCGGCGTTTTTACCGGCCGCTATGCCATCAACCCCGTGAATGGCAAGAAAATTCCCATTTGGGTGGCCGATTACGTGTTGATAGGTTACGGAACAGGCGCCATTATGGCGGTTCCGGCCCACGATACGCGCGACTTCGAATTCGCTGAAAAGTTTGGCCTGCCCATCGATTGCATCATGGATCCCAAGGGAGCCGATGAGAGCCTTCGCGGCCAGGTGTTGAAAGGGAAGGCATGCTGGACTGAGGACGGGGTTTATATCAATTCAGCATCCGAAGCCACGGGATTATCAATAAACGGACTGAGTAAGGAACAGGGTATTCAGAAGGTAATTAACTGGCTCCAGGAAAGACAAATCGGAAAAGCCACCACCAA
This sequence comes from Bacteroidales bacterium, assembly GCA_046481675.1. GTDB lineage: Bacteria > Bacteroidota > Bacteroidia > Bacteroidales > UBA10428 > UBA5072. Next base: position 3,934 of record JAWOJJ010000077.1, on the reverse strand, counting down.
TTATAAATTACGCGACTGGCTTTTCAGCCGTCAGCGTTACTGGGGTGAACCCTTTCCTGTGATTCACTGGGAAGATGGCGAAATTGATGTGCTTTCAGACAGCGAATTGCCGGTTACACTTCCTGAATTGAGCAAATACCAGCCCGGTGCCGATGGCGAATCACCCCTGGCCAATGCCGGAGAGTGGCTGGTGGTAACCAAAAACGGCCGGCGCGGCCGGCGCGAAACCAACACCATGCCCCAGTGGGCCGGTTCGTGTTGGTATTACCTGCGTTTCATTGATCCGCTGAACGACAAAGAACCCTTCTCGAAAGAGAAAGAAAAATACTGGATGCCGGTTGATTTATATATTGGCGGAACCGAACATGCCGTGCTGCATTTGCTTTACAGTCGCTTCTGGCACAAGGTGTTGTTCGACCTGGGTATCGTATCAACCGATGAACCCTTTCAGAAGCTTTATAACCAGGGAATGATCCTGGCGTTTGCATACGAAACCGCCACAGGTGCCAAAGTACCGGCTGACCTGGTTGAAGACCGTGAAGGGAAATACTTCCACAGCGAAACAGATGAGGAACTGAGGCAGATTGTTGCCAAAATGTCCAAGTCGCTCAAAAACGTAGTGAATCCTGACGATGTGGTAAAACAATACGGTGCCGATTCCCTGCGCCTGTATGAAATGTTCATGGGTCCGCTGGATGTGATCAAACCCTGGACCGACACGGGAGTTAAGGGCGTATTTGGTTTTCTGGGCCGGGTCACCCGCTTTTTTGGCGAAGCAGAAAACATAAATGCTGCTGAAGATGACATGGAGATCTTAAAGGGCTTGCACCAGACCATTAAAAAAGTCAGCCAGGATATTGAGGCACTCAAGTTCAACACTGCTATTTCGCAGATGATGATTTTCACCAACCTCTGCATCAAAAAGGGCAAGGTTACCAAACAAACGGCAGAGGCATTTACCCGGGTGCTGGCTCCCTTTGCCCCGCATCTGGCTGAAGAGCTCTGGGCGCTTTACGGCAATAAGCCCAGTATCATCCAGCAGGATTTTCCTGTTGCAAATGAAACTTATTTACAAGAAGATACGTTTGATTATCCGGTATCCTTCAATGGCAAGCTTCGTTTTAAATTGATGCTGCCACTTTCGATGCAGGCGGCAGAAGTTGAAAAAGCCGTCAGGGAGGATCCCCAATCAGCCAAGTGGATTGAAGGAAAACAAATTAAAAAAATAATCTTCGTTCCCGGCAAAATTATTAACGTAGTAGTTGCTTAGCGTATGAAAAAGTTTGTAAAAATTGCCCTTGTTGCCGGTACCGTTTTATTGGTAGCTGCAGCGGCATACTGGTTCATGCTGCCCCGGTTAAATAAGGAGATTCAGCATGATGTTGCCACTCAGGCCGCACCTGTTGAGACTGAGGTGACCCGGTTGTACGGCATTGCAGTAGATTCATTTATTGTTGAAAAAAACAAGGTCGCCAGAGACCAGAACCTCGGACAGATTTTACACAAATATGTGCTTCCGGAACGTGCTTTCACACAATTGCTGATGTATGCCGACCGGGTGTTCGATCTTCGGAAGATCCGCCATGGCAATAACTATACCGCTTTTGTTTCCAATGATACGCTAAACCGATTGCAGTACTTTGTTTATGAACACTCGCCGGTAGATTATGTGGTTTTCGATTTTACCGACAGTGTCAGTATTTCTCTTGAGCAGAAAGAAGTGATCACCAAACAGAAAAAAGTGAGCGGTGAAATAGTGACCTCACTCTGGGATGCAATCACAAAAAATAATATCAATCCGCTGGTGGCCTTGCAATTGTCTGAAATGTACGCATGGACCGTAGACTTTTTCGGACTCCAACCGGGCGATCATTTTACCGTGGTGTACGATGAGTTGTTTGTGGACTCGGTATCTGTTGGCCTGGGTAAAATTCACGTGGCCAATTTCAATCATGTTGGCAAGGATTTACTGGCAGTTCCTTTTGTGCAGGACAGTGTGGAAACCTATTACGATGCAGAAGGTAAAAGTCTGAAAAGAGCCTTCCTGAAAGCTCCGCTTCGCTTCAACCGGATCAGCTCCCGATTTTCCGGCAGCCGACTGCACCCGATCCTTAAAATCAGGAGGCCTCATTACGGGGTTGATTATGCAGCCCCTGTAGGAACACCGGTATATGCCATTGGTGATGGCAGGGTGATTATGAAAGACTATCAGAAAGGAGCAGGGCGCATTGTTAAAGTCAGGCATAACAGTGTTTATACATCCACCTACATGCATCTGAGCAATTTTGGCAAGGATATAGCTATGGGAAAATATGTCAGGCAGGGTGAATTGCTGGGCTATGTGGGCAGTTCGGGATTATCTACCGGACCTCATCTGGATTTCAGGGTTACCATGAACGGCTCACCCATTGATCCGCTCAGAATGGAATCGCCCCCGGTTGACCCGGTACGTCCCGATAAAATGGCCGCTTTTGAATCGGTTAAAGAACAAGCGATCCGCCAGCTTACCGACACTGAAGAGCCCCAGCTGGTGGAACATCCGCTGATCAGACCGGTTTTCTTTAAGGAGGCGGTGAATTAGAAAGCTATCTAGTATAAATAAAAGCAAAAAGCCCTGCACTCAGTGCAGGGCTTTTTGTTTGGGATTACTGGCGTACCCCCAGAGGGATTACTGGCGTGATCCCTCTGGGGGAGATCCTGGCAATAGAAAAACAATCCCACCGTTGCGTTGCAACGGTTTGGGCTAGCGTAAAGTATCGATGGGATTACTGGCGTGATCCCTGCGGGGGATTACTTCGTGATCCCTGCGGGGGAGATCCCAGCAACAGAATGACAATTCCGGCCTCAATGCAAAGCATTGAGGTTTTTTAAATGAACATAGGGCAATTTCAAGCAAGCTTGATTGCCCTATGTTCATTTAAAACCCGGGCAGAGCCCGGGCCGGAATTGTCATTCTGTTGCGGAGAGAATGGGATTCGAACCCATGAACCGCTTTTGGCGATTACACACTTTCCAGGCGTGCGCCTTCGACCACTCGGCCATCTCTCCTGATTGCCAGCAAACCGGAATAATCTGGTTTGAAAAGGCGCGTAAAAATAGTAAAAAAATCAATAAAAAAACCTCAATCCGTCATTTCTCCCCTCAACGACAGGGCAAGGTGTTTGGATATCCAGTTGTTATCATTGCTTACGGCTGTAAGGTACATCAGCTTGGTAACCGCGGCTTCTGTGGTAATATCCCTGCCTCCGATCACACCTGCTTCGGCAAGCAACCTGCTGGTCTCGTATAATCCCATTTCCACACTGCCGGTATTGCACTGGGTTACGTTCATGATGAGGATACCCCGGCTCAGCGCTTCTTTCACACATGTAATAAACCATTCCTGATCGGGCGCATTGCCTGCACCAAACGTTTCCATAATCACCGCCCGCAATCCCTCCAATTGAAATACCGATTCCACCATATTCCGGCTCATGCCGGGGAAGAGTTTGAGGATGATCAGGTTGCTGTTGAGCTCTTTGTGTACAATCAGCGGGTGCCTTTTGTTATCATACCTGATGGCGCTGTAATTATACCGGATATGCACGCCGCTTTCGGCAAGGGCAGGATAATTCCCCGATACAAACGCATTGAAATTCTCGGTGTTGTTTTTGGTGGTGCGGTTCCCCCGGTAGAGTTTGTTTTCAAAGAATATACCTACTTCCGGTACTGCCGGTTCTCCACCTTTCATGGCGGCCGCTATTTCCAGTGAAGAGATCAGGTTTTCCTTGGCATCGGTCCTTAAGGAGCCAATAGGCAGCTGCGACCCCGTAAAAATAACCGGTTTGGCCAGATTCTCGAGCATAAAGCTCAGTGCCGATGCGGAATACGCCATGGTGTCGGTGCCATGCAGCACAATAAAACCATTGAAGTTGTTGTAATTCTGCTCAATGAT
>JAWOJJ010000074.1:0-22755 GCA_046481675.1 Bacteroidales bacterium | reverse complement strand
GCCAGTTCTGCCTGCATTTGTTCAATCAGCTGGTTTTTGGAATCAAGTTCTTCCTGCAGTTGGATTTCCCTGCGGTGTGATTCATCCTGTGTGGCTTGCAGTTCCTCCAGGTTTTGCCTCATTTCTTCTTCCTGAGCCTTGAGCTCTTCTGCCTGGGCATTATTCTGCTCCAGCATCTGGCTGGTTTTTTCATTGACCTTGATGACGGTAATGATGGAGGCCAGTGATTCAGCTATTTTCTCAACAAAACTTACCCTGGAATCAGATAACTTTTGTGTGGAAGCAATTTCTATAACACCTACGCATTCGTTATCCTGAACAATGGGTACGTAAATGGCATGGCGAAGACTGACATTCCCGAGCCCGGAGCGAAGCACAATATACCCGTCCGGAAGGTCATCAATTGCTATTGTTTGCTTTTCAACAAAACAGGTTCCGATGTTTCCCTCTCCTGCCTCAAAGGTGTAATTGATGTTTTTGTCGGAACTGTAACAAAATTCACCCGCGGCTCTGAGCAAAATTTGGCTCGTATCGTCATCATTCATCACAAAAATGCCTCCGGCCGATGCATCAATATAACTGACCAGCTCTGATATTAAGGAAGTACATAATTCCTCGAGATTGCGTCTTTTCCTGGATATAATCTCACTCAAACGAGCTATACCGGTAGTCAGAAACCTGATATCGGCTTCTTCTTCATCCCTGCGCCTGATTTCCTCCTGTTGTTCCTCAAGTTTTCCGGCTTTTCCTTTCAGTTCAGTCTGGGCTTCATCAATCTTTTGCTGGAGAACTGCATTGTCATGTTTGGTTTGTCTTTCACGTTCCTTGACATACGCTACGATCATCATTACAATGGCAGCAAAGAACAGCAGTATAGCCAGTTTGGTTTTATACCACGGGGGCCTGATACGGACGCTGATTTTCCGGATTTCATCATTCCAAACCCCGTCGCTGTTTGATCCCTTCAGTAAAAATGTGTATTTCCCGGCATCCAGGTTGGTGTAGGTGACAAAATTTCTGTTACCGGCATGCACCCAATCCTGGTCGAATCCTTCCATCTTGTACATGTACTGGTTCTTTTCGGGGGCATTATAATCCAATGAGGCGAATTCAATAGTAAACACCGAATGCTTGTGCTTCAGCCTGATCCTGTTGGTATAGTTAATGTGGTGGCTGAGCGGGGACTTTTTTGCCCCCGGCTCTACTGATACATCGAAAATTTTGAAACCGGTAAAAACCACATTGGGTATAACAGTACTGTTCCTGATGCTGTCGGGGTGAAAAATGGTCAACCCGTTTACACCGCCAAACATCATCCGGCCATCACCCAGTATGAATTGCGAATTGAATTTGAATTCATTGCCCTGGATGCCCTGTGATTTGTCATAGGCATTAACCTGGCCTGTAACCGGGTTGAACCTCATTATTCCCCGTGTAGAACTGATCCATAAACTGTTGTGTTTATCCTTCAGCAACCCCATGAGTGCGTTGGAGGTAAGCCCGTCATTCATGGTATACACCCTGAAAGAGTCGGTTTTCAGGTCGAGCCGGTTGAGGCCTCCTCCGTTTGTGGCAATCCAGGCAATATCTTCAATGAAAACAATGGATTTCACATCGTTGTATGACAGGGAATTCTTGTTGTTGTCATCGTGCTGGTATTGTTTGGTTTCCTTTTTGTCAAAATCGAGTACACAGATGCCGCGATTTTCAGTGCCGAACCAGATTCTTCCATCCTTATCTTCGGTGATATTCAGGATGACGTTGGAACAGGCGGTTAAACCCTCAGTGTTTTCGGTATAGTTTTCAAAGGTGCCTGCAACCGGATCATATAAACTAAACCCGGACCGGTACGCTGAAAGCCAGTAGCGCTCCCTGCTGTCTTTGACGATGGTCCAAACCAGGTCGGACGACAAGCCGTTGGTTGTGTTGTATGATTTGATCACCTTTTTGTTTTCGGGGTCAAAAACCATCAGACCTCCCATATAGGTTCCCAACAGGAGATTCCCATCAGGGTCTTCGTTTATAGCCAGTATTACATCGGATGTGAGCGATCCGGGTTTTCCGGCTTCCATTCGGATGTGCTCGAACGATTTGGTGGTTTCGTCAAACAAACACAAACCGCCACCGTCCTGCCCGATCCAGATGCGTCCCCGGGAGTCTTCAAACAGCGCAGATACCACTTCTTTGTTGATTGAGGCTGGATTGAACGGGCTGTGTATAAACGATTCGAATTTTTCCCTGGTTCTTTTCCAAACGCTGATTCCCGAACCGTAATGACCTATCCAGATATTGTTATCCCGGTCTTTGAACATTTTGATGATTGCATTACTGGCCAGGGAATGGGTATTACGGGTATCTACCATCAGGTATTGCATGCTTTGCGTAAAAGGATTGAAAATATTGAGGCCACCTCCGTCAGTTCCAATCCAGATTTCGTAAGGATTAATGTACAGGCTCTGTGCCCGGATATTATTGTTATTGAGACCGCCTTCTGTTTTTTCCAATAGCTTGCATGCCCCATCCGCAGGGTTAAAAATATGAACACCAGCCATTTCAGAAGTGATATAGAGATTGCCCTGCGGATCCTCTATTATGAATTTGCTGTTGTTATTGCCCTGGTATGCCAGCTTGTAGCTGATTTCCCTGAAGGAATCGCTTGTCCTTTCATATTCATAAATCTGATCTGTGTTTGGGGCAATGAATAACCTGCTGCCTTTCGTAAGCAGCGTGCTGAAAACAGTTGAACCTCCCAGTGATTTTGGATTCCCCGGATCATGATGATAATATTTGAATTTGTTGCTTTTCGGGAAATACCGGACAAGGCCGTTAATGGTAGAAAGCCATATGGTGCTGTCGATATCTGCTGTTATGTGAATTACTCTTCCCCATGGGTAGGCTTCAGGATCATCCGGATCTGGCTGAAACCGGACCAGTTTATCCAGGTGGGGATCGTACATGTTCAGTCCCTCTGATCCGATCCAGATGTTCCCCGACCTGTCTTCTCCAAGACAAAAAACCCAGTTGGAGGCCAAACTCTGGGGATCATTCCGGTCATTCCTGAAAATAGTGAAATTCCGGCCATCAAAACGATTGAGCCCGTCATGCGTGGCAAACCACATGTAGCCCTGTTTATCCTGCATGATGTCTTCAACAATTCCCTGTGAGAGCCCATCATCAACCGTGATGTATTCAAATTTTATCCTGGAGAGGTCAGCTGTAAACGCTGGCAACATGCAGATAAATGTGGTCAGCATGAAAACAATTCTTTTCATAGCCGCAGTATTTATTGAACTATTACCTATATATACTGAATAATTACAGTAAAGGTTATTGTTATTATCCTTCTGCCTGATCTTCCATTTCTTTCAATACCTTTTCAACCTCTTTTTCGGTACTGAACAATTTGCTTTTGCATATTTTTAATAATTCAGATGCCTGTTTGACTTTTTCGGCCAGTTCATCCACGTCAAGCTCACCGTTTTCAATCTGCTCCAGTATTTCATCAATGGCAGCTATAGCTTCGGAATAGGAAATCTGTTTTTTTGTCATGTTGCGGCATTAAATGGTTTTACTTTTTAAATTGCCTTCTGCAAGCCTGGTTTCAAGAATCTCGTCGCTGGATACCAAATCGGGATTTTTCAATGCTTTGCCGTTATGGTAGGTAATGGAATATCCTCTTTTGAGTATCAGAAAAGGGTCTAAATAATTCTTCTTTCTCTCAAGCAGGTCCAGCCTGTGCTTATGGTTGTTCATGAATTCCCTGGTAACGTTGTTCAGGCTTACTTTCCTGGAACCGGTGGTTTGGGATTCTTTTAACAGATGCTGCCTGACGTGGTTTTTCAAATTAACTCCCAGTAATTGAAGATTCCGGTTCCGGTCTGTGAGTATTTCCTTCACGGCAGGTCTAAGCTTGAGTAACATCCGGTCCAGCTTTTCCTTCTCATCTGCCACCCTTTGGGTTACCAGGTCATTCAGGCTGACCGACCGTTCATTGATGGCTTCGTCCACTTCGCGGAAACAATCAATCAGATATTCGGCAACAGCTGTTGGTGTTTTCAACCGGGTATGGGCCACCAGGTCGGCAATGGTTTCGTCCTGTTCATGCCCTATTCCCGTCAGCACCGGCAGCGGAAACTGGCAGATGTTTGAACAAAGCAGGTAGCTGTTAAAGCAATTTAAATCTGATTGAGAGCCGCCTCCCCTGATCATCACGGTGATGTCAAAGGAGTTTTCGTTCGCATAAATGCTGTCCATAGCGCTGATAATGGATTGCTCTGCTTCTTCACCCTGCATTACAGCAGGGAAAAGCCGAATGCTAAACCGGTAACTGAAGGGGTTTTTTAAAAGCTGATCCTTAAAATCGCCAAAACCTGCAGCGGTTTTTGATGAGATGACCGCAATTCTCCGTGGAATTTCAGGGAATACCAGGTCCCTGTTCATGTCAAAAACGCCCTCTGATTTCAACCTGCTGATTACTTCCAGTTTCTGCCTGGCCAGTTCGCCAATAGTAAAGGAGGGTTCAATGTCTGAAACATTCAGGCTGAACCCATAAAGCTCATGGAATTCGGCAGTTACTTTGATCATCACTTTCATGCCTGCTGCCAGGCGTGTTCGGGTGACACTTTCAAAATAGGGTTGAAGCATCCTGAAAACCGACGCCCAAATGGTTGCCCGCGCTTTGGCCCGGATGGTCTCGCCGGTTTCTTCTTTTTCAATGAGCTCCAGGTAACAATGACCACTGTAATTAACCTTCAGTTCGCTTATTTCGGCTACTATCCAATATGAGAAAGGCAGCGTCTTTCTAAAGGCTGATTTTACCTGTTCCAGCAACTCGTAAAGTGACACTGCTTTTTTGTCCATGAATCAGAATTTGAACAATTTACAATTTTCAGAAAGCTCACCTGACCGGATTCTGATGATGTAAGCCCCCCTGGGAAGTCCGGCTAATTCCCCTTCAAGCTTCACATAGTTTCTGCCCTCAACCTGTGGGTAAATCGCATGTAGCATTTCTTTTCCCGAAATATCGTAAAGTGAGATATCTACCGGGGCGCTTGTGGTATTCCTAAATACCACATACAGCAACCTGTTGAAGGGGTTTGGGAACAGGGTTACAACTTGGTCAACCGTACTGTTCTCCTGTCCCATTTGCAGCAGAATATTGGCCAGGTTGAAGTCGGGAATCCCGAAACCAAATTCATCATCGGGCTGATTGTAGCGATCAGCGCTTTCGCAGATTGCCTGACGGATTTCCATTGCCGATGCCTCCCTGTTGGCCTGCCAGAGACAGGCTGCAAGACCGGTGATCAGAGGCGCCGAATAAGACGTTCCGTTACCGGGTCTGATGGTTTCATCGGGCCTGGCAACGTAAATTCCTTTTCCAATAGCCATAACTTCAGGTTTTACCTGGTTGTCCGACGAGGGTCCGCGACTGCTGAATTCAGCCACATCCAGATACGGATCAACTGCTCCCACGGTAAGCACACTGTCGGCGTCACCCGGGGCAGTAATGTATTTCCATGCGGAATTGCCCTCGTTACCTGCACTCACCACAACCAGCATACCTTTTGAGGCGGCAATGTCTGCAGCCCTTGAGATGCGGGTAGTATTGCCATCCATGTCGGAATAGAGATGATTCTGATCCTGGTTGTCGAACAGGGAATATCCCAGTGATGTATTGATGATGTCAGCACCTGCGCTGTCTGCAAATTCGGCTGCCGCTATCCAGTTGTCTTCTTCTATGATGAATTCGGATGAAGCATCTTCGGTACGAAGCAGATAAAAATAGGCATCCGGCGCAGCCCCAACCAATTCGCCGGGTTGCCATCCTCCGATGACGGAAAGTACAGACATGCCATGAGTGGAGTGCCCGAAAACGCTTTCGCCGGGTAATACGTAGCTGCGTGTTCCAAGAATCCGGCCATCTTCCCGTATATTGCTGAAAACCGGCAACCGGTCAACTTCTGAAAAACCGGCATCGAGCACTGCAATGGTAATTCCCTTACCGGTATACCCATGCGCGTGCATATGCTGTCCGTGGTGTATGGCTGTTTGTAGCCAGGAGGCCCCGTATTCAAGCGAAGCAGGGGTGTCTGCTTCTTTTGTTCCGGATGCAGCCTTTTTCCGGCTATGATAACTCTGCTTGTTCAGCGCAGTCGTAGTTTTTCTGACAAAACCAAACCCGGATATTCTATCCAGGATCAGGCTGTCGGATACCTGTATGGTAGCTGTATTCAGCCATTTGGATGTGTGGAGAACCTTCGCTCCGGCCCATTTTAAACTGTCTATGTATACCTGCGAAACAGGCAGATCATTGTGTGTAATGGGTATTCCCTGGTTCTTCCTGCGTTCCAGTGCTTTCTGAGAAAGAAATTCGGCCGGATTGTCAGCACTAAAGGGCGAATACTGTTTGTCGGTAAATGAAACCAGGTACTTTCCGGGTGCCGTAAGTTCAAAGACTTCCTGTGCCGGCAGCCGGGTTAATGAAAATATCAATAGCAACCAGCATGCCGCAACAAGTCGGATTACTTCATGCGTCCTGTTTGGCCTATTTTGCGGATGGCCCAAGAAAATCAGTTTCATCGGGTTCTTCAAATTTACCCATGTTTTCATCGATCTGTTTGAACAACTCCTGTTGTTCCTTTTCGAGCTTATCTTCATCGGCAGATTTGCCCTGCTTGTAATCAAGCTCCATGGCTACACTGCCATCTTCCTCAAAAATAATCCACCTGCCTTCCCGCAGATCATTCACATATTTCCCCTGTACGTTTGGTTCACCGTTGGCATAATAAACAATGAAATCTCCCTGTAGCTTATTGTCTAAATAACCTGATTTCAACCGGAGTACGTTTCCCAAAAAGTATTGTTCCCAAATGCCTGATTTTTTGCCATTTATCCATTCGATTTTTTCTGACACATCACCGTTTGGGTAATAATTGATCACCATGCCGTTGCGAACACCCATATGATAAGACTCACGCGAGGTAACTGACCCGCTGTAAAAGCTATAGTAAACCCAAGTGCTGTCTCTTTTTGAGTTTACATAATTGCCTTCAGCAGCGATCTTCCCGCTTTGGTAAAATTCACGGGCGCGCACATGCTCTCCTGTATTGCTGTAATGCAATATGGCCCTGAGGGCACCCGATTCAAAATAACGGCGCATTTCTCCAACAGGCTTGTTATCCTTAAAAAAGCCTTTGTACATCATCCTGCCGTTTGGAAAGGCTTTTTTCCAATATCCCTGTTTCAGGCCGTTTGCATCAGTATGGTTATAAATGGTGTCCTGTTGTGCAAAGATGCCGGCTGCCGGAAAAAACAAAAGAACAAAAATGATTTTCAGGTAATTCATACAATGGTTTATATGTGATAAAGATAGCAAAAATGAAAGATACTCATAAAAAAAGCTGCACCCCTTGGGGCACAGCTTTACAATTAATACACTTATCAAAAAATTACTTCACTTCTTCAAAATCCACATCAGTCACTTCGTCATCTTTTTTAGCACCGTTAGTGGGACCTGCGCCTGAGGCTGCTCCTGCGTCGGCTGTATAGCCCTGCTCAGGTCCTTGCTGGCCGCCGGCTTGCTGGTTCTTATATAGCTCCTCGGAAGCGGCCTGCCATACTGATGTCAGTTCTGCAGTGGCTGCATCAACAGCTGCGAGATCCTGAGACTTTTGAGCCTCTTTGAGCTTTGCCAGAGCCTGTTCAATAGGGCCCTTTTTATCAGCCGGCAACTTGTCTCCAAATTCCTTCAGCTGTTTTTCAGTCTGGAAAATCAGACTGTCAGCTGCATTCAGTTTGTCAACACGCTCACGCTGCTCTTTATCGCGGGTTTCATTTTCCTTGGCTTCACGTTTCATCTTTTCAATCTCATCGGCCGACAAACCTGATGAAGCTTCGATACGAATGCTTTGCTGTTTGCCGGTTCCCTTGTCTTTTGCCGAAACATGAAGGATACCATTGGCGTCAATATCAAAGGTTACTTCGATTTGCGGGATTCCCCTGGGAGCAGGCGGAATTCCATCAAGGTGGAACCTGCCGATGGTCTTGTTGTCAGCTGCCATAGGCCTTTCACCCTGAAGTATATGTATTTCAACCGAAGGCTGATTATCTGATGCTGTGGTAAAGGTTTCCGTTTTCTTGGTGGGAATGGTGGTATTCGATTCAATCAAACGGGTTGCAACACCTCCCATGGTTTCAATACCCAGAGAAAGCGGGGTCACATCAAGCAACAGAATGTCTTTAACTTCGCCGGTGAGCACACCACCCTGAATTGCAGCACCAACAGCCACTACTTCGTCGGGATTCACACCTTTCGACGGCTTGCGGGCGAAAAACTTCTCAACCACATCCTGGATAACGGGGATACGTGTGGATCCGCCAACCAGAATCACCTCGCTGATATCGGATGTAGACAGGCCGGCATCTTTCAATGCTTTGCGGCATGGCTCAATGGTGGCCTGAACCAGGGTGTCAACCAGACTTTCAAATTTGGCACGGGTAAGTGTTTTTACCAGGTGCTTGGGAATTCCGTCAACCGGCATAATATAAGGCAGGTTGATTTCTGTTTGGGTTGAACTTGAAAGCTCAATCTTGGCCTTTTCAGCGGCTTCTTTAAGGCGCTGCAATGCCATCGGGTCTTTCTTAAGGTCAACACCTTCATCTTTTTTAAACTCTTCAGAAAGCCAGTCAATGATACACTGGTCAAAGTCGTCTCCACCCAGGTGGGTATCACCGTTGGTTGATTTTACCTCAAATACACCATCACCCAGTTCGAGGATGGAAATATCAAAGGTGCCGCCTCCCAAGTCGTATACGGCAATCTTCATGTCGTGATGCTTCTTGTCAAGCCCGTATGCCAGCGAAGCCGCGGTGGGCTCGTTGATGATACGCCTTACTTTGAGGCCTGCTATTTCACCGGCTTCTTTGGTGGCCTGCCTTTGTGAGTCGCTGAAATATGCCGGAACCGTGATGACTGCCTCGGTAACCTCGTGGCCCAGGTAGTCTTCAGCAGTTTTTTTCATTTTTTGCAACACCAACGCGGAAATTTCCTGAGGGGTGAACTTGCGATCGTCAATGACCACGCGGGGTGTATTGTTATCGCCCTTGGTAACCTTGAACGGAACCCGGCTGATTTCTTTCTGAACTTTGTCATAGGTTTCGCCCATGAAACGTTTGATGGAAGAAACGGTTTTCTGCGGGTTGGTAATTGCCTGGCGCTTTGCCGGATCTCCAACCTTACGCTCTCCGTTATCCATAAAAGCGACCACCGAAGGCGTGGTACGTTTGCCTTCGCTGTTGGGAATTACAACCGGTTCATTACCCTCCATTACTGCAACGCATGAATTGGTCGTCCCCAGATCAATTCCGATAATCTTACTCATGCTATAAATATTTTATTGGTTAATATTCTATATGGTTTGTGTTCCTAATCGACAAGGATTGTGCCATTTCTGCCATGCTGACAAATAGACAGTTTTGTGCAAGGGATTGTGACAGTGTTTACATGAATCTGCATGCTGCGCATGACATATTGTAACCTGGTTGTTGTGTATTCCAGGTTAATTTCACAACTTTGCCAGCTTATTGTAAAATTTAAAATCTATTGCCATGTCAGTTGCTTCTGCCGATAAGCCCAAAAAAATAACCACGCACGTACTGCAGGAAATGAAAGTCAGGGGTGAAAAAATATCCATGCTTACCGCCTACGATTATTCCATGGCCAAGATCATTGACCGGGCCGGTACTGATGTGATTCTTGTTGGAGATTCAGCCTCAAACGTAATGGCCGGTTACGAAACCACCCTTCCCATTACGCTCAACGAGATGATTTATTATGCTTCTGCTGTGGTGCGGGCTGTTGAACGGGCCCTGGTTATAGTCGACCTGCCTTTTGGTTCGTACCAGGGAAATTCCAAAGAAGCGCTGAATTCTGCCATACGGATTATGAAAGAAACCGGTGCACATGGCGTTAAACTCGAGGGGGGAAAGGAAATAGTGGAGTCAGTCACCCGCATCCTGTGTGCCGGCATTCCGGTTATGGGGCACCTGGGACTTACACCCCAGTCGATTCACAAATTCGGAACCTTTGTGGTAAGAGCCCGGGATGAAGAGGAAGCTAAAAAGCTGGTTGAGGATGCACACGTGCTTGAAGAAGCCGGATGTTTTTCCATTGTACTCGAAAAAATACCCGCCCGGCTTGCTGCCCAGGTTTCCCAGGAACTCAAGATTCCCATTATCGGTATCGGCGCAGGACGGTTTGTGGACGGACAGGTGCTGGTGATCCATGACATGCTGGGCATCAACCAGGATTTCTCACCGCGGTTTCTCAGGCGTTACCACAACCTGTACCAGGAAATCACCAGTGCTGTCAATAATTACATTACCGACGTGAAGAACCTGGAATTCCCGAATGATAAGGAACAATATTAGGAGTAGAGCCAAGAACCAAGAATCAAGAACCAAGACTGGGAAAAGCGGCAGTAGCAGCGGCAGTAGCAGCCAACAGCCAACAGCCAACAGCCAATAATAATGCCTGAATTACTAAACATATTATTTGAGGACAACCACATCATTGCGGTGAATAAAAACTCGCACGACCTGGTGCAGAAAGATGCCACGGGTGATCTGTCGCTCGACAACAAGATCAGGCAATTCCTAAAAGAAAAATATGCCAAACCCGGGGATGTCTTCCTGGGAGTGGTTCACCGGCTCGACCGCCCGGTTACCGGGGTTGTGCTTTTTGCCCGCACCAGCAAGGCGTTATCCAGGCTGACCGCTCTTTTTCGCGAAGGGAAGATCAGCAAAACCTATTGGGCTGTTGTTAAAAACAAACCGCCGAAAGAATCGGACCGCCTGGTACATCATCTGGTCCGCAATGCAAAGCAGAATAAATCCTATTGCAACGAGGTGGCCAAAGCCGGATCCAAAGAAGCGGCTTTGAGTTATAAAACAATTGGTAAGTCGGATAATTACTTTCTGCTGGAGGTGGATCTGGAAACCGGCAGGCACCACCAGATCAGGGCACAACTGGCGCATATTGGCTGCCCCATTAAAGGCGACCTGAAATACGGATTTCCCCGGTCGAATCCCGATGGCGGTATCAGCCTGCATGCAAGAAAAATCAGGTTTATTCACCCGGTGACTAAGAAGGAAGTTGTGATAACAGCAGAAGTGCCGGAAGGGGATATCTGGAATGCGTTCGACCTCAACCCCAACCCCTAAAGGCGAGGGGAGGGTGCAATAAAAAACCAGGTGCGGAAACCCACACCTGGCATCAACCTAACCCAGAATTAAGAACTAAAGCGTAATGGGCTTGCCCATATAAAGATCCAGTATTTTCAGTTTAAAGATGTATTCGTACTTGGCCTGCAGCATACTCGACTTGGCACTGATCAGGTTGTTCTGTGCAACATTGTAATCCACTGAATTCACCAGGCCCACCTCCATTTTCTGACTGGTATATTTGAAAGCTTCTTCATTGTAATTTACAGCTTCTACACTGGAGTAATACTTCTCGCGGGCAGCGGTGGCATCAGCGTGTGCCTGTTGAACTTCTTTATAAAGCGCCATTTCTGACAAATCAAGCTGATATTTATAATCCTTTACCTGCAATTTCGAATTGCTGATGGCATTCTTTACCTGAAATTTGTTAAAAATAGGAATCGCGATGCCAAAACCCAGGCTCTTATAATAATAATCATTCATCTGGTCACGAAAAGGATAATCAGTAGACGGAGGTTCAACCGTATAATCAAGTGCAGTTTGTGAATAACGGCTGGAAAGACCGCCACTCATTGTAACTGATGGACTTAGTTGCCCCCAGGCCATAGAGAGCTCTTTTTCCGAGCTTTTTAGGGCATATTGCGAACTTTTTATCTGCGGCATTGTTTCAAGTGCAATGGTATATATTTCTTTAACGGATAAAAGCGGAGCAAGTAATTCAACTTCAATACTGCCGGGAAAAACAACATCAAAACCTGAAACAGAATCCAGATCCAAAAGTTGGGTAAGATCAAGATAAGCCATATCGAGGTTATTCTGAGCATTGACCAAGCTGGTTTTGTCATTGGATTCCTGGGCCTTAATCTGCAAATAATCGCCTTGAGCCACATTTCCGACCTGAAGCATCTTCTCCGTGCGTTCAGTCTGAAGCGTGGTCACTTCAAGCTTATTAGCAGCCACGTCAACAAGTTCTTTGGAAAAAAGAACCTGTAGGTATGCAAGCGCCAGTTGCGTGGAGATATCGTTCTTGGATTTTTCAAGATCAGATTTACTTTTCAGAAAGTCATACTTGGTTTTTATAATGTTATTAATTACCTGAAATCCTCCAAATAAGGTTACACTACTGTGGAGACCAAATGTTCCATCCCAGTATTTCTGATTTACATATCTTGGAATCTCAAGTGAGTTATCGATCGTGTTACCATCATTCCTGGTATAGTTGACCTGTCCGTTTACATTTGGCAAGGCATTAAAATAACTTTGATTATGATTATTCCTGGAATACTGCACATTCAGCTCCTGACGTTTGATCATCAGGTTGTTTTCAATGGCATAGTTGATGCACTCCTCAAGCGACCACACTTTTTGTGCTTCAACAGGCGCATGACTTAACAAGAGCAGGAAAAACAGGAACCCAATTACTTTTTTCATACAAAGGCGATATTAGTTTGTTTCAAATTCTATGTACTGATTTTTTTACGATACAAAACATGGATGTGATCGGCATGCTCATCGGGATTGAAGATTTGAATCAGTTCCCATGCCTTGTCATAACCATCTATTGCACTTTTAAGTTTATAAATCCGGGCCAGTGACCTTTCCAACGGGTCGGTCAGTGATGAAAACTCATCATCTACCTCCCATGGAAACGATTCAACCCTGAAGCTATATTGCAGCTTCTGACCGGCAACCGTAACCTCAACATCGGCAATCTCCTGTGCCCTGAGGTAAGGTATGGGAATGCAGATCTCTTTCATGACCTTGGTTATTACAGTATCTGCCTGATATTTTCTGTGACGATATGACCGTCAAACAGCTGTATGATCCGGTGGGCCTTATCTGCATCCGACGGCGAGTGGGTAACCATGATGATGGTTGTTCCTTCATTATTCAGTTCGGTAAGCAGGCTCATTACTTCTTCCCCGTTGGCTGAGTCGAGGTTACCCGTGGGCTCATCGGCCAAAATGAGCTGAGGCCTGGTAACCACAGCCCGCGCGATTGCCACACGCTGCTGCTGTCCTCCTGACAGTTGCTGGGGAAAATGCTTTTTGCGATGTGTAATTTTCATCCTTTCCAGCACTTCGGCAACTTTCATTTTGCGTTCAGTCGGAGAAACCTTCAGATACAGCAAAGGCAGCTCTACATTTTCGTAAACAGTGAGTTCATCAATCAGGTTGAAGCTTTGAAAAACAAAGCCGATGTTCCCCTTTCGCAGGTTGGTGCGCTGTTTTTCTTTATACCCGGCAACCTCCTCACCGTTGAAAAAATACTGGCCTGAGGAGGGCGTGTCCAGCAGCCCCAGTATGTTCAGCAGGGTCGACTTTCCGCAGCCCGATGGGCCCATGATGGCTACGAATTCACCTTTCTCAATGGTAAGATTCACCTTGTTAAGTGCAGTGGTTTCCACCTCGTCAGTGCGAAAAACCTTTACCAGATCAGTTGTTTTAATCATATGGGAAATTTAAGGTTAATTTTTGTTTTTATTTATTTCTTCAATATGAGTTTATCGGCATCATTGAAATTTTCATAATCGGAAACGATTACCTGTTCACCCGGGTTCAGGCCTTCAAGTACCTCATAATACCTTGGATTTTGCCTTCCCAGCCTGATCTTGCGCTTCTTTGCCTGGTCTCCCGAAGGATCAACAACATACACCCATTGTCCGCCTGTGCTCTGATAGAAACCTCCCCTGGGAAGCAACAATGCGTCTTCTGATTCACCCAGTTCAAGGTGTATGCGCGCAGTCTGGCCAATCCTGATCTGTTTCGGTATTTCACTGGTGAACTCCATGTCAACCGCAAAGGTTCCATTCTGAACCTCAGGATATACTTTAACAATCCGCAGCGTATTTTTTTTCCCTGCAAATTCAAAGTCGGCAGGCAACCCCCTGTTGATCCGGGTAATGTAATGTTCATCAATCAACACACGCATCTTGTATGAATCAAGTATATTGATTGTTCCCACCCGGGTGCCGTAATTGATCACCTCCCCGACTTCGGGGTTCAGCGTTGCCAGTTGCCCGTCAAACGTGGCCTTGATGTTCAAATCATCCATCCTTCTGCGTGTCAGGTTCAAATTCATCTGCATGCGCTCAATGGATTCTTCGTCTGATGACAAACGTGTAACTGTATATGTGGAATCGCGCAAATACTTCTGTTGCTGCAGTTCCAGCTGCATTTTAGTTTCCTCATACTGCTCCTTGCTGTATTCAAAGTCCTCTTTTGATATCAGCGCCTGGTCAATTAATTTCAGGTTGTTCCTGTATTGCCGCTCCATCTTTTTAAAGCGGTATTGCAACTCAAGAATTCTGGACCGGGTTTGCAGATTCTGGTTTTCCAGGTTGAGCCGGGCTGTTTTCAGATCGTTTACAGCCCTGGCCACATCGGCCTCATTTCCTGATATGTCCAGGAGCAGGTTGTAATTGCTTAAAGTCAGAATGACATCTCCTTTTTTTACCCGGGTACCTTCTTCAATTAAAATCTTTTCCACCTTGCCGGATTCCACGGCATCGAGGTAAATGGTTTGAATGGGCTCAACGGTGCCGTTTACCGAAATATAATCCTGGTATTTTCCGCTCTGCACTTCTCCCAGGGTTATTTTTTCCTGTTCCACATTCAGTTTGGAACTTTTATCGCCGAAAATGATTTGTGCAAGAACCGCCAAAACCAGGATAATTCCTATACTCAGCCAGATCTGTTTTTTTCCAAATCTCTTTTTTTCTATTTTCCGATCCATTCCGCTCATAAGCGCTGAAAAATTTTGTTCAAAATAATTACTGTGAGATTTAACATGAATTATGCCAATCACAATAAACCGTTAAAATACAACATTTTATTAAAAACTCAAACAATTTGTTTTCAACCGGAGTGTATAAAATTGAAACACCCATAGTACGAAAACGAACACTTTATCATCCGGCATGCTCAAAATAAAGCGTTTGGAAATGCGGATTTATTCCAAACTAATTCTCTATTTTTGTTCTGGCATCAAAACCCTGGTAAAATGACAGAAAAGACCGGTACCATACTGGCAGTAGATGACAACGAGGACATACTGTTTGCGCTTAAATTACTGTTGAAACCTCATGTCGAAAAGTTAGTTGCCCTGAATTCGCCTGATAAGATACCCGAAGTAATGGCCCGGGAGGATTTTGACATGATCCTGCTCGACATGAATTTCAACAAGGATGCAATCAGCGGGCAGGAAGGATTTGACTGGCTCGGGCGCATTCTGGAAATTGATCCCCAGGCCATTGTTGTTTTCATTACTGCATACGGCGATGCCGAGAGGGCAGTGAAAGCCATCAAATCGGGAGCTACGGATTTTGTGCTGAAACCCTGGCAGAATGAAAAGCTCCTTGCCACCATTTCTTCCTCCATCAAACTGAGAAGGTCGCGTTTGGAGGCAACTGAACTCCGTGCCAAACAAAAAGAAATGAGCGCCGTAATGGACCAGCCGTTTGTTGATTTTATCGGCAGTTCCCCGCGAATGCAGGAAGTTTTTACCACCATCAATAAGGTAGCCAAAACCGATGCCAATGTTCTGATACTCGGTGAAAACGGAACCGGCAAAGAATTGGTTGCCCGTGCACTGCACCGCAATTCGCCCAGGCGCGACGAGGTGTTCATCAGCGTAGATCTGGGTTCGTTGAGCGATTCACTTTTTGAAAGCGAACTATTCGGACACGAGAAAGGTGCGTTTACTGATGCCAAAAAAGAAAAACCGGGGCGGTTTGAGATTGCATCCCGGGGAACACTCTTCATGGATGAAATCGGAAACATGCCCCTTGCACTGCAGTCGAAAATCCTCACCGTGATCGAAAGGCGCGAGGTGACCAGGGTTGGTGCCAACCGACCGGTAACTGTTGATGTCAGGTTGATTTGTGCCACCAACAGCGACCTGTATGAATCGGTAAGCAACAACCTGTTCAGGCAGGACTTGCTCTACAGGATCAATACGGTTGAAATTCATCTTCCTCCGCTGCGCGAAAGAGGCGACGACATTGAATTGCTGTCGGGCCATTTTCTGAAAATCTACTCCAAAAAATACAGAAAATCCCTGCGCGGAATCACTGCTGCTGCACTTAAGAAGCTGATGCATTACGCATGGCCCGGCAACGTGCGCGAATTGCAGCATGCCATTGAGCGGGCTGTGATCATGACGGAAACGCCCTCGCTTGAGCCGGATGATTTCATCCTGTCGCCCCCCCGCAAAAAGCCGGGCGATCTCGAGTTCGATACCTACAACCTCGACGAAATTGAAAGAAGGGTTATCGAAAAGGTGATGAAGCAAAACCAGGGCAACATATCACAGGCAGCCCAGGAATTGGGTCTTACACGAACTTCGTTGTATCGAAGGATGGAAAAATATGGGTTTTAAAAACTACAGGATCAATATTATTTTTCGTGTCATCCTGCTGGTACTGACAATCTTCCTGCTATCCTATTTTTTGTGGAAAAACGATTATTACATCGCCCCTGTCATTCTGGCAGTGCTGATACTTTTCCAGGTCACCTCGCTGATCCGGTTTGTAGACAAAACCAACAGGGAACTAACCAGTTTTCTTCAGTCGATCCGGTTTTCCGAGTTCACCCGTACCTTTCAGATCGAGGGCATGGGGGGTACTTTTAACGAACTTAACAAGGCTTTTAACGAGGTAATGCTCGATTTTCAGAAGGTACGTGCCGAAAAAGAGGAGAGCTTCCATTATCTGCAGACCATTGTGCAAAATATTGACGTTAGCGTAATCGCCTATACGGCCGATGGCAACATTGAACTGATTAATAAAACAGCCAAAAAGCTGTTTCAAATGGCCAGCATGAAAAACATCAAAGTGCTTGAGTCATTGAGCCCCGAGCTGGTGAATACACTGCTGAATATAAAACCGGGTGAGAATAAGCTGGTCAAGGTACAGTATGACGATGATTTTCTGCAACTGGCCATCTATGCAACAACCATCAAAATAAAGGACAAATTAATTTACCTGGTTACCATCAAGGATATTCAGAATGTACTGGAGGAACAGGAAACGGAAGCCTGGCAGAAACTGATCCGGGTGCTTACCCATGAGATCATGAATTCCATCACCCCGATTGCCTCGCTGTCTTCAACACTCGACCTGATGCTGAAAGGTATGGTTGAAGAAAATGGTCACGAAGAGCTGAAAATCGACCACGAGTCGGTTAGTGAAATCCAGGAAGCGTTGCAGACTATCAACAAGCGCAGCACCGGACTTCTATATTTTGTAAATACCTACAGGAACCTGACCCGCATTCCCAAGCCCAACTTCAGGCAATGCCGGGTGAAAGAGCTTTTCGGTAACATCGAAAAACTGATGGAAGAGGAAATCAGGAAATGCGGCATCCAATTCCGTTCCGAAGTTGAACCCGAAAGCCTTGAATTTACGGTAGACGACCAGCTGATTGAACAGGTGCTGATCAACCTGCTTAAGAATTCGATCCATGCCCTCAATCATGTTCCCAACGGCAACATCCGGTTACTCGCTTACATGAATAAAAGAGGGCGCATCACGGTGCAGGTGATCGATAACGGACCGGGAATCCTGAAAGATGTACTCGATAAAATCTTCATTCCCTTCTTTACTACGAAACCATCGGGATCAGGAATTGGCCTGAGCCTGTCAAAGCAAATCCTCAGGTTGCACAATGCCACCATCACGGCCCACTCCGAACCCGGCGTGGAAACGGTTTTCACGTTGACTTTCTAGAGGCTGCATAAAAAACTCTGCTTATACATAGACATATCTAAATAAATACATACATTTGCAATCAATTTATTTTGGAAATGGACACATCTTCAATTAACATTCGTTACTCTGAGCTGGCTGACCAATCGTGTTGTCTTTCGTGCGGCGGAGCAATCAATTACGCCGAACCCCGTGAGGGAGAATGTTGCGTTGACCTGGGCAGCGGACGCGGAACCGATGTGTTAAGAATGGCAGAAACAGTTGGTGCAACTGGTTTTGCATACGGAGTTGATATTTCCGACGGCATGCTGGAAACCGCCCGTAACAATGCCGCAAAACTCGGTATACCCAATGTGAGTTTCGTCCGGTCGGATCTTGAAACCATTGCAATCCCCGCAGGCATAGCCGACCTGGTAATTTCCAACTGTACCATCAATCATGCTGCCGACAAACTGAAGGTGTGGAAGGAGGTCCACCGCATTCTGAAAAGCGGGGGAAGATTTGTGGTGAGTGATATTTATGCTACCGAACCTGTTCCTGAACAATACCGCACTGACCCGGTTGCCGTTTCGGAATGCTGGGCCGGAGCAGTTACACGGGAGGAATACATGAACACGCTGAACCAAGCAGGCTTTACTGACATTAAGGTGCTTGAGGAAAGCAAACCTTATCCAAAAGGCTTGATTCATGTTGCCAGTTTTACTATATTTGGTAAAAAGGAGAAGAAATGTGGTTGCTGTGGGTAGAGAAAAGAGCCGTTAGCCTTTAGCTGTTAGCCAAAAGCCAAAAGCCAAAAGCCAAAAGCCAAAAGCCAACAGCCAACAGCCAAAAGCCAAAAGCCAAAAGCCAACAGCCAACAGCTAAAAGCTAAAAGCCAGGATATAAAGATAAAATCAAACATATACGCACAATATGAAATCATTAACCAACAAAAAGAAAGCACCGAAAAAGCAGAAAGTGGCCCAGTGCTGCGCCAAAACTTCCAGAATTGTCGCCGGTTGCCACGACTGACCCATAGGTGAAAGATGGAACTTTCGAAGCACAATATTATCTCAAAAGTTCATCAATCAGACGATTACTTCATAGTCAACGCGCTTTCGGGAAATGCTGATTTGCTTTCATCGGATGAAGCCCGGGATGTATTTGATAACCGGGTCCTGAATAACAGTGGGTTTATTGAAAAAGGATACGTTGTTGATCCTGATGAAGAGCAGAAACGTTTCCGGCTCAGGTACCTGGATTTTCTGGATTCCCGTGATACAGACGAAATTCAGCTTTTCTACGCCCCAACCTACGCGTGCAATTTTGCCTGTTCTTATTGTTATCAGGAGGGTTATCCCAAACATAATAAAGAAAACAGTGCCGCGGTGGCGAATGCCTTTTTCAGTTATGTGAATGCGCATTTTGCAGGCAAAAAGAAATATGTAACGTTGTTTGGCGGTGAACCACTGCTTGCAGGAGACAGTAACAGGCATTTCCTGGAACACTTCATAAGCCGTTGCAATGAAAATGGCCTTGAGCTGGCCGTGGTCACCAACGGTTATTATCTGGAAACCTTTGTTCCCCTCCTGGCAACTGCTGCCATCCGCGAAGTTCAGGTCACCCTGGATGGTTCCGAAGAAATTCACAACTCAAGGCGATCACTGAAAGGTGGTCAGGGTACCTTCAGCAACATCACGGCAGGTATTGATGCTGCACTGAAGTCAGGAATTCCCGTTAACCTGAGAGTGGTGCTCGACCGTGACAATATGAATACATTGCCGGAATTGGCTGACTTTGCAATCAGCAGGGGGTGGACCAGCCATCCGGGGTTTAAAACCCAGCTGGGCAGGAACTATGAGCTGCATTACTGCCAGTCGCAACAGTCGAAGCTTTATTCCCGCATTGAAATGTATCAGGATCTCTTCAAACTGATCGGGGAACACCCCGAAATCCTGAGTTTTCATAAACCCGCTTTTTCTGTGTCCAGGTTTTTGTTTGAGAATGACGAACTGCCCGATCCGTTGTTCGATTCCTGTCCCGGTTGCAAAACCGAATGGGCTTTTGATTACACAGGCAGAATTTACTCATGCACTGCCACTGTTGGCAAACCGGAAGAAGAATTGGGCACCTTCTGGCCGCACATTACTTTAAACAAAAGGCAGGTTGAATTGTGGCAACAGCGCGACGTGCTCAGTATCAGCGCATGTACATCCTGTAACCTGAGACTGTTATGTGGTGGCGGATGCGCCAGTGTTGCCTACAACCGCGACAAGCACTTGCACGCCCCTGATTGCCGTCCGGTGAAAGAGTTGATGGAACTGGGATTCGCGTTGTACGGGAAAAAGATGTAATACCACAGTTGGTTTTTTACCGGCGCCCGGATAGATTACTCATTTATTATATAAATATGAAAGAAATCGTATCATCAGATTTTGAGAAAGAGGTGTTGCAGGCCGATAAGGTTGTACTCGACTTCTATTCTTCGGAATGTCCGCCATGTGAAGCACTGGCTCCCAAATTTGAATCTCTGGCTGCCATTTATGGTGATGATGTCAAATTCCTGAAAGTATTCAGGCAACAGAACCGTGACCTGGCGGAACGACTTGGTGTACATGGTTCCCCAACCCTGGTGTTTTTTGAAAAGGGCAGGGAAGTTGGTATCCGATTAACCGGTGGCATCAAAAGGTCAGAAATTATGCACAACCTGAACTCAATGATTTCACCGGAAAAGGTTAATTCAATTAAAAGCAGCCTGAAACCATTCACAAACCACTACGATGTAGCTATTATTGGAAGTGGTCCGGGTGGCCTCACTGCAGGGCTATACCTTTGCCAGGCACGCGTTAATACGGTGCTGATTGATACCGGTTTGCCGGGCGGACATGTAAGCCTTACCCACCAGGTGTCAAACTACCCGGGATTCATTGATCCCCAGCCCGGATATATGCTTTCTCACAACATGTCGGAACAAACCAAAAAATGCGGAAGTGTTTTTAAAGTGGCTGTTGATGTTACTCGCGTTAACCTGGAGCAGAAAGAGATTGTGATTGATGAATATGAAACAATCAGGGCAAAAAAGATCATCATTGCCACAGGAACATCACCGAATTACCTGAATGTTCCCGGGGAAAAGGAATTTAAGGGCAAGGGAATATCTTACTGCGCCACATGCGATGCTAAATATTACGCAGATAAGGAGGTTATTGTAATTGGCGGGGGCAATTCGGCTGTGGAAGAAGCCGAGTTTATAACAAAATTTGCATCAAAAGTAACTATGGTGCACCAATTTGATAAGTTTCAGGCCAACAAACAGGCCCAGGAAAAGCTTTTGGCCAATCCCCGGGTTCAGGTACTTTACCGGAATGAGCCCAGGTCATTTTCGCGGACGGGAGACAAAATGGCCGTTGTGGTGGAAGACCTGGCCACAAAGCAAACCAGTGAGCTCCTGGCTGACGGCATATTTATTTTTGTTGGATTGAAACCCAATATTGATCTCTTTGGTGGAAATCTGGAACTCGACAACTGGGGTTATCTGAAAACAGACGAAGACATGCGGACCAACCTGAAAGATGTTTATGCCGTGGGTGATGTGCGAAGCAAAAAGTACCGTCAGATCACCACGGCTATTGCCGATGGCACCATTGCCGCCATCAACATTACCAGGGAGCTTGATGGTTAAGGGTATTGAACTTTTGAACCAAATAGGCTTTTGCTTGTTTAATAGTTAAAATGAAGTCTTCAACAATTTAAACAAGAAAGCTATGAAACTGCAATTACTCAAAAACATATTGTTATCATCCTTTGTTTTGGTTAGTTTTGCTGCACATTCGCAGGAAAGTTCCAAAAAGACCACTGCAAAAAAGGTTACCGTTAATACCACTGAGAGCCTTGTTAACTGGCTCGGCAAGAAACCCGGCGGAGAGCACAACGGATTTGTAAAACTTTCAGAAGGTACCATCCAACTGGCTGGAAATGAAATTGCCGGGGGGTCGTTTGTAATTGACATGAATTCAATTGTTAACCTCGATCTGAAGGATGATGGCATGAACCAGCGATTGGTAGGTCATTTGAAATCTTCTGACTTTTTCGAAGTAGAAAAGTATCCTGTGGCCAACTTTGTTATTACCAAGGTAAGCAGGTTAAAAAGTACGACTTCCACTGCGCTCAAAGTGACTCACCGGATTGAAGGAAACCTGACCATCAAAGGAATTACCAAAAGTATCGTCTTCGATGCCAATGTAAGTAATGCAGGAGGCAAGTTGTTGGCCACCACAGAGTCGTTCGTCATTGACCGTACCCTGTGGAATGTCAATTACCAGTCTAAATCCATTTTTGCCGAACTGAAGGATCAGTTTATCAACGACGACATTACACTTTCCGTTAAACTGGCTGCCAATTAAAGGTTTTAGGGGTTACTTTTGAATGTTATTAAGGACAAATTAGGTGCTTATTTGAGGCTTAATTTGTCCTTTTACATTTGTGCAATTGTCTTACATTTGCGAATCCCTTCTATGCGTTCTACGCGTTCGGGAAATCTATTAATCACTCAGGATGATCAACAGGGAAGAATTTGCAAACGCAATTACACATGGTATTGGAGCCGTGTTTTTTATAGCAGCCGCTCCTTTTTTGTTTTATAATCTGAACTCCGGCGGCGACCAGCGGTCAGCATTACCGGTACTCATTTATGTATTGTGCCTGTTATTCACCTATTTCGCATCGACTGTTTATCATGCCGTATCCACGCCTGATTATAAAAAAACATTGAGGATTCTCGATCATGTCAGCATCTTTTTGTTAATCGGGGGTACCTTTACGCCCATTGTTTATTTCAACATGGGAACCTG
>JAWOJJ010000059.1:0-25934 GCA_046481675.1 Bacteroidales bacterium | reverse complement strand
TCCCGATAGTGCATCGCTAGCTCATCTTTCAGATTTCGCAGCGCTGCATCATCGGGATAAACTTCTCACCCCGATAGAAACGAAATAAAAAAGCCTGAAGTTTCCTTCAGGCTTTTGCTTCAGCGGTGCCGACGGGGCTCCCCGATAGTGCATCGCTAGCTCATCTTTCAGATTTCGCAGCGCTGCATCATCGGGATAAACTTCTCACCCCGATAGAAACGAAATAAAAAAGCCTGAAGTTTCCTTCAGGCTTTTGCTTCAGCGGTGCCGACGGGGCTCGAACCCGCGACCTCCGGCGTGACAGGCCGGCATTCTAACCAAGCTGAACTACAGCACCAGCTTTTTAAAGCGCCACAAAAGTAGCGCTATTTTTTATAGCATCCAAATGAAATCAGAAAAAAACTTTTCAGCTTTGTGAAAAGAGTTCCTCTGCAAAATTACCAGATCAACCTGCATGGTTGAGGATCAGGTCGTTTTACTCATACTTCAGTGCTTCAACAGGATTCCTGTTGGCGGCAAGATAGCTCTGCCAGGAAACCGTTAATAAGGCTACGATCAGTACAGCCATCCCTGAAAATACGAACATCATCCAGTCAACAGGCGTTTTGTAGGCAAAATTCCTAAGCCAGGTATGCATTAAATAATAACTTATGGGGCAAACCAGAATAAAAGCTACAATTACCCATTTTGTAAAGTCAATTGATAGCATTTTCATGATTTCCAAGGCCGAGGCTCCATTGACTTTTCTGATTCCGATTTCTTTAGTTCTTCTTTCAGTTGAATAGGCGGTAAGACCAAACAAGCCCATGCAGGCAATGAGAATAGCCAATAAACCAAACCAGTTAAAAAGCTTTAGCATTCGTTGCTCATGCTGATACTGGCTGTTGACCCTCTCTTCAAGAAACGTGTATTCAAAAGGAATATCATTATGAGACTCATCCCATATGCTTCCAATGAACCGGATCTGTTCTGATAAATTGCCCGGTGCAAGTCGCACAGCTACAGTATTAAGTTCATTTTTAGTAATATACGTAACTATTGGGGATATTTTGTGATGAAGTGATTCATAATGAAAATCACGACAAACTCCAATAATCGTCTTATATGCGCCACCCAGATTGATCCTTAATCCAACAGCCTCATTGGCATGATCCAGATTCAGTAATCTGACCGCGGTTTCATTGAGGATGGCGGCTTCTGTTTCATCCGTCTGAATATTTTTATCGAAATCTCGTCCGGCAATTATTTCGATTCCGTATGTCCTGAAGAAATCGCATTCGACCCTGTTGTGCGGCATAGAAAATTCGTTCCTGACAAGATTTCCGTTAATATTTATTTCAAAACCAGGAGCATCCAACAATCTGTCGGTAGGAGCACGCTTTGATGCGGTTACCTGTTTGATTGCGGTATTGCTCAATAGCCGTTGCTTCAAATCATCCCACCTGCTTAAAAACGCATCATCAGCAGAAAATACTACTACATTTTCCTTTTTATATCCCAGATCGGAATTTTGCATATACCTGATTTGTTTACTGATAATTCCAATTCCTATAAAAACCGCAATTGATATAGAAAACTGGATAACAACAAGCGTTTTACGCATTAAACCCCTTTCGGTTTTTGAAGAATACTTAGTGATGATTGCCAGATTGTTCTTAAGTACCTGAATGGGTTGAAACCTGGAAATATATACAGCCGGATAAAGACCGGCCACCAAATTAATAAATACCAGGATTCCAGCTATAAATAGAAGATTGATCGGGTCTGAAAAGAAATTCTGACCTGTCCACCCCTCCCAAAAGTTTCTAAAATAAGGTGTAACAGTTTCATACAAAACAATTGCCACGAACAGGGAAATACTGGTGTAAATAATTGAATCCAATATCATTTCAAGAATTATTTTCCCTTGACCCGATCCAAGAGCCTTTTTCAAGGCTACTTCTTTTGACCGGCGCAATCCTTTGGCAATAGATAAATTGATGAAATTGATACAGGCAATCAGCAATACAAATAAAGCGATCAGGGAAAAGATTTTGACGTACTTGATATCACCATTGGTCTCAATATCATTGAGTGTATGTGAAAACAAGTGTATATCAGAAATCCTGACCAGCTTAATGTGATTATATTCACTTGCAAGGTGGAACTTGCCGCCTTCGTCTTTGAACGGATCCAGATACCTGTCAATGAATTTTGGGAGCTTTCCCTCCAGTACCAATGGATCAGTGCCTTTTGCCAACCTCATATAAGTTATGCATACATTATCAGAGAAATTGTGACTACCAAAAAAGTATTCGTAATACATACTTTTAAGTGTCAGATAAGAGGCAAGAAAGTCAAAATGAAAATGCGAATTGGCAGGGACATCTTTGATAACGCCAGTAATGTTGAATGGCATTGTATCTGAAAGCATAATGATTTTGCCGATCGGATTTTCAGTTCCAAAGTACTTTTGAGTCATACTTTCAGTTAATATAATAGAGTTTGGCTGAGACAGGGCAGTTTTCAGATCTCCGGCCAACACTTCTGCAGAAAGGATTTTGAAAATATTGGCTTCAGCAAAGAATATCCTTTTTTCAAGAAACGACTTTTCTCCATATTTTGCAACAAAATCTCCCCCCTCTGTTACTCTTGCTATTTCTTCTATTTCAGGGAAATCCTGTTTTAGTAAAGGCACATAGGATGGAGCCAGTGTACTGAATGGTGGTTTTTGAACCATATATATTCTGTCGCTGTATTGATGGTATTTATCATAACTCAATTCAAATTTCACCCAACTCAGAATAACAAGCACACAAGCTATTCCAATGGAAAGACCTAATACATTGATCACAGAATAAGCCTTGTTTCTGGCGAAGTTTCTGATGGTAATAATAAGGTTCTTTTTAAACATGATTTGGTTTTTATCCTGGTTATACTAATATCAGGTTCAATGGTATTGATAATGGCTTATTTTGGCATTGTTTTTCAATCATTTACAGATGATTCTTATTCATACCTAAGCGCATCAACCGGATTGCGGCTGGCAGCCTTCCAGCTCTGCCAGCTGACTGTTGTAAGAGCTATAAGAATTGCAATACCTCCGGCTGCAACAAATATCCACCAGCTGATTGGAGTCTTGTAGGCATAGCCTTTCAGCCACAACCGGATGATGAAATAGGAAACCGGAACGGCAATGACAAAGGAGATAATCACCCACCGGATATAATACCGGCTGAATAGCATCATTACATTCGTTACTGTGGCCCCGTTGGCTTTACGTACACCGATTTCCTTGATCCGCTGAGCCATCATGAATGATGACAAACCAAACAGTCCCAGGCACGAAATGAGGATGGCCAGGAATGAAAAAATGTTAAATATTTTGCCCTGTCGAACTTCATTGGCATAAAGGCTGTCGTATTCGGCATCCAGAAAATGGTACTCAAAAGGATAATTCCCATTGGTCCCCTCATGCAGCTTTTCAATCTTTTTTACGGTTTTCTGAATGTCGTCTGATGAAATACTGCATAGGATGTATTGGCTGTAATTCGGTATGCATAACATTACAAGGGGTTCCACTTTCGTGGATAAAGGTTTGAAATTGAAGTCCTCGGTAATGCCGATGATGGCAAGTTTCATTCCCCACATTTCCAGGGTATTGCCAATTATAGGTTTCAAACCAATAATATCAGCAAAGGTCTTGTTGATCACTATATGCAGGGTGTCGTTGTAAGTATTCTCAGGATAAAATTCTCCTTCGTACATTTTGATGCCGAATGTATTCAGGTAATCACAATCCACTGTGGTGTTGGATACCAATGGATCCACTTCAGGAGGCTTGCCCTGCCATTTGTAACCCCCGCCGTTTGAGTGAATGCCGGTGGGCAGGTGAGAAGCTGAGCTCACATTCTTAATGTCAGGATCAGCCAGCAATTGTGATTTGAATAACTCATATTTGGATTTGAGCTCTCCCCGCATGGGCATGTACAGGATGTTCTCGCGCTGAATGCCAACATCCTTTTTTCGCATGAAATCCTGCTGTTTTTTGATGATGATGGTGTTCACAATCAACACAATGGCCAGGCAAAACTGCAAAACAACCAGGGTTTCGCGCAAGAGGGACCGCTTGTGAAGAGAGCCGTTCGACTTCAGAATTTTAACCGGTTTGAACGATGAGAGAAACAGGGCCGGGTATCCCCCCGACAGAAATCCCGTCAGCAACATGATGCCCAGAAATCCCGCGATCAATATCCCATCGCTGTATTGTATGCCAAGCTCCGTTCCCAGCAGTTTATTATACCATGGAAGAAAAGTTTCCGCCAGGATGAGCGCAACAAAAAACGAAATAACCGACAACAGCATGGTTTCCGAAAGGAATTGCACCACCAGCACCCTACGGTCGGCTCCAAATGATTTTTTGACGCCGATTTCCTTGTATCTCGTGGCGGCCATGGCAGTGGAAAGATTGGTGAAGTTAATGGCGGCCACAATGATCAGCAGTAAGGCAATGATCGAAAAGAGTCTGACATTTTTAATCGGGCCGCCACCCCAAATCCAGTAGAGGTGCATGTCTCGCAAAGGTCGCAGGTAAAAAACAGCTTCTACATCAGGAAAATGCTGCTTTTTGAATTTTTCGATATTCTGATTGACCGTCTCTGCAGTGGTTCCCGGAGTCAGTTGAACAAAGGTGGCAAGCCAGTTATTGCCCATATCGTCGATATTGCGTCCCAACTCCCTGTAATATTCAAAGGGAATCAGCAAACCATAGTTCAACTCGGTATTTTTTGGCGGATCCTGGATGATACCGGTAACGGTAAATGGGTGCGTTGCATCCAGAACCATGATCTCCCCAAGAGGATCCTTATCCCCAAAATACTTTTTAGCCAATTTTTCGGAAATGACTATGGAATGAATGTTACTAAATATCGTTTTAGTATCTCCTTTCACGAGGGGAAAGGAGAACATGCTGAAGAAATCCGGATCAACAAAATATACCTGCTCCATGATTTTGGTCTCTTTTACCTGGACCAGAGCCTGCTCCCTGCTGTAACGTGTGGCACGGTCAATGTTGGCAATGTTTTCTTTTAATGCTTTAGCCATGCCCGAAGATGTTGCCTGAACATGAAATACCTCCCCGTTGGTGTAAAACTGATCCTGGTTAACCCGGTAAATGTTGTCGCCATTCGCATGAAACCTGTCAAAGCTTACCTGGAACTGCACCCATAGGAAAATGAGCATGGCGCTGGCCATTCCAATAGACAGGCCAAGAATATTCAAAATGGTATATTGTTTATTCCTGTACAAAGTTCTGAATCCCAGTTTTAAATTGATTGTCTTCATATATGTGTATGGTTTTTTACTTATGACAATTTTTATCAAGTACTTTAATTCTGAATATTTTCCCGGTTTGTTCTGCTTTGCATATATTTCCTAAATGCTTGATTATTGGATTTTTATGCAATTGCTATGCCATTTTTGTTAAATAAATGAAAATCAAATTGATGAAATGACATTACTGAACTATCCAGATTACAAGTGTTCAAAATCTGAACGCATCGTGTCCGTTTTATGAACAATGTTTTACTTTTACAGGATAATAAAATCGTTTATATGGAAAAGAAGAAGGGCAGTATCCTGATTGTTGATGACAATGTGCAGATTCTTAATTCACTGCAATTATTATTAAAACCTGAATTTGCCGGGATTGCCATTTTAAAAAATACCAATCAAATACCTTCTGTTTTGCGATCAGGTCATTTCGATATTGTGCTGCTCGATATGAATTTCCGTTCAGGAGACAACTCCGGAAACGAAGGTTTGTATTGGCTTACAGAGATTCTTAAGTTGGATCCCCAGGTAGTGGTTATCATGATCACAGCTTACGGCGACATAGATCTGGCTGTTAACGCCATTAAGAGAGGGGCCACTGATTTTATCTCCAAACCCTGGGATGCTGAAAAGCTGATTGTTACCCTGAAGAATTCGCTGGAGATCAAAGTATCCAGGGTAGAAGTTAAAAAACTGCAAGGGAGGCAAAGGCAAATGAGTGAGGATATTGAAAAGCAATTCAGGTTGTTCCGTGGGGTTTCAAAAAAAATGGAACATGTTTACAGAACAGTTGACAAGGTTGCCCTTACCAATGCCAATGTACTCATATTGGGAGAAAACGGAACGGGTAAAGAAGTGATAGCCCGTGAAATCTATAAAAGATCTCTGCGTGCTTCAGAAATATTCCTGTCTGTTGATATGGGGTCAATCAGTGAAACCTTATTCGAGAGCGAAATGTTCGGCCATGTGAAAGGCTCCTATACTGATGCCAGGGAAGACCGGACAGGTAGATTTGAAGCCGCTTCCGGAGGAACTTTGTTTATGGACGAAATCTGTAATTTGTCTATGCCGGCCCAAAGCAAGCTGCTTGGTGTATTGCAAAACTATGAAATAACCCGGCTTGGTTCAAACAATCCTGTAAAAGTAGACTTCCGGCTTATTTCTGCAACCAATAAGAATCCGGCTGAACTTGTCCAACAGAATCTTTTCAGGGAGGATCTGTTATTCAGAATCAATACCATACAGATCGAACTACCTCCTTTGCGTGAAAGAAGAGAGGATATTCCAGGACTTGCAGATTACTATCTGAAACAATTTGCGTTAAAATATGAAAAGCCAGCTTTAGAAATGACCGGAGACGCCTATGATGCCCTGACAGAGTATCACTGGCCGGGCAATATTCGCGAATTAAAGCACACTATTGAAAAAGCAGTGATATTATGTGAAACCGACAATTTAAAACCGAGTGACCTGGGTTTAAGATCCTCCAATATTAACCTGTATGCTGCACGGGAAATTGACAGGGAAATCGGCAGTTTGTCAGATATTGAAAGAAATGCAATCATCAGGGCGTTGGAAAAATTTGATGGCAATGTTACAAAGGCCGCAAAAATGCTTGAAATATCAAGAACCACATTGTATTCAAAAGCCAGGGACTACGGGATTTCTTTATAATAGTCAATAACCCAAAACAATATTTCGGTATGATGGTTAAGAAAAGAAAATTGCAGCCATGAAAAATAATCGATATTTGCTGGTTGTTGCAATCAGGGTTATTCTGATATCTGCCAACAGTTTTGCTTTGGTATGGCTGATTACACAAACCAACCGGCCGGCAACAAGCCTCTTTGTGTTTTTATTGCTGGTTTTGCAGGTGGTATTGCTTATTCATTTTCATAACCGGATCAACCGCGACCTTGCAAATTTTTTGGTTTTCCTTCAGGAAAATGATACAACACTTGCTTTCTCAAAGCAAAGGATTGAAAAAAACTTCAGGGGATTAACCTTTCATCTTGATCAGATTAATCAGAAACTGCAAATGGCCAGGGTTGACAGGGAGCGACAATTTCATTATCTTCAGGCAGTTGTCAGGCAGGTCGATACCGGAATTATTGCTTTTGATCAGGATGGTAAAGTTGAAATTTTTAACCAGGCTGCACGCGAACTTTTGGGTATTCATGCCCTGAATCACATCAATACGCTTGTAGAGCTCTGCCCTGAGCTTTCCGGATTGTTGGTTCCTTCAGGAAAACAGACCTCTTCACCTGTGAAAATTAAGGTTAACGGTAATGAGCGGGTTCTTGCCATTAAATCAGGATCAATTGTTTTTGATAATCGTGTGGTGCAACTAATCAGTTTTCAGAACATTCGTCCTGAACTGGAAGCAGGTGAGCTTGAAGCCTGGCGAAAGCTGATCCGTATCCAGCGGCACGAGATCGTCAACTCAATAACACCGATAACCACGCTGACAACCGCTATCAAGAGATGCTTTGTTAAGGGAAGCAACAGGAGAAAAATACATGAAATAACTGATGAGCATATTGATGACGTATTGATGAGTGTGGACGTAATTGATGACCGGAGCAGGGGATTGATAGATTTTGTTGAAAGGTTCAGAAACCTGACAGACACTCCTGTGTTGAAAATTGAAATCGTTTTACTCAAGAAACTAATTGACCAGATCGGGATCCTGTTTTCAAAACAATTTCAGGAACACAACATTTTATTAAAGACTGAGATTCTGCCTGAAAGCCTCAAACTGACGGCCGATGAAAAGCTCATCAAGCAGGTGCTGATCAATCTGGTAAAAAATTCTGAGGAGGCTATTAACCACCAGCACGGAGAGATTATTATCAAGGCCTATAACATACCACAAAGCTTTACTGTTATTCAGGTATATGATAACGGAACCGGAATTGACGGGCATGCTTCGGAATCCATTTTTGTGCCCTCTTATACCACCAAAGAAAATGGTTCGGGCATCGGATTAAGTTTATCACGGCAGATTGTCCAAATGCACCATGGAACAATCTCTGCCAGATCAGCTGAAGGTTATACGGTGTTTGAAATTGTATTGCCGGTGGTATAGGTTATTGTCTATAGTCTATAGTCTATAGGCTTGAGCCAACAACCAATAGCCAATAGCCAATAGCCAACAGCTAACAGCTAACGGCTAATGGCTTTTTCTATGGTTTCGCAACAAACTCCATGGTAATAAATATGGATTTGATATAAATGGTAGTTATTCCTTCGAACCCTGAATCCAAGCCAATCATCAGAAAACATTCGCCATCGGCATTGGACGTTATTTTAAACGGGTTTTCACCATTGGTACGGGTTATCGGAGCATATTGGGTAGTGGTTTCAGTCACCCCCAGCGTTCCTACAACCTGCATATTTTCATTTGAAAGCCCGCTCTGGAGCTCTACTTCAAAGGAAGGCCGGTAATAGCCTTCACCATCAATGAAGCTGGAAGGAACGGTATCCAGTCCTCCCACACCCAAAGCGAGGTCGGGCGAGCCTCCTGCGCCAACGCTGTTTTTGGCCACGTTGGATGCAATGAACAGGGTAAAGGTAACATCATAGATGGCATTGGGGATCAAACCCGTGACATGCTTATACATACAACTCAACAGGTCATCACTGTGGTTGTTTCCGGATATCATAACGGACCCTAAATTGGTGTCAAGGGGCATGGGTAACTTGCTCCATTTATACTCAAGCTCATAAAACTCCTCCTGTCCCTGCGGGTAGTCTGCAAACAAAACTTCCCAGTCATCGGTGCCGGTGTGAAAATTGTATTCGAATTCCTTGTAATCAGGATCAGAATCTTTTGGTTCACAGTTGCTCAGCAACAGTACAAGCGGGATAAACAGCAATATTGTTTTAAGAAAGTTCATATAGTTGAGATTTTGATTATTCACTTGAGTTTTTCAGCAAACATGAGGTTTTCAGGAAAAGGCTCGAAAAATCGTGTGCTTTCAGGGTTCATTGAAAGATTCAACCAGTGTTTTTCAGCCTCAGGTGCCAATATAACCGGCATTCTCTTTTTGACGTTGTGAATTTCTTCCATCATCGGATTAGCTCTTGTTGTAATTACGGTAAAGGTATTTAATTCCTCACCGGTTTCCTTGTTGGTCCATTGATCATATAAACCCGCCAGGGCAAAAGCAGGTTGTTCTGACAGGCCAACAAAATAGGGTATTTTTTCCTTTCCTGAAGTTTGCCATTCATAAAACCCATTGGTGAGCACCAGGCAACGCTTTTTGTTAAGAATGTGACGGAATGACGGTTTTTCAGCAAGTGTTTCAGACCGGGCATTAAATGTTTTGGTTCTTATTTCACCGGCATTTTTAGCGTCCTTTACCCAATTGGGAACAAGACCCCAATGAAACATCCTGATCTCTCCGGCGTTGTCATTGCAAATAACCGGTAAAAGAGGCAATGAAAAGGCACTGACTTTGGTGCCCCTCTGATACTTTTCAGGGTCAGCTAATTTAGCTCCAAAACGCTTTTCAAGCTCTTCGCGGGTCAGATCTATCTTGATGGTGTAACACATGGCTGCGAAGATACTTAGAAATTAGATGTAATCAGAAGAGTAATTTCATCAGTTATATGACTGAAAATCCTCATAATGGTTGCGTCAACTGCGAGTTATTTATTCCTTATTTAAAAGCAATTTAAAATGGATTCAGGCAGGTATGTGGATTAATTTTGCTTTCTTTGCCAAAATTATCTTATCGCTTATTTAAATCAGATTATTATGGAAATTGCTCAGAATAAGGTTGTTTCGCTTACTTATGAACTCAGGGCCAACAGCAAGGAAGGAGAAGTTATTGAAACAGTTGAAAGGAATGCACCGCTTACTTTTCTTTTCGGTAGCGGATCTTTGCTTCCCAAGTTTGAAGACAATCTGGCCGGACTGAAGGTTGGTGACAGCTTTGATTTTAGTTTGGTCAGCGTTGATGCATATGGAGATTATGATGAAAATTCGGTGATCAAAATACCGATCCAGGCATTTCAGATCGACGGGAAAGTTGATTATGAATTGGTTAAGCTTGGTAATAAAATACCCATGCAGGATAGCCAGGGACACCGGCTTACTGGCGTGGTGAAAGTAATTGAAGCAGATGCCGTAACGATGGATTTTAATCATCCGCTGGCTGGAAACAGCTTGTTTTTTAAAGGTGAGGTTACTGAAATCCGTCAGGCCACCGAAGAAGAAATGATGCACGGGCACATCCACGGAAATGCCGGTTGTGAGACTGGATCATGCGACAGTTGTGGATGTGGAGATGGCGATTGCCATTGATCAACCATTGTTCTGAAAATATCAATTCGGATTGCTGAGCGTAGTCTCCTGACTACGCTCTTTTTTTGACTTTCTATATAGTCATTACTTTATTTGTTGATGCTGAAATCATCCCAGTCTTTCCACACCGGGAATTTTTCACGAAAATCATCCAGTTCACTGCGCATCAGACTTACCGAAACAATCCCTTCGTTCGGGTTGGGCATATCGGTAAGTATCCTGCCCTTTGGATCAATTGCAACCGAGTTGCCTATGTAGGAGAGGTTATTGTCATCGCTGCCAACCCGATTCACACCAATAACATAACACTGGTTTTCTATGGCCCTGGCTCTGAGTAAAGCTTCCCAAACATCGTTCCGACTGGCCGGCCAACTAGCCACGAATATGAGAATATCATAATCGTTGGTGTTTTTTGACCAAACCGGAAACCTGAGGTCATAGCATATCTGGAAATTCATACGCCATTCTTTCAACGGAACCACCAACCGGTTCAAACCTTTGGTGAATTTCTTTTCCTCGCCGGCAAAACTGAATAAGTGCCGTTTATCATACCAGGTCAAATTCTCATACTGGTCAACATATATGAGCCTGTTGTAATACCGCCTGTTATCCTTTATAACCAGGCTTCCCGCAAGTGCGCAATCCAATGATTTGGCAGTTCTGCTCATCCATCTGACCGCGTTGCCATCCATAGTTTCCGCAATATCTGCGGGCTCAATACAGAATCCAGTCTGGAACATTTCAGGGAGAACAACGAGATCAACGGGTTCTTTCAAACCATGAAGCATTTCTGAATACTTCGCTAGGTTTTCTTCTGTCTTCTTCCACTTGATATCGGGCTGGACCAATGCAATGCGCAAATCATTCATAGCAGTTACTAAATTTTACCGGGAAAATCATTTTCAAAACAAACGATCAGTTCATTCGATTGCCTTATAGCTTCGGCAACCAGTTCGGGCATATTTTCAATGCCTTCTCCGCTTTTGGCGGTTTCTTCAATTCTTACCAAAACCTCCTGCAATTGCTTTGCACCCAGAAAAGACACACCGGGAATCATCTTATGAGCCTCACGGCCTATTGCCTCATTTTTTTGTTGTGTCAGATACTCCTGCATTCGTTCAAGAGCAGGTGGCGTTGTTCTTTTATATGTCTGAAGCATATCAATGATAAAGGTTTCGTCATTATCTGAAAGCTTCCTGAGTATACTCAAATCGTATAGCATATATTTTTTCATTTACTGTAAAATTCAGGTCTCTACCTGCTATTAGCCCTGCCTACCGGCAGGCAGGCATTGGCTATTAGCCTTTAGCCAACAGCTAATGGCCAACGGCTAACGGCTAATGGCCAACAGCTAATGGCTAAAAGCTTCTTCCCTCTTTCCCCTTCGCTTCTTCCCAAATGGCATTCATTTCATCCAGGGTCATGTGTTTCAGCTTTCGTCCCTGTTTAAGTGTTTTGGATTCGAGGTAGTTGAAACGACTGATGAATTTCCTGTTGGTTTGTTCCAATGCCGTCTCCGGGTCAACATCATACAACCTGGCGGCATTAACCAGTGAAAAAAACAAATCACCGAACTCGGCTGATGTCCGGTTCTTGTCCATCCGGTCAATTTCCGTTTTCAGTTCCTTCAGTTCTTCTTCTACCTTATCCCATACCTGGTACCGTTCTTCCCAGTCGAAGCCAACAGCTCTTGCTTTCTCCTGTATTCTGTTTGCCTTGATAAGGGCCGGTAGCGATGGGGGAACCCCTCCCAGAACACTGTGATTGCCTTCTTTGATCTTCAATTCTTCCCAGTTTTTTTTCACGTTTTCAGGGTTGTTTTTGACATCAGTGTCGCCGAAAACATGTGGATGCCTGAAAATAAGCTTTTCGCAAATGGCTTCAGCAACATCCCCAATATCGAAGTCCCCTGTTTCAGATCCCATTTTGGAATAAAAAACAATATGTAAAAGCAGGTCCCCGAGTTCCTTTTTGATGTTAATCAGGTCTTTCTCCAGGATGGCATCTGCCAGTTCATAGGTCTCTTCAATGGTGTTGTTGCGGATGCTCTCAAATGTCTGTTCCCGGTCCCATGGACATTTGGCCCGCAACTCGTCCATGATGTCAAGCAGTTTACCCAGCGCCTCAAGCTTTTCTTCTTTACTATGCATAATTACTATTAATTAACCCTGATCAGGGTCATTTATTATCCTTGAATTTGATTCGTACTGATGAATTTAATGACAGGTTTAGCAGCTCTGATGCATTCCCGCCGTTGATGGCAATTTCAAGCAGGTTCAGGGAGTTGAACAGGGCCAGCATTTCACCCGGCGATGAATCACTGTACTTTGAACACAGCCTGACTATGCGGTTGTGATTACTCTGTACAAAAATTTCGAAAGTCCGGCCTTTGCCAATCTGGTCGAATAATTCCCTGGTTATATTGGTAATGGCGTTTTTATAAGAATCAACATAGGCCACACTCCCGTTGATTACCGACTCATCAATGGCAGGCAGCATAAGCACCTGCTTGTACAGATCCTTATGTGGCTTACCCAAACCGCTCAATTTTCCGTTTATGATGATCTCACAGGCAGCATGTGCAAATGCAGATTGCTCCGGGAAAGTTTCTGATCCTGCAAACTCAATGCTTACAATCTCTTCAGGGTCGGAATCCAATATGAGACCGAAGATTCCGTTATCGTATCCAATGAAATACTGGTTATTTGCTTTGAGCGCTATGAATGCACTTTTTTCATCCGATGCATTGTTGACTGCAATAATATGAATGGTTTCGGGCGGAAAATGCGGGTAGGCGTGTTTCACCTGAAATGCTGCCAGGGCTATGTTAAATGACGGTACCTGATTGGTGATATCAACAACACTGGTGCCCGGGCATCGGTTGATTATAGTACCTTTTACAGCAGCAGAATAATAGTCATCTGAATTCCAGTCACTGGTTAAAGTAACAATCGGCATGGGTTAAGATCAGGTTATATTTTTTATTTGTTGAACTGGTTTTTGTGATAAAAATAGTCCTATTTTGTACGTCTCAAATGTAAGCAATATTCTATAAAATAAATGATTGAAAAGGTTGTATATTTAGAAGGGGTTGATCCCAAAACGTTTTATGGTTCCGGCAACCGCAATCTGGATAAGCTCAAATCCTATTTTCCAAAACTGAAAGTTGTTGGGCGCGATTATGAACTGAAAGTGCTTGGCGAACCTTCTGAAATCAGCCGTTTTGAGAGCGATGTCGACAAATTACTCGATTATGTGCAACTTCGGAATCAGCTTACCGAAGATGATGTTGAAAAGATCATCCTCAAGGAGGATGATGCGTTGCGTCAGTTCAATGAGAAGGATGAAGACGTGCTGATTTTCGGTAACGATGGCAAAGTCATTAAGGCCCGGTCGGTGAATCAGAAAAAACTGGTGGAGGACTACCGTTCAAATGATCTGATTTTTGCAATTGGACCAGCTGGTTCAGGGAAGACATACACTGCCATAGCACTTGCAGTAAGGGCACTGCGAAACAAGGAGGTGAAGCGGATCGTTCTTACCAGGCCGGCAGTTGAGGCAGGGGAGAAGCTGGGCTTTTTACCCGGCGATGTGAAGGAAAAGCTGGATCCCTACCTGCAACCATTGTATGATGCCTTAAGAGATATGATTCCACCAAAAAAGCTGGAAGGCTTCATTGAGGAAGGTATCATTGAAATAGCCCCGCTGGCTTTTATGCGCGGCCGTACGCTGGGTGATGCTGTGGTTATCCTCGATGAAGGACAGAATACCACCATCAACCAGCTGAAAATGTTCCTGACCCGAATGGGGAAAAATGCCAAATTCATTGTAACCGGCGATGTTACCCAGATTGACCTGCCGGAACGACAGCAGTCGGGATTGCTGAAAGCACTTTCATTGCTGAAGGAAATTAAAGGGATATCTACCATTGAGTTCGACAAGGGCGATATCATCAGGCATCGTTTGGTCAGGCATATTGTGAATGCCTACGAGCAGAGTATACAGAAGACACAACGGTCAGCCGACAAAAGACCGGAAGACCCCGGATCGGGGAATGGCGAATTGTAGGCAGTATGGTTGCCGGCATGTAAATGTGTTAAAGTGGCTTAACCGACAATGTTTTTTATTTCGATTCAATCTGTTATTTTTGACAAAATGTGTTTTGACTTGTTAATTATTGAAACCCAATGAATATATGAGCAGCGCGATTACCAAAACAAATTTCAGTTTTCCGGGTCAGAAAGACCTTTATATAGGAAAAGTAAGGGATGTTTACAATATCGACGGAAAATACATGGTAATGGTAGTTACCGACCGCATATCGGCTTTCGATGTGGTACTGCCCAAGGGTATTCCCTATAAAGGTCAGGTGTTGAATCAGATTGCGTCCAGGTTTCTTGACGCAACGGCTGACATTGTTCCCAACTGGAAAATTTCCAGCCCGGATCCCATGGTCACCATCGGTCATTTTGCAGCCCCTTACAAGGTTGAAATGGTAATCCGCGGATATCTTACCGGTCACGCCTGGCGGGAATATAAATCAGGAAAAAGAACGTTGTGCGGAGTGCCCATGCCCGATGGTATGGTGGAAAACCAGAAATTTCCCGAACCGATTATTACACCCACCACAAAGGCAGATGAAGGTCATGATCTGGACATTTCCAGGGAAGAGATCATCAAAAGCGGACTGGTGTCTGAAGCCGAATACATTCAGCTTGAGGATTATACCTATAAATTATTTGAAAAGGGAAGTCAGATTGCCACCTCAAAAGGTTTGATCCTCGTGGATACCAAATATGAATTCGGTAAAAAGGATGGCAAGATCTACCTCATTGATGAGATCAACACACCCGATTCATCCCGGTATTTTTATTCCAATGGTTATGATGAAAGGTTGCAGAAAGGTGAACAGCAAAAGCAACTTTCCAAGGAATTTGTGCGCCAGTGGCTGATCGAAAACAATTTTCAGGGAAAAGAAGGCCAGGTGGTGCCCGAAATGACAGATGATTTTGTCAGCCAGGTTTCCGAACGCTACATTGAATTGTATGAGAATATTATCGGTGAGGAATTCGTAAAGGCCGAAAATGTGAATATCCAAAACCGGATTGAAACAAACATCTTCCGGGCGTTACAACAATTATAATAAATGTACGGGAGAAACCGCGTCATTGTAAATGAGTAATCGGGGCTGTATCAGAAGGCTGATTATATTGGAGCGTCATTGCGAACGCAGTGAAGCAATCTAATACAAATGAATAGATTGCTTCGGTCGTGCCTCCCTCGCAATGACAAATGGCAGGCCCAACGGCCTGCCCATTTAATTGCTATTTCTTAACAACCGTTTTTTGTCCGGTGTATTTTATTGTTAATGCCGGTTTGGCATCTGGTGTAAACCCAACCGGTTTTTCTTTTGAAACCCACACCACATTAATAGTACGTTCTTCCAACATACCCTCATAGCCACCCTGGCGATCGCCAATAGTTAATTCTCCGGTTCCGTCGGAATAGGCAACGGGTACCAGGCTGTATTGCCCCTTTTCATAATCATAGGTTGTGCCCTCATCCTCATACAGGCTAAAACTGCCATCAGCCCCGGTGTAAACATAAAGTGTAACCGGATCGGCAGGCTTCTGGGTGGTGTATTCAATTTCGGGACCCACCGGTACAATTGAACCTGCCCTGACATATAAGGGCATTCTTTCATAGGGCGCAGGAACTGTAAGTTTTTGTCCCCCGGCTATGTATTTTCCTGTGTAAAAGTCATACCATCCTACGGCAACCGGGAAATACACCTCACGTTCCCGGGCCTTGTAAACATGAACCGGGCATACCATAAAGGCCGGACCAAACATATACTGGTCAGCAATATTGTAAACCCGGGCATCATTGGTAAAATCCATG
Organism: Bacteroidales bacterium; assembly: GCA_046481675.1. Classification (GTDB taxonomy): domain Bacteria; phylum Bacteroidota; class Bacteroidia; order Bacteroidales; family UBA10428; genus UBA5072. The sequence continues at coordinate 9,412 of JAWOJJ010000059.1, read as the reverse complement.
GCCAGTCCGCGCATCATGGTGTAATCGTTCAGCCATGTCATCCCCGCAAGGGAATAAATGTAAGGCATCAGCCGGTAGCGGAGCTTGTCGTAATAAACAATGGTTTTGTAAGCAGGATGACTTTCGGGGGCCAGGTTGAAAACTTCGCGGAACGGATACTGACCATGAGCACGGTATAAAGGTGCGAATGCCCCATACTGGGTCCAACGGGCATTCAATTCGCGCCATTCGTCCATGTCAGCACTTCCTTCTTTTGCCGACACATAGCGGTTTTCAACGCAGAAGCCTCCAATGTCCATGGTCCAGTATGGATTACCTGCCATACAATAATTGATTCCTGCTGGTATCTGGGCTCTCATATCTTCCCAGCGTGTGGCAATGTCTCCGCTCCAGGTGGCAGCGGCATAACGCTGCAACCCTGCAAAACCCGACCGGGTAAGCAAAAACGCGCGCTGGTTCGGATACGATTCACGCGAACCTTCATAAATACCCTTTGCATTCATCAGGGCATAGGCGTTGAAGTATTGTGCGGAAGGTCCAAGTGCAGTGGGATTCATCAGTTGTTTGCGGTAATCGGTGCTGGCATTCGACTGTATATCCGGCTCTGACGCATCCATCCACCAGGCATCAATACCCAGCCCGTCGAAATGATCGTGCATCTGTTTCCAGAACATTTCTCTGGCTTTAGGATTGTAGGCATCATAGAATGATCCGATGTAGCCACGGCCCACCCAGTCGCGGATGCTGTCTTCTACTGCCTGCCGGTACATGGCTCCAATGGCATCCAGTTCCTTGTAATGTTCCGTGGTATGGTAAAATTTGGGCCATACCGATATCATCAGGCGGCCGTTCAGTTGATGTACTTCGTCGATCATCGCTTTCGGATCAGGGAAACGGGTTGCATCGAATTCATGACTTCCCCAGTTGTCTTCGCGCCAGTAGAACCAGTCGAGTACAATATTATCAATAGGGATGTGCCTTTTCCTGAACTCCTTCAGTGTATTCAACAATTCATCCTGAGTTTTATACCTTTCCCGACTCTGCCAGAATCCCATGGCCCATTTGGGCATTACCTGCGCTTTCCCGGTAAGGGCCCGGTAACCGCTGATCACATCATCCATACTGTTGCCATGGATGAAATAGTAATCAAGCTGATCACCCATTTCCGACCAGAAGGAAATTTTTTGCTGCGTAGCCGGATCAACCGGTGTGAGAACCCGCAGACCAATGTATGAAACGCCTCCGTCGGGCTTCCACTCCAGTTTAACAGGGTACTTTTCACCCTGTTTCATGGCTACACTGAACTTCGAAAGGTTCGGGTTCCAGGCTGTTCTCCATTTTTCACTAAGCAATTCACCGTTGATCCAAATCTTCGTGTATCCCGCATAATACAAACCAAAATTGTAGGTGCCGGTTTCGGGAGCTTCGATCTGGCCTTCCCAGGTAATCATTGATTCCTGAAAATTGAAATCTTTCGGGAAATTTTTGATGGTTTCCAGGTTTTCATAGTTGATTTCCTTTTCCTGGTGCCTGAGAAATACCTTTGCCGGGTCACTGTTCTCATAGTAAGTAGCTGTTAATCCGCCTTCCTTGCCATCGGCATCATAAAGTTTGAAAGCTGTAAGCTGACTGAATTCGCCCGGATTGCCATAGCGGGTGAGCGAATAATTATCCCAAAGTATACCATAGTTTTTTGTTGAAACCAGGAATGGTACGGATACCTTGGTATTATACTGGAACAGTTCTTCATTTTTGCCTTTGTAATTCATTTCTTCCGACTGGTGTTGGCCGAGTCCGTATAATGCCTCGTCATCGGGGGTGTCAAACACCTGCCGCATGGTATAACCCGCTTTACCCTCAACCTGGATGTCTGAGAATGTTCTTCCCTGGTCCGATTCCTTCAGAATGGGTTTGCCGTTGATGTCGGTAAATGAAACCTGCCCGGTTTCCGTTGAAATGCTTGCTATTGTAGTTGCAGTGATTATTTCAACAGCATTTTCTTTTTTGTTTGTTTTCCAACCTTTGAATACAGAATCTTTCTGAATAACCGACAGGCTTTCCGGATCGAGAAACGCTCCGGAAGGAATTGCCGACACCCTGAAGATGCCATCGGAAAATACCTGCACCCGCACCAACTGGGCCGGTTGTTTAGCAGTTTTCTTAATTTTAACGGTAACCCCGTTTTCTGATGCCTGGTAACCCGATTGACTACATGATGCCAGCAGCAATCCTGCAATCAGGGAGAAACTAAAAATCCACTTTTTCATATTTTATGACTTTTAATTATTTACTATTTACTAATGCTACTGCCACTAAATTCTAGATGCCAGATACTTGATACCTGCCTGCCGGCAGGCAGGCTGGATACTCGATGTGTGTGTATGGCGAGTCGTGGTCTGAGATTTGAATGATACTGGATGCTTAGCCTGCCTGCCGGTTCGGTATCAAATAAAGTTTCTGTTTTCAGCCTGCCAGTCTTGGATCTTGGATCTTGGATCTTGAATCTTGGTTCTGGTTCGTGCCCATCATTCCACTACCGAAATGACCTTCCTCTCCCTGATATCCTGTGACGAAGCACCCATCATCAGTTCAACCTTTCCGGGTTCAACCCTGAAAGCGTGTTTCTTTTCATCCCAATAGGCCAGATCAACTGCTTTAAGGGTTATTGTAACGGGTTTTGTTTCACCCGCATTCACAGGCACCCTGGCAAATCCCTTTAACTGCTTCAAAGGCCTTTCAATCTTAGAATCCAGGTATCTTACATAGAGTTGCACCACCTCGTCTCCTGAATACTTTCCTGTATTTTTTACATCCACGGTAATTTTAACTTCGCCATCGGCCGGAAGCACAGCACTGCTGAATCGCATGCCGGAATAGGCAAATGAAGCATAGCTCAGTCCATATCCGAAGGGGTATAGTGGCGTCTCCTTAAAATACATATAGGTTCTTCCGTTTCGGATGTTGTAATCCATCATGGGCGGAAGCTGGGTGATCGACCTGGGCCAGGTTTGCACCAGCCTTCCGGCAGGGTTCACTTTTCCGAAAATGACATCGGCCAGTCCGTTTCCCATTTCCTGGCTGCTGTGGGTGATGTGCAGTATGGCAGGCACATTTTCAGCCGACCAGTTGATGGCAAAGGGAAAACTGCTCACCAACACCATTATGGTTTTCGGATTTGCCTGGTAAACCAGCTTCACCAGGTCTTCCTGCTCGAGAGTCAGCGATTTGCGGTCTACAGCTTCCTTACCATCACTGGGAACAGGTGACACCTTCCATTCATTAATTGCGCCAATGGGATTGTTACCCACAACTACAATGGCTGCATCGGCTGATTTGGCTGCTTTTACAGCCTCATCCATCCGGTTTTCATCGGTAAATGTCACGCTTACATTCTTTCCGCAGGCATTTCTGATTCCCTGCAAAGGTGTTACGGTATATGGCGGAGTGCCGCTGTACCAGTCGAGCAGAACCTGGTCGGCTATTGGTCCGATGACGGCAACCGATTTGATTTTTGTGAGATCGAGGGGAAGCAGGGTGTTTGTATTTTTAAGCAGTACAACTGATTTTGCGGTTACTTCACGAACAAACTGCTTGACTTCCGGTTTGGTCCACGGATCAATGGTGTCTTTAACCCCTATCTGGCTGTAAGGGTTGTCTTCTTTTCCATCGAGCAGGCCCAGTCTGAGCGCTACCTGGTAATTGCCTCTGAGTACTGCATCTATTTCCTTCTCATTCACCAAACCCTTGGCAAGGGCTTCCTTAATAAAAGGCTTGTAATTATCCAGAAATTGCCCGATTCCCGCCTTAACACAGGCTGCTGCGGCTTCGGCCATGGTGGGGTAGTGCTTATGCGCATTGAAAAGCAGGGCCAGTGCGCCGCCATCGGTACAAATAATGCCGTTGTTACCCCATTCCCGTACAGTTACCTCCTTCAGTACCGGGTGAATGGTCATGGGGATGCCATTGTAGGCATTATACGAGGCCATATAGGCACGTGAACCACCTTCGGTGATGCCTTTGTAGAATGTATACCCGTAATACTCCCTGAACAACCTTTCATCAAAATCTGATGATGTGGAATCACGACCGTCTTCGTTGCTGTTGGCCATAAAGTGCTTCATCAGCGAAGCAGTGCGCCAGTATTTTGGGTCATCACCCTGCAGTCCCTTAACAAAAGCCACTGTCATTCTTGCATTCAACCAGGAATCTTCACCAAAACACTCTTCTGTTCTACCCCAGCGCGGGTCTCTTCCCAGGTCGGCATTTGGCGCGCGCATTACCAGTGATCCCCTGAGGTATTTAGGACTCTGGAAATAATACCGGTTTTCAACAGCTTCCTGTTCAGCCACTTTTCTGATGAGTTCCACATCCCATGTTTCTCCCAGTCCATATGCCTGCGGAAAAATGGTTGATGGAACCGGATTTCTTGAACCCCAGTTCGAAGGTCCGCCATATGCAAGGCCGTGAAGTCCTTCAACCTGGCCGCAATTTCTGATGCCCAGGCGTGGTATGCCGAGTTGGGTTGAAAGAGCATTCACCTTTTCCTCCAGCGTCATCAGCGAGATCAGGTTGTCAATGCGCTCGTTGTCAGATAAAGCCGGGTTCTGAAAAGGGTATTGGTACTGGGCATATGCCTTGCTGCTCAGAATTAGAGTGAACAGCAAAACCACCCGGAATACACGAATGATTGATGTTTTCATATAATAATGATTATGGAAAGGAATAATTATCTCACTGGTTTCATCACAAATTCATAAGAATACTCACCCGGGAAGATTTGGTATTTGTGCAATGGCCGGGCACCCCAGCTGTCGTCTCCGCCAACTCCCATCTGCCTGTAATCGATGCACCATTCCACAAAATCTCGCGGTACAATATCTGTTATGTGCCGTTGATCTCTCTGTTCCCCGTCATCAAAATCCTCCATGGCATTGTTCAGTGCTGATGTACTGAAAGTCGGGAAGCCACTGACCACAATACCCCTGCCTGCATCATCGGTGAGCTTGAACCACCTCACGTCGGTATGGTAATTGTTTTCCTGGGGACGCAGATACAGCGATGTTTGTTCATTCACCTTTCCATGGTAAAGTGAAACAAGTGCCGAAGTATTCCTGTCAATATAATTCTCCCACGGACCTCTTCCAAAATAGGCCATATTGTTCACTTCGGGTATGAGTTTCATGCGCATGCCAATCCGGGGTATCTCGGGTAAACTTCTGTCGGAGGTGGTAAACATATTTTTCACCCTTACCTGGCCGGCTGATTGAACAAGATATTTGGCTTCCCATGTTCCCTTCACGGCAGGAATATCATACAGTGCAATTAACTCAATCATTTCAGGAGCAAGCTGTTTCACTTCGAGTGTCATCAATTTCAAATCATCAGCAGCATCTTTCCATATCCTGCACCTGTTCTGCATCCCATTGCCATAGTCATTGTCGTTGGGTGCCCGCCAGAAGTTCGGTTGTAAGGCTGATTTTAAATATTCCTTGTTGTCCAAAACATAAGAACTAAGTCTTCCCAGGCTGTCGAACGCCATTGAAAAACCGTTGCCGGTAATGGATATTCCGGCTGGGGTTCTGGAATACGAAAGATCGGCTTCAGATTTCTGTTCAACAGTTGAGGTTGCACCCCTGGCGATCACAAACTGCTCATAGGCAACAATATGACCCGATGGGATCATGAGCTCTGCTGCTTTTTGCAAGGCCCTGAAGGTAATGAAATACTCACAACCTGGTTTGTATTCCAGTTTGCTGAAATCAACAGTCACTACTTTTGATTCGCCCGGCAATCCATTGACACCCTCAAGTTTTTCAGTTATTACCTGGGCTCCGTTTTCTTCGATTGTATATTCAAAATCAAATTTTTCCAGGTTAGTGAATATAAAACCGTTTTTGATTTCGAATTTGCCGGCCGGTAAGTCCAGGCAGTGAAATTTGATATTCTGATATACTTTTTTAACCTCGTATAACTTGGGATGTGGCCTTCTGTCGGGCGACACAACACCATTACCGCAAAAGTTGTTGTCGCTTAATATGTCAGCCGGACCGAAGTCGCCTCCATATGCCCAGTATTTATTGCCTTTTTCATCGTATTGTGCAATGCCCTGGTCAACCCAGTCCCATATAAACCCACCCTGCAATGCCGGATACCGTTCAATCACATTCCAGTAGTCCTGGAAGTCACCCACGCTGTTACCCATGGCATGAGCATATTCACACTGGATCAACGGTCTGTCCGGATTTCTTTTGGCATATTCTTCCATTTGCGAGGCGCGCATGTACATGGGACAGAAAATGTCTGTGTTGCGCTCGAGACCTGCCCTTTCATATTGTACAGGACGGGTTTTGTCGCGTTGTTTTATCCAGTCGTATGTGGCATAAAAATTGGATCCGTTTCCGGCCTCATTGCCCAACGACCAGATGATAACCGACGGATGATTTTTATCGCGTTCCACCATTCTGATGGTTCTGTTCATATGTGCTTCGAGCCATTCAGGTTTATTGCCCAATGTTTTGTCTATATCATAACCCATGCCATGCGACTCAATATTGGCTTCATCAACCAGGTATATCCCATATTCATCGCAAAGCTCATACCACCGCGGATGGTCGGGGTAATGACAGGTACGCACCGCGTTGACGTTGAATTGTTTCATCAGCTCAATATCTTTGATCATGCTGGCTTCACTGATTACATGCCCGGTTTTCTCGTCGTGTTCATGCCGGTTTACCCCTTTCAGGTAAACGGGTTTCCCATTGACGCACAATTGCCCTTTGATAATTTCCACTTCCCGGAATCCGATTTTGCAACCCGTAGCTTCAATTTCTTTACCGCTCTTATCTTTCAGAACCAGCACCAGCTGGTACAGATTGGGTGTTTCGGCCGTCCATTTTGCCGGGTTCACAATTTCTTTGCGAAAGTTGACAACAGCGGATGCTTTCAGATTCAGGGCTACCTTGCTTTTATCACTGACCAGCACGTTGTTTTGCCTGTCCTTTACCTGCAATTCCAGTGTGTAGTTACCCGACTGGTAATTCGGAAAGTGATTACCCAATTCTGCAGTAACCAACAAAACGGCATCGGTATAGTTGTTGGTCAGATCGGTTTGAATATAGAAGTCGCGTATGTGAACTTTGGGTGTGGCATACAGGTACACATCGCGTTCAATACCGCTCAGGCGGAAAAAATCCTGGTCTTCAAGATACGAACCGTCACTCCAGCGGTATACTTCAACGGCCAGTGTGTTTTTACCATCCATCAGTTTTCCGGTAAGGTCAAATTCCACAGGCGTTTTTGAATCCTCGCTGTAACCGAGCTTTTCTCCGTTCAGCCAATAATAGGCAGCAGAATTAACACCTCCGAAATGCAGCACAATACGCTTGTTATTCCAGTCCTGCGGTATGGTAAAACTATGCCTGTAAGAGCCCACCGGGTTGTATTGCCGGGGAATGTAGGGCGGGATGGGCCTGCTCAGGTTTGGGTATTCAATTTTCTGAAGTCCGGCGCCCGACAGAGAATCCTTGTTTGTTTCGGAAAGGTTCATGATTTTCTCATAAACATCAGGGGGCTCAGCTGCAAAGGGATACATGATGTTGGTATAGATGGGAATGTCGTAACCCTGCATCTGCCAATCAGACGGTACCGGAATTTCCTTCCATGAGGAGATATCATAATCCGGTCTGAAAAAGTCAACCGGACGCTCAAAGGGGTTTTTGGACCAGTAAAACTTCCAGTTACCGTTCAGCAACATGTAGTTGGATGATGTCAGCCCCTTATTCTCATCCAATGCCTTTGTATTGATGTGGGATATGGCGGAAGCATGAGGAGGCAGGTTATTCACCCCGGTGATCTTCGGATTTTCGAGTTCGGGACCAATGGTTTGTGAATTACCTTGAATAAAAAGCAATGCTGTAAGCAGCATCATCAGGCTTATTTCTTTGACATGCTTCATTGTTTCGGATATTTTGATTATTGGTTTTTCTGAATGACCAATATATCAAATATCTCTGCTTTGTCAAAGAATGGCCGGGTAATATTTCTTCTATAATAACAAACAGGAAAAGACAGCTGACGTTACTGCTGCTCCAACACCAGGTATTCCCAGGGATCCAGTTGGATTTCCGATTTCTTGCGAAGCCTGTATGCATCTCCGGAAAATACGTCCCAGTATTTATCGGATGCCTCAACAAAAGGTACCTTCATACTCACTGGTTTGTCGGAAAAATTAAACAATCCCAGCACCTTGTTTTCACCTGAAGTTCTCAGCAAAACAACAGAATGGTTAACGGAGTCGGCCTGAAAATAAAAGTTTCCGGCAGCTATCCCTGCCCGAAGTGCAGGGTTTTTTTCTTTCAGTGAATTGAGCTTTCGGTAAGTCGAATAGAGCGAAGTGTCGGCCCATGATATGGTATCTTTTTCAAAGAAACGCAGGCGTTTGTTCAGGCCGGCTTCCTGGCCGGTATAGATCATTGGGACACCAGGCATAAGATAGGTAATGGCGGCAAAACCAGGGACATACTTTCCCATTCTTTCATATTCAGTTCCGGCCCATGAATTCTCATCGTGATTGGTGATGAAATTCATAAGGATGTCATCTTCGGCGTAAAGCGTATCGGTTTTTTCAATATAATCTTTGATGGCGGTAACCTTCTTTTTTCCCTGGGCAATTTCATTCAGCAGGTGGTGGAATTCCCATCCGTAAGCTGCATCAAAACCATTTTCCAGTAGCTCGGGTTCCCAGGCTTCAGCCAGTTTAATAACAGGCTTAATGCTGTCGAGATTGGCAAGAGCTTCTTTCCAGAACGGGGTGGGTACCATGGCGGCTGCGTCGCAACGGTATCCGTCAATTCCGATGTCACGTACCCAAAATTCCATGGCGTCAATCATGGCCTGCTGCATACCGGTTTGTTCAAAATTCAAATCAGCAACGTCTGACCAGTCGGCTACCGGCGGCACTATTTTGCCTTTTTTATCGCGGGTATACCATTCCGGATTTTGCTTGATCCAGGGGTTGTCCCAACCGGTATGGTTGGCCACCCAGTCAAAAATCACAAGCATTCCCGCTTCATGTGCTTTGTTTACAAGTTCTTTCATGTCATCCATAGTGCCGAATTCCGGGTTCACACCTTTGTAATCTGCAATGGAGTAATAACTTCCCAGCGTTCCCTTGCGGTTTTTTACCGAAATGGGGTAGGTGGGCATCAGCCACAGAATATCCACACCCAGGTTTTTTAACCGTTCCATGTGTTGTTCTGTAAACGCGCTGAGGGTGCCCTCGGTAGTGATCTGGCGGATGTTTACTTCATATATGACCCCAGTGGCAAGGCGTTCATGAATCGGGTTTGTAGCGGGTATCACCACCGAAACAGGCTGACTCTTTTTACATCCTGCTGAAAGGAATAAAACTGCC
>JAWOJJ010000032.1:0-38045 GCA_046481675.1 Bacteroidales bacterium | reverse complement strand
TCTATAGCAAACTTACATTGCCCCATTAGGGGTGAAATCTTTGTAGTAGTTTGTGATTCTCCAGTATATCCAAAAGCCCCAGCGGAGCCTGTCCCGATGAATCGGGACAGGCTCCGCTGGGGCTTTTGGATATACTGGAGAATCACAAACTACTACAAAGATTTCACCCCTAATGGGGCAATGTAAGTTTGCTATTGAATCTCTCTATTACAAAGATATTCCTTCACTAGAATATTCCAGTAAGTGAATATCAATGCATTACAGATATTAGCTTGACGGCTATGGGTTTTAACCCATATGTAACCCCGCAGAGGGTATATTGATTTCCAAATCCTCAATTTTTGAATTTTTACACAACCTCTGAAGCCTGGGGCTATTGATGCTACCAGCAAGCAGGTCTTGGCTCTTGGTTCCTGGCTCTTGGTTCCTGGCTCAGAACTCATAACCTCGCCCCCCTTAACCGCAGGCTATTACTTACCACCGACACCGAGCTGAGTGCCATGGCAGCAGCAGCAATCATCGGATTCAGCATGAAGCCCCAGATTGGGAATAAGATTCCGGCAGCAACGGGTATGCCAACTATGTTATAAATAAATGCCCAAAACAGGTTCTGTTTGATGGTCCGCACGGTAAGTCTGGATAGCCGGAGGGCTTTGGGAATCTGCCGCAGATCGGATGAAATCAAGGTCATGCCGGATACATCCATGGCAATGTCAGAACCTTTGCCCATGGCAATACCTACATCGGCCTGCACCATTGCCTGCGAATCGTTGATGCCGTCACCCACCATGGCAACAGCAACACCATCTGCCTGCAGGTTCTTAATGAAGTCAGCCTTTTCTGACGGGAGCATGTTGGACTGATAGTGTTCAATACCGGCAAGCGTGGCTATGGATGCTGCTGTCTGATGGTTGTCGCCGGTGAGCATATAAACTTCTATACCTGTCGATTTCAGCTGTTGAACAGCTTCCGCAGAAGTTGGCTTCAGCGTATCCGCCAACCCGATGATAGCCAGTAAGGCGTTTTTTTCGGCAAAGCATACAACAGTCCGCGCATTGGACTGCAGTTCCTTTATTTTTTCTTCGTTTTCAGCACCTATTGGAATGCCTTCATCAGCCATGAACCTGGAATTACCCGAAAAGTACTGCCGCTTTGCAAACGCCGCTTTAATTCCCTTGCCGGAGATATTTTCAAATTCATCCAGGGATACCGGCTCATGCGTGTTTTTCTCCAGTGCAGTCACAATGGCTTGTGCCAACGGATGTGCCGATCGTTTTTCCATTTCAAGCAGCACCGGTTCCGCTTCGGGCCGGGTGTTTTCGTCTGCCAGCCAGATGATGTCGGTAACAGCAGGACTGCCTTCGGTAAGCGTACCGGTTTTATCCATCACCACGACTTTTACTTTCTGCATCAGTTCAATGCTTTCAGCATCCCGGATCAGGATCCCGTTACGGGCTCCTTTGCCGATACCAACCATGATGGCTGTGGGTGTTGCCAATCCCAGAGCACAGGGGCAGGCGATAACCAGCACGGTTACCATGGCCATCAGTGCATGGGAGATGGCATCATCACCACCGGCCAGCATCCAGATGATGAAGCTTATTACAGATATTCCCAGCACCACTGGTACGAAAATGCCTGCTATCCGGTCAACAGTCTTCTGCACGGGAGCTTTTGAGCCCTGGGCTTTCTGCACCATACTGATGATTCCGGCCAGCACGGTTTCTGATCCAACACGGCCTGCGCTGATCAAAGCGCTGCCATTAACACAAAGTGTTCCTGCAAACACGGTGTCTCCGGCCTGCTTGTCGGCCGGCATGGATTCGCCTGTGATGCTGCTTTCATCCAGGGTCAGCGAACCTGAAATCAGGGTGCCGTCAACCGGAACTTTTTCGCCCGGCTTCACCCGCACCTGGTCATTCTTCATAATTCGTGCGATGGGCAGTTGCACTTCGCGGCCCGATTCATCTATGATGGTGGCCATATCAGGTTGCAGTCCCATCAGCTTTTTTATGGCCGATGAGGTTTTACCCCTGGCACCTTCTTCTAACACCTTGCCGATGAGGATAAAGGCAATGATCACAGCCGAGGCTTCATAGTATACATGCGGTTGTAATCCGCGCGAAAGCCAGAACTGGGGTAAAAAGGTATTGAAAAGGCTGAACACAAAAGCAATGCCGGTACTCAGTGCCACCAGTGTGTCCATGTTAGCCTGCCCGTGCCGTGCCAGTTTGAATGCGCTGATGAAAAAATTCCGGCCAAACCAGGCCATTACTGGAAGCGTTAGTCCGGCCAGCAACAGGTTTATGGGCGAAATTCCTCCATGGGAAGCATGATGATCCATGAAAAGCATGGATAAAATCATCACCGGAATTGCGAGGATGAGCGAACCGGTCATGTTGGTCTTCAATTGGCGGTAACGCGCTTGTTGCTCTGCCTCCCGGTTCCCGGTTTCTTTGTCGGTAATTAAAATGTCGTAGCCAATAGCCCGGATGGCCAGTTGCAGGTTATTCAGGTCGACATCCCCGGGCACCATTTCTACCTGCGCCGAAGCGTTGGCATAATTCACCGAGGCACTGCGTATGCCCGGCTGTTTCTTCAACATCCGCTCTACATTCAGCGCGCATGAGGCACAGCTCATACCGGTAACGGGGTAGCTTTTTGTAATTATTGTGTTCAATTCCGGGTTCTTTTAAAGCTGATCATTAAACCATTCACGAATGAAATGGTTCAACCAAACAGGTAAATTATCAAGTTTATTTTTTTAAATTTGATAACATAGATCCGTTTGATCAATTTGGATCCGGAAAGGAGAAATCAATATGCTGGAAAGAATAATTGGTTTTAGCATCAGGAATAAGCTCATTGTTATTCTGTTTACACTAACCATTGCTTCATTCGGCATATTTGCGGTTTTGCATATACCTGTTGGTGCCGTTCCCGATATCACCAACAACCAGGTACAGGTGATCACCACATCAACCAATCTGTCCACCCAGGAAATAGAACAGTTTATTACCGCACCGGTTGAGATGGAAATGGCCAACCTGCCGGGTGTTCAGGAAATACGTTCGATATCCAAGTTTGGCATATCGCTCGTGACCATTGTTTTCAGTGAAGGAATGGGCACTTATCTGCCCCGGCAACTCATTGCTGAAAAAATAAAGAGTGCATCAGCGAATATACCTGAAGGATATGGAACTCCTGAAATGGGTCCGATTTCTACGGGACTGGGTGAAATTTACCAGTATATTGTAGATGTGAAACCCGGGTATGAGGACAGGTATTCACCCATGGAACTGAGAACCATTCAGGACTGGATTATCAAGAGGAGGTTATCAGGCATCAACGGTGTGGTAGAGATAAACAGCTGGGGAGGCTTTCTGAAACAATATGAAATTGCAGTTGATCCGGCCATTTTAAGAAGTCTGAACATCACGTTGATGGATGTATACCAGGCCCTGGAAGCAAATAACAGCATTTCGGGTGGCGCTTACATAGAGAAAACGAATCAGAGCTATTTCATCCGGGGTGACGGCCAGGTCAGATCACTTGAAGACATTGAAAAGACAGTTGTTAAAAACGACAACGGAACCCCTGTTCTCATTAATGATGTGGCAAAGGTTCATTTCGGGTTTGCCAACCGGTTTGGTGCCATCACGGCTAATGGTAAGGGAGAGACCGTACTGGGCCAGATCATGATGCTTAAAAATGCCAATTCCAAGGAAGTGATCAATGAAGTGAAGCAGCGGGTTGCTGAAATTCAGGAGAACCTGCCCGAAGGAGTTTTCATTAACCCGGTACTGGAACGGAGTGAACTCATTTCGGAAACTACTTCTACTGTTGTTGAAAATCTGATATTGGGTGCCTTGATTGTGATGATTACTGTTTTCCTGCTCCTGGGAAATGTCCGGTCGGCACTGGTGATTACCTCCATGATTCCGCTGGCATTGCTTTTCACAATTTCCATGATGTATATTTTTGGCATAGACGCCAACCTGATGAGTCTGGGCGCATTGGATTTTGGTATCATCATTGACGGAGCAGTGATCATTGTTGAATTTATTGCTTTGCGGATGACTGTGCTGAAAGAAGAAATAAACGGGAAAGCCAATGATGAGCGGCAAGCGCTGCTCGACCGGGTTTCATTTGAAGGCGCTTCAAAAATGATGAAATCTGCCGTTTTTGGACAGGTAATAATTTTAATTGTTTTTATTCCGATTCTTTCATTGAGCGGAGTGGAGGGTAAAATGTTCCGGCCGATGGCGCTGGCCTTTTCCTTTGCCATCATCGGGGCAATGTTCATGGGGCTGACCTGGCTGCCCGTTGCCTCTTCTCTCTTTCTGAAACCCGAGAAGAAGCATACCAGGAATATTGCCGACCGGATCATGGATTTTGCCTATAAATCCTACTTTCCGGTAATTAAATGGTCGTGTGCGCACAAGCGGATTGTGCTGGGACTTGCTTTACTTTCCCTGATACTAACGGGTGTTTTGTTTTCGCGAATGGGCGGGGAGTTTGTTCCCACACTTGACGAAGGTGATTTTGTGATACAACCGGTACTGAAAACGGGTACCTCCTTAACAAAGACCATTGAAATGACTACTCAAATGGAAAATATCCTGATCAAGGGCTTTCCCGATGAGGTGCTGCAGATTGTATCGAGGATTGGCGCAGCTGAGGTGCCTACCGATCCGATGTCGATGGAAGAGATTGACATGATCATCAAATTAACACCCCGCAAAGAATGGAAGGTGACCAACAACAAAGAAGGACTGGCCGATCGGTTTAAAGAAGCACTGTCGGTAATACCCGGCGTAGAATACGAGTTTACACAACCCATTGAAATGCGCTTTAATGAGTTGATCACAGGAGTCAGATCGGACATAGCCATAAAAATATTCGGAGAGGACCTTGATTATATTGATCAGAAAGCAACAGAAGTCAGGAGCCTGATAGCTGATGTTCCGGGTGCCGGAGATGTCATTCTGGAAAAAACATCGGGTCTGCCGCAGATTAAAGTGACCTATAACCGGAGCAATATCACCAACTACGGAGTAGATATCCGCACCTTGAATTCCTATCTTTCTGCCGCTTTTGGAGGTGAAACAGCAGGTTCTGTTTTTGAGGGTGAAAAGCGTTTTGATGTGGTGATGCGCTTTAAAAACCAGAACCGGCAGGATATTGAGGATATCCGGCAGTTGCAGGTACCTGTATCGGGGGGAGCTCAGGTACCTTTAAGAGAACTCGCCGATATTCAGTATGCAGAAGGGCCGGCGAAAATCTCCAGGGAAAATACACACAGGCGGGTTGTGGTTAGCGTGAATGTCCGCAACAGGGATTTGCAGTCGGTGGTTGAGGACATTCAACGTTTGATTAAAGCCAACATCAGGCTTGCTCCCGGAACCTATATTGAATATGGCGGTCAGTTTGAAAACCTGCAAAATGCAACAAACCGTTTGATGCTGGCAGTGCCTGTGGCCATGCTGCTCATTTTCATTTTTCTCCATTTTGCATTTGAATCATTCAAGGATGCCATCATGATTTATACGGCAATCCCGCTTTCGGTTGTCGGAGGGGTTTTACTCTTATGGATCCGGGGTATGCCTTTCAGTGTTTCGGCAGGCGTTGGATTTATTGCGCTTTTTGGAATAGCCGTTTTAAATGGAATTGTTTTAATTGAACATTTGAAGGAATTACAAAACCAGGGGATGACCGATATGCGTGAGCTGATTATTCAGGGTACCCGAAACCGGCTTCGACCGGTAATGCTAACTGCCGGAGCGGCAGCCATGGGTTTCCTGCCAATGGCAATTTCCACAGGTGCCGGCGCTGAAGTGCAAAGACCACTGGCCACTGTAGTAATAGGAGGGCTGATCACATCCACCATGCTGACTATGGTGGCGTTGCCCTTGCTGTTTGAAATATTCTACAATGTGACCGGATTCAAATTCTTTCCGTTCAGGGTTATCCGTAAAAAGGGAGCGGCAATCATGTTGCTGTTGCTTATTCCCGCATTTTCATCATTCGGGCAGCGTAATCCGGTGAATCTCGATCAGGCAATAGAAATTGCCCTGAAGAACAACCAGGAAATTGAAGCCTATAAACTGAAGGTTGAACAAAGCAAAGTACTGAAGGCAACAGCATGGTCATTTGATAAAACAATAGTCAGCTATGGAACCGACCAGAATAATATTGCTGAAAACGGGCATCCGCTGAACGTTTGGGGTGTTGAGCAGAACTTTAATTCCCCGGCACAGTATGCCGCTGAAAGCAAAACCCGGCAAATTGAAATGAAAATGGCTGAGACCGAACTGGGTGTTAAAATGAATCAACTCAGTAAGGATGTTTCAATTGCCTGGTTTGAGTACCAGTACTTCGCCGCCAAAAACAGGATCTATAATAAACTGGACAGTTTATATGCTGAATTGCTCTCGGGAGCTGAGCGCAGGTTCTCTTTGGGCGATATCAGCAATCTTGAAGTTCTGAATATCAGGGCAAAGAAAAATCAGGTTGCTTTGCAAAGGAGTTCTGCAACTTATGATGCTGAAGTGGTTTATAAAAAGCTGAAAACATTGATGAACCAGGGCGCCGACTTTGAAATTTCGGAAAGCCTTATGGTGCTTCCGGAATACCGGGCCATCAGTGATTCGTCCCCCGATTTTAAGCTGCTTGATCTGATGACTGGCTATTCCGAAGCATTAATCCGGGTTGAAAGACGCAGCATGCTGCCTGATTTTTCAGTGAACTATTTCCTGGGAACGAATAAGTACGACAATGCAAAATATTATCACGGTTTCGAAATTGGCGGGGCAATTCCGCTTATTTTCAGAAGCCAGGCAGCTAAAGTCAACGCTGCTAAAATTGCATCTGATTCACAGCGCCTGATGTCGGAGAATGAAATGAACAGTATGCGCAACAGGCAGGCCGAACTTCTCAATGAACAGACAAAATACCTGGAATTTCTGAACTATTATAACGAAACCGGCAAACCCTTGTTTGATGAAATATTAAGATCTTCATTGAAAAGTTACCAGTCGGGAGAAATTGATTTCTACAGGTTTGTGAGCAGCTATGAAAATGCGTTTCAGATTCACCTGGATTACCTTGAAAATTTATTGCGATATAATATTTCTAATGCAAGCTTAAGATATTTTACAAAATAAAAGCTATTTCTATGAGAGCTCCGATATGGTTAATGACCCTGTTGTCTGGCTCCCTGTTGTTTTCATGCCACAGTAAAAGTGAACAACAGGAGCAGGCTGATGATTTAATTGAGATCACCAAATCGCAGTTTGATTCGGAGAAGATGGCCCTGGATACACCTAAAAGAGTTGTTTTCTATGAATATGTTGATTTTACCGGAATGATTACCCCTGCTCTCAATGCCAGTGCTGAAATCAGCCTGTCAGTTCCCGGTATTGTAAATAAAATTCTTTGCAACACAGGTCAGTACATTGCCAAAGGCCATCCCATAGTGGAAATTGGAGGGAATGACATGATCGACATGCAGCGCGATTATGCAGAGTCATCAGCCAGTCTGCTGCAATTGTCAAGCGAATACCAGCGAATACATGATTTGTTCAAGGAAAACATTGGCTCGCAGAAAGAGCTGATTCAGGCTGAAAGTTCCTATAAATCAGAAAAGGCCCGGAATACTGCATTAAAAATTAAACTTGAACAACTTGGATTGGACGTGAAGCAGATTGAGGAAGGAAACTTCAGCTATTCCTACAAGGTTACTTCTCCCATTACTGGTTATGTGGCAAAAATAAGTGCAACCATGGGGCAATACATTGAGCAACAGAGCATCATTGCTGAGGTAGTTAATGCCAGTCAGCTTCAGCTGAAATTTTCGGTTTTTGAAAAAGACATTCGCCGGCTGAAAAGTAACCAGAAGATGGTTTTTTACTTTGCAGGGGATAAAAACAAAATTTTTCATGCCCGGTTGGTTACGGTTGGCAAGTCAATCAACAGCGAATCTAAAGCCATTGAATGCCTGGCGCAAATTGAGGATCTCCATGTGGTGCGTCCTGTTGACAAGCAATTTGCAGAGGGACAGGTTGTTGTTGATTCAATTTCTGCTCTTTCTGTGCCGGCTGAAGCAGTGCTGAAATCGGGTGAAGATAGCTATGTGCTTTGCCTGGAAAGGCAAACCGAGGATAAGTATTACTTCAACAAGGTAAAGATCAACACCGGACAAAGCAATAAGGAAAATGTTGAAATTAAAGCCACATCACTGCCTTCTGAATTTATTAGCAGTGGAGTTTATAACCTGCGGCTTGAGTAAACTGTTGAAGCAAGTTTGAATACTCAAAGGCCGCAGGTATTTGATGCGGAGGAGAACAAATAAATTATTGAATCCTGGCGCTGTTTGTAATTTCAATTTCCTTTTGCACGGTGTTTCCGGCCGCAATCGATTTTTCACCAGGCTGCTGTCCGCCTGCGGAAACAATAAATTTTCCGGGTTCAATACTCCGGTTATAGTTTTGATCAATCAATGAAAAGCTTTCCGGTTTCAGCATTATTTCCACCTTTTTAGTTTCTCCTGCTTTCAGTATCACCCTTTTGAATCCGGCCAGGGAACGAACCGGTACGGGTACACTGGCTTCCGTGTCAGTGATGTATACCTGTACCACTTCTTCTCCGTCCATTTTACCGGTATTGGTTACGTCAACCGAAATTTTTATTTCATTGCCTGCTGCTGCTGATTCAGGAATCTGCAGGTTTTTGTAAGCAAATGAGGTATAGCTTAGTCCGTAGCCGAATTCCCATAGGGATTCACCTTTGAAGAACTTATAGGTACGTCCTTCCATGCGGTAATCTTTGAAATCGGGCAGGTCATTTACTGATTTGTAGAAGGTCACCGGCAGGCGGCCCGAGGGGTTGAAGTCGCCGAAAAGCATACGTGCCAAAGCTGTACCGGTTGCTTCGCCGGGGTAAAAAGCCTGAACAACAGCAGGCAGGTTGTCCTTTTCCCAGTTGAGGGCAACGGCACTTCCGCTGAAATTAACATAAATTATTGGTTTGCCTGTTTTTTGCAGTGCTTTGAGGAGGTCCTCCTGAACTTTTGGCAGGTCAATATGGGTGCGGTCGCCATGGGAAAACCCGTCAATCTCCAGCGGCATTTCTTCTCCTTCCAGGCTGGCGGAAATACCACCGCAGAAAACAATCACATCAGCTTTGCCTGCAGCGGCAATGGCTTCTTTGGTATAATCGTGTGATGTTTCCACCCAGGTCATTTTGGCCGAGGGCTCAATAGCACTGTTCCACCAGAAAGGTACGGTGGTATAGGAAGCTTCCAGTGTGTAATGTTTGCCTTTTTCCAGGCGTATGCCCTGGTCACCGGTGGGTTGTCCGTTAATGACTACACGCACATTGCCGCCGAACCGGTAGGTGCCTGATGCATGGGGAATCAGGATGCCCGACCATTTCGCTGAGAATTGGACCTCCAGCTTTTGGTCGACAGGCGACCGGTACCAGTAGAAATTGATCATGCTGTCGACCCGGGCTGGTTTGGGGTCACCTTTAAAATCAGGTGCTCCATAATAGGTTGCTTTCAGGCCTTTTTTCAGTTTGCCGTTGTCCAAATGATACAGGTTTTCATAGCCAACCGGCTGATAATGGGTGTAAATTCCTTCAGCAATGGCACATCCGGGGGCGTAGATCACGTTGGATGCGCCCAGTTTCCTGCGAAGTCCGGCAAGCGGCGTAATGGGTACAATGGGCTCTCCGTTGTAATTGGCGATAAGGATGTCGAAATTGTCGGCATTGGGACCGATCAGCGCAATCTTTTTTAGATTTTTCAGCGGCAGTACGCCGTTATTCTTAAGCAGCACCAGCGATTTTTCCGCGGAAACCCGGGCCAGTTCGAGATGTTCCTTTGAGCCAACAACCGACATGGGAATTTTGGAGAAGGGAACCAAGTGTTCCGGATCGAACATGCCCAGCTGGAACCTGGCTTTAAACAACCGTGTCAGCGATGTGTTCAGGTCTTTTTCATTGAGAATTCCGGCCTGAATGGCAGAATCGAGGTTGTTGACCAGGAAGGTTTCGGGCGTTTCGCAGTTCAGGTCGGTTCCCGAGGCAACTGACCAGCCCCAGGCCTTTGAAGGTGTATTCACCACATGGTGTGTGTTTTTGTTGAAGAAATCGGATATGGCACCGCAATCGGAAACCACATAGCCGTCAAAGCCATATTCATTTCTGAGGATGTTGCCCAGCAAAAGATCCGAGCCGCAGCAGGGTTTATCGCGGAAGCGGTGGTAGGCACACATAACCGATTGTACATGGGCTTCCTTCACAGTGGCCTTGAATGCCGGAAGGTAGGTTTCGTAAAGATCGCGGTCGTTTACGTAAAAATTATCGATATGCCTTGAGTATTCAGGTCCGCTGTGCACAGCATAGTGTTTGGCTGTGGCAACAGTTTTCAGGTATTTCGAATCGTTGCCCTGCAAGCCGTTGATGAATTGAACCGCCATGCGGCCGGTAAGAAAGGGATCTTCACCGTAGGTCTCCTGTCCTCTTCCCCAACGGGGATCTCTGAAGATGTTGATATTCGGCGACCAGAATGTGAGCCCTGTATAGATGCTCCGGACATCATTCTTAAGAAAATAATGGTGCTTGGCCCGGGCTTCATCGGAAATTGCCGTAGCCACCCTGAACATGAGGGGCTCGTCAAATGTAGCGGCAAGACCAATTGCCTGTGGAAATACAGTAGCCTTTCCGGCCCTGGCAACACCATGCAGGCATTCGTTCCACCAGTCGTAAGCAGGTACTCCCAACCGGGGAATGGCTTCACTGTGGTTGAAGAACTGGGTTACTTTCTCCTGCAGGGTCATTCTTGCAACCAGGTCGTACACCCGTTCCTCAACAGGGAGTTGCGGGTTTTGGAAAGGATATTGATTTGTAGTTTGCCCGATGGCACACGTGGGTGGATACACCGCTATCAGAACTGTTAAGAGAATAAGTCTGGATATTTTATTGGTATACATGTTGAAGAAATTTTGTTTCAAATCAAATCTATGAATTTTTAGAGTTTAATAGGAATAAAGCAATATGTTTCTGAGAGGGAAAACGTATTTTTAACCTTGCAAACCTTCTTGATGAATTTATGGGATGCATTTGCATCATTTGCAGTTTAATTATAATTTCACGGCGCGAATCCTTGCTGATTATATATGCAATGAAATCGTGACCTGAATCAGAGATGGGAATCCACAATCAACTCATGCGTTTTGTCAGCTGGCTTACTGTTCGGCTGAATCACCGGCAACAGCTCTATATGCTGAGCCTGTTTGTCGGGTTAATCAGCGGACTGGCTGCAGTGTTGCTTAAAAATGCCGTTCATTTCACCCACCAGTTTGTGCTGGAAAAAGGGCAGCTGTTCCAGATCAACTTTCTCTACCTGGCATTTCCCATGCTCGGGATCCTGCTGACTATTCTTTACGTCCGTTATTTTGTAAAGGATGAGATGGGTCATGGCATTACCAAGGTACTTTACTCCCTTTCCAAAAAAGGCGGCTACATGAAACCGCACAACAGCTATTCTTCCATTATTGCTTCTACGCTTACAGTTGGTTTTGGCGGGTCGGTTGGACTTGAATCGCCCATTGTGGTTACCGGTTCATCTATGGGCTCCAACCTGGGCAGGTTGTTTGGGATGAATTACAAATCGATTGCCACACTGATCGGTTGCGGAGCAGCAGGCGCCATTGCAGGCATTTTCAAAGCCCCTGTTGCCGGGGTTATTTTTGCCCTTGAAGTGCTCATGCTTGATATCAGCGTTGGGTCAATTGTTCCTTTGTTAATATCTGCGGTTACCGGTGCTTCTGTTTCATACCTGTTTCTTGATCCCGGGGCATCGCTTCATTACCCGCTTCAGGGTAACTTCACTTTTCATAACATCCCCTGGTATATTGCACTGGGTGTGTTTTGCGGATTGGTTTCACTTTACTTCACCAAAGCCACCATACGCATTGAGTCGTGGTTTTCATCCTTCAAAAAACAAAGGGTTCGGCTTGTTGCCGGTGGCGTATTACTAGGAGCCCTCATTCTCATTTTTCCCTTATTCTACGGCGAAGGTTATGATGTGCTGAATCTTTTCTTCCAGGATAAGGCTGGCGAAATTGCCCGGGGAAGCCTGTTTTTTGGAAAAATGGACAACATGGTTTTTTTCCTGGTTTTCATGGTGCTCGTGTTGCTGCTGAAGCCGCTGGCCATGACGGCCACTTCGGGTGCCGGAGGGGTAGGGGGCATTTTTGCACCCACCATGTTCATGGGCGGCTTTACAGGATACCTGGCTGCCCGTGTGGTGAACCAGTTGGACTTTGCCCAGGTGCCGGAGAAAAATTTTATTTTGGCAGGTATGGCCGGACTGATGGCCGGTGTTATGCATGCCCCCTTATTTGCCATATTTTTGATTGCCGAAATCACCGGCGGGTATGTGTTGTTTATTCCGCTGATGATTACTTCCACCATTGCATTTATCACCAACAATTACTTTGAACCACATTCGATTTATACCCACCGCTTGGCCAAAAGGGGTGAACTGATTACCCATAACAAGGATAAGGCTGTGCTTACCCTGCTGGAAATGGACAAAATAATTGAAAAGGATTTTATCGCGGTTTCGCCCGAGGACTCACTGGGCAAACTGGTTAAAGCTATTTCCACCTCGCGGCGTAACCTGTTCCCGGTGGTCACCGGACAGAATATGCTGGTGGGTGTGGTGCTGCTCGACAGCATCAGGCACATCATTTTCAATACAGAAATGTACAACAGCGTATTTGTGAGAGACCTCATGCAGCCGCCACCGGCACACCTGTCACCGGGAGAGTCCATGGAAAATGTGATGATGAAATTCGAAGCGAATGAAGCCTGGAACCTGCCGGTGATTAATAACGGAGAATACATCGGCTTTCTTTCCAAATCAAAAATGTTTTCGTTTTACAGGCAGTGGCTGATTGAGATTTCGGATGAATGAGAACCAAGAACCAAGAATCAAGAATCAAGATACAAGACTTGCTTGCAGGCAGATTTCTCGCTGATATTTCTCGCAGATGTTTCTCGCTGATATTTCTCGCAGACCTGCCTGCCGGTAGGCAGGTTAAAACAGATTAAGCAGACCTGCCTGCCTGCCGGCAGGTTAAAACCGATTAAGCAGATTACCGCAGATTATTTCTCGCAGATTAACGCGTCATTGCGAGGGAGGCACGACCGAAGCAATCTCTGTTTAGTAGTTACATATAGATTGCCACGCTCCACTTCGTTCCGCTCGCAATGACGGCTACGCCATTCCCGCAGTTTTTTTCGGTGGAATTGCGTGCCGGTAGTATAATAGCCCCAGGCTTCAGAGGCTGTGTAAAAAGTCATATTATTCGGCGTAGTTGCAACCGGCCGAAGGGAGTTCAGCATAGCTAAACTACGCCTAGCGCATTGTACTAAATATCAATTCGAATCGCTGAGCGTAGTCTCCCGACTACGCTCAATTTTTGAATTTTCACACAGCCTCTGAAGACCGGGGCCAGTTATAATGAAAATCTCATAAAATGTCTTCAATGCTCGCAGCTCAAAGCTTGCGGCTGTTCTCAGACCTGTCTGCGCAGCTGCTCCCTGCCTGCCTGCAGGCTCAGCATCCAGCATCCAGCATCCACCATCCAGCACCAATAATAATTCACCAATACGAATTAAGTCTGCAATAATTTTTTTCGTGACCGGCAAAAGCATTATTTTTGAAGCCAACAAAAACTAACTGCTATGGAAAGAGATTCCCTCATATTCGACCTGATTAAAAAAGAAAATGAAAGACAACTTCATGGTATTGAGCTGATTGCTTCGGAGAACTTCGTAAGCGACCAGGTACTGGAAGCCATGGGATCGTGCTTAACCAATAAATACGCCGAAGGCCTTCCGGGCAAGCGTTATTATGGAGGTTGCCAGGTAGTTGATGAGGTGGAACTGCTGGCCATTGACCGGATTAAAACACTTTTTGGAGCAGTCTGGGCCAACGTTCAGCCCCATTCGGGTGCGCAGGCCAATGCTGCAGTTATGCTGGCAGTTCTGAATCCGGGCGACAAATTCATGGGCCTCGATTTGTCACACGGAGGTCACCTGTCTCACGGCTCGCCTGTGAACTCATCGGGCATTTTATATCACCCTGTTGCCTATACGCTGAATCCCGATACGGAAAGGGTGGACTATGATAAAATGGAGGAAATTGCGATTCAGGAGAAGCCGAAACTGATCATAGCCGGTGCTTCGGCTTATTCACGCGACTGGGACTATGCCAGGATGCGGGCCATTGCTGATAAAGTAGGTGCTTTATTAATGGCTGATATAGCCCATCCGGCAGGGTTGATTGCAAAAGGATTGCTCAACCACCCGTTCCCACATTGCCATATTGTTACTACCACCACGCATAAAACATTACGCGGTCCGAGAGGCGGGCTGATTATGCTGGGTCAGGATTTTCCGAACCCCTGGGGTTTTACTACACCCAAGGGAGAAATCAAGATGATGTCGAACCTGCTGGACCTTGCTGTATTTCCGGGCACCCAGGGTGGGCCGCTGGAGCATGTGATTGCTTCAAAAGCTGTTGCCTTTGGTGAAGCATTGACGGATTCATACAAAAATTACGTGATCCAGGTAAAAAAGAACGCCACAGTTATGGCCAAGTGCTTTATTGATAAGGGTTATAAGGTGGTTTCCAATGGTACCGACAACCATTCCATGCTCATTGATTTGCGTACCAAGGTGCCAGATGTAACGGGTAAGATGGTAGAAAACACACTGGTTAAAGCAGACATTACCCTGAACAAGAACATGGTACCCTTTGATTCACGCACACCTTTTACCACCTCGGGTGTGCGGGTTGGAACTCCTGCCATTACCACCAGGGGCGCAAAGGAAGATTTGATTGAAACCGTTGTGGAATTAATTGATGAAGTGATCATGCATATCGAAGATGATAAGGTCATCCATTCGGTTAAAGAAAAAGTGAACAGGCTGATGAAGGATTATCCGCTGTTTGCGTGGTGATTTACATAACCTTTAGCGGATGGATTTCATTAGTCTCGAATGGTATCAGTACATACTCATCATAGTAGCCGGCCTTGTTGCCGGCTTTATTAATACCCTGGCAGGCAGCGGTTCTTTACTCACACTGCCCCTGCTCATGTTCATCGGGTTGCCGCCCACTGTGGCCAACGGTACCAACCGCATTGCCATTATGCTGCAAAGCCTGGTAGGTTCCATGGGATTCAGAAAGCAGGGAGCACTTAATTTGCGGGCAGGACTTCTGCTGGGAATACCTTCAGTTCTCGGATCGGTGGCCGGAGCACTGATTGCCCTGGCAATAAATGCCAAAGCCATGGAAAGGGCAGTGGGTGTGTTGCTGGTCATTATGTTTTTTGTGGTGTTGTTCAAGCCTGAGGTATGGCTGAAAGGCCGCCAGGAAAAGGACCTGTCGGGTTCATTATGGCTGAACTTTCTGATATTTTTCCTCATTGGTGTATATGGCGGATTTGTTCAGGCCGGTGTTGGTTTTTTTCTGCTTGGGGGACTGGTGCTGGGAGCCGGTATGGACCTGGTGAAGGCAAATGCCATCAAGAACTTCCTGGTTTTTTTGTATACTCCTTTTGCGCTGGCAGTTTACATGGTCGGAAACCAGGTTGACTATAAAGCCGGATTGATACTTTCTGTGGGCAGTATGGCAGGTGCCTGGCTGGGAACAAAATCTGCCGTAAGCTGGGGTCCTGTATTTGTGAGGTATGTACTGCTGGTTGCTGTGCTGGTATCTGCAGTGCAGCTATTGTTCTTCTGATTTACTGGAGTTTGAAATGATAGGTGATGGTGCCAACCTGTCTTTCGGGAGCATCATTTTTCAGGTTGAACCTGGATTCAAGAGCTGCCTTTTTTGCTGCTGCATACAAGGTGTTATCAACGATGGTGGAACCTTTAACTCCCGGAGTGGCACTGATAATCTTACCTGATTGATCAACGGTGATTTCAACAACCACAATACCTGATTTTTGAATATTGAATTCAGGTTTTTGCAGGTGTACCGGATTTCGCCCGTTCAGGTTGAATCCAATACCGCTTCCGCCAAGTCCTTTTGAATAATTATCGGATTCAGGTGTTCCGTCGGGATCACCCATATTGCCCGACCCTTTGTAAATACCTTCTGAAGAACCGCTTTCGGAAGTTGATTGTCCGGCAGCTCCCTTACTGGAATACAACGCTTTTTTATTCACTACCGGTGGTGCAGGAGTGGCAGGCTTGGCAGTGGTTTCGGTTGGCTTTGGAGTGGGCTTGGTTTCCACCTTTTTGGGCTCGGTTTTTTTGGTTGCAGGCGGCTTTTTTACAACAGGAGCTTCTTCAAAATCCTGCGTCAGCATGCCGTCTTCAGGTTCTGCCGGTTGTGCAGCGCTAGCAGCAGCAGCTGCTGCCGATTGCTGGTTGTTTAATGCAGGTTCATACTGTCCGCCCGCACTTTCCGTATCACCGAAATTGATCAGGATTCCTCCTTCGGATGGGGCAGGTTTTGAAAGGGTAATGTATGCAAAGATCATAAACAACGCGATGAGCGTGTGTATGATCGCCGTTCCCACTATGCCATACTGCCTTTCTGTCATTGCTGTAATTATTTGGTTTCCGGACTTGTGGCCAGGATTACCTTGTAATTATTTTTCTTGGCTATATTCATCACATCAACAATGTACTCAATGGGTACAGACTTGTCGGAATGAATAGCTACCACAGGTTCTTCTTCATTCCCCACTTTCTGCCTGAGCAACGTTTCGAGGTTGGCAAAATCAACAGGTACCTTTTCAACAAAGAAATCAATATCCTTTGTAATTGAAATGGTGGTGATGGGTCTGTTTGATGTCTGGCTGTTGCTTTGCGGCAGTAGTAGCTTGATCGCGTTGGGAGCAATCAGGGTGGAAGTCAGCATGAAAAACAGCAGCAACAGGAAGATGATGTCCGTCATTCCTGCGGTACTGTAACTCACATCAATCTTATTTCTTGATCTTAATGCCATAGGATTCAGTCAGCTAAAGCTATTTTTTTATTGGTTCGTTGAGCAAATCCATGAATTCCATTGAGTGTGCCTCCAACCGGTTAACCAGTTCTTCAACACGGGAAACAAGGTAGTTGTATGCAAAGAAAGCGGGTATACCAACCATCAACCCCCCTACAGTTGTGATCAGGGCAATATAAATGCCATTTGAAAGAACGCCTATGTCTAAGCTGTTACCGGCGCTTGCCATGTCCATAAAAGTTCTGACCATGCCGAGTACGGTTCCGAAAAAGCCAATCATGGGTGCCCCGCCTGCACATGATGCCAGAATGGGTAATCCTTTTTCAAGTTTATAAATCTCCACCTGGCCGACATTTTGAATGGCGATGTTGATGTCGTTCAACGGTCGGCCTATCCTGCTCACTCCTTTCTCAATCATGCGTGCCAGCGGGTTGTTGGTCGACTGGCATAGAGCCAGAGCTGAATCCACCTTACCGTCATGAATGTAATCCTTAATCCGGTTCATGAAGTTCTGATCGATTTTTGCTGCATTCCGGATGGTCATAAATCTTTCAACAAACACATACACGGCAATCAGTGAGAGAATCACAATAGGAACCATTACCCATCCTCCCTTGAAGACCAGGTCGACATAGGAAACCTGCGATGCATTAACGGCGCCTGCTGCCGAAAGACTATCCAGGCTGCTGGTGGCGATATTCTGTAACAATACAAACAGCATATAATCAGTTTTTAGTTTTGCTAAAATTAAATAAACGATAAATACCAGGGTTTATTTTTCAGGTTTAGTTATTAACTTCATCAGGTTGTTCTTCCAGCGGAACAGGTATTGGTTCATCTTCCTTCTTTCCTGATATTCCTTTGAAATACCTTTTGATCAGTTCCCCGAAAGTGTCAAATTCCTCCCTGTACGTAAAGCCAAAACCTTGCGTGTAAGGGGAGTTTTCATACAACATGTCATTATTGGCATGATTGTAAGTTTTGATCCTGAATTTACCGTTTTTGGTTAACTTATAGTCTATATCAAATTCTCCCACAATCTCGTCTCCTGATTCTGCAGTGGCATTTGTGGCCATATCCACGCTTCCGCTAATGGTCAGTTTGTCATTAAACAGCTGGTAAGAAAGCGCAAGCTGCACTTCGTCGCTTTTCATTTCACGGTTTGAGCGGTAATTGATGTTGACGTCCATGTCGCTGACTATTTGCGATAACATGTGACTCAGCTGGTTTGATAAAAACTCACTGGCATTCACTCCGGCTGCACTGGAATAGGATGATGAAGAGGATGCATACTGGCCCTGACCCGACCGGCTTGCGCTGGGAAGAAAACGGTTCTGGATCAGCAATGAAATGAACTGGCGGTTCAGTTCATCGGCCGATGTAATGGAACTGCTCAGGCTTAATTTCGTTGACTCATCAGCCCCGGGCAGATCAATATCGTATTTCACATCGGGGCTCATCAGCTTTCCGGTCATGGTGATCAGGTCATGAACCCATATCTTGTTGCTCTCTTCCTGGGTTCCCAGCAAATCGTTTAACGAAGCTTTGGTCCGGTAATAGGCTTTTATGTCGATGGTAGCATCAAGAGGATCTCCATCCCACCTGATGGTACCCCCGGATTCAATGGTAAATTCCCGGTTGATGAAATTTTGTAAGGTAAACAGGTAATCCCCTTTTTCAATTACATAGTCGCCGAACATCATGAAATCTCCTGCCGTGTTGATTTTCATATCGAGGTTGCCTTTACCTGTTCCCTGAATTTTATCGCCCAGCTTGGGATCGAATATAATCTGAACCTCAGCCTCCGGAGTCACTTCCAAATCGAAATTGATCTGCATACCCGATAAATCCACCTGGTATTCCGAGCTCTCAATATCAATGCCCTCACCGGTTGTTTCATTGTAAATGTTTATAAAGGGGTATTCATTCAGTTCACCGGTATTGCTAAGTGGTATGAATATCTTGGTGTCTTTTTCTGTTCGGGCCGAAATATCCATGGTGATGTTTTTTGGTGGCCCTGCTATTCTTATTGTGCCGGTGGCAAAGGCAGTACCATAAAAATCTTTGTTGTCGGCCAATGTGGTGTTCAAACACATGAAATTATCAGAACGTATGGTCAGATCCAGTTGAAAATCTTTGAGGTATCTGTTTCTGATGGCACCCGAAAGATAGGCTGAATTGCTTTTGGGATCAAAAATCCGGATGTTCTGAAAGTAAATGTTGTTGTTTTCAATGAGCACCTTTTCGGTAAAAGTATACCGCGTTTGCAGGTAATTTACGGTGAAGTTTGTTTTTTGCAGGTTCAGCTCGCCGTTTAAAAGGGGTTTGGATACGGTTCCGGTTAAAGTCACTTTTCCCGATGCAAGTCCTCTCATATCGCTGAACACAGTGCTGACATAAGGGTTAAACAGGTTTAGCCGGAGCCTGTCAAGTTTGAGCGTAAATGCCAGCCTGCCTTTTTCTGCCGGCAGGTATTCTCCCCGAATGTCGATTATTTTCAGATCATCCCGGATTGCCTGGACCTCCATATCTATTGCGTTACGTTCATCATCCCAACGCGAGGTAATTTCCGTATTGCCCAGTATTTCATTGTTGATCATCAGACTGTCGACTTTGAGCAAACTGGTAAAAAGCGTGTTGTGGTACAAATCGGAAATGGTGGCTTTGCCGTTGAGAATTCCGCCAAGCTTGTTGCCGGAGGCCATGGACAACCCATTCAGATTGCCCAGGTTAAAATGATTGAACAGGATATTGGCCTCTTCATCCGGATTTTCCGAAAGAGCCCCGTTAATGGTGAAATATTCATTCAGGTGGCTGATAACCAGGTTGTCAAACTGTATGTGGCTCGAGTCGATGCTGATGCGTCCGGGATGTATGGTCCATACCGTATCACTGGTGATAAAGTCTGTGGATTTCAGAAAAAGATCCAAACGGGGCCGGTGATTTCCGGCAGGCCGGTTTATTTTTGCAAGGGCATTCACGGTTCCTCTGTATTGTATATCCTGCCAGTTGTTCCACCTCATAACAATACCGGCAGAATCGCCAGCCGTGTTGGCCATTACGGTGAAGTTTTCCAGGCTAAGCCGGTCAGTAATGGCAAGTTCCTTACCGCCGGCATCAACGACAATGGACTTGCTGGTGCCGTCAACAATCAGGTTGAGGTTGTTCCATGCAATTCCTTTGGCTTCAATCCGGTTGGTTTGAAAATGAAGATGCATATTTTCATTTTCCGGATTGTAGGTAAGATTAACCGTAGTGTTTTCGGCAATGCTGTACTCCGGCAAAAAGAAATCAAACAACGGTTTGGTGTTCTTCAGTGTGGCATTCAGGTTCATACTGCTTTGCAGCGTTAGGTTGGACATTCCCGATGTATCTACCAGGGAGGGAAGGTATGCATGGAGATACTTCTTCAGCGATTCGCCAACCCGGGTCAGTTCATATTTTCCGTAAAGATCGGCATCCAGGAAATCTGACCTGACCTCCATCCGGTTGCGACCGGTGTGGTTTATAACAACCAGACTGAGATCATAAACCTGTAGCTGCTGGCCTTTTTTTACAAACAGTGAATTCAGCAGTGTTATTTTTCCGTTTAACGTGTTGATTGAGTTCCCTTTTGCATTGGCGATCAGATAGCAGGAGACCCGGAAATCCGGATCGGACTTGTCAATATTCAAAGCGTATAAATTGGCATTGGTTATGTTGGCTTTAAAATCAAAAGCGGGAACTGAGTCGGATAAATTAACCTCCCCGAGGAATTCCAGGTCGATATTCGGATCTTTTATGTTGACCATGCCATCAAATGTCTTGTCTCTCAGATTTCCTGATAAATTGATATTGGTATAATCATATTGTTTGAATTCAAATTGTTCAATGACACCGTTCAGCCTGGCTTCAATGGAATTGCCTTCGAGCGTGGCTCCACTTACAGAAGCTTTCAGGCTGATGTTGCCCATATTGTTTTTTTGATCCAGAAAGGTGCCCAGGTCAAAATCCTGTACCTGGAATTTCCCATTAAAGTCGAGCAGGTTGGCGGAATCAGGCCGGAATAACAGGTCGGTCTTCACCATGCCCAAATCAGTGCGGAATGTTCCGTAGGCAACGAAGTCGTTTATAAAACCTGTATAATTACCCTGATAAGTTATCAATCCGAGTTTTTCGATCTGCGGGGGAAGCCTGATCGAAGATTGGCCGGGTAATTGCAAAGCTTCCAGGTCTGATGCCGTGGTGGCCAGGTCGCTGATATCTGCATGAATAAAAGTTTCCCTGATGTGAGGCAATCCCTCAAAATCCAGTTCGCCTGCAAACCGGGAATGGTTGCCAAATGTGAGTGTAAGTTTTCGCCCCCTGAAATTGCTCAAAGGGCCGCTAACATTGCCGGAAAAGATTACTTTCTGGTCGGTGTTTTTAAAGGCGGGCGCAAAAAAACCAATGTCTTTGAGGTTGAAAGGTGACCTGTTCAGGTTAATGCGAAACCTGACAAGGCGTTCAAAGGAATCAGCCTTAAAGGCTTTCCAGCTTCCAAACCTCATGGAAATTTCATCACCGGTGATATCCGAATGGGGAGTTGTTATTTCCAGGTCCCTGAAAGACAAAAAGGTTTTACCCTGGCTGAATTTACTGGTCATTTTTTCAAGAACAAAACCTCCCTGTTCCTTAAGGCTAAGCATTTTGATAAAAAAGGACAGCGAATCTTTTGTAGGATTGAATTTATTAATGTCGGCATCGATGTCATATACGCGGATGTCGGAATAATTCATCCCGTATTCAACCTGTTTGTAATAAAAATTTCTCAGGTTAAACCGGCTTCCACGGAGTTTCATGTTATTGAACTGCACCTTCCAGCCTCCTTCCTTTCCTTTACCATCACCCTGCAGTTTATCCAGGAAGTATTTCAGGTTAAGATTGTAGTCCGAATCAATGGCCAGGGTCACCAGGGCTTTTTCCAGGTCAATACTGCCAATGGAGACCGTTTTGTTTGCCGGATTCAAATAGCGGACCCCTGCGGTCAGGCTTTCGGCATAAATGATGGTGTCGCCTGACAGATCCTGAAGATAAACATCGTCGAGACGTATCCGGTAGAGAAAGGAAATATTGATGTGGCTAATCGTGAACCTGGTGCCCAGTTTTTCAGATACTATTTCCATAACCCGGGAGGCAACACTGGTTTGTATGTGGCTGCTTTGAAGCAACAGGTATGCGGTTGCCGGAAGGGCAAGTAATAACAACAGCAAAATGGTTGCTGATTGTACTAACTTTTTGATAATTTTGCGGCTTCGCATAGTTACACAACGCCAAAATTGCAAAAAAAGTTTAATCCTTCATAATTTATAGGTGCCAAATGAACATTACCATTCTGGGGATAGAATCTTCATGTGACGATACTTCTGCTGCGGTTATTGAGAATGGTTACATGCTTTCGAATAAAATTGCCAATCAACAGGTGCATAAAGACTTTGGGGGTGTGGTACCGGAACTGGCTTCCCGCGCGCACCAGCAGAATATCATCCCGGTTGTGGACGCAGCGCTTAAGGAAGCCGGAAAATCGCTGAAGGATATCAACGCCATCGCTTATACCAGGGGGCCCGGGTTGATGGGGGCTCTGCTGGTGGGCTCATCCTTTGCCAAGGGACTGTCTTTATCTCTTCAGGTTCCCCTGATTGATGTGAATCACCTGCTGGCTCATATCCTGTCTGTCTTTCTTTCCCGGAAAGAAACCCAGGTTCCGGTTCCCGCATTTCCCTTTCTTTGCCTGCTTGTATCGGGGGGGCACACCCAACTGGTGGTTATGAAGGATCACCTGACTATGGAAATTATAGGTCAAACCATTGACGATGCAGCCGGTGAAGCCTTTGACAAATGCGCCAAGGTGATGGGATTACCCTATCCGGGCGGACCGCTGATTGACCGGTATGCCAAACAGGGTAACCCGGAACGGTTTGCTTTTTCCAAGGCAGTGATTAAAGATCTGGATTTCAGTTTCAGTGGTCTGAAAACCTCGTTTCTCTATTTTCTGCGCGACAGGTTGAAGGAAGATCCTGATTTCATCAGCGGGCATACCGATGATTTGTGTGCTTCCATTCAAAAGGCAATTATTGATTCACTCACACGCAAATTGCTCCAGGCAGCCAAAAAAACAGGAATAAAAGAAATTGCCCTTGCAGGTGGTGTTTCTGCCAATTCAGGCCTGCGCGATGCGGTAAAACAGTTGGGAAAAAAGCATCAATGGAATGTTTATATTCCAGAAATTCAATATGCTACGGATAACGCAGCCATGATTGCCATAACCGGTTATTATAAATTCATCAACCACCAGTTCTCATCACAACACCTGACTCCCCTGGTACGCTCAGATCATTTTTAAGGAAGAGTTTCGGCTGTTCGTCAAAGGAAATCGACCGTTTATCAATTTTAAGGTGCGTCTCCCCGTAAAAAAAGTGAGATCAATCCGCATAAATTTCACCGCGCGTCCGTTAAATAGTATTGCAGTAAAGCCTTGTGGATAAAAAGTTATCTGGTAATAAATTCATTTACATGCTTTGAATACTTAATAAATATTATTTTAAATTTGTTATACCTGATATATATTTGGATACGTCAGGTAACAAATTGCCTTAACCGGCGTATAGGCTATATTTACAATTCATATTAGTGTGCCAGTGTAATTATGGATAACCTGCTGATTGAAAGTACAAAGAAAACTCCTGACGTTGCCTTTAATACGGACGGCAGGATGAGGATCAGCGGGCGTTCCATTCCTGAAGATGCTTCCAAGTTTTATGATGATCTTTTTGAGTGGGTATACCATTTCTGCCAGAATCCACCCGAATCAACCACGTTTGACATAGAACTGGAGTATTTTAACAGTGGGTCTTCAAAGGCTCTGTTGCATATATTAAGAGCCCTTGCCGAGATAGCCAAAAAAGGCAATAAGCTTACCATCAACTGGTATTATGAAGAGGGTGATGATGACATAATGGAAAGAGGAGAATACTACGAGTCCATTCTGGAAATTAAGTTTAACTTCATTCAAACCGACTGACCTGTTGTAGGCTTATTCTGCCTCGTCTATAATCAGACTTTTGATTCTTTCAATCTGCAACTGCTTGTTAACCTCGCGCAGGTTTCTGGCAGTTTCTGTGAAATACTGGTGCCCCGAAATAAATTTAATTTGGGTTTTGTTCCAATCTTTCATGGACTTGATCTTTGACCGCTCTTTGAGTTCCATGAAAAGTGTATTGGCAACCGGAATCATGTCGCTTCTGCCAAGATAATCCAGGTCGGCATCGCAAATGATTTGCTGAAGCTTGTTTTGTGGCTTGGGGGGCAGTTTTGTGGCCATAATCAGATCACAGATCTGTTCTATCTGGTTGCTGGTATAGTAAAAATCATGAAGCATCTCACGGGCAATCAGGCAGCTGAAATATTCATGGTTGTCATACGAAACGCAGTGACCCGCATCGTGATATAAAGCAGCGGTTTTCAGCAACAAAAGCTCTTCATCACTTACGCCTTCACCTATTCCAATCAGTTCAACCTGGGTAACCACATCCACGGTGTGCTTGACATTGTGATAATAAAGACTTTGGGGTAATTCTTTTTCAAGCTTATCCAGGATGATTTCCTGGAGATCTGTAAACTGAATCAGGTTGAAACGGATGCTGAATTTCTTGTTGGGAATAATGCCTTTTCCCTGCAGGGAAAAATCAGTCTTGATACTTTTAACCAGGTACAGGGTCATTTCACCCTCATATTTCACCGGCATTTTCTTGAAATACTCACATTCAAAAAGGTCCTTCACCAGTTCATAGGTTGAGGCGGATATGAGGATGTTTCCGTCTTCGCAAAACTGCCTGATCCGGGCTGCCAGGTTAACTGTTTCTCCCTTAACTTCATAATGAGGCCTTTTTTTACCGCTTACATCAGCCAACACCGTACCGGTATGGAGGCCTATTCTGAGTTTCCATATTTTTCCCATCTCGCTGGAACGCTGAACGTCTTTCAGATAATACTGCATTTCAATGGCTGCCAGCAATACTTCAATAGGATTTGTAATATTTTTATTGGGAATACCGCCAACGCACATCAGTGAATCACCTATAGTGCGGATATTCCTTACGGGAAATTTTGCGGCTATGTGCTGTAATTTGATGAAAATCTCATCCAGCGAATCCACGCAGGACTTTGGGTCAAATTGCGGATTAAACTTTTCAAACCCCAGTATGTCAGCATACAATACGGTTGCTGTTTTATAGCGAAGCACTGCACTTTTTTTTTCGGGAAGATTTTTGCCTGTGGTTTCTGCTTTTCCTGCCTTTGCCAGCAAAGATTTGTATTTTTCCAGTTCCTCGGCAAGCTCTTCATTTTGCTTGCCAAGTTTCTCATTTTCACTTGTAAGAAGTTTGTTTTGCGAGATAATGTCGGCGATATGCCTTAATATTCCGTTCTTTTTAGGCATCAATAGTTCGTTTAATGGTATTAGCAAGGGCTTTGAAAATAAAGTTACTATTCTTTTACGAGGTGTTTACATAAAAAGGTTTATTAATTTTGATGTTTTGAATGATTTGATTGACCACTGAATCATATTTATGGATTTCAAGCTCAATTCTGCCTATTATCCTACCGGCGACCAGCCGGTGGCAATTGATCAACTGGTGAGCGGTCTTACCAAAGACATCAGGTACCAGACTTTACTAGGTGTGACTGGTTCCGGTAAAACGTTTACCATGGCCAACGTAATTGCCCGGGTGAACAGGCCAACCCTGGTACTGAGTCACAACAAAACCCTGGCAGCTCAGCTTTTCGGTGAATTCAAACAGTTCTTTCCGGAAAATGCGGTTGAATACTTCGTATCGTATTATGATTACTACCAGCCGGAGGCCTACCTGCCGGTTACCGACACCTATATAGAAAAAGACCTGTCCATTAACCAGGAGATCGAAAAACTCCGTCTCAGTGCCACTTCATCATTGCTCTCGGGCCGGCGCGATGTTATTGTAGTTTCTTCGGTGTCCTGTTTGTATGGCATCGGAAATCCCGATGATTTTCACAGCAATACCATTCCACTCAGGCAGGGCGAGCTGGTTGGCAGGAATGATTTCCTGCGCAGGCTGGTTGACAGCCTTTACTCACGGAATGAAAATGAATTCAACCGTGGAAATTTCAGGGTCAACGGCGATACGGTTGACGTATTCCTGGCATACAGCGACTTTGCATACCGAATCAGTTTCTGGGGTGATGAGATAGAAGAACTCAGTTCTTTTGACCCCGAAACAGGACGTACTATTGAAAGCCTGCAGGAAGTTGCCATTTATCCGGCCAACATGTTCATTACTACCAAAAGCAGAATGATGAAGGCCTTCAACCAGATCCGGATTGATCTGGGCCTGCAGGTTGACTATTTCAAAAGCATTGGCAAACATCTTGAAGCCAAAAGACTGCTTGACCGGGTTACCTACGATCTCGAAATGCTCCAGGAACTGGGCTATTGCCCGGGAATAGAGAATTATTCCAGGTATTTCGATGGCCGCCCTCCGGGTCATCGCCCTTTTTGCCTGCTTGACTATTTTCCCAATGATTTTCTGACCGTTATTGATGAAAGCCATGTTACCATTTCGCAAATCAGGGCTATGTATGGCGGCGACCATTCACGCAAGCAAACCTTGATTGAATTCGGATTCAGGATGCCCTCTGCCATTGACAACCGGCCACTGAAGTTTGAGGAATTTGAAAACCTGGTGGGACAAATGATATACGTGAGCGCTACACCTGCCGACTATGAACTCGAAAAGAGCGAGGGTGTTATTGTGGAACAACTGATCAGACCTACCGGCTTGCTTGACCCCGTAATTGAGGTCAGACCTTCACTGAATCAGATTGATGACCTGCTGAAAGAAATCCGCAGAAATATCAGCAACGATGAACGCGTGCTGATTACCACCCTCACCAAACGCATGGCGGAAGAACTTTCGAGTTACCTGCTGCGACTTAGCATCCGTTGCAGTTACATTCATTCGGATGTGGATACCATTGAAAGAATTGAAATCATGGAAGGGTTGAGGGAGGGAAAGTTTGATGTGCTGGTGGGGGTGAATTTGCTCAGGGAAGGACTGGATTTGCCCGAGGTTTCGCTGGTGGCCATCCTGGATGCCGACAAAGAAGGATTCCTGCGCTCTGAACGCTCCCTGACACAAACAGCAGGCCGGGCAGCGCGGCACCTGAATGGACGGGTGATCATGTACGCCGGAAAAATTACCGTATCCATGCAAAAGACTATTGATGAAACCAACCGCCGGAGAGTAATACAGCTGGCTTATAACGAAACACATAACATCACACCGCAACAAATCATCAAGGCTGCATCCAATATTCTGAATGATATCCGCAGAAAAACAGGAGAAAAACAGGTTTATGTTGAGCCTGTGAAAGTGGATATTGCAGCTGATCCGGTGGTTAAATACATGAACAGTGACGCACTTACGAAAGCCATGGATAATGCAAAGAAATCAATGGAAAAAGCTGCCTCAGAGCTAAATTTCATAGAAGCTGCACGATACAGGGATGAGATGCTCGCATATAAGGAATTGCTTAATAAAAAAACATAAAACAATCTATATGCGCAATACAGTCAGGTTCCTGAATGGTTTCTTTTCAACCAGGCTCCTCATTCAATTAACTTCTCAAAAAGTATTGTTGCCTTTTTACCATACTGTCAGCGATAACTGGCTTCCGCATATTGGTAACCTGTATCCGGTTCGCAACAAAAAACTGTTTGAAGCGGATTTGGATTATTTGTGCACTTACTTTCGGCCTGTTTCCATGGATGATTTGTTTGAGATTGTAAGCCAGGATAAACCTGTATCCAAACCGGTTATGCATCTTACATTTGATGACGGTTTAAAGGAAATATACACAATTGTGGCACCATTACTGGAGAAAAAGGGAATACCCGCTACATTTTTTGTAAATACCGGTTTTATTGATAATCAGGATATTTTTTACAGGTATAAGGTGAGCCTGCTAATAGATGCCTATAAAAAAAACCGGAAATTTTCCGGGGAAATCGCAAGCATATTGCATGTTGAACAACAAAATCATTTTGAAATTTATGATGCCTTATCCGGGCTGACCAGGAATGATCTTTTAAAAATTGACCAGGTAGCAAAAATCCTGGAAATCGACTTTCAGGAATATCTTATTAAAGAACAACCCTATCTGAACACCAGCCAGGTTTTTGATCTGTTGAAGAAAGGCTATGCCGTTGGTTCCCATTCAGTTGATCACCCGCTTTTTAAAACAATACCTACGGAAGATCAAAAGAATCAGGTAGCAGAAAGCTTTATCTGGTTAAAAAGTAAATTTAACCTGCAGCATTACTATTTTTCATTTCCATTCTCCGATGAAGAAATCGGAAAGGAATTTTTCAATTGGTTGTATGGCAGCCAGAATTGCAGGTTATCATTTGGCATTTCGGGCCTGAAAAGGGATTTTTGCAAGTACCATTTACATAGAATTCCGTTGGAAGGTACGTTGAGACCGGCAAGGGATATTATTAAAGCCGAATACATTTACTTTTTGATGAAGGCTCTGATTAATAAAAATGACATTCAGCGAACATGATTAAAAGCATTTATAAGAAATTGGTTACTGAAAAGAAAAGAAACAATATCAGACGTTTTATACGGAAATTAGCATACCCTTTCTACTTAGGGGATACCTATTATTGTAACTGCTGTGGAAAAAGCTTCAGGAAGTTTTATAGTAAGGGGTATATCAGAAGGCCAAACGCTCAGTGCCCGTATTGTTGGTCTTTAGAACGCGTGCGATTGCTGGATTTGTATCTGACTCATGAATTGAAAATATATAGCAACAGTAATATCAGAGTTCTTCACTTTGCGCCGGAAGATATTTTGTTCAAAAAACTTTCTTCGTTAGATATTGAGTATGTTGATGCGGATATTAATCCGGCTAATGCACGATTTATTGTTGACATTACAAATATCGGATACCAGGATGATTACTTTGATATCATCATCTGTTCACATGTATTGGGTCATGTACCTGATGAACCCAGGGCCATTCAGGAATTATACCGGGTGATGAAAAAGGACGGAACAGCAGTAATCATGACACTGTTGAATCGAAATCGGGAAAGCACTTATGAGAACCCGGATATCACGTTGCCTGAAGACAGGCTTAAATATTATGGCGAACCGGATTTATGCAGGTTACATGGCCTTGATTTTCAGGAACGACTAGCCCGGCAAGGCTTTGTTGTTGAACGGATTGATTATAGAGAAAAACTGCCTGCAGAAACCCTGGATAGAAATTGCCTGGGAGACGGTGATCGGGAAATAATTTTTAAATGCAGGAAACAATGAATTGAAATTCATTTGTCAAATAAACTCCATTTGTACAATAGGGAATTCAATCGCCTGATAATTTGACTAATTAATAGTTATCGAAATAGCTTAAATAAGTTTTTTGGTTAGGATTTATT
Source organism: Bacteroidales bacterium (assembly GCA_046481675.1). GTDB lineage: Bacteria > Bacteroidota > Bacteroidia > Bacteroidales > UBA10428 > UBA5072. Next base: position 8,508 of record JAWOJJ010000032.1, on the reverse strand, counting down.
TCGTTTATTTTGCGGAAAATTTTTTTTATGGGTAAAGTATCAGATATTTCAAAAGGAACCTTTGTCAGGTATAATGGTGAGCTTTCCGTAGTTCTGGAGTATGAACACCGCACCCCGGGCAACTTAAGAGCATTCTACCAGGTGAAGATGCGCAACCTGAAGTCGGGCAGGCTGATTGAACAGCGTTTCCGTCCTGATGATGAGATGGAAATCGTAAGGGTTCATTTTAAAGAACATCAGTTTCTGTATATCGACGGTGGCAACGTGGTTGTTATGGACAATGAAACCTATGATCAGATACACGTACCCCAGGAGACTATTGGTGACGGTATTAAACTGCTGAAAGAAGGTACCAACATCAAGGTGTTTTTTGACGGAGATGAGCCTGTTTTTGCTGAATTGCCGCTTAGCGTTGAAATGGAGGTTACCTATACCGAGCCGGGAATGAAGGGTGATACGGCAACCCGTACACTGAAGGCTGCCACTATCGAAACCGGCGCTCAGCTTAAGGTGCCGCTCTTCATCAATATTGGTGATCGCATTAAAATTGATACCCGTACGGGTGACTATATTGAAAGGTGCAAATAGATTGCATTTAAAGGGTGTTTGTTGTGCGGCTATTAAATTTCCTAATTGTTTGAAAAAGAAAATCCGGCCATGCCAATGACCGGATTTTTTTATCGGATGTTGAAAGAGTCATCTTTTTTATTGTTCCTGGCCTTCCTTAAAGCTCTTGTCATACTGCGTCATTGCTTTCTCACTCATTCCCATGCTGCTGAAGCCTCCGTCGTGGAACAGGTTTTGCATGGTAACCTTCCGGGTCAGGTCGGAAAAAAGGGTAATGCAATAATCAGCACAATCTTCAGCCGAAGCATTACCCAGGGGCGACATCCTCTCGGTGAAATCAATCAGCGAATCAAAGCCGAATACACCGCTTCCGGCAGTGGTGAATGTAGGCGACTGTGAAATGGTATTGATGCGGATCCTTTTTTCGCGTCCGTATATGTAACCAAAACTGCGGGCGATTGATTCAAGAAGGGCTTTGGCATCTGCCATGTCATTGTATCCGTAAAGCGTTCTTTGGGCTGCCACATAGGACAAAGCCAAAATAGAACCCCAGTCGTTAACTGCATCAAGCCTGCGGCAGATCTGAATGACCTTGTGAAAAGAGAGTGCTGATACATCAAGCGTTTTCAGGTAGTAATCGTAGTTGATGTTGTCGTATGGTATTCCTTTTCTTACATTGGGAGACATTCCGATGGAATGGAGCAGAAAATCAATTTTTCCGCCAAAGAATTCCATGGATTTGATCACCAGGTTCTCAAGATCTTCAGCACTGGTAGCATCAGCCGGAATCACTATGCTGTTGCAGGCTTTTGCCAGTTCATCCACCTCACCAAGCCGCATGGCAACCGGTGTATTGGTAAGAACGATTTGAGCCCCTTCCTCATGTGCCTTTTCAGCTACTTTCCAGGCTATCGACCGATCGTTCAGCGCTCCGAAAATGATGCCCTTCTTTCCTTTCAGCAGGTTATATGCCATATTGTTTGTATTTAAGTAAACCGCAAAGATAAACCATGGACCTGAAATGAAAAATACAATCAGTTGCCCAGCAAAGCCCTTGCATTTTCAAGAGCGGCGTGGGTGACTTCTTCGCCGCTCAGCATTTTCGCTATTTCCAGGTGCCTTTCTTTGGGAGTAAGCAGTTTCATGCGGGTTACCGGGGTATTATCCTCATCGGACTTGTACACCAGGAAGTGGTTTTTACCCTTGCTGGCAACCTGGGGCAGGTGCGTGATGTTGATAATCTGCATCCGGTCTGCCATCCGGCTGATGATGTTGCCTACTCGTTCGGCTATTTCCCCTGAAACACCGGTGTCTATTTCATCAAAAATAATGGTGGGCATTCCCGAAGAATCTGACATCAGCGATTTGATGCACAACATCAACCGTGATATTTCACCTCCTGAAGCCACGCGGGCAATATCCTGCATGTTCATGTTCCTGTTTGCCGAGAAGAGAAATTGGATGGTATCGGAACCAAAAGGATTGAAGTCGTTGGTTTTTTCGAGCCTGATGCTGAAGCCTGCATTGGGAATGCCTACCTCATGCAAGAGATCAGTTATTTTGTCTTCAAATGGGTTCAGGGCTTTTTTCCGTTGCGCGTTAAGCTTGTCGGATATGCCTGTTAGTGCAGTTTCTGCTTCCTTTAGTTTTTTCTCCACTTCGCTCAGGTTGAAATCATAAGAGTTGATTTCATCAACTTTGATTTTCAACTGATCACGTAGGGCAATCAATTCAGCAAGTGAGGTAACCCGGTGCTTTTTTTCGAGCGTGTACAGCAGGTTGAGGCGCTCGCTTACGTGGTTCATCCTGTCGGGGTCATGGGTCAGCTGGTTGTTCAACACTTCGGTTGCACCGGCAATATCCTTGATTTCAATGTAAACCGATTCAATCCTGGCAGCCAGGTTTTCTTTCTCCCGTAAAAATTTCTGTATCCGGTTCAGGGCAACAGAACAATCTTTCAATTGCTGAAGTACCGATGTCTCATCTCCCTGGAGCAGGGATGAAGCGGTGGAAAGCCCGGTTTTGATCTCTTCGGCATGAGCCAGTTCTTCAAGTTCAGATTCCAGCTCTTCCTGTTCGCCTTCACGAAGCTGTGCATCCCGAAGCTGCGTGAACTGAAACTGGAGATAATCGAGTTCTGATTTCGCCTGGTCAGCTTCATCGTTCATTTGCCGGTATTGTTTCTGCAAATTCTTATATACTATATATTGCAGCCTGTAGGAATCCAATAAGTCGTGGTTTTTAGCATAACTGTCAAGTACCTTCATCTGGAATACACTGTCGGACAGGTTCAGGTTCTGATGCTGTGAATGGATATCGATCAGTTTGTTGCCCAATTCAGTTAGCAGTTCAAGATTCACGGGGGTGTCGTTGATAAAGGCACGCGATTTACCGCTAACAGCAATTTCGCGCCGGATGATCAACTGGTTATCGTAATCAATGCCGTTCCCGGTAAAGAAATCCTGCAGCCCGTAATGGGTGATGTCAAATGTGCCTTCCACCAGGCATTTTCTTTCCTTGTTTAACAGCACGGAAGTGTCAGCACGTTTGCCCAGGATGAGGGAAAGTGCACCCAGCAATATAGATTTACCCGCACCTGTTTCACCGGTAATGATGGTCAGACCTTTCTTAAATTCAATTTCAAGATGACTGATGAGTGCGTAATTCTCAACCACCAGGTTGCAGAGCATATGCCGAAATATTAATAATGCAAGATAGCAAACATTATTTTGAACCGCTCAAAATAGTGCGGTATTTATCTGCATGGGTAGGATCTATCTGGTTCAGCACAGCAGTTACCCGCCTTTTCTCATCATCCATGGATTCTTTGAAAATGCTGACAAATTCATCCGATTTGGCGTCCAGTACCACCTGGAAAAAATGCATAAACGGATCCGGTCTGCTTTTGAATAAATCCTGCAGCAAAGTGAAGCTTTCAGCAATGGCCATTCTTCCCTCAACCGGTTTATCGTACATCAGATCGAGCCCAAGACGGTGATAATTGTAGATGAATTCCCTCACGGGAGCGTATTCTTCATCCAGGATGTTATGAACAAGCCAGTACCTGTTTCTCCGGCTGGTACTTTCACCTGCTCTCCATCCTCTTTCTTTCGCATTCTGTGCGTTGTTCACAATTTTCTCAGCTTTCTGAAAAAACTCGGTACCTGTTTTAAGACCGAAAGAGTCAAAATCGAGTCCCAGGATAATATAGGCATAATAAGCCAGCACAGAGGTAAGATTGGAAAGATGTGCTGTTTCACTGTATTCAAGTGGTTCATACTCAAGGTAAGTGAAATCAATATCGTTATCTATATAATTGAGCAAAACTGTATTGAACGAGGAATTGTAAACCGGCCGGCGCACCTGCAGTGTCATGGTTCCTTTGCATTGGTCTCCTGAATAGCTTTGAATATTAAGCATCAAACTGCATTCAATTCTTTCATTGTTGGAAAACTTATAGTTGGTCCAGGCCCGGCCATTCATGAATTCATTGATTGAACTTTGCAGGGTCTGAAAGATCTGCTTGTTTGATCCCTGCAGGTTTTGAGTGGTGATTTGTATGTTGCACCTGAGCTCCTGTGCTTGCAGCATGTAGCCTGCAATAATTGTAAATACCAGCAGTAACAACCTTTTCATCAGTGTATGATTTTGGTTAGATAATCAACTATGTCATGAGCCACATCGTGCTTTGATTTTAACTCAAAGCGGGTTGTTTTATTGTTCTTACCGATGATGGTAATTTTGTTTGTTTCACTGTTAAATCCGGAACCTTTGTCGTTCAGTGAATTCAAAACAATGAAGTCGAAGTTCTTTTTCTTCAGTTTTTCCCGGGCATTGGCCAGTTCGTTGTTGGTTTCAAGGGCAAAACCGGCAAGAAACTGTTCTTTATTCTTCAGTTTTCCCAACTCGGCGGCAATATCCGGATTGGGTTCAAGTTCCAGAACCAGGTTCACGGACTTACTTTTGATCTTATGACCAACGGGCGATTTGGGGCGGTAATCAGCCACTGCTGCAGCAAGAATGGCTCCGTCCGTATTGTTGAAAAACGTAAGGCAGGCGGAAAGCATTTCTTGTGCAGTATTAACCCTGTGAAGGCTGATGTTTTCATGAACCGGCTTCAGTGCAACCGGGCCGCTGACAAGAATAACCCTGGCACCTGAATTGGCCAATTGTTCAGCAAGAGCAAACCCCATTTTTCCGGATGAGTAGTTGCCGATAAAACGAACTGCATCAAAAGGCTCGTAGGTAGGTCCCGATGTTACCAGGATGGTTTTACCGGCTAGTTTTTCCCGGACTTTTTTTTTTCAGTGGAGGTGAAATGGTTTTTCAGCGCCTGAACAATCGGTTCCGGTTCTTCCATCCGGCCCTTGCCAATAAGGCCACTGGCAAGTTCGCCACTGGCGGGTTCCAGAATTATATTGCCATAAGTTTTCAAGGTGGCCATGTTCTTTTTGGTTGCCGGGTGATTCAGCATGTCGAGATCCATGGCAGGGGCGATAAAAACCGGACAGCGGGCAGAAAGGTAAGTGGTAAGCAGCAGGTTATCGGCGATCCCCGAAGCCATTTTAGCCATGGTATTTGCCGATGCAGGTGCAATGACAAATGCATCGGCCCATATTCCCAAATCTACATGACTGTTCCAGCTACCGCTGGCAGGGTCAAAGAAATCGGCATATACGGGGTTCCTGGAAAGTGTGGCCAGGGTAAGCGGGGTAATAAACTCCTTGGCAAGGGGTGTCATCAGTACCCTCACCTCAGCACCCTCCTTAACAAGCAACCTGATGATCGTGGCGGTTTTGAAAGCCGCAATACTGCCGGTTAAACCGACTAATATTTTTTTCCCGCTCAGCATGGTTGATAAGCCTGTTTATTCAGCTTTGCGAATGTAAATCTGGTCGTTCTCAAATTCATCCAGAGAAATGAGCGTGTGCTTGGGCAGCCTTTCGTAAAACTTGGATATTTCAATCTGCTCGCGGTTCTCGAAAACTTCTTCAAGATTATCAGTGTAATTGGCAAATTCCTCAAGCTTGCGGTTCAGCTCTTCTTTTATTTCAATGGCGATCTGGTTTGAGCGCTTTGAGCAAATCACAACTGCTTCATAAATATTGCCGGTTTTGGCTTCTAACTTGTTCAGGTCACGTGTTACTGTGCTGGACGGTGCTTTTGACCTTTTAAAATCTGTGTTTTGTTCCATTAATTATCTGTTAGTTCTGTATTTGGCTCTTTTGCAAATTTCGATGCTTCCTTATACATATCTTCTGCGTCTTTCCGGTTTTTGCTTTCCGGGAATTCAGTTATAAAGGAATAATACTCGTCAATTGTATCCTGATACCGCTCAACCTGTTTGGCATGCACACTGTTGGCAGCTAACATGTATTTGGACTTCAAAAGTTTAAACATGATCTCTTCCCGGTATCTGGAGTCGGGAAAGTCAATAAGGCAATTGTTCAGGGCTACTATGGCAGCCTTGTAATTGTCAAGATTGTAATACAACTGCGCTGAAATATACTCTTTCTCCATCAGCTTTTCCTTCAACTCATCTACAATACGTATGCAGTCGTTTACCCTGTTGCTTTTCGGGTAACGTATCATATAAAGCTTAAAGGCATCCATCGCACTGAGCGTGCTGGACTGATCCAGCTCCGGACGGGGAGATTGCATATAGTAACAGTAAGCTTCCATATAGGCAGCCTCTTCAATGAATTTACTGTTACCATACATTTTCACGAAGTTATTGAAATAATGTCCGGCAATGATGAAGTCATTCAACTTATACTGAGTCATTGCCTGAAAAAAGTAAACCGAATCCGCCTTTCTTGTACCACGCGTTAACGGGGCCAGCTGATCAAAAAGGGTTCCGGCTTTGACATAATCACCTTTATTATAAAAGTAAAATGCTTTGGAGTATTTCAGTTCAACATCTTCACTTTTGAGAATTTTTTCATATTGTGAGCAGGAAATAACAGTGATTACTGCACACAAAACTATGAAGACTATATATATACGTTTTCCAAGCATCGCGCAAAGTTACAATTTTTTAATTGAATACAATTTTTTCACTTTCTTTTTATGGGTTAAATGCCCATGATTATGAATTTTTAACGCTTGCAAACTGGTGATTGTTGTCGCCACCATGAATTATTGTGTCAGCCGGTCCGGGAAGCCATGTTACAACAGGATCTGCAGGAATTATTGAATGCGACACTTGAATGTTATCCAAAAAAAATTACTTTTGCTGAGCATTTTTATTAACTAAATTTCTTTTTATCGTGGATATATTTGACAAGATTAAAAAGAGCAGAGGTCCTCTGGGTCAGTACCAGCAGGTAGCTCATGGATATTTCATGTTTCCCAAACTCGAAGGTGAAATAGGGCCCCGCATGAAGTTCAGAGGCAAGGAAGTGTTGAACTGGAGCCTCAACAACTACCTTGGGCTTGCTAATCTTCCTGAGGTTCGTCAGGCTGACGCCGAAGGTGCAAAGGAATACGGCATGGCTTATCCAATGGGTGCCCGCATGATGTCGGGACAAACCAGCAAACACGAGGAGCTGGAAAACCAGCTTGCTGAATTTGTTGGAAAGGAAGATGCCTTCCTGTTGAATTACGGTTACCAGGGTATGATTTCCATTATCGATTCGGTACTCGGAAGAAATGATGTGGTTGTTTATGATTCGGAATCACATGCCTGCATAGTTGACGGATTGAGATTACACATGGGAAAACGTTTCGTATTCCCGCATAACAATATGGAAAAGCTTGAAAAAGAGCTTGAAAGAGCAACCAACCTGGCTAATGAAACCGGTGGTGGTATCCTGGTTGTTACCGAAGGCGTTTTTGGCATGGCAGGTGACCTGGGTAATCTGAAAGCCATTGTTGAGCTCAAGAAAAAATTCAGTTTCAGGTTGTTGGTTGATGATGCACACGGTTTTGGAACCATGGGTAAAACCGGTGCCGGAACTGGCGAACACTTTGGCGTTCAGGATGAGATTGACCTGTATTTCAGTACATTTGCCAAGTCAATGGCCGGAATTGGTGCTTTTATTGCTGCCAATGAGGATGTGGTAAATTTCCTGCGCTACAACATGCGCTCACAAACGTTTGCCAAATCACTTCCCATGCCCATGGTTATTGGTGCATTGAAAAGAATGGAATTGATAAAAACCAGACCTGAGATACGGGAAAAACTCTGGACCATTGTTAAGGCACTGCAAACAGGTTTACGGGCTAAGGGCCTGAACCTGGGCAATACAGAATCTCCGGTAACACCGGTTTTCCTTTCGGGTTCTATAGCTGAAGCCACCAATATCGTAATCGACCTGCGCGAGAATTACAAAATCTTCTGTTCCATGGTTGTTTACCCTGTAGTTCCCAAAGACGTGGTCATGCTCAGAATCATCCCGACCTCTGCACATACATTGGAAGATGTGGAATACACAGTAAATAGTTTTGCTGAAGTTCAGGAAAACCTGAAGGCCGGTAAATACAAATCCGACAGAATAGCATCCCTGTTGGGATAATACAGCAATAAGCCGGGATTTGCCCGGCTATGTCATCACACTGAGTCCCGCCACTGGCGGGATTCTTTTTTTTCAGGAAGAGGTAAACGACACTGATAACTTAAAAAGAAATACCTGCGGTATTATTCAACCCTTCCTGCGGAGGTGGCAGCTTTATTAAATCCAGGGTGTATTCCAAAATCTCATCTTTATCAGTAAATGTATTGTCCTCAACTATAATATCAGGGTTAACGCCTTCAAACCTTGTATCACCATTTGGTCTTACAATATACGCTTTGGGATATTGTATTAGCAATTTTGTATTGGGTAATTCAAACTGATGTGTGGAACTATAATGTGTTGATATTTGTGCTGTTTTTTCACCAATAAGTATACCGAATTTATAATCCTGTACCTGGGTTGCTATTACTGCTGCCTGGGAATA